>DASRMP010000091.1:0-30619 GCA_035647855.1 Actinomycetaceae bacterium | reverse complement strand
CGTCGCCGCGCTCCCCGCCGTCCTCGGATCCATATCGCTCCCCCTCCCACTCTCGAATCTTTGTTCGATCCTACGAGAGACCACCGACAACAACGTCGGCGCGCCACAACTGGGGAAAACCCGCGCTCCCCCGCCGTCATTGACAGCTAGCGTTGGCGGCGTGATCGAAGTCCTCGTTGCGAACCCTCTCCTCACCATCATGCTCGTGCTCGCGTTCGGCGCGCTGCTCGGGCAGGTGCCGTTCGGTCCCCTGCGATTCGGCGCGGCGGGGGCGTTGTTCGTCGGGCTGGCGGTCGGTGCGCTGGATCCCCGTCTGGGCGAGGGTCTGGTTCTGGTCCAGACTCTGGGCCTCGCACTGTTCGTCTACACGGTGGGCATCGCTGCCGGCGCCACTTTCTTCAGTGATCTGAAGCGCCAGGCGCCACTTCTCGGCCTCGGGACCGTGGTCCTGGTGGTGGCGGCGGTGGTGGCCGTCGTCGTGGGAAAGCTGTTCGATCTCTCGCCCGGCATGGTCGCGGGTGCGTTCGCGGGTTCGCTCACCAACACTCCCGCGCTGGCCGCCGCCACGGCCGCGACCGGCAGCACGGATGCCGCAGTCGGTTACTCGATCGGATATCCGGTGGGTGTGGTGTTCGCGATCCTGGCCGTCGCCACCATCGTCGGCCGCCGGTGGCCCGAGACCAGCGACACCCCCTCGATGGCGAGCGAAGGCATCCACGCGATCACCGCCGTCGTCGAACGGGCCACGAGCGTGCGAGAGGTCCCCGGATGGGTTGATCAGAACATCAAGATGTCCTATCTCCGGCGGCAGGGCGTCACACGCGTCATCACGCCCGGAGAGCACCTCGAGGACGGCGACGAGGTGCTGGTGGTGGGGGCGCCCGCCCACGTGGACCGTGCGATCGAGTTCCTCGGGCGGCGCGCGGAGGCCGACCTCACCGACCAGCGCGCCCAGGTGGACTTCAAACGGTTCACGGTCTCGAACTCCGAGCTGTACGGCAGGTCCGTGGCCGAAATCAACATCCCTGACGAGCTCGGCGGGGTCATCACCCGCGTCCGCCGCGGCGACCTCGACCTCCTCGCCGATGACGACCTCGTCCTCGAGCCCGGCGATCGCGTTCTGGCGGTGGTTCCCTCCTCGCAGATGTCACGCGCGATCCACTTCTTCGGAGATTCCGAACGGAGCGTCTCCGAGATCGACGCGCTCTCGACCGGCATCGGCATGACCCTCGGTCTGCTGCTCGGGCTCATTTCGGTGCCGCTCCCGGGCGGGGGCGCGTTCTCGCTCGGATCGGCGGCGGGACCGCTGGTGGTGGGCATGATCCTGGGCGCGCTGCACCGCAGCGGCCCGCTCGTGTGGGACCTGCCGCAGGCGGCGAACCTCACCGTCCGGCAGATCGGTCTCCTGCTCTTCCTCGCGGCCGTCGGTCTCGCGAACGGTCCGGCGTTCGCGAGCCAGGCGTTCTCTGCGACGGGCGCGGCCGTGCTTGCGATCGGATTTGCGGTGGTGTTCGCGTCCGCCGTTACGTTCTTCGGGGGCGCGCGACTGATGGGTCTTTCGGCGCAGCGGACGGCGGGGGCCTTCGCCGGATACATCGGGCAGCCCGCCATCCTCGGCTACGCGACGAGCAGGACGAGCGACGAGCGTGTGGAGGCCGGTTACGCCGCCCTGTTCGCCCTCGCGATCATCGTGAAGATCCTGCTGGTGCAGGTGATCGTCATCCTCTGATCGGCGGTGCGGGACGCGGGGACGGTGGGGCGAATTCAGCGCGGTCACCGGCCGATGACCGCCGGGCTATGCTCGTGACGTGCTCCCCCGGCGACACTCCGCACGAATCCTCCTCGTGGTCTTCCTCGTCGCTGTGCTCATCCGCCTGGTGGCGCTCCCGTTCGGATCGGCACTCGCGCTGGTGAGCACATGGTTCGCCCTGCCGCTCCTGATCGAGATGCTCTGGGTATCGACGGATCCGCCGCGCTCGCGGCTTGTGCGCTGGTGGACCGCCGGCCTCGTACTGCTGCTCCTCGCCGACATCGCCGCCGAAGCCCTCACGGACTCGATCCGCCTCGCCGCAGTGTCCGGTCTGCTGATCCTCGCCATGGGCGCACAATGGTCGGCGCTCTGGCCGTTCCGGCACGAGACCTTCCTGACCTATGAGAAGGGCTGGATCTGGATCTACGTGGTCGGGTTCGGCACGCTCGTGTTCGCAGTGGTCGGGCCGGCGGGCGCGCTCCTCGTCCCTGTTCTCCTGGCGGCGCTCGCCGCCGCGGTGGTGGGCGTCCTCGCCAGCGGTCTCGGCCTGCTCGCGGCGGGTGGCGGCATCCTCGCCTTTCTCGCTGCGTGCGTCGTACTGATCTCCGGTTCGCTCGGCACCGCAGGACCCGCGACGGCGATCGGTTCGGCCGTGCTCGGCATGTCCGGGCAGGCCTTGATGCTCCTCGCGATCATCAAGCACGAAGAGCGTGAACTGGACGGACGGCGTGAGCCACTGGTGGCCCGGCTGCATCTGACACCGGAATCCGAGGGCAGGCCCGCGAGCGGCGGGCATCAGGCGGCTTGCATAGAATCGTCCGCATGACCACCACTCCGGGACCCGTCATGCCGCGTGCGCTCGTCGTCGTCGCGCACCCCGACGACGCGGACTTCGGCGCCGCCGGAACGCTCGCCACATGGTCGGACGAGGGCTTCGAAGTGACGTTGGTCGTGTGCACTCGCGGAGATCAGGGCGGCCTCGAAGACGAGGACATGTCCGTGATGTCTGCGAGGCGGGAGGCCGAGCAGCGCGCGGCCTCCGCAGTCGTCGGGGTGACGGACGTGCGGTTCCTCGACGGGCACCGGGACGGGTGGCTGCAGCCGACGTACGACCTGCAGAGGGACATCGTCCGGATCATCCGCCAGGTGCGGCCGCAGCGGATTCTCACGCAGTCACCGGATCGCGACTGGAACCGCATCTACGCGTCGCATCCGGACCACCTGGCTGCGGGCGAGGCCACGATCCGCGCGGTCTACCCGGCCTCCGAGAACCCGCATGCGTGGCCCGAACTCTTCGCTGAGGAGGGCCTCGCGGCGTACAAGGTGCCCGAGGTGTGGCTCTCGGGTCATCCGGAGCCGAACCATGCCGTGGACATCACGGATGTCTTCCACCGGAAGGTCGCGGCGCTTCAGAAGCATGTCTCCCAGATCGGTTTCATGCCCGAGGGCGCGCTCGAACAGCGGCTTCGCACGGCGGCTCTCGGTTCGGCCCAGCGGGCGGGCCTGCCCGAGGGCCGGATGGCCGAGGTCTTCCGGCGCGTGGCGGTCAACGCGCCGCACGCAGCGGTCAACGCGCCGCACGCAGCGGCCGACGCGCCTCGCGAGAACTGAGGCCCGGGCGCGCGGAGGGCTACGCGCCCCAGACGATGGCGCCGAGCACGCCGAGCGTCAGGACGCCCGCGCCCAGAATGATCCACAGGTCCATGATCCTGAAGCGCCGCACGATCCACCAGCTCACCGCCACGAGTGCGACGAACGCCCACGCCATGGCCGTGACCGGTGGGCCCGCCTGCGCGCCGAGGACGGCTGCGGTGTGCGACATGTCGAGCGCGGTCGTGATGAGCATCCCGCCGATGACGGGCAGGATGTAGACCGCGAGATCGCGCAGGATCGGAGCGTTCGCGTACCGCTCGTAGCCCGCGAAGACGAGCATGGCGAAGACGTTCGAGACGCCGACCCCCTGGACGAGGGCGCAGGCCGCCAGCACGGCGGCGGCGACGTAGCCGTAGTTCTCGACGCCGAACACCCAGCCCATCTGGGCGGCGAGCTTCATGATCAGCGGCCCCGGAGTCGCGTTGGCGATCGGCACGAGTTGGCCGTAGTACATCCCGGCGGAGATCATGCCCGTGGTGACGAAGAATCCCGCTCCGATCCCGATGTAGGCATTGCCGCCGCCGAAGGTCGCGGCTATCGAGAGCGCGATGAGGCCCATGAACACCAACCCCGGCATGCCTGCCACCGCCCAGGAACCCGCGAAGGCGAGAATCATGAGACCCGCGAAAATGCCCGTCACGATGAGCGCGGGCCTCGCCAGGGATTGCGGCCGCTCTCCGCCAATTTCTGCATCCCCTCCGGCCGCGCCCGCGGTGAGACGAGGTTCGGACGAGCGGCGCCGCGAGCCCGTGAGGAGCGAGTAGCCAACGATGATCGCGAGCGCGAGCACCACGATCTGCACCGAGCCGAATTCCGGCAGCCCGGCCTCCCACTCCCGGCCTATCAGCAGACCCGTAAGCCGGATGAGCGAGTTCGGCCCCGTCGCGAGCGCCACGGCGAGGACGATCGCCAGCGCGACGCCCCGTTTCGGCGCCGTCCCCACGATCCTGATCACGTAGTCGAGCAGCACCACGACCACGTACGCCGAGATACCGACCGAGGCGAACTCTATGACGAGCACACCACGCTCGCCGAGCAGCCCGAACAGAGCAACCAGTCCGATACCCATCAGGGTGCCGGGAAGAGTCGTGACGAACCCGGCCAGAACACCACCCGCTACTCCCGCGAGACGCAGCCCTGACAGCGCTGCCAGCTTGGTCGGCAGCCCTCCCGGCGTCACGTTCGCAACCACTGTGTGCCGGATGAACTCATCCTCCTCGAGTACGGCGCGGTCGCGGACGAGTTCCTTCTCGAACAACGGGATGAGCGCGGACCCTCCCCCGAACCCGATGGTCCCGAGCTTCATCATCGAGCCGAGGTGCTGGAGCAGCGGCGAAGCCATGGCAATCACCCTAGACCGCTGCGCGAGACCGACGTCGGCGGACGCGATCCTGACCTCCCGTCCGCGCGGGCCATGTCACACCGGGCCGCCCGCGCCGAGCCGGTTCGGCGCCCCTCCGCAAAAAGGTAGCCTTGCCGTCATGGCTCCCTCCGCGATCGAATCCGTCGACGAACCGGACCTTCTCGTTCGCCAGTTCAACAGGCTCTCGTGGGCACTGATGGCTCTGCCGGCAGCGGTCGCGGCGGCCGTGGCACTGAACGGACCCTGGCAAGTCGCGATCGGGATCGCGCTCCTCGCGATCCCGGGTTTGGTCATGGGACGGCGTCTCACCCCGGCCATCCCAACCACGGTTCGGCTCGACAAGGAGGGCATCCACCGGAAAGGACGCTTCGGACTGTCGATCCCCTGGTCGGAGATCGAGTACGCCGCGGTCCACCCGTACGACAAGCAGCAGGTGCTTGTGGTGGTGCCCCACAACCAGGTCAAGCACTGGTCCCGGACCTGGCGCAACAAACCGCAGGACCTCAACGAAGACCTCGGCGGACTGCCGACCGGCGGCTACATCCTGCCGATCTTCGACCAGCTCGCTGTGGAGATCGAGCGCTACATCGCCGGGCATCTGCCCGGCCACCCCGGATTCGACCCCTCCCGGATTCGCCTCTCCGACGCCACCAGGGAAGTGCTCGACGAAGAGAAGGCCGCCGCCCGGAAGAGCAAGAAGCGCGCCACGGCGGGCCCGGTCGTCACCACGATGACCGACCGCCTCGCCCGCCGGGAGATGCTCACCAACCTGGGCCTGGCCATCATTGCGATCGCGTTCACGGTCTGGATCTACTTCCAGGACAGCATCCCTGCAACGGTGGCGATGGGCCTCGTCAGCGCGTTCCTTCTCTACCGTACGTGGAACTCATTCAAGGCACGGCAGTCGATCGTTCTCGTCGCCGAGTTGGGGATCCAGCGCGCGGGTCCGTGGGGCTGGTCGCTGCGCTGGAAGGAAATCAAGTCCGCGAGTGTCGAGTCCTACCAGGAGAACGATTATCTTGTGGTTGTCCGGATGGATGAGAACGCGATGTACCACCGCTCCGCAACCCAGCTTCGGGGCCATCCGTTCCAGGCCAACGCGCTGATCTCACCCATCCCCGCCGATCAGCGTGACGCCGTCACCGCGGCACTTGTGGCCTTCCGGCGCCGCCGTTGAGAGCCATCGGAGCCGACCGCACGGCTACGCTGGACCGGTGAGAACCGACGACGACACCGGCTCAATCATCACCGCAGAACCCGATCCGTTGAATACTCGTATGATGTGGGGCCTCACAGGAGTGGCCGTCCTCACACTCGCGTGGGCGGTCCGAGAGGTGGTCGTGGGAAACGGACCGACAGCAATCATCTTCTTCACCATCGCCGTCGTGCTCGCCTACCAGGGATGGAGTTCATACACGACCCGCATCGCCATCGTCAGGGTCGACGCCAGAGGGATCGCCCGCAAGGGCGGACGGGGTTGGAGCCTCCCGTGGTCAAAGATCAGTGCCGTCGAGATCGACGACTTCAACGGACGCGACTACCTTGTAGTCCTGCGGCAGGACGCCAAAGCACCCAGTCACGCCTCGTCCGCCTATCTCTGGGGTAGCCATTTCCCCAAGAACGCGCTCGTCTCGCCGATCCCCTCTCTCCTCAAGGACGATATCGCCGGCGTCGTCGAGAACTACCACAAGCGCTGATCACACGCCGGCGCTACGACTCCGGCCGCTCTCGCCGCTCCGGCTGCCCGTATCCGCCACCACCGGGCGTCTCGACGACGAGCACGTCACCCACATCCAGGTCGGCCACCACGTTGCCCGCCAGTTCCGTCACGGCCCCGTCCGCCCGTTCGACGAGGTTCCGGCCCAGCGCTCCGGATGACCCGCCGGCCATGCCGTACGGCGGCACGCGGCGATGGCCGGAGAGCATGCTCACGGTCATGGGTTCGAGGAAGCGCAGGCGGCGGACTCCGCCGTCGCCGCCTTTCCAGCGCCCCGCACCGCCGCTGCCCCGGCGAATGCCGTACGACTCGAGCAGTACCGGGTAGCGCGACTCCAGGACCTCGGGGTCCGTGAGCCGGGAGTTGGTCATGTGCGTCTGGACGACGGCGGTGCCGTGGAAGCCGGGCCCGGCACCCGATCCGGACGCGAGCGTCTCGTAGTACTGGTGCTCGGCGTTGCCGAACGAGAGGTTGTTCATCGTTCCCGCGCCCTCGGCCATGACTCCGAGGGCACCGAAGAGCGCGCCCGTGACCGCCTGCGAGGTCTCCACGTTCCCGCCCACCACCGCGGCCGGGTATTCGGGCGAGAGCATCGACGCCGCAGGCAGGACGATCTCGATCGGCCGCAGGCAGCCGTCGTTGAGGGGGATGTCTTCGCCGACCAGTGTCCGGAACACGTAGAGCACCGCGGCCGTGGTCACTGCCGCGGGCGCGTTGAGGTTGGTCGCGAGTTGGGGAGAGGTGCCGGAGAAGTCGATGGTTGCGGAGCGTTCCGCATGGTCGGCCCGCACTCGGACCCGGATCACCGCTCCGGAATCAGTCTCGTAGGCGTACTCGCCGTCGTCGAGTGTGTCGATGACGCGGCGGACGGCCTCCTCGGCGTTGTCCTGGACGTGGCGCATGTACGCCTGCACCACCTCGAGCCCGAAGTGCCCGATAATCGCGTGCACCTCCTGGGCGCCGCGCGCGTTGGCGGCCACCTGGGCGCGGAGGTCGGCGAGGTTGGTGTCCGGATTGCGTGAGGGGTACGGTCCGCCGGTCAGCAGCGCGCGCGTCTCGTCCTCGCGGAAGCGGCCCTCCTCGGCGAGCAGCCACGTGTCGAAAAGGATCCCCTCCTCGTCCACGGATCGCGATCTCGCGGGCATCGAGCCTGGGGTGATTCCGCCGATCTCGGCATGATGCCCGCGAGAGGCCACCCAGAAGAGCACCTCGCGGCCGTCGCGATCGTGGACCGGGCTGATGACCGTGATGTCCGGGAGGTGGGTGCCGCCGTGATACGGGTCGTTCACCGCGAACGTCTGACCAGGGCGGATGGTGCCCGCGCGGCGGGCGATCACCTCGCGCACGCTCGTGCCCATGGAGCCCAGGTGCACCGGTATGTGGGGCGCGTTGGCGATGAGGTGGCCGCTGGCGTCGAAGAGTGCGCAGGAGAAGTCGAGCCGTTCCTTGATGTTCACCGACTGCGCGGTCTGCTCCAGGCGCACGCCCATCTGTTCGGCCACGCTCATGAACAGGTTGTTGAAGATCTCCAGCATGACGGGGTCCACGGTGGCTCGGACGGCGTCAACCTGCCGTTCGGCGATCCGCTCCAGGCGCAGGTCACCAAGCGGGGTGACCGTGGCGCGCCATCCTTCGTCGACGACGGTGGTCGCGTTGTCCTCCGCCACCACTGCGGGACCGACGACGACGGCGCCGGTGCGCAGCCCGTCGCGGCGGTGGAGCGGAGCGGCACGCCAGACGCCGCGGCTGTAGAGCTTGACCGCGGTGGGAGCGGTTGCCGGCTCATCGGAAGCAATTGCCGGCTCATCGGGGGCCGCGGGGGCGGCGGCCTGCTCGGCCTCGATCGGCAGATCGCGGCTGCTCCGGCCGACGGCCTCCACCGAGACCGCCTCCACCACCAGCGGACGGTCGAGCAGGAACGAGTAGAGCCGCTCGTGAGCCGCCTCGAACTGGGCACGCATGGCTCCAGGCTCGCCCAGTGGCACCTGCAGGGCGGTGTCGGTGCCGTCGTAGCGCAGGTGCGCGCGTCGCTCCACGTGCATGCGCCCCACGGGCACCCGCTCGTCCGTCAGTTCCGCCGTCGTCGCCGACTCGAGATCGGCCGCGAGAGCCCGGAGGCGCGGCACGAGCTCGCCGGACAGCTTCTCCTCGACGGATTGCTCCCGCATCGCCGTCACATCCGCGAGCCCCATACCGAGCGCCGAGAGCACCCCGGCCATCGCCGGCACCAGGATGGTGCGTATTCCAAGAAGGTCCGCAACCGCGCACGCGTGCTGGCCGCCCGCGCCGCCGAAGGTGGTCAGGGCGTATCGGGTGACGTCGTGGCCCTTCATCACCGAGATCTTCTTCACCGCGTTCGCCATGTTCGCGACGGCGATCCGCAAGAACCCGGTCGCCACCTCCTCCGGCGTGCGGTTGTCACCTGTAGCGGCCGCGATCTCCGCGGCCAGCGCGGTGAAGCGCTGCCGCACCAGTTCCACGTCCAGCCGCTGATCCCCGGCCGGCCCGAAGCTTGCCGGGAAGTGCTGCGCCTGGATCCGGCCGAGCATCACGTTGGCATCCGTGACGGTCAGCGGCCCGCCGAAGCCATAGGAAGCGGGTCCGGGCATCGCGCCGGCCGAGTGCGGCCCAACTCGATAGCGCGCGCCATCGAAGTGCAGCACCGAGCCGCCACCTGCGGCGACCGTGTTGATATCCAGCATCGGCGCCCGGAGCCGGACGCCCGCCACCTCGGAGTGGAAAACGCGCTCGAACTCGCCCGCGAAGTGGGACACATCCGTGGACGTGCCGCCCATGTCGAAGCCGATCACCCGATCCAGGCCCGCCCGCTGCGACATGCGCACCATTCCCACGATCCCGCCGGCCGGTCCGGACAGAATCGCGTCCTTGCCGCGGAAGTGCCGGGCCTCCGTGAGCCCGCCGTGGGACTGCATGAACAGCAGCCGCACGCCGGGCAGTTCCGCACTCACCTGATCCACGTAGCGCCGCAGGATCGGGGAAAGGTACGCGTCCACGACTGCCGTGTCCCCGCGCGGCACCAGTTTCATCAGCGGGCTGACCTCGCTGGACAGCGAGATCTGCTCGAAGCCGAGCTCTGCCGCGAGCTTGCCGATCCGCTGCTCGTGCTCCGGGTAGAGGTGGCTGTGCATGCACACGACGGCGACCGTCCGGATCCCGTCCGCCCACACCTCGCGCAGCCGGCCGGCGATCGCATCCGTGTCCGGTGCGCGCAGGACCTCACCGCCGGCCGTAACGCGTTCGTCCACCTCGACCACCTGCTCGTAGAGCATGCTCGGCAGCACGATGTTCCGCTCGAAGATGTGCGGCCGGTTCTGGTAGCCGATCCGGAGCGCGTCCGCGAAGCCTCGCGTGATCACCAGCGCCGTCGGCTCACCGGTGCGCTCCAGCAGCGCGTTGGTCGCGACCGTGGTACCCATCCGGACGATCTCGATCTGCTCCACCGGTATCGGGTCCGCGGGCCCGACGCCCATGAGGATCCGGATGCCCGCGACCGCCGCGTCCCTGTAGCGCGGCGGGTTGGCGCTGTCCTCCGAGAGGACTTTGCGCGATACAAGCGTGCCATCGGGCCGCTGGGCGACGATATCCGTGAACGTGCCGCCGCGGTCGATCCAGAACTGCCAACGGGAAGACATGTCAGCCGAGGCTATAGCACGGGGCGTCAGTCCCGAACCGGGAGATAGCGCCCGAACCACTCCAGGATCGCCTCGAACCGCTGCCGCCGGTGCCACGGCGTCCCCGAGCGCGAGAGCTCATGGTTCTCACCGGGGAACACGAGCATCTCCGTCTCGACGCCGTTCGCGCGCAGGCGCGCGAAGTACCGCTGCGCCTGCTCGATGGGACAGCGCCAGTCCTGCTCGGAGTGCAGGACGAGGGTTGGCGTCTTCACGTCGTCGACGACGGCCATCGGACTCTGCGCCGCCACCCGGTCCGGGTCCGTGCCCATGTACTCATCGGAGAAGAACCAGCCGATGTCCGACGTGCCGGCGAACGAAGCAGGGTCCAAGTAGCCGCGCTCCACCACGGCGGCCTTGAATCGGTGGTCGTGCGCGATCGTCCACGCAGTCAGGTACCCGCCGTACGAGCCGCCGAGAATCCCGAGCCGGCTCTTGTCGAGCGACTTCTCGGACTTCAGCGCCCCGCACAGGAAGTCGAGAACGTCCTCGTAGTCGCGCGTGCCCATCCTCTCCTTGATGGCGAGCCCGTGCGCGCGTCCGTAGGAGGCGGAACCGCGCGGGTTGCACTGCACGACGGCGTAGCCCGCCTCCGCGTACACCTGCGCCTCGTCGAACCAGGACCAGTCATACTCGGCGAACGGGCCGCCGTGGATGTTGAGGAGCACCGGGTGCGGGCCCTCGCCCTCGGGCATGAACAGCCAGCCGTGCACGTGGTAGCCGTCGGAGGCCTTCACGGAAAGTTCGCGCGGCGCCACCACGCGCGTCTCGCGGTTGAGTTGGGCAGCGAATGTGCTGAGAGAACGGAGGACGCCCGCGCCGTTGATCCGCTCGACAAGACTGAGCTCGCCCGGCGTCGTCGGGTCAGTGACCGACACCGCAAGCATGCGGTCCGCAGAGTCGGCCCCGGTGACGACGCGCTTGCCCTCGACGAGCTTCTTGACCTTGCCTTCGGGCGTGATCGAGTGCAGCTCGCCCGAACCCCGGACCCGGGCGATCGCAGCGATCGCGCTCTCCCCGTACGGGATCAGCCGCGCTCCGATGACCCCGTAGTCGGTCGTGTCCCGGTCCGTCAATTCCCGCGGCGCCTTCGGCTTCTTTGCGCCGATCTTGGCGGCGTCGAGGGCGAACACGCCGGCCTGCCGCGCCACGAAGTCCCGCCCCGACTCTCCGAGGTCCAGCCCGAACATGTAGAGAGTCTCCCCGTCCCGGGAGAACCGCGCGCCGGAGTATGCACGTTCCGGATCGCTCACAACCAGCTGCCACTTGTCCCGGTACGCGTTCTCCGCCTCGTCCTGCGTGATGACGCCGAGCACCTCCTGTGGCCCGATCGGTCCCCTGAGCCGCATCCGGTGGATCATGGTGCGCAGGTCCTCGTCGCGCTCGTCGTGGAGGGCGGCGGTGAAGTAGAGCCACTCGCCGTCGGGCGAGAATTCCGGATCGACGGCGTCGCGGCCCTCCGGCGTCACGAGCACCTTGAACGGGATGCCGTTCGCGCCTCCGAACACGTTCGGGTCCCCGGATTCCTCGCCACCCTCGGCGGCGAGCGCTGCCGCCCCGCGGCCCACCGGCTTCACCCACGGCTCCTCCTCGAGAGGCGGGACGCGCATGACAACGATGCCGAGAGGCTGATCTGCGATGTAGCCGCGGCCGTTCTCCCTGACCTGGTTACCCGTGATACGCCTGGGGTCCTCCTTGCCGGCGTCGACGCCGTCGAGCGTCCCGTACCGACCCTCCTCGGGAATCGGCGCGACGAGGGCGACCCTGAGGGACGCGCGATCCCACACGAAGTCGGTCACGCCGAGAGGCAGCGCCGTCAGGACGCGGGCCTCCCCGCCACACGCGTCGACCACGGCGAACTGTCTCCGGCCCTTCTCATCCTGACGCAGGAACCCGATCATGGTGCCGTCCGGACTGTATCGCGGCAGCGAGTCGAGGACACCGGCGGTGATGCGCCGGGGTGCGGCGCCGTCAGCGGTGTCGATCTCCCAGAGCTGGCCCACGTAGGCATCCGCCGCGAAGCTCGGATGCCTCGCGGCGACCACGATATGCGAGCCGTGCGGGCTCAGAGTCGGCGCTGACAGGGTGACGACGAGGTCGAGCTGCGCGGCTTTCACGCGCCAAGTCTAAGGTGACGCGCGGTGTGCTCAAATGGGGTCATGTCCGTGACGTCGTACGCAAAGGACCTGCCGTTCCAGATTCTCCGGTGGGTGGCGGTCGCGGCGCTCGCGGGTCTGGCGTACGTGGGCGCCATGGACGCGCTCACCGCGAGCTGGGTTCCGCTGGCCGTGGACGTCATGCTTGTCCTGCTCGTCATCACCGTCATCCTGCGTCCCTCGTTCGCACTCGCGCGGGCGGGTGTCACCGCCGACGACGACGGCATCCGCCGCACCGGTTCCTGGGACCTCCGCTGGAGCGAGATCGAGAGGGCGGGCGTCGAGATGCACAAGGACCTCCAATATGCGGTGGTGGTGCCGAAGCGGCCGGCGCCCGGCAAGCACATGACCCGGTTCTTCATCCGCGGCAGCGGCTTCCCACACGAGGCGGTGTGCGCGCCCCTCGAGACCCACAAGGCGCCGGAGATCAGGGATGTGATCCGGCGTCACCTCGGCTAGCTGGTGGCCGGCTGGTGGCGTGCTCCGCGCCGGCCGCCGGCGCCGCTCTCGCCGCCAGCGCCGCCGTGGCCACCTCGGTCTCGTCCCACGGGTCCTCCCGGTCGAAGCGAAGGATGAAGTCCTCGGGCCCCTTGCCCGCGAGCAACACCACCGCGCCCGGGGCCGCCTCGCTGATCGCGTGCCGGATCGCCTCGCCGCGGTCCGGGACCGAGACATAATTGTGCCGGCCCGCGGCGGCAGCCCCGCGTTCCATCTCGGCGAGGATCTCGGCCAGTGGCGTATCGCGAGGATCGTCCTCGGTGAAGACCGCCCGGTCCGCGAGCCGCGCCGCCGCCTCGCCCATCGGCGCACGCTTCCCGGGGTCTCTGTTGCCGCCGACCGCCCCCACAACCACCCACAGCTCCGCCGGAGCGACCTCCCTCAGGGCGGCGAGCGCCTTCTGCAGGGAGCCGGGCGTGTGCGCAAAGTCCACGACCACATGCAGGTCCGTCGCCGGCAGCAACTGCATTCGGCCGGGAACGCCGGGGAACGCGGCAAGCGCCTCCACCGCCTCCGCCGCCCCGACGCCGAGGCGATGCACGGCGGCGAGCGCGGCGAGCGCGTTCGAGACGTTGAACCGGCCGAGCATCGGCAGCCGCACCGCGAATTCGCCGTCGGGGCATGTGAGGGCGAATTCGAGTCCCGTCACCGCCTCGACGACATCGCGGGCGTGCCACTCGGCCGGCGCCTCGGCCTGCCCGTAGGTGGTCTCCGCGGGCGCGACGCCCCGGAGCCGATCCGACCAGGGATCGTCCGCATTGAGGACTGCGAACGGCGATCTCTCGACAAGGGCCCGCTTGGTCGCGAAGTACTCGTCCATGTCGCCGTGGAAGTCCAGATGCTCGCGCGTCAGCTGCGTCCACACGGCGACATCCCAGGAGACCGCCCGCACGCGGTCGAGGGCGAGCGCGTGGCTGGACGCCTCGAGGACGACGGCGTCGGCGCCGGAATCGGCCATTGTGCTCAGCAGTTCCTGGACCTGGGGCGCCTCGGGGGTGGTGAAGTGCTGTGGGAATTGGCGCAGGACGCCGTCGGGCAGTTCGTAGCCAACGGTCGACAGCAGGCCGGTGGCCCGGCCGGCCGCCCGCAGCAGGTACCGGATGATCCAGCTGGTGGTGGTCTTGCCGTCGGTGCCGGTCACGCCGACGACGTCGAGGCGTTTGGACGGATCACCTGCGAGGACGGCGGCGGCGTCGGCGAGAGCGGCGCGGGCGTCGTCGACGAGGATGTACGGGAGTGGCGTGGTCCAGCCTTCTGGTGGGCCCTCCCCGATGACGGCGATGGCGCCACGGCGGGCGGCGTCGTCGGCGAAGGTGTGGCCGTCCACGCGGGCACCGCGGATCGCGACGAAGGCGTCACCGGGCTCGGCCCAACCGGCGTTGTGGGTGACGCCGCGGATCTCGACGCGGGCGGCGCCGGTGGGCGCGGCGGACCCGATCGCGTGGGCGAGTTCGGACAGGAGCATGGACCCGAGCCTAATCAGCTGCGGGCTGTCACCAGGCCTTCTTCACCTGGGGTGACGGTGGCGGGGGACGGGTCCGAGGTGGTGCCGCGGAGGATCGCGGAACTTACGGCCTTCGAGTCCGCGGCCAGGTTACGGGTCCACAACTGCCACAGGTAGACGAGGAACCCCATCAGCGCGACGCCGATGACGATGAACATCGGGTTGAGGGCGGGGAAGTTGACGGAGTTGCCGTCGGGGAGGACCCAGATGGTGGCGAACGTGGTCAGCACCGCGAGGGCAGTGATCAGTCGCTTCTCCGTCAGTACCAGCGCGGCGACGGGGAGGAACCAGAGGATGTACCAGACGCGGATGGTCGGCGCGAGGGCGACAGTGATCGTGAGCCCGACCGCGAGGCCCTGAATGATGCGCTCGATGGTGGCGGTGGTGTCCCAGCCGGTGTTCGCTGCGGAAACGCCGCCGGGGTCTGCTGCGGAACGGCCGCCGGCGTCCACGAGGACCCGTCCTGCAAGCACGACGAATGTGACCACGAGCGCAACCATCATCGCGAGCACGCCGAGGCTCTGCGCGATCGCGACCGTGGACTCAACTGCCGCGAATCCTCCGCCGAGCAACCCGCCGAGCGTACCGATGACGACGCCCACAGCGCTGACCAGCGACGGCGAGATACCTTCCTCCAGGCCGTCGACCGGGATCACCCAGTCGAAGCCGAGTCCGAGACCGAGGCTGAGAAGCACTGCGGGGATCATTGCGTACCCGACCGAACGCAGCAGGGCCGAGACGAGGTTGCGGAACGTGACGGGCCGGGCGACGACAAGCCACAACAGCGCCACGAAGGGCAGCGCGATCACGGCGGTCACCTTCACCATGGCAGCGAGGGCGACGGCGATGCTCGCCGCGGCCAGCCGCTTGTTCCAGGCGAACAGCACGGCCACCACGATGAGTGCGGTGGTGAGGGCGTCGTTATGGCCGCCGGCAACTACCTGAGTGAGGACGAAAGGGTTCGCGAGCGCGAGCCAGCCGATCATGGAGGCGCGTTCCGGCGCGAGGCCGAGCCTGCGCGAGATCTCGCTGACTCCCCAGGTGGTGGCCACGAGCGCGACGACGGCGCTGAGCCGGAAGACCGCCAGCGCGACCAGGATGTTGCCGCCGGAGATCATGGCGGCGGCTCGGGCGATCATGAGGAAGAACGGCCCGTAGGGCGAGGGAGAGACCAGCCAGACTGCCGACGTGTGCCTCACCCAGTCCGAGTCCATGTCACGCACTGCGTTCGTGTAGGGGCTGAGACCCTCATGGAGGAGCTGACCCTGAGCGGCGTACGAGTACATGTCGCGGCTCTGGAGCGGGGCGGCGATCAGGAGGGGCGCGGCCCACAGCAGAATGATCCACGCCCACTGGGAGGCCGTGACGCCGCGGTTGCGCAGGCCCCACCAGACCCACACCATGCCCACGAGCCCGGCCATGGTGATCGTGGCCGCGAGAGGGGAACCTCCGGTGCGCGAGGTCAGTTCGAATCCGGGGGCAAGGCTCGCGATGTACGGCTCGAGCACGGCGCCCGAACCCCACGAGCCCAGAGCGATGATCAAAGAGAAGACGAAACCCAGCACTACGCGAGAGCGGACACCGGGGAGGGTGTCATCGAGCCTCTCGAGCTGCTGCGGTAGTTGAATCGTCATGGTCATACGATATGGAAGGCGCCTGAGAAATGCCCGGGTTGAGGGGTGTGGTCCGCGATACCAGCCGCTCTGAACTGCGCAAACGTCCGAAGAAGTGGCAATAGTTGCCATCGTTTGGGGTGAATCCTGACTTGTTGGCAGGAACCTGCCAAACGTACACCGGGCGCCGTGCATCGTGCACCGTGCATCGCGCACTGTGCGTCGTGCGTCGTGCATCGCGCACTGTGCGTCGCGCACTGTGCGTCGTGCATCGCGCACTGTGCATCGCGCACCACGCCCGGATTGCCCCGCACCCACGTCCGGCCTGCCCCGCACCCACGTCCGGCCTGCCCCGCACCCCGCCGAATCGCGCAGCTCGCGCATCTCACCGGGGCCCACGTCTGTCACACCCACCCCTTCGAGCCCCTGACGCCGCCGCGCATGATCGTCAGATCGGGGCGCACGATCGTCACACCGACCTCATTCAGGGCGCACCGTCGTCACATCGACTCCCCAGCCCTGCACCGAGGGCGCATGATCGTCACGGAAGGGCGCACGTCCGTCACGGCATGGCGCACGAACGTCACACCCCTCCCAAACCCGCACCGCCGGGGCGCACGAACGTCACATCAGGGCGCACGAACGTCACATCAGGGCGCACGATCGTCACATCAGGGCGCACGATCGTCACACGGGATTCTTGATGGCGCACGAACGTCACATGAGGGCGCACGTTCGTCACGGCATGGCGTGCGAACGTCACACGCAGAATGCTGAGGGCGCACGATCGTCACCATGGCGCAGTGACGTCACTGCGCCATCGTGACGAACGCCAGCCATCTTGTGACGAACGTGCGCCCCGATTTCGCCAATGTGACGGACGTGCGCCCTCATGTGACGAACGTGCGCCCCCACGCCGCGAACCCGGCCGGACACCGCCGCTGGGGAAACTCGAACCCCATTCAGGACGATCTGGCGGGAGCTGGGGAACATCCCACCCCATAGTCGAGGTCTGAAGTTCCCCAAGAAGCGACCTCGGGGTAGCAGACGCGTTGCCAAGTTCCCCAGCGACGCCGCGTGAGCGGCAAGACGAGGTGCCAAGTTCCCCAGCCGCCAGGTACCAGACCCCGAAGGCAGTCCCAAGTTCCCCAGCGACACCACCCAAGCGGCAAGACGAAGTGCGAAGTTCCCCAGCCGCCAGGTACCAGACCCCGAAGGCAGTCCCAAGTTCCCCAGCGACACCACGCAAGCGGCAAGACGAGGTGCCAAGTTCCCCAGCGGGCCGGTTCCGGGCCCCGAAGGAAAAGGGGGTTCCCGAGCACGCTCCGGAAGCTCAAGATGTGGGTTTGCCCTCGGATTGCGCGGGGACGCGACGGGACAGCGCGCGGGGGCGAGGCCTCCGGGAAGTCCGCGACGCGGCGAGCGAGCAGGCGACGGGACAGCGCGCGGGGGCGAGGCCTCCGGGAAGTCCGGGACGCGGCGGTGAAGGGGCCAGTCTGGAATCAGAGGGCAGCGCGCGGGCCGACGCGCGGGCCGACGCGCGGGCCGAGGCGCGGGCCGAGGCGCAGAGCGGCGTCGAGGTCGTGCCAGAGGTCGTCCACGTCCTCGATGCCAACCGAGAGCCGGATGTAGTCCTCAGGCACCGTAACCATCTCCGCGGGGAGCCGCCGGCGCCTCTCCAGGCTCGACTCGACCCCGCCGAGCGACGTGGCGGGCAGCCAGAGCCGGGTCGCGCCCACGACGGCGTCGGCCGCCCTCGCTCCCCCACGCACTCTGATGCCGATGACGGCGCCGAAGCCGTCCATCTGGCGCGCCGCGCGGGCGTGGCCGGGATCGGCCGCGAGCGACGGGTGCCTGACCTCCCGCAACGCCGGATGCCCAACGAGCCGCGCCGCGAGTTCCGCAGCGTTCGCCTGCGCGCGCTCGACGCGCAGCGCCAGCGTGCGCATCCCCCGCAGCGCCAGGAACGACTCCGCCGGTCCGGGAATCGCGCCGTAGAGCGTGCGGTGTGCGACCAGTGCCTCGCGCTGCTCCGCGGTCGACGGCACCACCGCGCCCATCACCAGGTCCGAGTGTCCCGAGAGGTACTTGGTCACGGAGTGCACGACGACGTCAACCCCGTGCTCGAGTGGGCGCATCACAAGTGGCGTGGCGAAAGTGTTGTCCGCGACGACGAATGCGCCGGCCTCGTGGGCCGCGGCGGCGAGGGCGGGAATGTCCGCGACCTCGAGCATGGGGTTGGTGGGCGACTCGATCCAGAGCATGGCGGCGCCGTCGAGGGCGGCGATGACGGCATCGGTGTCCGCGATGTCGACCTGCACGACCTCGATGCCCCGGTGCTCGGCAAGGTCCGTCGCCATGGCGATCGTGGCGAGGTAGGCGTGACGCGGGAGGACGATTTTGCCGCCGTCGGGAAGGAAGGTGGCGAAGGAGGCGGCGATGGCAGCCATTCCGGAGGAGAAGGACACCGCACTGACGGGCGAGCCTTCGAGCGTGGCGAGCACCGATTCGAGGCCCTCCCACGAGGGGTTGCCGTAGCGGCCGTAGAACGAGTCGTGCGGGCCGGGGACGCCGGAGGATTGCTGGATCGACTGGAGGTGCACGGGTGTGGTGGCCGGCATGCCGTCGGAGCGGGGCGGGCGGCCACCGTGGACGAGGGTGGTGGCGGGAGCGAGATCCTCGTGCGTGGTCATGGCAGGAAGCCTACGCGGCGCTCGGCCGGGCGCCCGTCTTTGCCGACGCCCGGCATCGAACCGCGTCAGGCGCGCCCGGCATTCTCTGGCGTCAGCCCCCGAACAGATTGATGGCCTTGAGGATCGTCTCCCAGAGTCCGTAGGCGAGGGGTGCGCTCACCAGGAGCCATGCCCCGGCAATGGCCCACCACGGAGTCGGGCGGATCTCTTCATCGGGATCGTTCGAGGGGGTCCTGGGTTCTGTCTGCAGCACGTCACTGTCCTCCGCTCGTCTTGTCCGCCAATTCGGAGGCGGCTGCCATGCGCTGCAGGTGGCGCTCGCGATAGTTGGGTTCGTGATACCGTGCCGGGACCGTCCTCACGAGCAGATTGGCGATGAAGCCAACCCCCAGAATTCCGACCATCACCATGAACGCGGACGTGTAATCACTGGCCTGGAGTGTCCCCGGCACGCCGGCTTTGTCGAGCGTGCTGTTGATGATGAGCGGGCCGGCAATGCCTGCGGCGGACCACGCGGTCAAGAGCCGTCCGTGGATGGCGCCGACCTCGAGAGTCCCGAACAGGTCCTTCAGGTACGCAGGAATGGTTGCGAAACCGCCACCGTAGAACGTCAGGATCAGGAACGCGGTAGTGACGAAAAGGGCGATGCCGCGCGATCCGAGTTGCGCCAAGGTGAGATACAGCAGGAGCCCACCGCCGAGGTACGTGACGTAGGCGGGCTTCCTTCCTATCTTGTCCGAGAGGCTCGACCACACAAAACGCCCGGACATGTTCGCGAGGCTCAGCAGTCCCACGAAGCCGGCGGCCATTCCTGCGGTCACCGGCGTTTCACCACCTTCTCGGAAGAAGTCCTGGATCATGGGCCCGGCGTTCTCGAGGATGCCGATGCCGGCAGTGACGTTGCAGAAGAGAATGATCCACAAGAAGTAGAACTGGGGGGTTCTCACCGCCTTCGAGGTCCGGACGAGCGCTCCTCCATGACCGGGTATGTGCCCGGCGTGGTCGTCGTCCTCGAAGCCGCGGGGGATCCGGACCAGCGCCGCACCGATCAGCATCACGATGGCGTAGATGATGCCGAGGGTGAGGTAGGTCTTCCACACGGCGGATCCGGCAGCGTACGAGCCGTCGACGGCGGAGTTGAAGCTCGGATCGTAACGCTCCATGAGGAAGGTGGAGAAAGGCGCCGCGAACAGCGCTCCGCCGCCAAAACCCATGATCGCCATTCCGGTGGCGAGTCCGGGCCGCTCAGGGAACCACTTCATCAACGTGGAGACGGGTGAGATGTATCCGATTCCGAGACCGATGCCACCGATGAAGCCATAGCCCAGGTAGAGCAGCCAGAGCTGATGCGTGGCAATGCCGAGTGAGCCGATGAGGAAGCCGGATGACCAGCACGCAGCGGAGACGACCATGGCCTTGCGCGGTCCGTTTCGCTCGACCCATGTTCCGAAGATCGCCGACGACGTTCCCAGCATCGCGATTGCCAGCGAGAAGATCCATCCGATCGCCGTGTGCGACGCGTTGAAGTGATGCTCCAGCGGCACCTTGAAAACAGACAGGGCGTACACCTGACCGATGCACAGGTGCACGCACAGTGCGGCCGGAGGAATGAGCCAACGACTGTAGCCGGGCCGGGCCACGGAGGCTTCCTTGCTGAGAAATGACATCGTTTACCTGGCGAGACTGTTGGGGGATCTGGCTCCGACGGCTTCGGCACCGGCAATTCTGGTGTCAACAGATGCCCAAGAACGCCAGTCCAGGGCGGCCGCCTGGGGGAATCCGGGGTCGTCGTCTCGTCGGTACATCGAGACGAGGCTAGCTGATGGGGGGACCTCCGTGCTCCTCGCGGCCCTTGCCGGCCGGCAACTCATCCGAAACCTCCTGCGCCATCCGTGCCCGGCGCCGCCGCACGAGTGCGATGCCCAGCCAGACCGCCGCGCCGATCAGGACGATCCACGGCAACACGGCCACGAACACGTAGAGGATGCCCTTCAGCGAGTCGAGCAGGATCTCCCACGCCCGCTCGAACGGGTTGTCCGCCGGCGGTCTGATCTCGACCGGGTGCGTGGCGAACGTCACGGTGAGTGTCGACATCGAGACCTGGTCCGCGAGCCACGTGAGCTGGGCGTTGAGCGAGTCCAGTTCGGCCTGACGCCACGTCAGCTGCGTCTCGGCCTCGATGAGATCGGCCGTGGTCTCCGCCGCCGTCATGAGCTCGGTCAGCCGCCCGATCGACGCCTCCAACGCCACGCGGCGGGCCTCCAGGTCCGCGACCTGCTGCCCCACGTCCTCCGAGGTGGAACTGTGCGAGACCACCTCGCCGAACTCCTCGAGGCGATCCACGAGGTCCTGGTACCTGTCCGCCGGCACGCGCGCGGTGACGCTCACCCTGGGGCGATCACCACTCGTCTCGCTCGAGGATTCGGTCACGCGCCCGCCGAGTTCCGTCACAACGTCCACGAAGGCGTCCGACGACGCATTGGGATCGTCCGACCGGACGCTCGCCTGGCCTCTGGTGATCATCACGGCATCCGGCGAGAGCGCCGTGGGCGCAGTCGTGCCGCCCGCTGCGGCGTCCGCGGCGGACTGCTCGGCGCCGTCGCCGAAGTACGGGAACTCAACGCGTCCTTCCGCGGCGGGCGCGTACTCCTCGGTGACGACGGCGCCCTCGTCCACCCCGCTGTGAACGGTGGTACACCCGGTGAGCGTGAGGAAAGCGAGCACCAGGATCGAGATGACCCTGACGAACGGGTTGGTTGCGGCCGCGCGTCTGCGCGCGGGTGCCAGGGAAGGGCCGAGACCGGCCACGGTGCCGTTGGACGTCATGACTCAAAGGTGCCGAGAAGCGCCTCCGCTGGCAAGTGGCTGCACCGAACTGCGGCCGAATCGATGCCCTTTCGGCGATCGAACGGCGCGTGAGAACACGCGTAACAACAGCGCGAAAACAGCGTCAGAACAGGAGATCCACGATCCAGACCGTCAGTCCACCCAGCACGATCAGGCACACCATGATGGCGAGCTCCTTCTTCGTGCGGTCTCGGAACACGGCACCATGCTACCCATCGGCCGAAAAAGACCGCACAATTAGGGGGTGTCCAACGTCGTATCACCAATTCCGCAGGTCCCGCTGAGTGACATCGCTCAATCGGCCATCGCGGCGATGAGTCCTCCCGACGCCGTTCCGTACGGCCCCGGCCGCCGTCTCGGCGTCTCGTTCTCCGGAGGGGTGGACTCTGCGGTCGTGCTTGTGCTCGCCGTCGAGGCCTTCGGGCCGGAGGCTGTGGTGGCGCTCATCGCGGTCTCGCCGTCGCTTGCGAGGCGTGAACTGCGCGCGGCACGCGAGACCGCGGCAGAGATCGGCGTCGAACTGGCCGAGGTTGCCACGTTCGAGACCGACATCCCGGACTACCGCGCCAACAGGGCGGACCGCTGCTTCCACTGCCGCACGGAGATGTTCACCCGCTTCACAGGGCAGACGGCCACCGAGCTCGGTCTCGCGGCGATCGCCTACGGCGAGAACTCCTCCGACGTCGACCGCATCGATCGTCCCGGCGCTGCCGCCGCCCGCGACTTCGGTGTGCTGCGGCCCCTCGCCGCCGCCGGGATCGACAAGAAGGGCGTGCGCAAGCTGGCCCGGGAGTTCGGCCTCTCGGTCGCGGACAAGCCCGCCTCGCCCTGCCTGGCCAGCCGCGTCCCCCACGGCGTGGAGGTGACCCCCGAACTCCTCCGCCAGATCGACGACGCCGAGGACGCGGTGATCGAGGCCGGCTTCCCGGAGGCGCGAGTACGCCACCACGGTGAGATCGCCCGGATCGAGGTGCCCGCCGCGGATCTCGTTCGCCTCGCAACGCCCCGGGTGCGTGCCCGCGTCGTCGACGGCGTGCGAGCGGCCGGGTACCGGCACGTCACCATGGATCTCGCAGGGCTGCAGTCGGGCGCTTTCACGCTGCACGTGATCGGACGGCGCAATGACTCGTGAGCTCTCGGCCGTTGGCATTGACCGCGCGCAGGGCGGGGACCCCGCTGCCGCTCTCGACCCACTGGCCGGGATCGCCGATCTCGACCACGACCGGGTGCTCCGCCGCGGCTACCCCGAGGCGGTCTATACGGAATCGAAGTCTGCGGGGCAACTCCGGGCGATCGCGATCGCGTTGTCCGAACGGCAGGAGCCGGTGACCACGCTGTTCACGCGTGCCGATCCGGAGCGGGCCGCCGTCATCCACTCGGTTCTGCCGGACGCCTTCTACGATTCCGAGGCCCGTCTGCTGGCTTGGCCACCCGAGCGGCCGGATCCGAGCGGCGGGCACGTGGTTGTCGCCTGCGCCGGGACGTCCGACCTCCCGATCGCACGCGAGGCAGCCCTCACTGCGGAGTATCTGGGGCGGCGTGTGACCCTGCTCGCCGACGTCGGCGTCGCGGGGCTGCACCGGATCCTGAAGCACATGGACCTGTTGCGTTCGGCGGCGGCTGTCGTCGTCGTCGCGGGCATGGACGGAGCGCTCCCGAGTGTGGTCGCGGGTCAGGTGTCTGCGCCTGTGGTCGCGTGCCCGACCTCGGTCGGCTACGGCGCCGCCTTCGGAGGGCTCGCGCCCCTGCTGACGATGCTGAACGCGTGCGCGCCGGGCGTGGGCGTGGTGAACATCGACAATGGCTACGGTGCGGGGCACCTCGCGGCGCAGATAGCGGCGCCACGGCAGGTGTCCCGGCAGGGCGAGTAGGAGCAGGGAGAACGTGGTGGGCGCAGGGAAAACGATGTGGATCGACGCCTCGAACGGCGTCGCGGGAGACATGTTGCTCGGCGCGCTCGTGGACGCGGGCGCGCCGCTTGAGGCGATCCAGTCGGCTGTTGACTCGGTGGTTCCCGGATCGGTCCGGCTCCGGGCCGAGACCGTGACCCGCGCCGGGATGCGTGCGACAAAGGTGCATGTCGACGTGCTGGTCGAGGACCCGCCGCACCGAACCTGGAGGTCGATCCGCGAGCGGCTCCTCGGGGCGGAACTCACGCGCGAAACGCGCGAGCGCGCGTACGGCGCCTTCGAGCGTCTGGCGATCGCCGAGGCGCACGTGCACGGGACCTCGCCGGAGGATGTGCATTTCCATGAGGTCGGGGCGTTGGACTCGATCGCGGACACCGTGGGCGTTTGCGAGGCCGTCCGGCTTCTCGGGGTCGACGACGTGGTGGCCTCACCGGTCGCTCTCGGATCCGGATTCGTGCGCGCCGCCCACGGCCGCATCCCGGTCCCGGTTCCCGCAGTTGCCGAACTGGCGCTCGGGTGGCCGGTGGTCTCCGGCGAGGATCGCGGGGCAGACGCAGATGCAGGTGGTGCCGCCGGTGGCGATGCCGGCGGCCAGAGCCACGCCCACAGCCACCGAGATGGACAGGGACACGGACACGTTCATGAGCACAGCCACGGCGATGCCGGCGGGCACGCGCACGCTGGTGCCGGTTCCGGCACCGGCGCTGGCACCGGCGCCGGAGGCGTCGGCGAGTTGGCCACTCCCACGGGTATGGCGCTGATCCGTGCGCTTGCCCGCGAATCCGGGCCGATTCCGGCGATGGTGGGCGACGCCGTCGGCGTGGGTGCGGGAACCAAGGATTTCGCGGATCATCCGAACGTGGTGCGCGTCGTCGTCGGGCGGCGGACGGGGAGCGGCCACGGTATGACGGCGGCGGGGAGCGGCGGCTCCCCGGACGTGGTGCATCAACTGGAATGCAACGTCGATGATCTGGATCCGCGGCTGTGGCCCGGCGTCCTCGAGGCGCTGCTCGCGGCGGGCGCGCTGGATGCGTGGCTCTCGGCGATCACGATGAAGCGGGGCCGGCCCGCGCACACGCTGCATGCGCTCGCGCCGCACGCGGCCGCCGACGCCGTCGCCGATGCGATGCTCGCCACCACCACCACGCTCGGCGTGCGGCGCCACCAGCCGCTCCACCGTGTCACGCTGCAGCGGGGCTGGGTGGACGTCCTGCTCGGCACCGGGCCCGGAGCGGGCCGGAAGGTGCCGGTGAAGGTTGCGCACGACCGCACGGCCATTCGCGACGCCTCCCCGGAGTTCCGCGACGTCGCGGCCTTGGCGGCTGAGCTCCGTACCTCCGAACTGGAGATCCTCGATTCCGCCAACGCCGCGGCGTCACATGCCGGCCTGGTCAGGGGCGCGCCGGTGCCGGAGGACCTGGGGCCCGCGCCGGCCTGACCGGCCCTTGGCGCACCCTCTCGGGCGCACCCCTGAGGCGCACCTGGGGCCGCGCGCAGGATCAGACGGTGGTGTAGCCGCCGTCGATCAGATAGTAGGCACCAGTGATGAACGAGGCGGCCTCCGAGAGCAGGAAGATCACCAGGTTCGCGACCTCGTCGGAAGTGCCGAGGCGCCCGAGCGGGTGCTTGGCGGCAAGGGCGTCGTACGCCTCCTTTGGGAGGTTTTCCAGCAGCGGAGTCTCGATGTAGCCGGGGCCGACCGCGTTGATACGCAGCGCCTCGGGGCCGTACTCGGCCGCCGCGTTCTTCGTGATGCCGACGACGCCGTGCTTGGCGGCCGTGTACGCGCCGTTGCCGAGCGCGGCGACCGTGCCGTGGATCGAAGCCATGTTCACGATCGAGGATTCGCCGGCGCCCGCCTTGAGCATCTCCGGGATCTGGTACCGCATGCCGTACAGCACGCCGTTGAGGTTGATGCCGATGACCTTGTCCCAGGCCTCGAGGTCGGTCTCACCCGCCGGGGCGGCCGGACCGCCGATTCCGGCGTTGTTGACGGCGAAGTTGAGTTTGCCGTACGTATCGACGGCGAACTTCACCATCGCTTCGTTGTCTTCCTTGCTGGAGGAGTCCGCCTTGAAGGCGACGGCGGTGCCACCCGCCTCCTCGATCTCGCGGACAACGCGCTCGGCCCCTTCAAGGTTGATGTCGGAGACGACGACTTTGCATCCGTGGTCTGCCAGTTGCTTACTGATGGCCTCACCGAGGCCTGATCCGCCTCCGGTCACGAGCCCGACGCGATTCTCGAAGGAAAGGTATTGATGCATGGGATGACTCCTCGTTAGATGACATGGGTCACATCACGGTATGCGAACGGGGAGAGAATTGCTCAACCGTCCGAGGACCCCGCTCCGGCGCGCCCGCGCACTCCGGAGCCCCACCCTCGGCGCTCCGAGCATGGGGCGTCAGGTTCCGCATGTGCATTGGGTTCCGCAGCGAGTTGGCCAGACGAAGCACGAAGTTCCGCAGCGGCGGTGTCCGGCCGAAGCGGCAGCGTGAGGGCGCACGTTCGTCACATCGGGGCGCACGTTCGTCACCATGGCGCAGTGACGTCACTGCGCCATGGTGACGAACGTGCGCCCTCAGGACTTTGCGTGTGACGATCGTGCGCCATGCCGTGACGGACGTGCGCCATCTTGTGACGATCGTGCGCCCTCAAGAATCCCGTGTGACGATCGTGCGCCCCAATGTGACGAACATGCGCCCCCGGCGCCGGGCTGGAAAGTCGGGTGTGACGATCGTGCGCCATGCCCGGCGAACACGGAAGCGCCGGGCCCCCAACGGGAGCCCGGCGGCAACTTCAAGTTGAGGTGCCGCCTACACGCGGGAACCGCGCCTGCCAGTCACGATGCTCATGATGATCGAGACGACGAGAACGATGAGTCCAAGCCAGATCAGGAACTTGGCAGCCTCGACGAAGACTCCGATCAGTGCCAGAACGACACCGACCACGATCAGGGTCAGCCAAAGAGGCATTGTCCCTCCTTCTTTTCGGGGGCTCGGCGCGGAGCCCGCGCCGATGTCTTTTGTTGCTTTCAGCAAATCAATGGTCACACGCCGAGCACCTCGGCGCGCGCTGGAAGCTGTCTGACCACGAGTCCGGTCACGTCGTCGTCGGCCTCCACTGACCTCACCCCGCCGCAATCCCGATGGTGAGAGGATCCTTGAATGGCACGCGTTACCGTCGTCGGATCGATCAACCAGGACATCACCGTCACCGCAGACCGCTTCCCCGAGCCGGGCGAGACCCTGCTCGGTACCGAGGTCAGTTACCGCCTCGGCGGCAAGGGCGCGAACCAGGCCGCCGCGGCCGCTCGGGCGGGAGCGGACGCCGCCTTCGTGGGGATTACCGGCGACGACAGCTCCGGTGCCGCCGTCCGCGCCGAACTCTCGAGCTACGGCGTGGACGTCAGCTCGATCGCAACGAGCAGCGCCGCCGCCACCGGCACGGCCCACATCACCGTGAACGCCGACGGCGAGAACACGATCATCGTGGTGGGCGGCACCAACGGAATCTTCGCCCCAGGGGATCTCCACCACGCGGCCATGCGCATCGCCGAATCGGACATCATCGTGCTGCAGTGCGAGATTCCCGTGGAGACGAACGTGGTGCTCATGGAACTCTGCCGCGAACTCGGCGTCGACGTCATCCTCAACCTCGCCCCCGCCGTCGACCTCCCCCACGAGGCACTCGCCGGCGTGGCCGTCCTCGCCGTCAACGAGACCGAGGCCGCCCTCATCCTCGGCGACGAAGCTCCGCCCGCCACTCCCGACGAGGCGCTGTCAGTCGCCGCGCGCCTCCGCGAACTCGGCCCGTCCCGCGTGGTCATCACGCTCGGTGAGCAGGGCGCTGTCTACGACGACGGCGACGACGCCGGCCACGTGCCCGCAGGACCCGTCCGCACGGTGGTGGACACGACCGGCGCGGGCGACGCGGCGGTGGGTGTTCTGGCCGCGTCGTTGGCGGAGGGCAGCGACTTCCGGACCGCCGTCGTGGATGCGATGGCCGCAGGCGCCGCAGCGTGCGAACGTCCGGGGGCCGCGGCCTCGTATCCGGAGTTCGAACTGACCCGTTGAGGCGCTCAGCCGTTCGGCCCAGGGCTCACCGGGTGATGCCCGCCGGTGTCGACAACAGTGCCGCCGTGCCTCCCTGCGATCTCGAGCAGACGCGGCTGGTCCTCCCGGCGGTCGCGCGCGTTGAGCACCACCTCGAGTGGCCCGACACCAACCGAGTTGGCCTCGTCGAGCGCCCATTCGAGCGCGTCCAGCACGATTCCGATCGGGTTCCCGAACACGCCTCCGCCGAGGAGGGTGAGCACCACGCGGTCGCACCGGGCAGCCGCGGCACCCAGGATGGTGCCGAGGTAGCCGGCCCGAAGAATCACCGCAGCCAGACCGGCAGCGGCGCCGCTCAGCGCATCGCCGTAGATCCCGCTCGCGATCGTCGAGGTGCAGGCCTGCCCGATGAGGCGGCGGCCCTCGACCGCGCCATCCCAATCGACCCCACGCATGACCTCGATCCCCTCGTGGATTCCCACGCGGATCTGATCGAACGAGTATTCCAGTTCGGCGCGTGCGAGAGCGGGATCGGGAACCTCGCTCATCCGGAGGTATCCGGCCTTCACCTTTCCGGCTTCCTCTGGCAGTGCGTCGGCGAGCAGGTTCAGGCAGCGTTCGCCGGTCTGAGTGAAGCAGCCGCCCGTCTCCGCGTCCGGCGCCGCGTAGTGACGGACCAGCGCCCCCGGGAAGGCCGAGATCGCTGCCCGCGGGCCCTGAGTCGAATCGTCGAAGTACGTGTACACGGGCGTGATGTAGGAGCCGGGCGATTCGAGGCAGTTGAACTGCGACGCCACCTGGAACATGGAACCCGGAGTGGCGAACGCCTGCAATGCCCCGACGTCCGTCACGTTGTCCGTCCCGAGCAGAACCCCGAAGCGCACCGATCCGGGACGCGCCCGCGTCGTCACCGCTTCCTGCAGTTGCGCGATCGTGGGCACGGTGAATCGTCCGCCGGCGCGCCGCACGCCCTGGCCTACGTCGACCGTGGTGAATCCGCGCTCGTCGAACTCGATCTCGCAGCGCGGGTCCGCCGCGATCCGCTCCGCCCGGCGCACCTCTCGCCGGTCGGCCGCGCCGCCCGAAGTCTCCTTCACACGACGACGCGCCTCCGCGAGCCGCTCCGGATCACCGGACAGCAGTTCCTCGATCAGGTCATACTGCACGTCCACGACCTCCGCCTCCTCGGCTGTCAGTTGGATTTCCTCGGATTCTCTGTTCGCTCTCATCGGTGCTCGTCCGCTCCCCTCAGAATCTCAGCCGGTGCCCACCCGGCTCAATGCGCCGGCGGCGAGCCGTGAGGACGCCGCCCTGATCTCGGCATTTGCGAGCCGTTGAACCTCTCTGTCCACCTTGACCACCGTCCTGTCGGCCGTGACGAGCCCGTTCAGCTCATCCTCGACGTCGGAAAGCTGTGTGTACACGAAACCCGCGAGCCCGCCCTCGACAGCGGGAATGATCTGGTCGCGATGCAGCTTCGCCCAGCCCTCCGTCAGGGTCTCCGCGCTCTCGAACCGTTTGTAACCGTACTCCTCGCCAGAGAACTCATGGCCCTCGAGGCGCAACGAGTAGCCGCCGTACTCCGAGAGCACGACCGCCCGGCCGTCATCACGGTCCGCAATCCCCGGATCAATCGGCCGGAAGTAGATGTGCGGCGAGTACACGTCTCCCGCGCCGTGGTCGTACCACCCGGACGCGTGGTCCACCAAACGCTCCGCGTCCGCGGATTTCACCGCCTCCGCGACCGACACCGAGTCGAACTGCCCCCACGCCTCGTTGAAGGGCACCCACGTCACGATCGACGGCGCGTTCCGGAGCAGTTCGATCGTCTCCGCCGTCTCACGGCGGAAATCGTCGCGGCCCTGGCGGTCCTGCCGGCCGAACACCGGATACCAGGTATCGCGCAGCCTCGTCTGCACCACTGCGGGAAGGCTCACGATGGCGGGCTCGTACGGCCGGCCGCCGTTCACCATGTCCTGCCACACGAGCATCCCGAGCCGGTCGGCGTGGTAATACCAGCGCAGCGGCTCGATCTTGATGTGCTTCCGCAGCATCGTGTAGCCGAGATCCTTCATGGTTGCGATGTCCCAGATCATCGCCGCGTCCGAAGGCGGCGTGACCAGGCTCTCCGGCCAGTAACCCTGATCGAGCACCCCCGCATGGAAGTACGGCTCGTCGTTCAGGAGCAGCACGGGCTTCCCGTGCGACCCCATGCCCAGTTCCACGGACCGCATCGCCGCGTACGACCGGACGGTATCGTCCCCTGCTCTGACCTCCAGGCCGTAGAGTGCCGGGTCCTCGGGGCTCCAAGCGCGCACCTCCGGGATCTCGAGCCGTAGACGCACGCTCGCCCAGCCGCACGGCCCGCTGTTCGTCCCCTCTGTCGGGTTCCACGACGCCGTGCGCGGATTCCCGCCGGCGGCCACCGCCACGCTGCATGCCGGGCCGGGCGGGGTCCTCGATGCACCGACCGCACGTGCGACCTCCGCGACGGGCTCGCCGTCGTCGGCGGGCTCGCCGTCGTCGGCGGATTCTCCGGACGGCGACCCCGGACCGCGGACGACCACCTCGACTGCGGTACGCGCCGTCGTCGTGACATCGATCTCGAGGACGCCGGCGGCGAGCCGTGGCCGCATGATGATGCCCTCCACGGCGATCTCGGGCACGGACTCGAGCCACACCGTCTGCCAGATGCCCGAGTGGGACGTGTACCAGATGCCACCCGGGTCGAGTGACTGCTTGCCGCGAGCGAGCCAGGAGCGGTCCGTGAGGTCGCGGACGTGGAGCGTGAGCTCGTGGGCGGCGCCGTCCGCGAAGCGGGTGACGTCAACCCGGAACGGGAGGTAGCCGCCCTGGTGACGTGCGACGACGACGCCGTCGACCCGGATCTCGCACAGCTGATCGACGGCACCGAAGTGGAGCCAGACCCGGCCGACGTTGAACTCCGCTGGGATGGTGAGAGGGCGCCGGTACCAGAGGTGGTCGTCGGGCCGGACGATCCGCCCGACGCCGGACAGTTCCGACTCGGGAGGGAACGGCACGAGGATCTGGCCATCCCAGTCGAGCGGGAGTGCGGCGGTGGCCGTAATGGCGTAGTCCCAGAGGCCGTTGAGGTTGATGTATGAGTCGCGCTCGAGTTGGGGGCGCGGGTACTCGGGCAGGGGGATGGG
>DASRMP010000090.1:0-3502 GCA_035647855.1 Actinomycetaceae bacterium | reverse complement strand
GCCATCCCCTCCACCTCCGACGGCGTCGGCTCGGCATCGCGCTCATGATCTGGGGTTTGGCGTGGTTCGCCCTCTCAACGTTCGTGATCCTGCCGGCCCTGAACCCCGGCGGCCAGTACGACTACACCGGCCAACTCGATTCGGGTTCGCTCCTCTCGGTGTTCGTGCCGATCGAGAAATGGGTGACGGTGCTAATGCTGCTGCTGACCGCCGGCGTCGTGGGCGCACGCTCGTCCCTCATCCTGATGATGCTGCCGACGCTCGCCTGGCGCTTCGCGGGAGACGTCTCCTACTACTGGGGCTGGCAGTGGCACTACTCGGCGGCCCTCATGCCGATCGCCTTCGCTGCCCTGCTTGAGGTCATGCCCCGCGTCCGGTGGAAACGGTGGCTCGCCGTCTCCACCACAGCCGCCGTCACCCTCGTCCTTGGATCCCGGCTGCCGCTGGCGTGGCTTCTCCACGGCGCCGCCTGGGAGACGACTTGGCGCGCACCCTACGCGGACGCGGCGATGGCTGCCGTCCCACCGGGATCGACAGTATCGACAGACCTCACGCTCCTGGCGCCGCTCGTGCCGCGGGCCGAGGTGTACTGGATCGGGAATGACAATCCGCCGCCGGATTTCGTGCTGCTCGACCTCGCGAGCTCCGTGTGGCAAGGCGCGCCGCCGGAGGGTGCGGTGGAGTGGGCGGAATCGCGCCATCCGGATTCGGAGTACGCGCTCGTGTTCGACGGCGGCCACTTCCAACTGGCCGAACGGACCGGACCGTCACCGGCCGCCGAACGGACCGGACCGTGACCGGCCGCCGAACGGGCCGGACCGTGACCGGCCGCCGCACCCACCTCACGGCACCGGTGTTGGTGCCGGTCGCGATTGGCACCGCTGCGGGGGCGCTCGTGCGTGCGGGTATCGAGGTGTGGGTCGGGCAGGCGGTGATCTCGCTGACGATCGTGAACACGGCCGGTTCCCTGCTGCTGGGATTCCTGGTCGCGTGGCTGGCGGGGCCATCGGCACTCGGGCAACGCGCCGGCCGGCTCCGGCTCCTGCTCGGCACCGGATTCTGTGGGGGGCTCACCACCTACTCGACTTTCGCCGCCCTCCTCGCCGCCCGCGCCGCGAGCGGGGACTTCTTGGCCCCGCTGCTGATCGCCTTGCTCATCTTCGCATGCGGGCTGGCGGCGGCACTGGTGGGACTCCTCGCGGGCCGGGCGTTCCGCCGCCGCGCCTCGGAGGCCGACTCCTCATGACAATCTTCGGATGGGTGGGTCTTGTTGTGGCCGCTGCTTGCGGCGGGATGGCGCGCGTCGTCGTCGATGGAGAGATCCGGGCCTGGCGCAGCGCGCGCGGCGGCGACGGCGCGGGACCACTCGGGATCGCGGTCGTGAACGTGGTGGGATCGCTGTTGCTCGGTGTTCTGATTGGCGCGGGCGCCACCGGTGATGTTTTCGGCATCCTCGGCACAGGATTCCTCGGTGGTTTCACCACCTTCTCGACGGCGGCGGTCGACATCGTGGAATTCGCACTAGCCGGCCGCGGGCTCACGGCGCTGAAGTGGGGCGGGGGCGTTCTCGCGGCGGCGTTCGCGGCTGCCCTGTGCGGTCTCTGGCTCGGGATGCAGTTTGTCGCTTGAGGTGGTGCGGGACGCTTGCTTCGCCTCATCTCGCAGCCAAGCTCGCCTCACCTCGCAGCCAAGCTCGCCTCACCTCGCAGCCAAAGCTCCCCTCAAATGCCGCTGGGGAACTTGGCACCCCGTCTTGCCGCTCACGCGATGTCGCTGGGGAACTTCGCACCTCGTCTTGCCGCTCACGCGATGTCGCTGGGGAACTTCGCACCTCGTCTGCTACCCCGAGGTCGCTTCTTGGGGAACTTCAGACCTCGACTACGGGGTGCGATGTTCCCCAGCAGGTCTCAGGTTCCCCAGCACGCCGCCCAGACGAGGTCTGGAATTCCCCAGCTCCCGCCAGATCGTCCTGAACGGGGTCCAAGTTTCCCCTGGCGGCGGTGTCCGGTCCGGCGCGCAGCGTGAGGGCGCACGATCGTCACGATGGCGCAGTGACGTCACTGCGCCATGGTGACGGACGCCAGCCATCTTGTGACGATCATGCGCCCCGATCTCACGGATGTGACTCTCGTGCGCCCTCCTGTGACGAACGCGCGCCCCCATGTGACGATCATGCGCCCTGATCTCGCGGATGTGACTTTCGTGCGCCCTCCTGTGACGAACGCCCGCCCCCGTGTGACGATCGTGCGCCCTCGGTGCAGGGCCGGGAAGCCGATGTGACGATCATGCGCCCCCATGTGACGATCATGCGCCACGAGCGAAAGGGTTGGGGCGGGGTGTGACGATCGTGCGCCCTGAGTATGGGCCGTGCTTCGCTGGGGAACTTCGCACGGGTTTCGGCCGGGGTCAGGGTTGCCTGCGGGACTTGGCGCCCGCGATCGGGCGGCAAAGGTCGCGCAAATGCCTCGAACCGCGCCAATTGCGGCCCCGCCGTAGAGTTGGGTCCATGCCACCGTCGAAACCGACGCCCGCCAGCGCGACAGGGCGCTCGAAGACCCTGTCGGCGCATCCAAATACTCCGCCGGCGCGGCCGAGGACTCGGGGAGCGGGCCCGAAGAACTCGGCAGTGGGCCCGGTGTTGGCCAGCGCACGGCCGAAGACTTCGGCAGCGAGCCCCATGGCTGGGGTGGCGCCGGACATCGCAGCGATCCCGTACAGCCAGCGGGAGCTCTTCCGGCCGATCGCCGGCGCGCTCCTGATGCTCGCATTGGTCCTCGGTTGGTGGATGTCCGCGGTTCCGGCACACGCGCACGACTACCTTGTCGACTCGACGCCCGCCTCGGGCGAAACCTACGACACCGCACCGGCGCAGATCGAACTCGAGTTCTCGGCGGACATCATTCCGGCGTCGCCTGCGCTTCTGATCCAGGACGCGGACCTCGCGGTGGTCTGGGAGGGCGAGCCAGAGCTGAACGGCCGATTCGCCACCGCTCCCTTCCCTGAGCTCGCAGCGGGCGAGTACCGACTGAACTGGTCGCTTGTCTCTTCGGATGGCCACCGGGTCGAGGGAACGATTCCCTTCACATTGGGAAGCGCCGCGGCCAGCGGTGATGGCGGAACGGCGCCCGGCACCGCCGACGGCGAAACGGCGCCCGGCACCGGCGACGGCGACGGCGAAACGGCGCCCGGCACAGGCAATGATGCCGGTTCGGCAACTGCCGCCGTCGTCGGGGATGAGGGGACCACCATCCCAGAGACGACGACAGCACCGACCGAGCCGATCTCGGCAGTCGACGATCTACCACTCGGAGCCCGGATCGCGATCGGTCTGGGCGGCACCGCCGCGGTGGCGATCCTGGCCGCGCTCGCGCTCCGCCGCCGGAACGGTGGGCTGCGCCCCGAATGATGACACCTACAATGAGCGAAGCCATCCGCCGCCCAGCAAGAAAGCCAAGGTATGAGCACGCTCGAGCAGAATCCGCGGCCGCCCCAGGGCAGCGAC
>DASRMP010000089.1:0-6374 GCA_035647855.1 Actinomycetaceae bacterium | reverse complement strand
CCCATCGGACATCCGCCATAGCAGAGGCGTGAGACTGCAAGGTCACTCTTCCCAAGTGTGGTGAGTTCCACTTCGCCTCCTTTGGCCGCCCGTCCCGCCGAGGAGCTTCCCGAGCGCGCGCGCGACCGTACTCGTGAAGAGCCGCACGTCCGTTCGCAGCGACATGCGCTCTACATACTCGATCCGGAGCATGTTCTTGTGCTCGAGTACGTCTCTCTCGTAGACGGCGTCCGGCTCGCTCCGACCGACGACTTCGCCGAGGTCGATGTACTCGAGTGAGCTGAAATCCGTGATGCCGGGACGCACCTGAAGAATGTACCGCTCGAGTCCCGAGTAGCGGGAGGTGTACTGGAGAAGTTCCGGCCGTGGACCCACGAGGCTCATCTCACCTCGGATGATGTTGAGGATCTGCGGGAGTTCGTCAAGTTTCGTCCTGCGCAGGAACACGCCGGAGCGCGTGATGCGGGGATCTGCCAGCGCGGTCGTCCCGCCCCCGATCCGCTCCGCCTCCGGGACCATCGTCCGGAACTTCAGGATCCGGAACGGCCGCCCACCGAGTCCACCCCGTTCACCGCGGTAGAAGGCGGGGAATCCTGAGTCGAGCACGACGACGATGCCGATCACCACGCCGGCAGGGGCGAGCGCGACAAGCAGTGGTGCAGCGACCGCCAGGTCCAGAAGACGCTTGACGCGCCGGTTGTACATGCCGCTGATTCTCGTCTCGACCAGCCGCGCGCGATCCGGTTCGAATCCGGACGCGGCGGTGCGATCATTCACCCCCGGATTTTAGGCCCAAATCGGGCTCTCCCTGCAGGCGGCTACCGAGAGTTACGTCATAGCGTGGGGCGGTCCGTGCGGCGGGCCATCACGTCCTCGCGACCCGCTTCGCTCCCAGATCAGTTCATGCCATCTCGCGGCGGTAGACGTCGAAGTCCGGGAGATCGGAGGCCTCGACCCCCGTTCCCGCGAAAACGACGGCGATCGTCCTTCCCAGGATTCTGAGATCGTTGGCGAACGTCACGTTCTCCACGTACTTGAGGTCGTACTCGAAGCGTTCCTCCCAGGTCGTGATGTCCGCCCTGCCGGACACCTGGGCAAGCCCCGTCATTCCAGGCCGCACCCGGTGCCGTGCCCGCTCCTCCGGGTGGTAGTGGCCGAGGTACTCCGTGGTGAGTGGCCGGGGCCCGATGAATGACATCTCGCCTCTGAGCACGTTGACCATCTGGGGGAGTTCATCGAGCGAGGTCTTCCGGAGCACGCGTCCGGCCGGTGTTATGCGAACCTCGTCGGGGAGATCGTGGCCGTTGTCATCGGCCTGGTGTTCGCTCATGGTGCGGAACTTGACCAGCGTGAACAGCTTCTCGTCCATCCCGGGCCGGACCTGCCTGAACAGCACAGGGCGTCCCATCGTGGTCCGGATCGCGGCGGCCACCGCGAGCATGATGGGTGCGGATACCGCGAGCCCCACAGCCGCTCCAACGATGTCCGCCGGCCGCTTCACGTACGTCTCGTAGAAGCCACGGCGACGGCGTCTCCTCCGGTCCGTCACGCCACCGCCCTCGCGAACTTCCGGACGCTGCGAGTGATCCGGTGGATTGCGGCCTCGGACAGAACGGAGCCGCTTGGTAGCGACACCCCGTTGCGGAACAGGCACTCGCTGGTGCCGTTCGTGTACGCGGGAGCCTGCGAGTAGACGGGCTGGAGGTGCATGGGCTTCCAGAGCGGGCGGGCCTCGATGCCCGCGTGGTCGAGGTGGCGGATGAGATCGCGGGCCGTCCAGCCGGCCTCGGCAGTATCGACCAAGATCGAGGTCAGCCAGAAGTTGTCGCGGGTCTCGCCACCGCGGGTCTTTCCACTGAGAGTTCTGCCGCCACGGCTTTCGCTGCCGCGGGTCTCGCTGCCGCGGGTCTCGCTGCCAGGGGCGGCGTCGTCGTCGGAGCCATCGGGGGTACCGAAGACGGAGATGCCCGGGACGGACTCGAACAACTCGCGGTAATGGCGGCGGTGCCGGCGGCGGCGCTCGATCATGCCGTCCAGGCGGCCGAGTTGGGCGCGCCCGATCGCGGCGAGGATGTTGGACAGGCGGTAGTTGTAGCCGACGTCGACGTGTTCGTAGTGGATCACCGGCTGACGCGCCTGGGTGGCGAGGTATCGCGTGCGCTCGGCGAGGTCGGCGTCGTCGGTTAGCAGCATGCCGCCGCCCGAGGTGGTCATGACCTTGTTGCCGTTGAAGGAGAGGACCGCGGCGTCGCCGAAGCTGCCGGCGGGGCGGCCGTTGCGGACGGCGCCGAGGGATTCGGCGGAGTCGGCGAGGACGGGGATGCCACCGGCGCGTTCGGCTATCTGCTCGATCGCCCCATAATCCGCGATCTTCCCGAGCAGGTCCACGGGCACGATCGCAGCAACCTTCTTGCCCTTCGCCTGCAGGTCCTCGATGGCGTGCTCGAGCAGTGCGGGATCGATGTTGCCGCTCTCGTCGCAATCGACGAACACCGGCGTGGCGCCGGTGTACGTGATGGCGTTTGCCGTTGCGGCGAAGGTCATGGTTGCGGTGACGACGTGGTCGCCCGGGCCCACGCCCATGTTGAGCAACCCCAGGTGGAGGGCGGCCGTGCCCGAGGAAAGCGCCGCGGCATGTTCGCGCCCGGTGAACTCGGCGATCTCGGCCTCGAAGGCGTCGACCTCAGGGCCGAGCGGCGCGACCCAACCCGAACGGAGCGCGCGCAGAACAGCCTCTTCCTCGGCGGTGCCGACGTCGGGCGGGGAAAGCCGGATGCGTGTGGTCACGTGACACCGCCGCTGCTGCTGAGGGCATGTGAAGCCGACATAACCACACCTCCTGTGTCATGGGTTCGGCCCGCTCCCCGCGGCGCCCTCCCAGTGCTTCAACCACGCCCGGTCCCCAACGGGCGCTGAAACTGATTTTACTAGGACGAAGTCCCACTAGCCACCCCGGATCTCGTCCGGCCCCGGACGGGTCTCGGGCTGTGGTATGGGGACCGGGACGGCGCGGTCGCGGGATCACCCGGGGGCTTCATGTTTCGAGGCGGAATACCGGTTGCCCGGTAGTAGACCGCCGGCTTCGCCAGGTGAAACAGCCGAGCGATGGGAGCGGGTGACCAGAATCGGGCGGGCCGATGAACGATAGGCATCCCCATGCGTCGCTTGAACTCGATCACGCCCGGGCGCTGCGGGAGTGGCAGTCCGGCGCAGACCTCCTGCACCAGGCCGCTCTGGCGGTACAACTGTGCCGCTTCGTAGTGCAGGTACGCGCTCAGGTTCGCCTTCAGAGCAGTCTCGGAAAGGCGGATTTCGTCGAGATAGGCGGTATGGCCGATGGCCCTTGTTTCCAGATAGCCCACCAACCGTCCGTCCTGTAACGCCCCCACGATGAGCCGCCGGTCATCCTCCGCCCAGGCCGCCGCCTGCGCCCGGAATGCCTCTTCGTCAAGCTCGAGAGGAAGCCCCAGTCTCCGCGCGTTGGCCGAATAGATCGGCCAACCCTGCTCGGCCAGCATCCCCGCATCAGTCAACTGCACCAACTCGAACGCCCTTCGGCATCGCCTGACGTGCTTCCGCTGAGTGCTGTCGAGGGAATGCTCGCCGTAGTTGGCCAGATCCTCCACCAGGTGGAGCGGGCTCCAGACATTGGCCGCCTCGGCGTCCTCGGCCGGGAGAAGCGTGTGGTAGGCCCAGCAATAGGCCGTGGGCCGGCGGACCTCTGCCGCCGGAACAGTGGCGGCGAAGTGCACGCGCCGGCAGAAGCCCCGATTGTCAACCCACCAATGGCCCCCCGACCGCACCACGCGTGGCCCTGACCAGCGCCGCTCGGGTCTCATCTCGACCAGTTCGTCTTCGGTCATGACGCGTACCGCAGATGGAGACAGGCTGTTGTTTTGCATATTTTGCGCCACCTGGTTCCTCCCAACCAGCCGCTCGGGTCGCTCTGAAGGATCCCGGGGCCATGTGAACTCTCGGAGTGCTGCGGCCGGCCTGTTGGTCGGTCACGTTGTGGAGATAGTATATGGTATCCGTTCCGTTGGATGCCCCGAAGCGCCGACCACAAGCGTCCCTAGTGCATCGCCGAGAACGTTCCGTAACCGTTGAGCTTCGCGCCGCGCACGTCAACCCGCGTCACGCGCGCGTGACGCGGGCCCTGGCGGCACCAGTCCGCGAGATCGGCGACGGCGTCCGGAGCACCCTCGGCGTGGATCTCGACGGCGCCGTCGTCGCGGTTGGTGATCCACCCGGCCACGCCGAGCGAATTGGCGACCATCCCGCAGTTGTAGCGGAAGCCGACCCCCTGAACACGGCCCCGCACTACTATCTTCCGGGCGATTCGGTCCGTCATGAACGACGACGGTAGCGCGCCGGGCGCGAACTCGCCGCCCGAGGCGCCGCCGCCGCTACTCCAGCACCACCGGCACCTGCGCCCAGCCGCTTCCCGGCGCCTCGATCCGGACCGGGCGGCGGCCGGCGAACTCGGTGATCGACGTCGTCGCCTCAAGAAGCGCGGTGATGGCCACCCTCAGCTCCATCAACGAGAGGTCGCGGCCGGGGCACACGTGCGGCCCGATCCCGAAGACCAGGTTGTCCTCCGCATTGCCCTCCGGCTCGAACCGGTCCGGGTCACCGAACACTTCCGGGTCGCGGTTCGCGGCGGTCCAGTTCAGCACCACCCGCCCCCGCGCCGGGATCGAGACGCCCGCCAGTTCGACATCCGCGGTCGCCTCACGACGATTCGCCACGAACGGATCGTCGATCCGAAGGATCTCCTCGACCGCCGCCTCGACCCCGTCCACATCACCCGCCGCGACCAGCGCCCGCACGTACCGCTGCACCTCCGGATGCGCCGCGAGGTAGTGCACCAGCACGCCCAGCGACGCCGCCAGCGACCCCAGATCCCCAGCAGTCCAGTTCCGCAGGATGGAGACGATCTCGGCGCGGGTCAGCGGCCGCTCCACGCCCGAGTCCGGCAGCGTGACGGTCTCGCGCATGAGGCGGGACGTGACGTCGTCGGCGGTGCCGTCGCGCGCGTCCACGAGACGTTCGATGATCGCATCGAACTGCGCGGCAACCGCGGCCGTCCGCGAGTACTCGCCCGAGCGCGTGGCCTCATGGTTTGCGTACATGTAGGCCACCAACTCGTCCTCGAGGTCCCGGCCCCAGCCGAGCCACTCGATCTGCGTGCGTACCGCGAACGGGACGGCGAAGTGGGTGAGCGTCTTGACCATCTCGCCCCGCACCAGTCCCGCGACGATCTCCTCCGCATGGCCCCGGCACTGGTCCTCCTGCTTCGCGACCTCCTCGGGCGTCATATACCTCTCGACGATCTCGCGGTACGCCGCGTGCTCCTCGCCGTCGAGGGAGTTGGGGATGGCGCGATGCCGCGAGACCGCGCTCGAGAACCTCTCGGGATCTGTGGCTGCCGCCACGACCTCGCGGTGGCCGAGCAGGGTCCACACCTCGCCGTCGTGGGCGACTGGGCACTTCGCGCGCTGTGCCTCCAGTTCGACGCGCAGGTCGGGGACGTCCGCGGCGGCGGCGTCGTGGGCGTCGGCGTCGTGGGCGTCGGCGTCGTGGGCGTCGTGGGCGTCGTGGGCGTCGTGGGCGTCGGCGAGGTTGGGGTCTGTCGTCATGCAGCGAGAATATGGCGGCTCACGTGGGTCGGCGAGCCAATCCGTCACATCATCCGGCCGTGACGAAGTCGATCAACTCCTCCATGCGCCCGAGCAGGGCCGGCTCGAGGTCGCGGTAGTCGCGGACCCGGCCGAGGATCCGCTTCCACCCGGTCGCGATATCCGCCTGATTCGCGTGCGGCCACCGAAGCGCCGCAAGCGTGCCCATCTTGATGTCAGTGCCGCGCGGCACCTCTGGCCAGCTCTTCAGCCCGACCCGCGCCGGCTTCACCGCCTGCCACACGTCCACGTACGGATGCCCCAGCACGAGCACATGCGCCGCCCCGCCACGTCGCAGCCCGCGCAGTGCCTCCGCCACCAGCCGTGACTCCTTCGACCCCGGCACCAGGTGGTCCACGAGCACTCCGGCGCGTTGCCCCGGACCGGGCGCGAATCCGCGCAGAACCGCTCCCAGGTTGTCCACCCCTTCCAGCAATTCGACGACTACGCCCTCCACCCGGAGATCATCGCCCCAGACGCGTTCGACGAGTTCCGCGTCATGCCGGCCCTCGACCCAGATGCGGGACGCGCGCGCGACCCGGGCAGGGGAGTCCGGCACCGCGATCGAGCCCGAGGCAGTCAGGATCCGTCCGCCGACGGTCCGGCCGTACGGGGCGGCGCGGTCCGGGATCGAGCCGGGCGCGGGGGAGGGGGCGGTGAGGATGACGGGCTCGCCGTCGATCCAGAATCCGGGAC
>DASRMP010000088.1:0-6192 GCA_035647855.1 Actinomycetaceae bacterium | reverse complement strand
GCTGGGATTCAGGCGACGGCGGGGCTGCTGGGGATGGCTGGGATTCAGGCGACGGCGGGGCTGCTGGGGATGCTGCTGCCCACCGGGCCGCACCGCGAGGATCAGCCCGAACACCGCGACCGTCACCCCCAGATCCTCCTTCACGAACACGAGGAGCCCAATCCACGCAGCGGCCGACGTCACGTGCCCGCGCAGATAGTCGGCGAGCCCGAACGCCAGGATCGGCACCGCGAACGCAATCTCGTGGAACTGTGCCCCCGCCGCCGATTGCAGCCCCCAGCCGAGACCATACGAGACGCCGAACAGCGCGCCCAGGGCGGTGCCGTGGCGTTCGGCGGTGAGCCGGGTCAGCGGAAACGCAGAAATCCCGAACAGCATCGCCTGTGTAACGAGCAGCGCCAGCCCCGATGGCCACACCGCCCACACAGGCCCGAGGAGCACGAGCAGCGGATGGAAGTGGTCGCCGAGGAGGTTGAAGCCCCCACCCTTGATGGGCACGATCGGGGCGCTGAACGTGGAGTACGCCTGCGCGAGCTGCGAGAAAATCCCCAAATCCCACGATGACACCACCAGGTTCTCCCACTGCCTCCAGCCGAGGAGCGAGTACGTCAGCGCGGTGAGGACAGCGGCGCCGAGCGCGACGAGTAGGGGGCCGCGGGTCGTCGTCGTCGACCGTGACGGCGACGGTGACGGTGACGGCGACGACGGCGGCGGCTCGCGGGTGCCGGTTGCCGCCGGCGCCGCCGCGGACTCCACAGCGGGATCAGACGACGACGAGGGAGCGGCGCCATTGGGGCCCGACGACCCCACCCGAAGCTCAGAGGACATCGCGCTTCTGAAGGTACCGAAGCGCGATCCACCCGATGGGCAGACGTGCCCACAGCGTGAGTACCCGGAAGACGACCGTAACGGACACAGCCACCGCCGAGGGGATGCCGGCGATGGTCAGGCCCGAGCTCAGCGCCAGCTCCACCGGACCGATGCCGGCCGGGGAGGGCACGAGCGAGCCGGCGCCCGCGGAGGCGAGGTAGGTGAGGGCGAGCGTCGCGAGGGGGAGGGTGTAGCCGAACGCGGCGAGTGTCATGCCGAACGCGGCCACGTACCCCGCAACCTGGATGGCGTTGCCGAAGATGCCCTTGGCGAGCCGCGCCGGGTTGCCAATCACCCAGACCACTCGCGGCCAGATCTGCCGCATGACCGGACCGAGCTTCCGGGCCACGTAGTTCCGGATCGGCGGTATCGCAACCACCACGCCGGCGGCCAGCACGATCAGCAGGATGCTGATCATCACCGCGCCGGACGGGATCGCGATGGGCCCGCCCGCAGCACCTGCTCCGCTCACCACCAGCACGAGGATGAGGAAGGTCACGGTGACGATGAAGCGCGTGACCTGGACGAGCGTGACGGTCGCGACGGCGAGCGTCCCCTCAATCCCCTGCTTGACGAGGTAGCGCAGATCGATCGCCGCAGGCCCGATCCCCGCTGGAGCAACCAGCGAGACGATCGAGGACGCGATCTGCACGGCCGTGGTTCGGCGCAGGCCGAGCTTCTCGGGCGTGAATGACACGAGTCCGATCGCCGCGCCGAGGTAGGTGGCGAGACCGGCACCGAACGCACCGAGCAGCCACCACGGATTCGTGCCGTCGAACGAGTCGGCGACGTCGTTCCAGTTGAACGTGCCGAACACCACCAGGATCGCGGCGAACGCGACCGCCACCGTGACCAGCCTCCGGAAGGAGAAGCGTTCGAGGGAGACATCGGGGACATCGGCGACTGCCGGTTCCAGTCGGACGAGTTCCGTGCGGAGCGCCGGGATCAGCCAGCGGTTGTTGCCGATCACGTCGCGGGTCTCCTGAGGGAGCACGATCCGCTGCAGGAGCGGCGCGAGCGAACTCAACTGGATGTGGCTGAGAGCCGAGCGGGCACGGGCGAGCGCCCGCTCCACGCCGACCCTCGTGGCCGCCATGGCCACGAGTTGCGCCATGTCGATGCGCCGGGAGAGTTCGGTCGAGGCGATCTCGCCCGCGTCCCAGCCCACGATCCAGACGTCGTTGCTCTCGTCGACGACGATTCTCGATTGGGACAACGATCGATGGGCCAGTCCGGCATCGTGGGCGAGACGCAGCTCCGCCCACATGAGATCGAGGAGTTCGTCCGTGATCTCCGCCGTCTCGAGTTCCCCGAACGTGCGTCCCCCGGGGATGGAAGGCCGGACGAGCAGGATCGAGTCCTCCGCCCGCGCGACGCCCAGGACCGCCGGCACGTTCACCCCCGCGTCCCGTGCGGCGAGCGACATGAGCACCGTGTGCTCCGCGGCGGCGCGGAGGTTCGTCCTGACCGTCTGTTCCAGGCCTCTGATGCGGAGCGAGTCCCAGACGTTGGCGAGGAACCCGACCACCTGCCGGTCGCCGTCGAGAACGCCGACGTTGAGACGCGTGCCGTTCTCGAACACCGCGTAGCGGCGGTTCTGGCCGAACCGGTCGCGGTGGCGGTCCTCCGCAAGGATGGCCTGGACCTCGTCCGAGATGGGGAGGGGGCTGAAGGCGATGACGTCGTCGTCGGCCTCGAGAATCCGCATGAGGTCATCGAGCGACGACGGCGTGGCGGCCTCCCCCCCGTTCGCCTGCTCGGACTCGGATGGCTCGAGACGGAATTGCGCGTTGTGGCCGACCGGAAAGTCGGTCGAGACGAGGAATGAGCGCACGGGAGTGCCCTCGGCGTCGAGGCGGATGACCAATTCGGGGTCGATTCCGGCGCGGCGCAGCCCACGCACCAGCGAGAGTCCGGAGGCGCGCGTGGACCGCACGGCGCTCACGTAGTTGGTGGCGAAACCGACCGTGCGGCCCAGAAGCAGCGAGACGATCGCGCCGGAGAGCGACTGATCGCCCTGCAGCACGCCGAGGAACACGGCAATGAGCAGTGCCACCCACGCGATCCGGATGAACTGGGAGGACGATCGGTGTCCGACGGCGGTCAGCAGCCCGGACATCGATGCGACGAACGGGGCGAGCGCCGGGATGTGCACGCCGCGGAAGTTCTGGGCGAGCGCGAGATTGAGAGGGTTCGTGTCGCCCAGTTGTTCGAGGCCGAGCGCGCCGAGATATGCGAGGACATAGGTAATCGCGGCGGCGACGAGCGCCTGCGCCATGATGCGCCACTGGCGTTTGACCGTCAGGACCACCAGCACCGAGACCGGGATCAGGAATAGGACCACGCCCTCGATGAACGTGAAGGGCAGGAGCAGGATCTGGCGTGCGGTCCGATCGACCACGTCCTGGACGTCCTCGGTCACCGCCGCGGTGGTTTCCGGCCCGAAGTACGAGACCAACAGCACGAGCGCGATTCCGAGGAGGGAGAAAATCGCGTTGAGCAGATCGCCGGGACGCCGGATGTGCCGCTCCTCGACGTCCACGAGTTGCACGGCGTTCCCGGCTGCCGCCGCCGTGAGGAGCGAGTCGACGTCGGTGCCGGGACGTTTGCGATGCGCGGATCTGGTGGTCAGAGCGGCCAGTTCTTGCGCTGTTGGTTTGGCGTGCGCGGGCCTGGCGGGTTCGAGTGGTGCGGGCGTCGTCGCGGAAGGATTCCCCGCGTGTTCCGTGCGCCCGTCCATAGTGGAAGTGTACGAAAACGCCCGGGCTTCGCCGTGCAGCGGCTTGCAGGCGGGACGGATTAATCGCAGGCAGGACGGATTGAAGGGGCGGCCGGGCTGTTCCGGCCGCCCCCACTGATTCGCGAGACGGAAGATGTCACCGATTCCGGCTACTCCGGTTGCTGCACCTACTCCCGTTGCTGCATCTACTGCGTCTGCTGCAGCTACTGCAGCTACTGCATCTGCTGCAGCTACTGCATCTGCTGCATCTGCTGCATCTGCTGCATCTGCTGCATCTACTCCATCGCAGCGTTGCCGGCCTCCTGGGCCTGTGCCACTGCGTCCGGGACCGAAATCGTGCCGAGCAGCATGTCTTGGAGGATCGGCGTGTACTCGTTCATGCCGGCATTGACCTCGGGGCCGACCGGCGCTGCCGCCGTCGGGCCGTTGGCGGCGTCGATGAACACTTGCACGTCGACATCGAGCGCGGTCCAGTGATCGATGAAGGCCTGCTGTGCCTCGACGGCCGCCGGGAACGAGACGCCCTGGGCGGCGAGGGCATGCTGGCCGTCGGCAGAACCGAGCCACTCGAGCACGCGGATGGTGGCGTCGAGGTTCTCCGACTCGGCGTTGCCGACTGCGGCCACGCCATGCACCACTGAGATGCGGCCCTCAGGTCCCTCGACCATCGGCGCGATTCCCCACTCGAAAGTGGCGTTGTCGGAGATGGTCTTCAGGTTGTACGGCCCTGACTGGAACAGCGCGAGATTGCCCTGGAGGAAGAGATCGCGGGTGATATCGCCGTTGGTGTTGGTGTCAGCGGCGGATGGCGCGACGTACCACGTGTTGATCAGGTCGTAGATGTACTGGAACGCTGCCACGCCCTCGGGGGAATCGAACGCGAACAGGTCGTTCTCGTCCTGGAAGGTGGCACCGGTCTGTGCCAGGAAGTCCAGGTAGATCGCCTGCAGGTCCAGCTGGCCGTTGAAGCCGTACTGCACGCGGGTGTCCGGGTCGAAGCCCGCCTCGGTCGGGTTCAGGCCTGCCTCGTCCAGGGTGAGTGCCTGCGCCGCGGGGATGAGGGTGTCCTCCTCGGCGTTCCCCGGCGCGAACTTCAGGTTCGTTGGGTCGACTCCTGCGGCGTCAACGAGGTCTCGGTTGTAGTACAGCGCGATCGAGTCCCAGATCTGCGGGACGCCCCAGAGGGTTCCATTGCGGGTGTACAGGTCCACCACCGACTGGACCCACTCATCGTGGTCATTTCCGAGCGTGGCGGTGATGTCGATCAGGTTTCCGTTGTCCGCGAACTTCGCGAAGTTGGAGGTGTTCGTCCAGTAGATGTCCGCCATGTCGCCGGACTGGATGTCGAGCGGCAGGCGCTCCCAGTAGTCGCTCCACGGGACCTTCTCCACCTCCACCACGATGTCAGGGTTCTGCGCCATGAACGCGTCGAACGACTCCTCGTACGCCGGCGCGACCACGTCGTCCCACAGACGGAACGTCACCGTCGTGCTGCCTGTGGGCTGGGTCTGGGTCTTGTCGACCTCGCCGGCGGTCTGGGTCTCGCCGCCTGTCGCGGTGGCATCGTTGCTCTCGGTTCCCGGGGAGCACGCCCCGATGCTCAGGAGCACTGCGGCCGCTGCAGCCGCGCTCAGCACCGCCCGTCCCCGCTTTGTGGTTCTCATTGCCGTTTCCTTCTTCTCGTTTGGTGACTCCCCGACTATAATGATCTACGATTTTGCGAAGTCAATACCAATTCCGTTCCGAGGGATGGTCACGGTTTGGTATCATCTCGGACCCTCGCTCGCGGGGGCGCGTCATCGCCTCATTATCGCGGGGCACCCTCTCTCGCGGGGGCCTCATTGCCACATCTTGCGGGGTGCCTGGCTACCGCATCTTGCGGGCGGTCTTCTCGCCTCACCTCGCGGGGCGCCTGGCTACCGCATCTTGCAAGGCGCCTGGCTACCGCATCTTGCAAGGCGCCTGGCTGCCGCATCTTGCAAGGCGCCTGGCTGCCGCATCTTGCGGGCGGTCTTCTCGCCTCACCTCGCGGGGCACCTCCTCTTCGCGGAGCATCTCTCTTTGGCTGGCTCAGCACCGACCGCCCCGCCCCCTGAGCCCGGAATCGGGCGGTTCAGCACGGCGGGGTAAGCCTGCGAGCCGAAGGTTAGGGCCCACATGCTAACCTTCAGCTCCCGGCCTAACCCACTGACGCAGAGCCGCGTCTTGCGGACGCAGCGTGCCGCCCCTTGGCTCCGGAACGGGGCAGCTCAGCACCGACCGCCCCGCCCCCGTAGCGAATTGCGGAACCTGGCACTCCTTCCGGTCCGAAACTGGGTCGCTGGGGAACTTGGCACCTCGTCTGCTACCTCGAGGTCGCTTCTTGGGGAACTTCAGACTTCGACTACGGGGTGCGTTGTTCCCCAGCAGGTCTGAAGTTCCCCAGCGCGCTGCCCAGACGGGGTCTGAAGTTCCCCAGCTCACGTCAGATCGTCCTGAACGGGGTCCAAGTTTCCCAGCGACACCACGTAAGCGGCAAGACGAAGTCCGAAGTTCCCCAGCCACCCGGTACCAGACCCCGAAGGCAGTCCGAAGTTCCCCAG
>DASRMP010000087.1:0-8921 GCA_035647855.1 Actinomycetaceae bacterium | reverse complement strand
CTCGGGCAGGGGGATGGGCGCGGGCGTGCTGCCCGGCGCGGCGCGGTGCGCCTCGACGGCGGCGCGGATTTCACGACCCCACGGAGTGATGCGGCTCATGGCTCTATTCTCCCCGCTGCGGGCGGGTCCGTCGCTCTCTGGCGGCTGGTCGGCGCGCGCCGCACCGCATAGCATCGCCCTCATGGCCCCGAATCCCCGCCCGCACGAGTCACACAGCGGAGACGGCGGGCGCAGCGGAGACGGCGGGCGCAGCGGAGACGGCGGGCGGGCGGCGAAGCAGTCGCGCGCCACGAACGTGTGGCGCAGCGGCAACGCGCTGCTCGTGGTGGCGCTCGTTGTGATGGCGGTGAACCTGCGGCCCGGCGCCACGTCAATCGGTCCGGTGCTCTCGGAACTGAAGCAGGACCTCGGCCTCAGCGACACGATTGCCGGGCTCCTCACCGCCTTGCCGGGTCTCGGCTTCGCGATCGTCGGGGCGTTCGCCGCGACGATCGGCGCCCGCCTGGGCCTCAGCCGGGCACTCACGCTGGCGCTCGGAATCGTGGGAGTCGGTCTGCTGGGCCGCGTGTTCGCGGTGGAGGCGGCCGGCTTCCTCGCCCTGACCTCCCTGGTGATAACCGGGATGGCCGTCGGAAACGTGCTGGTGCCGCCGTTCATCAAGGCAAACTTCGGGCTGCACACCGCCCGCATGACCTCCGTCTACACGGTGGCGATGGCAATCGGCGCGACGCTCCCCGCACTCCTTACCGGCTGGCTCGTCACGCTGCCGGGTGGGTGGCGCGCGGCGTTGGGCATCTGGGGCGGGACGGCGGTCCTCGCCCTGATTCCGTGGTTCGCGGTCGTTGTCCGGGAGCGGCGCAACGGTCGCAGGGCCGAGCCGGTGCCGGTGCCGGTGCCGGTGTCGCCGGCGGCGTCGTCGTCGAGGAAAAACCCGCGGCGGATGACGGACTTCCTCCGCTCGCGCACGGCGGTGGCGCTCGCGATTTTTTTCGGGACGCAGTCGATGCACGCGTACGTGTCCTTCGGATGGCTGACCCAGGCGTACCGCGACGGCGGCCTCGACGCCACCAGCTCCGCCCTCATGCTCGCGATCCTGCTCGCGTTCGGCATCCCCACGGGCCTCGTCATGCCGCTCATCGTGGGCCGGGTGAGGGATCTGCGGCCGGTGGTGGTGACGCTGGGATTGTCGTCGTTCCTCGGATTCCTCGGCATCCTCTGCTTTCCGACGACGCTCCCCTGGCTCTGGGTGGTCCTCCTCGGCATCTCCTCCGCCGCTTTCCCGACGGCGATAGCGCTCATCACGGTCCGCACCCGCGACCACCGCGTGACGATGGAGGTGAGTGCGTTCGTGCAGTCGACGGGCTATCTGCTCGCCGCGGCGGGACCGTTCCTCGTGGGCGTGACCCTCGACGTGTTCGGCACGTGGCACGTGCCGCTGCTGGCGCTGTCCGCGTCCGGGATCGTGCTCGCGATCGTGGGTGTGATCGTGGTGAGTGGCCCCGTCATCGACGACGAACTCGGGGCGCCCCGGGTGCCGTAGCTGCCGGCGGCCGGCCTTGGAGGGCGTGGCGCCGCAGGGCGTGGCGCCGCAGCATCCACAGCGCTGGCACCGTCAGCACCAGGATCGCCGCCGCCACCGGGAAGATCTCCGGGCCGGGAACCGGCTTCACGACTCCGAGATCCACATACGTCTGGCCCGCGCCCGAGATGACGGCCGCCCCGATCGACGGGCCGATCACCATCGGAATGAGCACCATCGCGATGATGCGCAGGCCCTGGATGGCGCCGGCGCGGTCCAGCGGCGTCGCGTCCCGGACCATCGCCGCCACGGCGGCGTTCGCGGACAGCATCCCGGACATCGCGAGGATTCCCACGAGGATCACGGGCACCAGCTCGCGGGCGGGCCAGAACCCGATCAGTCCCGCGGCAAACACCGCCACCACCGGCAGCAGGAACGCATCCTTGCCCACGCGGTCCATCACCCGCCCGCCGAGCACCGTGAGGATCGCGCCGGCCACCACCACGATCCCCAGCACGAGTGCGTAGTCGATCCGCAGGTAGTTCTGCACGTAGATGATCAGGTACGGCATGAACACCTGCGTGGCGATACCGACGGCCGCCATGATCGCGAGCGTCACGTACAACACCGGGTTGGCGCGGATGGCCGCGAGCCGGAACTCGCCGAGGACGGCGCGCACCGCCGGCATGGTCCGTCTGGGGATGGCGCGGTCCTCCATCAGAAACCACGCCGCCACGCCGGCGAGCGACGTGATCGCCCCGACGATCAGGAAGAACAGCTGCCAGTTCCCCGCCCGCGTTAGCGGGTCCAGGATCCCGAACACCAGGAGCATGGAGACGAGCGGGAACACCGAGAGCACGCCGTCGACGCGGCCGCGGTTGGCGGGAACGGTGGAATCGGTGACCCAGGCGTTGAAGGCCGCGTCGTTCGCGCCGGAGCCGAACAGCGTCAACACGGCGTCGAGGGCGATGATGCCGGCCGTGACGATTGTGGCGGTTCCGGCGGCGGTTGCTCCCGCGAATGTGGCGGCGTCCTCGCCGTGGTTCCCGAACAGGCCGAAGGCCGCGGTGAGCGCGCCCCAGATCATGTAGCCGATCGCCACGAACAGGCGGCGCCGGCCCACCCGGTCCGACCACGCGCCGACCAGCAAGGTCGCAATCGTGGCGGCGACGGCGGAGACGCCCACCATCGCGGCGATGACGGCGGGATCGGGCGAGATCCGTTCGTAGACGAACAGGTTCAGGTACATGTTCTCGATCGTCCAGGCGATCTGGCCGACCAGGCCCACGACGACGATCGTCCACCACGTGCGCGCGCCGAGCGGGGCCGGCGGGGTGAGCGGGGTGGACGGGGTGAGCGGGCCGGGCGGAGTGAAAGGGGTGGCGGTGGAGTCTGACGCCGACGTTTCCGGTTGGTTCACCGTTTCCCCTTCTGAAGCTGCGTTCGGCCGAGCTCGCAGGTCCGCGCGGCGTAGCGCCAGGATATTCGCGAACGCCCGGAAGGGGGTCTGGCGTGGAGCGCGCGGCGGCGCGCTCCCGTACGCTGCCCCCATGACGCCGACGCTGACCAGGCCCCGCGAAGCCCGTGCCCTCCTCGATTTTGCCCGGCCGTCCGCCGTCCGCCACGGCTTCGGCTGGCTCGACGACGACGGTTCCGTGGACCCGTCGCGGCCGGTCATGCTTTGGATCACCGGGCGCATGACCCATGCCTTCGCGATGGGGCACCTGCTGGGTATACCGGGCTGCCGGCACCTCGCCGCGCACGGCATCGCCGCGCTCGCCACCGGGCTCCGCGATCCGGACCATCCGGGCTGGTTCTCGGCCGTGACGCTCGAGGGCGAGCCGGTGGAGGGGCCGAAGGTCTCCTACGACCACTCGTTCGTCATCCTTGCCGCCTCCTCCGGGATAGCAGTCGGTGCGTCCCGCGCCGCCGACCTTCTGTCCGACGCCCTCGCCGTCACCGAGGAACTCTGGTGGGACAAGGAGTTCGGAATGGTGGTCGATGCGGTCAGCCGGGAGGGCGACGTCGTCGACCCGTACCGTGGGGCGAACGCGAACATGCACACCGTGGAAGCTTTCCTGGCCGCGGCCGCCGCCACGGGAGACGACCTGTGGCTCCGGCGGGCGCTGAGGATCACCGAGCGGATGGCCGGTGAGTTCTCGACGCACGGGCTGCGCCTCCCCGAGCACTACGACGCCGAATGGCGCCCGCAACTCAACTACAACCGCGAACAATCGGCCGACCCGTTCCGGCCGTACGGCGCGACGCCCGGTCACTCGTTCGAGTGGGCGCGGCTCATGGTGCATCTGGCGGCGGAGCTTGAGCATCGCGGCCATGCGGTCCCGTCCACGCTCAGGGAACTGCCACAGAAGATGTATGACCGGGCCGTCGCGGACGCTTGGGCGCCCGATGGCGCTCCTGGTTTTGTGTACACCACTGGTTTCGATGGAGCCCCCGTGGTCAGCAACCGAATGCACTGGGTGTTGTGCGAGGCGATCGGCGCGGCAGCGGTGCTCCGCGAGTCCGCCGACGGCGACCGAGCCGCCCAACTGGAGAGCGACATCGCCCGGTACTGGGACTTCGCCGATCGCTACCTGATCGAGTGCCCCGGCGCGTGGCGGCACGAGCTGACTCCGGACAATTCGCCTGTGTCGGGCACGTGGTCCGGCAAGCCGGACATCTACCACGCACTGCAGGCGTGTCTGATCGGGGGACTCCCATCGCGCCCACCGTTTGCGTGGGCGCTGAAAGCGGCGGCAGAGGGTGCTGGCGAGGCCGCCGAGCGTTCCGGCGAGGACGCCGAGCGTTCCGGGTAGGCCGGAGGCGCACGTTCGTCACACCGGCGGAACCATGGCGCACGTCCGTCACACGAAGGCGCACGATCGTCACACCGGCGGAACCATGGCGCACGATCGTCACAAGATGGCTGGCGTCCGTCACCATGGCGCAGTGACGTCACTGCGCCATGGTGACGATCGTGCGCCCTCGCGCCGGGCCCGGCCGGACACCCCAGCCGGGGAATCTCGGATCGCTTTGGCGTCCCGAAACCGGTTGGCTGCGGAACCTCAGACCGACTTGAAGCCCCCAAACCAGGCCACGGCAGAACCTGGCACCGCGTCTGCCAGCCCGAGATATCCCCGTGTGGGACTTCAGACCGCGAAGTGCGCGGCCTGAAATCCCACAGTGGGCCTGAAGTTCCGCAGCGCTGCTCAGACGACGTCCCAGGTTCCGCAGCCCGGAGTTCGGGCAGCGAATCCGTGGTTCGAGAGCCTGCCCCGCTCTCGTGGGAAGCCGCTTCCAGGGATGGTTCTTTGCTGTTCCAGTCAATGGAGCATTCTCTGTCCAGAACGGGCCTCCCCGACAGGGGAGAGCAGAGGTCCACGCTGGTCGCGCCACCGGAAGCCGTCGTCGGGTCTCCCGGACCGGGGAGACCCGAGACTTCTGTAGGGGTTTCGGCAGCGGGTGCTGGTTTCGTGCGGTCCGGGAGTGCTTCTGAGTCTGTTCGACCGGTGGCGGAGCCTCTTGAACCGGTGGCCGAGCGACTACTGTAGGCGTTTGGCTTCTTCTGTAGGCGTTTTACGCGCACTTAACACCTACAGAAGAAGATAAACGCCTACGGTAGACGAATCCGCCGGTCCGGAGGGTCGCGAACAGGCCAGAAAAGGGCCAAATCGACCCCTCGACGGCGTAGGCGCCGGTCCACAGGGGCGAAACTCCTACAGTGGTGACTTAAAGCCGCGGCCAAGAGGCTCGCAGGCGCCGTCGAGCCACCCGAACCCGCGCAAGAGTGGCCAAACCCGGACGGACGTCGCTCGGCGCCGCCGGCCCTGAACCGAAGATTCCAAAGAGGCGTCCGGGGCAAAGCAAACCTCTCGAAGCCAGGCAACGCGGCCCCGCAGGGCTCAGCGCCGGCCCGCGAAGTCAGGCAACACGGCCCCGCAGGTATCAGCTCCGGCCCGCCAACCCGCGCGCCTCGCTCCCCCTGATCGGATAACCGATCAGCGCGTTCGCGGGGCAGAGGTCCGCGACGGCGGTCCCAACCAGCACACCCCCGAGCAGCATCCTCTTGATGCCGCCCTTGCCGCGCACCAGCGCGACCAGTCCGCACAGAGTGATCATTCCGCCGACCACTCCCTTTCCGATTCGGAACTCCTCGGAGCTGGTCACCTGGGCGATCTCCCTGCGAATTGACTCGCGCTCATCCATGATTGGCCTCCCTGCCAGTGGTCCGGACGTCCAGTAGTCCGGACGTCCAGTGCTCCGGACGTCCAGTGGTCCGGACACCTAACGCTAGTTCGAAACCTAAGCCGTCCGCGCCTCCACGAGGAGCCACTCCGACAACTGCCGATAATGCTCGGGCGCCGAATCCACCCACCGCTCCGACGATACCGACCGTGCGATCCGCAGCGCCCCTCGCACCGCACCCTCACGCAACTCCAGCGGCAGGCTCTCGGTGTCCTTCGTCTTCGCGGCGTCCATCGCGTGGCGGGCCAACCTCGGAGACGAGTACAGCCACGCTTCGTTGCGCCAGCGGTGAAGGAGCCGCTCGAGGAAGTAGTCGTCCCAGAGTCGCGTCTCGCGCCGCTCCGGCCAGCGCTCCCGGAAGGCCCACTCAAAGGCGTCCCACGTGTCCACCACCAGGCTCAGGCACCAGCGCGCCCGCTCGTCCTCGCGGAACGCGTAGCCGCGCGCCGCGGCGATGACGTATCCCGCCCAAACCGTCCCAAGGTCGAACGCGCCGGGACCGTAGAGCGGTGAGAGCGAGTCAACCACCACAACCGAGTCGGCATCCTGCGACCCGTCGGGCTTGCGCACCAGGATGGTTCCGGTGTCGAGATCCCCATGCAGGAACGCCTCCGCCTGGGTCATGAACATGTACTTCGCATCGGAGACGGCGCTCGTGAAACTCCGGTCGGCCCGCATTTCGAGGACGTCGTGGAGGTTTGACTCGAGCCACGAGTGGCGGTCGGGGCCGTCGATGGGCTCGGTGAACACCTCGATCTCGATCTCCCTGCGCCTCTCCGGATTGGCGGAGCGCAGGACCTCCTCCACGAACGCGTCGCGCTCCATCCCGAACACCGAGGTGTCGAACACGGCTCCAGCGATGTGCCTGCCAATCGCTTGAGCAGCGCCGTGGTGGATTTCCCCACGGCTGAGGGCACGCCGCCAAACCTCATGGTCAGTCAGTTGCTCTACGGGGATGTTGCTTTCCTCGACCACACCCGTCTCCTTTCCCTATCGGCCGCTCGGGGACCGGGGGCCTCCTCGCTCCGAAACCTGTGTTGACTCAGCCCACCTGGTCGCGCGCCGCTTCGCCGTCTGCGGGGTAACCGAGGAGCACATTCAGCAAGCTGACGTCCGCGAGGGCTTTGCCGGCAAGGACACCACCCAGGATGAGCGTCATGACCGCGCCCGGTCGACGACCGACCAGTCGGCCCAGCCCCATCGCCAGGAGAATGCCACCGAGGCCGCCCTTCGCTACTCGGCACGCGTCCGAATTGTTGAAACGGATGACGTCGTCCATGGTCATGGTCAGTTCGGTGAACATCGAGACCTCCTACATCAACGGTAGTGCCGATCCGCGCGGCGGGCGCGGCGGATCCTGCGCGGATCAGTATTCGATCGTGTGCCGCATCCGGTAGCCCCTCGGCGTCGGGACGAAGCCCGCAGCCGCAAGGTGCCTGATGAGTGGATCGGACGCCGTCAGCGCGGGTTCGCCGTTCACACGTTCGATCTCGAGCCGGTCCACGCAGCCCGCGCGGATGGCCTCCGCGAGCGCACCCGCCGCGCGCTCCAGCACCTCGTCCTCCTCCGCGAACGTGAGCGCAGTGCGTCCTCCCCGCTCGACGTGGAGCGCAACCGCGCCGTCCACGATCACGACGACGCCCCCCGCCGATCGCGCCGGCCGTCGCCCCACGGCGCGCGGCCAGTCGAGCGCGGCACCGTAAGGGTTGGCCGGGTCGGTCGCGGCGAGCACGACGGCGGAGGGTGTGCCTGCGTCGTCGGGTCGCGTGTCCGTGGCGCGGAGGCGATCGACGGCGCCGGCCGTCGCGAACTGGGAGGCGCCCAACCCCTCGATGAAGTAGCCCCGCATGACCCGGCCTGCCTCCTCGGCGCGGGCGAGCACCCGGTACACGGCGGAAAAGCCGCCCTCGACTCCTTCCGCGACGACGGCGCCGCGGGTCACGACCCCGTGGCGATCCAAGAGGACCTCGGAAGCCGCGAGCGCGCGCGTGGTGGGATCCGTCTCGACGGGCCCGATCGCCGACCAGCGACCCGCCACCGTGGGCGGGCCCGTGCGCGTGGGGAGGGCGCCGCGCGGCATGCCGGCGAGCGAGCCGAGCCGGGGCCGGGAGCCGGAACTCACGCGGCCTCCGAGGCGTCCGCGGGGTGTGCGCCGGTGCGAGCTGCGTCCCGGCGCGAGGAGTGTCCGGATGGGTGCGAACGAGTCGTTGGTGACCATGCCGGCCCAGACGAGGTCCCAGATCGCCGCTACGAGTTCGGAGTCCGGTGGGCGCGGGCCGTCGTCGTGGGTCCACGCGGCGACGACGGCGTCCGCGAGCGCCCGGAACGACCAGGAGCCGCCGCGGCCCAGCTCGGCGAGGAGGGCCGCGTGCGCGGGAGTGATTTGGATGGGGGCCGGCGGCCGGAGGGTCTGGTCGGCGGACTCGATGAGGTGGAGGGTGATCCAGCCGTCGTTGCCGGGGATCGTGCCGGCGCCCTGCCAGCGGACGGAGTCGGTGGAGAGGGCTTGGTCCAGGAGTGCGGGGCTGTAGTCGGCGAGGCGAGCCGGCAGCACGAGGCTCTCGATGGCGGAGGCGGGCAGCGGCGCTCCCGCGAGTTGTTCGACGGCGCGCAGGAGGCCGTCCAGCCCGGAGAGGGTGGGGCCACCGGGTTCGTGCGTGCCGTCAACACCCTGCCACTCGGCGAGGAAGCGGGCGTACGTGGTGGCGGCGACCGGCTCCGCTTCGGCGCGCTGGGCGGCGAGCGAACGCCGCCGCAGACGACGGAGCACCTCCGTATCGCACCAGTCGGAACTCTCGACTCCAGGGACTCCTGGCCGCAGGCGCCCGTGGGTGAGCGAGCCGCTCTCGGCGAGCACGCGCAGCACCGGCCCGACTGCCGCCTCAGGCCGGCCGAGCCATGACGCCGCGTCCGCCGCGGTGAACGGCCCGTGGGTGCGCGCGTACCGGCGGACGAGGGTCGGGATGGCGTCGGGAACAGGGGTCAGGAAGGCCCCGGGCACACCTGCCGGCAGCGCGACGCCGAGGCCGTCCCGCAGGAGCCCGGCATCCTCGATGGCGATCCAGCGCAGGTCTGAGCGCGAGTGGGTGCCTGGGTCGGCGCCCGGGCCGGAGTCCGGGCAAGCGTCCGGGGGTGCGCACGGGGGTGCGCCCGGGAG
>DASRMP010000086.1:0-25906 GCA_035647855.1 Actinomycetaceae bacterium | reverse complement strand
TCCGGAGGGCGGGTCGGATGGCTCGCAAACTCAGACGGAGAGCACCCGGGCGTCGGCGGGCTGGAGCCGCGGGGCAGCGACCGCTACAGACAACAAGGTCCCCGTGTGCACGTCCGCCGCCCGGGTGGCCGGCACCTCGGCGATGCATCGCTGACCGTCCACGAGGCGAAGCTCGAGCCGCAGACTCCCTGCCGACGACGGCGCCACCACTTCCACCTCACCCGGCAGTACGAGCAGGTTCTCCACCGGCACCACCGGCACCACCGGCTCATCGCTCACCCGCGCCTCCATTGGCGTGAAGTAGGCCGCGACCGCGCCCGGCGGGTGCACCCAATCGTCGATCAGGCAGGAGGACCCCGCCACGCGCAGTGTCCAACCGCGATCGCCCGCCTCGACCGTGCCCGCCAGCCGGTTCACCCCGAATAGCGCCTGCGCGAACGAGGACTGGGGCGCCGCCATGACGGCGGCGGTCGGGCCGTCCTCCACCACCGCCCCGCCCTCCAGCACGACGACGCGTTCCGTGAGCCTGGCGATGTCCAGCGGGTTGTGGGTCGCGATGACGGCGGTGCGGGTCCGGAGCAACTGGCCGACGACGTCGCGCATCTCTCTGGCGGAGGTGACGTCCAGAGCAGCGGTGGGTTCGTCGAGCAGGAGCACGCCGGGCCGGGTCGCGAGCGCGCGGGCGAGGGCAACGCGGGCACGCTGACCGCCCGACATCTCACTCGGTCCTCGCCCCGCGAGACCGCTCGCGCCGACTTCGCTCAGGACGGTGTGCGCGATCGTTCTGGCCTGGTCGCGTCGCTTTCCCTGGACACGGGGACCGAGCGCCACGTTGTCGCGGGCGCTGAGGTGAACGAGCAGCGCGGGGTCCTGGGTGAGGAGCGCCCTGCCGGGCTCGGCCAGGGCTGCCGCCTCGAGCACAGTCGACTTGCCGGAACCGTTGGGCCCGACGAGCGCAACCGTCTGCCCGGCGGGAACCTCCAACGTGACCGAGACTCCGCGCTCGGGCCGGTCCACCTGCGCGACGAGGGGCAGGGGCACGCCCGGTTCCGCCGCAGCTGCCGGCGCGCGGCCGAAGGACGGACGCGGCTTCGAGAGCAGATGAGCGAGACCCTGGCCGAGCCCGATCGCCAGGACAGCGGTGATGATGAGGACCAGCGCGAGGGCGTAGGCCGTCTCCGGGTCGGACTCGCGGGCGAGGTAGATGGCGAGCGGCATCGTGCGCGTGGTGCCCTGCAGCGAGCCGGCGAACGTCAGAGTCGCGCCGAACTCGCCCAGCGCCCGGGCGAATGCGAGCGCGAGTCCCGAGGAGATTGCCGGAGCGAGCGCGGGAAGGGTCGCGTACCGCAGCACGCTGCCGGGCCGGGCGCCGAGAAATCCGAGAGCCGCGCCGGGCGCGGGGTCCAGCACCCGGATGGCCGACTCGACCGCGACCACGAAGTAGGGGAACGCCACGAACACCTGGGCCATGACAACGGCCGCCGTCGTGAAACCGATCTCGATCCCCAGAACGGACAGGTGAGCACCCACCAGCCCGCGCCGCCCGAAGGTGGCGAGCAACGCGAGCCCCGCGACCACCGGCGGGAGCGTCATCGGCAGGATGACCAGCACGCGCAGGATGGGAGCGAGCCTGGGCGACTGCCCGATCCAGAGCGCCAGGGGTAGCCCCACCAGGAAGACGATCAGCGTGGAGATCAGGCAGGTGCGCAGGGACAGGCCGAGTGCGTCGCGGAACTCGGGTTGCTGTGCGACCTCGGCGAGCCGACTCCACGGCACCCGCGCGAAGAGCCCGAGGAATGTGGCAAGCAGCCACGCAAGCGCCATGCCGCCGGTAATGACCACCAGCGGCATGGGCCCTCCTCGCGCGGGCGCCGCGGCTGTTCTCACGGCGTCCCGAAGCCGTATGAGTCCAGAACCTCCCGGGCCTCGTCAGAGTGCAGGAACTCGGCGAACTCGGCGCCGGCCGGGTCCCCGTCGGTCACCAGAGCCGTGAAGGACGTGGTAACGACCTCGTCGGCGCCCGGGATCCGGAGGATGTCCAGACCGGTGGAAGCCGCGTCGGTCCGGTAGATGACGCCGGAGTTCGCCTCACCGGACTCGATCTTGCCCCGGACGTCGGTGACGTTCTGCTCCTGTGAGACCGGGCTCATCTCGAGACCGCTCAACTCCATGAGTTGCAGCGTTGCGCGACCGCAGGGCACCTCCTCGGCGCACACTACAAGGCGCTCGCCCGCGAGCGCCTCCTCGGCAGTCTCGAATCCGCCCGGGTTGCCGGGCGCCAGCGCGAGGACCAGGGAGTTGGTGGTGAGTGGCCGTGCGTCCGTGGCCACGCCCTCCTCGACGGCGCGGTCCATCGTGGTGGCATCGGCGGTCACCAGGACATCGGCCGGCGCGCCCTCGACGATCTGGTCCACCAAGCCGTTGGAACCGCCGTAGGAGAAGGTCAGCTCGGCATCGTGGGACTCCGCCCATACATCCGAGAGCTCCGTGAAGGCCTTCTCGAGCGAGGCCGCGGCAAAGATGGTGATATTACCGGCCTCCTCCGCGGGCGGCGCGCTGGTCGCGTCATCGGCGCCGGTGTCCGACGCGCATCCCACCAGGCCGGCCGCGAGAATCGCGACGGCCGCAGTCCGAATCCACTTCATGACAAGGTCCTTTCGACAGATACATTCGTTGCTTTGACGACGGCGGTGGCGAGAGACCCGACCTCGAGTTCCAGTTCCCGGACTGCCTCCGCGGATATGAGGCTCACGACCCGGAACGGTCCGGCCTGAATATCGACCTGTGCCATCACTTTGTCAACCGTGATCGCAGTGACAATCCCCGTGAGGTGGTTGCGCAGGGACTGCCTGCCCGGCGTCTGGTCGAGTTCACGAATGGGCGATTCCGCGGCGATCTCACGTGCGCGGCGTGCGAGTTCCCCGCCATCGACGGCTCGCCGGCCCGTGTCATCGGTGACGGCGGTCAACTGCCCGCCGTCGATCCAGCGGCGTATGGTGTCATCGCTGACTCCCAGAACGGCCGCAGCCTGCCGAATCCTCAGCTTCGGTTTCATTCGCCGATTCTAGCCGCAGATGCGGACGCATCATGAGCCGCCGAGCGATCAGGACCCGAAGGGCCTGCTCCACTCTCCGGACCTACCGCCGGACTTCCATGTGATCCGGGCGTTCTCGATGACCGCCGAGCGGTCGATGCCCTTCACCATGTCGATCACCGCGAGCGCTGCCACGGTCGCGGACGTGAGGGCCTCCATCTCCACGCCCGTCCTGTCCGCGGTACGCACCACGGTTCGGATGGCGACGCCCTCGTCGGTCACCTCCACGTCGACGGCGCAGCCGTGCACCCCGATCGTGTGCGCAAGCGGGAGAAGTTCCGGCACGCGCTTCGCCGCCCCGATACCCGCGATCCGGGCAACGGCGAACACGTCTCCCTTGGGAACCGTGCCGTCGCGGAGCGTGGCCACGACCTCGGCCGAACAACGCACGAATGCCTCCGCGCGCGCTTCTCTCACGGTCGGATCCTTCGCCGTGACATCCACCATGCGTGCGTGCCCGCACCCGTCCAGGTGCGTGAACTCCATCGTCTCCTCCTGCTTGGTTCGGTGCGGCGGTTGCCTTGGAGTCACCGCCAGGGAAGGTTCACGAGGTGCACCTCCAGCAGGTCGCCGGCCTGCACCTCTGTGGCGTCCTCCGCCGCGATTGCGAGGCCGTTCGCATGGGGCAGCGACGCGACGAGGTGCGATCCCGAGCCGAGCGGATGCACCTTCTCGCAGGTCACCTCGGCCCCGAAACTGACCAGCACCGGCGTGTACTGCCGCCTTCCGGCCGGGCAGCGCCAGCCGGAGGTGGCCCGAGCGGTGACGATTGGGGCACGTGCACTGGTTCCCAGCATCAGTTCGAGGACGGGCCTCACGAGGGCGTGGAATGAGACGAACACACTCACCGGGTTTCCAGGCAGCGCGAAGACAGGCACGCGCCGGCCGCCGTCGCCGATGAGCCGGCCGTGGCCCTGCGGTTTGCCGGGCTGCATCGCGACGCTTCGGAACTCCACCCCGAGTGGCTCTGCGACGTGCTTCACGACGTCGAAGGCCCCGGCGGAGGCGCCGCCGCTCGTCACCACGAGGTCCGCTGCCATCGCCGAGTCCAGTGCGGCGGCGAACTCCTCGGAGTCGTCACCCGTGGTGACGCGTGTGACTACCTCGCCGCCGGCCTCGCGTACCAGTTCCGTGAGGAGCGGGCCGTTCGAGTCCGGGATTTCGCCGGGGCCGAGTTTCTCGCCGGCACGCCGCAGTTCTGCGCCGGTGGAGATGATTGCCACGCGTGGTCGGCGCCGAACCGGAACGGTTGCGTGCCCGACCGAGATCGCGGCGGCCAGCGCCGCGGGAGTGAGCCTCGTTCCCGCCCGTATCACGACCGTACCGGCAGGCACGTCCTCGCCCTTGTACCGGACGTGCCGGTTGGGCGTGGGGGCGGCGTCGATGCGCACGCGCTTGGGAAGTGGCGCGGACCCGCTCGGCTGATCGGTGTCCTCGACTGGGACGACTGCGTTCGCGCCCGGCGGGATCGGTGCTCCCGTCATGATCCGCTGCGCGGTGCCCGGCCAGAGTGGCTCCGGGGCGATCCTGCCGGCGGGCACGTCCGCCGTGACTGGCAGGACCGCACCGGCGACGACGTCGTCGGTGCACACCGCGAATCCGTCCATCGCGGAGTTGGTGAACGGCGGAACCGGGTGGATCGAGCGCAGGTCCTCGGCGAGTACGCGGCCGGCGGCAGCCCCGACCTTGACCTCCTCACACGGCAGCGCCTCCACGCCCGTCTGCGTGATGCGCTGGTATTCCTCGACCCGGATCATTCGCGCCTGCCCACCTCGATGACGTCCCACCGGCCCGCGCGGGTGTCAGCGATGAGGAGCCGCCCGATGAGTGGCTGCCCGATCCCGGTGATGAGTTTGATCGCCTCGGCCGCCATGACGGAACCTGCCTGGCCGACCGCCGCACCCAGCACGCCGAGCTGGGCGGCGCCGTCGGCGAGACCCGGGACGGGTGGCGCGGGGTGGATGTCCCGGAGAGTGATCGGCGCGAACGGCGCGGGTGGCCGCGACCACAGCACCGTGACCTGGAACGTCATCGAGACGATTGTGCCCCACACGAGGGGCACGCCGGCGGCGGCGCAGGCGTCGGCGGTGCCGAACTTCGCCGTGAAGTTGTCCGTGCAGTCGAGGACGAGGTCGTGGGACCGGGCGGCCTCCAGCATCGAATCGCCCTCGAGCCACCCGAGTTCCGCCGTGGCCACCTCGGGGTTCAGCTCGCGCACCGCCCGGGCCGCGGAGGCCGTCTTGGAGACGCCCACGCTGTCCATCCGGTGGATGACCTGCCGCTGCAGATTTGTCAACTCGACGGTGTCCTCGTCCGCAATCGTCAGGTGCCCGACTCCGGCGGCGGCCAGATAGAGCAGGACCGGGCTGCCCAGTCCGCCCGCCCCGACGACGAGCACCCGCGCCGCACCCAGTCCCTCCTGGCCCGATTCGCCGAAGCCGGGCACAAGGAGGTTCCTGTCGTAGCGCTCGCGCTGCTCGCTCGTCAGTCCCACGTCAGCCCTCACCAACTGTGTCTTCTCCGCAAATGCTCCAAACCGGGCGGGTCCGACTCAGCATAGACTCGCCCGCATGGATCACGAGGCGAGGCGATACTAGTGGACGGTCGTACTGTGCGGAGCGGGATCCGCCAGGACTCCATCAACGGCGTCGACCTCGACGTCGGCCACGCGGCCGCCGGGGCCACGGTCTCCTTCCGCGGGGCCGTCCGCAACCACGACCAGGGACGAGGCGTGCAGCGGATCGAGTACGTCGGTCATCCGACGGCGGACGGCATCATCCGCGAGATCGTCGAGGAGGCGCGGACGCGCCCGGGCGTGGTTTCGGCGTCGGCGCTCCACCGCGTCGGGATCCTCGAGGTGGGCGACGTGGCCCTTCTCGCCGCAGCGAGCGCCGCCCACCGGAGCGAGGCGTTCGCCGCATGCATGTGGATCGTGGACGAGATCAAGCGGCGGCTGCCGGTCTGGAAGAACCAGCACTTCTCGGACGGAACCACCGAGTGGACGGGCAGCCCGTGACTCTCAACCGCCCGCGAACGCCGGGAGCACATCGAGGGTTGTGGCGGTCAGGCGTTCGTCCCGGTCCGTGAGAGCCGAACCGTCCGCTAGCAATGACGAACTCGCGACAATTCTGCCGAGCCGCTCGTTGCCTTCGGTGAGAGACGCGAGAACGGAGGCGGCGGAGGCGCCGTCGGGGGCATGGGCCACGGTCTGGGCGGCGCCGGCCGCTTCGGCGGCTGCGGCGAACCACCGGACGGTCACAGTCGTCATCTTGATCTCCTTGTGTTCGTCGCGCTGCCGGCACGTCAGCCGCCGATCGCGGACATTCCTCGCTCGGGCTGGATGAAGCCCGGGTCGTCGATGCCGTGGCCGGCCTTCTTCTCCCGCATTCCGCGGGCCCAGATGAGGGCGATCTCGCGGTCGCCGGCGCCGGCACGCAGCGGGGAGCGCAGGTCGGTCTCGGTGCGGGCGAAGAGGCAGGTACGCATCTGCCCGTCCGAGGTGAGCCGCGTGCGATCGCAGGCGCCGCAGAACGGCTCCGTGACAGACGCGATGATGCCGATGTCCCCACCCCGGCCACCGTTCTTCGGGCTCGCCCACCAGCGGGCGGCGGGTGCGGACGGATCGTCGCGCGGCACGGGCTCCAGTTCGAACTCGCCCGCCAGAATCCCGCGGATCTCCTCCGCCTTCACGATCTCCGCGCGATCCCAGGCCATGTGGGGCCCGAGCGGCATCTGCTCGATGAACCTCAGATGGAGGCCTTTCTCCACACAGAAGCGCGCGAGCGGAACCGTCTGGTCCTCGTTGACGCCGCGCATGAGGACGGTATTGATCTTCACGGGTTCGAGACCCGTGCGGAGGGCGGCGTCGATTGCGTCGACGACGTCGTGGAAGCGATCGCGGCGGGTGATCGAGGCGTACACCGCGGGATCGACGGCATCGAGCGAGATGTTCACCCGCTCCAGGCCGGCTTCCTTCAGCGCAGCGGCGCGGTGCGCGAGACCGAGCCCGTTCGTGGTCAGAGCGATGTCCGGCCGCGCACCCTCGTCAGTGCGAAGCGAAGCGGTGAACGCGACGATGCGCTCGAGCGAGCGCCGCAGCAGAGGCTCGCCTCCGGTGAATCGAACGGCCCTGATGCCGAGTTCCTCGACGGCGATTCGGATCAGCCGGGTGATCTCGCCGTCGTCGAGGGTGTCCCTCGTGGGAAGCCACTGAAGACCTTCGGCCGGCATGCAGTAGGTGCAGCGCAGATTGCAGCGGTCCGTGAGCGAGACGCGTAGATCGCGCGCCACGCGCCCGAACCGGTCGCGCAGGCGCAAATCCGCGTGATCGGGAGCCGCTCGGCTCTGCGCAATTCCGGTGCCTCCGTGCGCCGTCATGCCCCCAGAGTAAACCACCGGACTTTTCCGTAGCCATCGGTGGCTGCACTCCCCGGAGCCTGGCCCACACCCTTCAGTTAGACTGACACCGGAAATCTTGACGTCGAGACAAATTGACTCTCCCTGAGGAGCCCTGCATGGCGATCATCTACACCAACACGGACGAAGCCCCGCTGCTGGCCACCTACTCCTTCCTGCCCGTGATCAAGGCGTTCGCCGGTGCCGCGGGAGTCGATGTGGAGACCCGCGACATCTCGCTCGCCGGCCGCATAATCGCCGCGTTCCCCGAGTTCCTCGAGCCGGAGCAGCGGCAGGACGATTCGCTCGCCGAGCTCGGCAAACTCGTCACGCGTCCGGGGGCCAACATCATCAAACTGCCGAACATCTCCGCATCCGTCCCGCAGCTCAAGGCGGCGATCGCGGAACTGCAGTCGCAGGGCTACGCCGTTCCGGACTACCCGGAGGAGGACGCCGAGGGCAAGCAGGCGAAGATCCGCAGCCGGTACGACAAGATCAAGGGCTCCGCCGTCAACCCCGTCCTGCGCGAGGGCAACTCGGATCGCAGGGCGCCACAGGCGGTCAAGAACTACGCGCGGAAGAACCCGCACTCGATGGGTGAGTGGTCGGCGGACTCGAAGACCGCCGTCGCCACGATGGAGCGCGGCGATTTCCGGCACAACGAGCAGTCCGCGGTCATGTGGGACGACGGCACGGTCCAGATCCGGTTCCGGCCCGAAACCGGCAAGAAGCCGGTCACGTTGCTCAAGCTGCGCGTCACCGCAGGCGAGATCATCGACGCTGCCGTGATGCGCGCCGCCGAACTCGATGACTTCCTGCGGCGGCAGATCGAGCGCGCCAAGCAGGAGGACGTGCTCTTCTCCGTGCACCTCAAGGCCACGATGATGAAGGTCTCCGACCCGGTCATATTCGGGCACGTGGTACGCGCATTCCTCCCGAGACTCTTCGACGAGTTCGGCGATGTCCTCGACGCCGCAGGCCTTTCCGCGAACAACGGCCTCGCCTCGATCATCGACGGCGTCCAGGACCTGCCCGAACGCGAGAACATCCTCGCCGCGATCAAGGAGGGTCTCGACGACGGACCCCGCCTCGCGATGGTGAACTCGGACAAGGGCATCACCAACCTCCACGTCCCCTCGGACGTGATCGTCGACGCCTCCATGCCCGCCATGATCCGCATCGGCGGCAAAATGTGGGGGCCGGACGGCGAAAAGGACGACACTCTCGCCGTGCTGCCGGACTCGTCCTACGCAGGCATCTACCAAGTGGTCATCGACGACTGCAGGAAGAACGGCGCGTTCGACCCCGCCACGATGGGTTCGGTGTCCAACGTCGGTCTCATGGCCCGCAAGGCCGAGGAGTACGGCTCGCACGACAAGACGTTCGAGATCCCGGCGGAGGGCGTTGTCGAGATCGTCAGCTCGGACGGCACCGTCCAAACCTCGCACGGGGTGAAGCCCGGCGACATCTGGCGCGCCTGTCAGGCGCAGGACGCGGCCATCAAGGACTGGGTGAAGCTCGCCGTCGACCGCGCACGCGCGAGCGGGACTCCCGCCGTCTTCTGGCTGGACGAGGACCGGCCACACGATCGGAGACTCATGAAGAAGGTCGAGCGCTACCTCGGCGAGCACGACCTCGAGGGTCTCGAGCTTCACCTCATGGCACCCGAGGCCGCGACCCAGTTCTCCGTGGACCGCATCCGCCAGGGCCTCGACACCATCTCGGTGACCGGCAACGTTCTGCGCGACTACCTGACCGACCTCTTCCCGATTCTCGAGCTCGGCACGTCCGCCAAGATGCTCTCCGTGGTGCCGCTGATGAAAGGCGGCGGACTCTTCGAGACCGGCGCCGGCGGCAGCGCGCCAAAGCACGTTCAGCAGTTGCTCGCCGAGAACCACCTGCGGTGGGACTCGCTCGGCGAGTTCCTCGCGCTCGCCGAGTCGCTCCGCTTTGAGGAGAAGAACGGCAACGATCGCGCCGGTGTTCTGGCCACCACGCTCGACGCCGCCACGGAACGGCTCCTCGACGAGGGAAAGTCACCGAGCCGCAGGGTGAACGAGATCGACAACCGTGGCTCGCACGTCTATCTCGCCGCGTTCTGGGCGGACGAACTTGCGCGCCAGGACTCGGACGCCGAGCTCGCCGCGGTGTTCAAGCCGGTCTCTGCGGCTCTTCAGGAGCACGTCGGCTCGATCGACGCCGAACTGATCGCCGTGCAGGGCGAACCTGCCGACATCGGCGGCTACTACCGGCCCGACCGGGAGAAGGCCGCCGCCGTCATGCGACCCTCGGCCACCTTCAACGAGATCCTCGAGACGCTGTAAGGGTGCGGGTGCCGCCGCGTCAGCCCTGCACCACCGCGTTCCCCCACGGCGCGAGCACCGCGATCGCGACGGCCAGAATCAGCATCACGGTCACGTCGAATCGGCGTCCCCGCGCATCGAGCACATCTCGCTCCGGCGCGAACCAGCGCAGCGCCGCCGCGATGGCGAGCCCGGCGGCGAGCAGCCACGCAGCGCTGCGCGAGTCCACCAGGATCGCGATCGCCGCGACCGCGAGCACGAGAAGGCACACGGCGATCACGGTGGGTTTGCGCCAGGTAGGGAAGATCACGGTCCCCAGCGTAGCGTTGGCATCGTGACCTCTCGCCTTTCCCCCGCCCGCCGCGAGCCGGCCCACCACGGGCCCGCGGACGGCATCCTCGTGATCGGCGGGGGCCTCGCCGCCACCGCGCTCGTTGCGGCCCTCCGGTCGCGGGGCCGCGCGGACCGGGTCCACGTCGTCACGAAGGGCGGCCCCTTCCCCATCGACCATCCGCCCCTCTCGAAGGAACTCTTCTCGCGCGATGCGCCCGTTAACCTCGCCGAGCAGTTCGGCGTGCCGCTCGGCAAGTGGAACACCGGCCGCGAAGCACTCCAGATCGTCCCATCGGGTGGGCCATCGGGTGGGTTCCATGAGGTGCGATACGGCGGCTCCGCGGGCTCGGCCGGGAGTGACGTCTGGCGGGACGTAGTGATCGCGACCGGAGTCGAGCCGTTCGTCCCGCCGCTCCTCGCGGGCGCCCTCACCCTGGCGAACTGGGAGGACGCACGCCGCCTGCGATCAGAGCTCACTCCCGGCCGGCACCTCGCGATCATCGGGGGCGGTTGGATCGGCCTCGAACTCGCGTCCTCGGCGAGCCGGGCAGGGCTTCGCGTCACAGTGATCGAACTTGGCGGGCGTCCCCTCCCGCTCCTGCCCACGGAGGTCTCGGACCGCGTGGGCGAGTGGCTCGGTGAGTCCGGAGTCGAGTTCGTGCCCGCGGGCGTCGAGGCGCTGCGCGGCCACGAGGTCGTGACCTCCGGTGGCGTCATCCGCGCCGACGTCGTCGTCGCCGCTCTCGGGTCCCGGCCACGGACCGGGTGGCTCCCCGTCGAGTGGCGCACGCCTACTGGTCACCTGCCGGTGGACCGGGCCGGACACGTCGTCGTCGACGACGGCGCGCCGGTCCCGGGGGCATGGGCGATCGGGGACGTGGCCGCCGTCGACGGCGTGCCGCACCAGCACTGGAACGCGGCCGTCGCGGCGGCCGAGCGGTGCGCTGCGGCGCTCACGGGAGAAGAGCCCGGACGCGTCCCTGCGCCTCACGTATTCTCGACGATGTTCGGGCGAGATCTCGATCTCGTCGGATGGCCGCAGCGGGATCTCGCGATCGCGTGGCGCGGTGGCGACTCCTCCGGGGACTCCTGGACTGCGCTCATGCACGGACGGGACGGCAGAACGCATGCGGGACTGGTGGTGGGACGCCCGCGGGACGTCGCGGATCTGAAGAAACTCCTGGCGAACGGACCGGCGGCGGTGGACGCCCGAGAGGCCGCGGTGGCGCCGCGGCTCAGACCTCTGCGTCGATGATGTGGAGCGGCTCCGGAATCGGCGCGCCGGGCATTGCAACAGTCGCACCGGCACGCCGGTAACCGAGCCACCATTCCTCGAGCGGGCGGCGGAACTCGGAGTCGACCTCCTCGTGCATGCGCTCCAGCGGCCGGGCCGCCAGGCCCTTCTCCGTGGTGCCGCCCACGTAGAAGGCCCTGTGCTGCTCCGTCTCGAACTGTTCGTCCAGAACGGAGAGCGCGAAGTCGACCAGGCGGACGGCGAGGAGGCGATCGTAGGCACTCGGGGGGCCGCCCTGCTGCAGGTGGCCGACCTTGTTGGTACGCACGTCGAACAGCGTGCCGCCCTCTTCCTCGAACGCGCGGGCGAGGAAATCGGTGGAGTAGTGATCGTTCGCGTACTCGTTGCGGACAACCAGGAAGAGAGACCTGCCCCTCTCGAAGGACTCACGCATGCGCCTTGCGTCGTCGAGGATGCCTTCGAGAGTCATGCCCGTCTCGTGAAGGTAGACGTACTCCGCACCGGCGGCGATCCCGGCCATCTGGGCGAGATATCCGCAGTGGCGGCCCATGGTCTCCGTCACGAAGCAGCGGCGCGACGCCGCGGCGGAGGCCTTCACCCGATCGAGGAACCAGACGATGTTGTTCACCGCCGTGTCTGCGCCGATCGAGTAATCGGCTCCCGGCAGGTTGTTGTCGATCGAGGCGGGAACGCACACGATCGGGATGTCGAAGGCCTTGAAGCGCTGCCGTTCGGCAACCATCGTTGCGGCGCCGGCATACGCGCTGTGTCCTCCGATGAGGATCAGGCCGTCGATCTGGTGTGTCTCGATCGTGCGGCCCATCGAGTAGAGGTGCTCCGTCTTGGGGAGGTTGCGGCGCGTCCCAAGATTCGCGCCGCCCCGGGTCGCCCACGAATCGACTTCCGCCCAGGACAGCTCACGGACAGCGCCTTCCGTGAGCCCCACGAAACCGCCCTCGACGCCCAGCATCGTGTAGCCGTGAGCGAGACCGAGCCGCACCGCGGCCCGGGCAGCGGAGTTCATGCCCGGTGCAAGTCCGCCGGCGTGCAGGATGGCCACGCGCTTGCCTGCGCCGATGTCCTGCGGTCTGACGTCCTTTGCAGGCGGTCGCATCATGGTCTCCATGATTCTGAGAGTCAGCTCGAAGCCGGGGCCGCGCGCGGCCACGGCGTCGTCGTAGCGGCCCTCCGAAATGGCGTCGGCCACCGCATGGGTCTCCTTGATCGCGTCCACCAACGGGATCCGCGCCACGCGGTTGCGGCGAACGCCGATGATGTGCGACTCATCGCCCGGCTCCATGGTCAGCAATTCCTGGACGGCCGCATAGCCCAGCAGGGTGGGCATCCAGCGGTCATACGCCGTGGGCGTTCCGCCGCGCTGGACGTGCCCAAGGATCGTGATCCGGGCCTCGATACCTGCCCGGTCCTTGAGGGCTGCCGCGATCCGGCGGGAATCGATTCGATCACCGCTCCTGTCGGTGGCGCCCTCGGCCACGATGATGATCGACTCGCGCCGTCCCGCATCGCGGCCCAACCTGAGCTTCGCGATCATCTGGTCCTCCCAGCCGTCTGCCGGAGGCATCTCGGGAATCAGCACGTAGTCGCACCCGCCCGCCATCGCGCTCATGAGGGCGAGGTAGCCGCAGCGCCGCCCCATCACCTCGATGATGGAGGTGCGCTGATGGGAGGCGGCGGTGGAGGAGATGTAGTCGATCGCCGCGAGGATGCGCGCGAGCGCGGAGTCGGCGCCGATCGTGGAGTCGCTGCCGACCAGATCGTTGTCGATCGACCCGCCCAGCCCGGCCACGAACAGCTCCGGATGCGCGGCCGCCACGTCTTGAGTGAGCTCGCCGTCCTGCACCAACTCCTCGAGCAGGCCCGGCCAGGAACTGCGCAGCTTGTCCGCGCCGGTCAGCGAACCGTCGCCTCCGATGACCACGAGTCTGTCGATGCCGTGGGCGGTGAGGTTCTTCACCACGGTCTTCATCCCTGAGCGCTCCCGGAAGGCCTCCGACCGCGCCGTGCCGATAATGGTCCCGCCCTCGTCGATGATCGACGAGGCGTCGGACCACTCCATCCGGGCGATTCGGCCGCCACCCTCTATCGCGCCCTGCCAGCCCTCGTAGATCGCATACGGTTCCGCGCCGTGCGCGATGGCGGCACGTACCACGGCTCGCACCGCAGCATTCATTCCAGGGGCGTCCCCGCCCGACGTCAGGAACCCAATCCGGATCTTCTCGGCCACGCCGTCAGCCTAGACGGCCTCCCGCCGCGCCACAGACCACCTCCGGCCGCGCCGACTCAGTGGAAGAAGTGCCGCGTCCCCGTGAAATACAGCGGGAGTCCCGCAGCCTCCGCCGCCGCGATCACGTCCGCATCGCGAATCGATCCGCCCGGGGCGACGACGGCGCGAACGCCCGCGTCGATGAGGATCTGCAATCCGTCCGCGAACGGGAAGAATGCGTCAGAACTGGCCACGGCGCCGCGTGCGCGCTCGGGAGGGATTCCGTCCGCGCCCGCCTCGCCCGCGGATGCTCCGCCGGGCGTGTCCGACTGATCGCCCGTCACGGCCGTGCCCAGCGTGTTCGCGCGCTCGACGGCAAGCCGCGCCGAGTCCAGCCGGTTCACCTGCCCCATCCCGACGCCCACGCTCGCTCCGCCCCTCGCGAGCAGAATCGCGTTCGACTTCGGCGCCCGCACCGCGCGCCACGCGAACTCGAGATCCGCGAGCGTCGCCTCGTCCGCGGCCGGCCCCGCCACGTGCGCCCAATTCTCCACGGCGTCGCCGAACGCGGTGCCGTCCTCGCGGGTGCCGGCGGCGTCGATGAGGTCGACGTCCTGCACGAGCAGACCGCCCGAGATCGCCGACGTGTCCACGGCCCCCGCCGCCGCACCGGCCGCACCGCCGGCCGCACCGCCGGCCAGCCGCAGGATCCTCAGGTTCTTCTTCTCCTGCAGTAGCGCGAGTGCGTCCGCCTCATAGCCGGGCGCCACGATCACCTCGGTGAACACGGGCCGCACCTGCCGCGCCATCGCGAGCGTCACGGTCCGGTTCGCCGCGATCACTCCGCCGTACGCGGAGACCGGGTCGCAGTCGAAGGCGCGCTGGTGTGCCTCCGCGATCGTCTCCCCCACCGCGATCCCGCACGGGTTCGCGTGCTTCGTGATCGCGACGGCCGGCCGCTTGTGGTCGTACGCCGCGCGGATCGCGGCGTCGGTGTCCTGGTAGTTGTTGTAGCTCATGGCCTTGCCGCCGAGTTGCTCAGCCTCGGCGAGCCCACCGGTGCCGTCCACGTAGAGCGCCGCGGCCTGGTGCGGGTTCTCGCCGTACCGCAACGGCCTGGCAAGCGACCACGTCGCGCCGCGCCAGGCGGGGTGGTCGTCGTCGTCGAATTGCTCACCGATCCACGTGGCAACTGCGACCTCGTAACCTGCCGTGTGACGGAACGCCTCCAACGCGAGCCGCTGCCGCTGTTCGAGAGTGAACCCACCCGCAGCGATCGCGTCCAGGACCGTCCCGTACTCCGCCGGATCGACGACGACGGCGACGCTGCCGTGGTTCTTGGCCGCCGCGCGCACCATCGAGGGGCCGCCGATGTCGATCTTCTCGATGCACTCGGCCACGCTCGCGCCGCTCGCAACGGTCTCCGTGAACGGATAGAGATTCACCACGACCAGATCGAACGGCTCGACGCCGAGCTCGCTCAGTTCCTGCACATGCCGCGGGTTGGAGCGGTCGGCGAGGATGCCCGCATGGACGCGCGGGTGGAGGGTCTTGACGCGGCCGTCGAGGCACTCGGGGAAGCCGGTGAGCTGCGCGACCTCGGTGACGGCGGCGCCCGCCTCGCGGATGGTGGCGGCGGTGGATCCGGTGGAGACGATCTCGACGCCGGCTGCCGCGAGACCCCGGGCGAGATCGGCGAGGCCCGACTTGTCGTAGACCGAGACGAGGGCGCGGCGGATCGGAATCTTGCTCATCGGATGCTCCTTCAAGTACGCGTGCGACCGTGGCAGCCTACTCGGCCGTGCCTTCGGCGCCGACATCGACCATCCAGTTGATCCCGAACCTGTCGGTCACCTCGCCGTACAGGTCGCCCCAAACCTGCTTCTCGAGCTCGGCGGTCACGGTGCCGCCTTCGGCGAGGGTGTCGAACCATCGCCGGATCCTCTCTTCCTCGTCACCCATGATGGCAAGGCTGATGCTGTTGCCTTCCTTCAACTGCACCGGAGAGAGCCCCTCGAGGTTGTCCGCGGCGAAGATGCTCACGGGCCCACGGATCGAGCCGTGCATGATCTTCTCGGCGTACTCGTGGTCCGCTGGGACGGCACCGATCTCACCGAACGTGTTGAACTGCAGCTCACCGCCGAAGATCGAGTGATACCACGTGAGTGCCTCGCGGGTGTTGCCCGGGAAGTTGAGATAGGCGTTGAGTCGGATCATAGTCGCGCCCTTCGTCGGTGCCGGCCGGAGGTTCGAGGCTAACCCGCCGGGTCAGGGGACGCTCGCCGAGGAGTTCACCGACGTCCGACTCGCGCCCGCCGCCCCTCCACGTGCCAGCCCTCGCGTGCCATCCGGCCAACGGTCTCCACGAGCTGGGCCCGCTCGGCGACCTTGATGCGCTCGGTGAGCGTCTCGACGTCGTCGTCCTCCTTCACGGGCACGGCCACCTGGGCGAGGATCACGCCGGTGTCGACTCCTGAATCGACGAGGAACAGGGTCGCGCCGGTGAGCTTGACGCCGTAGTCAAGCGCGTCCCGGGCGCCGTGCATACCTGGGAAGGAGGGAAGCAACGCGGGGTGTGTGTTGACGAAGCGACCGCCGAACCGTTCCAGGAAGCTGTTGCCGCACAGTTTCAGGAAGCCTGCGGAAACCACCAGGTCCGGGTTGTACCGTGCAGTCATCTCGGTGAGAGCCTCATCCCAGGAGCCACGATCGGCGTAGTCCGAGACACGGCACACGAAGGTCGGGATCCCGGCCGCTGCCGCGAGTTCCACGCCCCCGGTGCCCTCGCGATCCGCTCCCACCGCGACTATCTCGACGCCGTACTCCGGATCCCTGCTCGCCTCCAAGATTGCGGCGAGGTTGGATCCTCCGCCCGAGACAAGGACGAGTACGGCAATCCGTGACATGCCGCAAAGCCTAGCCGCCGCGAACGGCCCGCCCGAACGCCGAGGCCCGGGATCGCCGCGCCAAGGGCGCACGATCGTCACACTGACTCCCCAGCCCCGCGCCGAGGGCGCACGATCGTCACACTGAGGCGCACGATCGTCACATCAGGGCGCACGTCCGTCACACGCAGATTCTGAGGGCGCGCGATCGTCACATCAGGGCGCACGATCGTCACATCAGGGCGCACGAAAGTCACATCCGTGAGAACGGGGCGCACGATCGTCACAAGATGGCTGGCGTCCGTCACCATGGCGCAGTGACGTCACTGCGCCATGGTGACGATCGTGCGCCCTCACGCTGCGTGCCGAACCGGACACCGCCGCTGGGGAAACTTGAACCCCGTTCAGGACGATCTGGCGTGAGCTGGGGAACTTCAGACCCCGTCCGGCGTGAGCCAGGAAACCTGAGACCTGCTGGGGAACAACGCACCCCGTACTCGACGTCTGACGTTCCCCAAGAATCGACCTCGAGGCAGCAGACGAGGTGCCAAGTTCCCCAGCGACACCACGCAAGCAGCAAGACGGGGTGTGAAGTTCCCCAGCTACCCGGTACCGGACCCCGAAGGGAGTGCGAGGTTTCCCAACAGTGCATCCGAGTGCGAAACGCAGGGTTGTTGTAGATTTCGGTGGCGATCACCGCAGACACACCGTGCAGCCGGTCCGTCATGCGTGCAGCCAGGTCGGTAGGACCCGCTCCGACACAGCGACGACGACGCCGGGCCGCACGATGCCGGGCCGCACGCCGCCGTCGCAAATCGCGCTACTCGTCCGTCTCGTCCTCGGGATGGGGATCGGAGTCGGGCGACTCCGCGGTCAGCGCAGTTGAGACAGTCAGCGCAGTCGGGACGGTCAGCGCAGTCGGGACGGTCGCGGCGGTCGCGGCGGTCGGGACGCTCACCGCTCTGAGCGCGGGCGCGGGGACGGGCATGGCCGCGATGGAAGGCGCAGTCTCTTCGGTCTCTTCTTCGACAGGAACCATCGCGGCGCGAGCGCCGGCATCGGCGCGCGCGATCTCGGCGCGGCCCGAGATCTCCGCAATGGCTTGGAAGACGCCGAGAGCCAGGGCATAGCCGATGGTTGCTTCGCCGGCAAGCGCGAGAGCGGCGAACACCGGGATAGTGACCCCGACCTCCGCCATCCGGCCAGGCCCGAGCGCGCCACCCGCGGCGGTCATCCATACCAACACAGCGAGCAACACGGTGCCGGCCGCAGCAGCAGTGCGGATGCTGAGATCGGCCGAGGAACTCGGGTCGGGGGCGCGGCGTGATCGCCAGAGCGCATATGCGGCGCCGAGCACCATGGGAATCACAATCACGATGAGACCCGGCTCCATCTGCGGGCCGGGAAGCGCGCCGAGCACGGGGATGGAGGGCAGCGGTTCGGTGATGACGCGGTCGGGAGTGAAGGACGTGCCGGTTCCGATCATGAAGCCGGGTCCTGCCAACCAGGAGAGCGCCCACGCCACGAGGTTGGGAAGGTACGCGAGTTGCACCAGGGCGAACACGATGGTGGAGATGGTATCGGTCTGGAGCGAGGTGTGGATCTCCACTATCTGCGGCCACGAGACCGCGATCGCGCCAAGCACGAGGGCCAGCCCGAGCCCCGCGAGCCAGACCACGAGACCACGGCCCGAGGTGAATCCCTCACCGACTTCCGGCGGCAGGCCGGCGAGCCGGTTCCGGACAGGGCCGGGCAGTTCCTGTGTACGGCCCCACAACGCGGTGGTCGCCGCGATGGCGCCGACGGCGAGGGCGCCGAGCAGGTGCCGGCCCGATGTGACTCCGGCCGCGAGCGCGAGCACGGCGACCATCACCGTGAACGCCAGCGCCGAGACCGTCACCTGCCGGATCGTGCGCAACTGCGCTCGGCGGTTCGCGCCGTGCAGCAGCAGGATCGCGAGAAGGGTGAGGCCGAGTGGGATCAGTGTCACGGAACCGTCCTCGGTGCTGATCCGGCCGCCGAATCCCAGTGTCCAGAACCGCGTGCCAAACCCAACCGCTGTCGACCACGTCGCCCGGGAAAGACCGGGCGCAGCCGCGGTGGCGGCGTAGGCGACCATCGCTATCAGCGCCGTCGTCAGCCATGCGAGCACGGCCGCCTCGACGCCCGCGACGGCAGCGCGCAGCCACCTCTCCGGCAGAATCTGACCTCGTGACATCGGCCCCACACTAGACGCCGGTGAGCCGGGAACCGGAGTTCCCTCGCCGAAGCACCAGAAGGTCAGGTGAGCAATGCGCGCGCGAGGTTGGCGGTCTCGGTCGGCGTGCGGCCGACTTTCACGCCCACCGCTTCGAGCGCCTCCTTCTTGGCCTGGGCGGTTCCGGAGGACCCGGTCACGATCGCGCCTGCGTGTCCCATCGTCTTGCCCTCCGGCGCGGTGAACCCGGCCACGTAACCCACGACCGGCTTCGTCACGTGCTCCCTGATGTACTCGGCGGCCCGCTCCTCGGCGTCGCCGCCGATCTCGCCGATCATGACCATGACCTTCGTGTCCGGATCGGCCTCGAACGCCGCGAGGGCGTCGATGAGCGTGGTGCCGATGACGGGATCGCCACCGATGCCGATGGCGGTGGTGAAGCCGATGTCGCCGAGTTCGAACATCATCTGGTACGTGAGCGTTCCCGATTTCGAGACGAGGCCGATCGGACCGGGGCCGGTGATGGCGGGCGGCGTGATCCCCACGTTGGAAAGCCCCGGGCTGATGATGCCGGGACAATTGGGGCCGATCAGGCGGACGCCCTTCTGCAGGGCATGCGCGACGAACTCGCTCGTATCCTTGACCGGGATGCCTTCGGTAATGATGACAACGAGTTCCAGGCCGGCGTCGATGGCGTCCACGACCGCCGCCTTGGCGAAGGGCGGCGGCACGAACACCACTGAAACGGTGGCGCCGGTGGCCTCCGTCGCCTCGGCAGCACTTCCGAAGACGGGGATGGAGACCGTGCCGGCCTGCACGCGGGAGCCGCCCGGGCCGATCGGCTCGATCTCGAAGTCGACCGTGGTGCCGGCCTTCCGCGGGTTGGTGCCGGCCACGATCTTGGTGCCGGCGGAGAGCATGCGGCGGGTGTGTTTCCGGCCCTCCGCGCCGGTCATGCCCTGAACGATGACGAGCGAGTTCTCGTCGAGGAAGATTGCCATGCCGTTCGGCTCCTTCAGTTCTGCGCGAGTTCGGCGGCCCGCGCGGCGGCGCCGTCCATGGTGTCCATCTGGGTGACGAGTGGGTGGTTCATGTCCGCGAGGATGCGGCGGCCCTCCTCCACGTTGTTGCCCTCCATGCGCACGACGAGCGGCTTGGTGGCCTGATCGCCGACAATCTCAAGGGCACGCACGATCCCGCGCGCCACCTCGTCGCACGCTGTGATGCCGCCGAAAATGTTCACGAGGACGGCGCGCACCTGCGGGTCGTTCACGACGACGTCGAGGCCGGCGGCCATGATCTCCGCAGAGGCGCCACCGCCGATGTCGAGGAAGTTCGCGGGTTTGGTGCCGTACGGCTCGCCCGCCAGCGCGACGACGTCGAGTGTGGACATGACCAGCCCCGCGCCGTTCCCGATGATCCCCACCTGACCATCGACCTTCACGTAGTTCAGGTCCATCTGCTTGGCCCTTAGCTCGAGGGGGTCCTCCGCCTGGATATCGACGAGTTCCTCGTGGTGCGGGTGCCGGAAGTCGGCGTTGGCGTCGAGGGTGACCTTGCCGTCGAGGGCGATGATCTTGCCCGCGCGTGTGAGCACGAGCGGGTTCACCTCGACCAGGGTCGCGTCCTCGGCGGTGTACACGTCCCACAGCTTCAGGATCGTGGTCTTGACCTGGTCCGCGATCTCGGGTTTGAAGCCCGCGGCCTCGACGATCTCGGTCGCCTTCGCCTCGTCTATCCCGACGAGCGGTTCCACGGGGATCCGGGCGAGAGCCTCCGGGCGTTCGACGGCGAGCTGCTCGATCTCCATCCCGCCCTCCACGGACGCCATGGCGAGATACTTGCGCTCGGCGCGGTCGAGCAGTATCGAGAAGTAGTACTCCTCGGCGATGTCGGCACCTTCCGCGATCAGGACCTTGCGGACCGTGTGCCCCTTGATGTCCATGCCGAGGATGGCGGCGGCCTGCTCTGCGACCTCGTCCGGGTTCTTGGCCAGCTTCACGCCACCGGCCTTGCCGCGGCCACCGGTCTTGACCTGGGCCTTGACCACCTTCATCCCATCACCGAGCTGTTCCGCGCCCGCGCGGGCCTCATCCGGAGTGGATGCCACGATTCCGCCCAGTACGGGGACGTCATAGGCGGCGAAGAGGTCACGAGCCTGGTACTCGTAGAGGTCCACAGTCTGCCTTCCAGTGTCTCGGCAAAATGTCTCGACGTCGAGACATTTCGGCAATCGTATCCGCTCGAGTAGGGGTGCGCCACCGCTGGAGCGACGCCAACATCGGCGAGAATCTGCCACTGTGGAGGGATGGTTCCTGCCTGCGGTCGCACTCAAGATGACCCGCCTCGTAGTCTGTTCGCCATGTGGGGCACGCGGAGGCCGCTGCCGGCGGGCGCCGTCGCGGTCGCGGTCGCGGTTGCGCTCGCACTCGGCGGTTGCAGTTCCGTCAACATTCCAGGCAACTGGCGGCGCAATGAGACAGGAACCGCCACAACGTCCGAGGCGCCGGCGTCCGGTGCCGTCGGCACCCGCGAACGCGTGACGCTGCCGCCGTTCGAGCAGGAGAATCCCCCCGTGCCGCCTGTCGCGACCCAGAACTACGACGCGGCGGGAGCCGGGGAGTTCGTCGGGTACGCGATGGAAGTGGTCAACTACTCGCAGCGCCAACTCGATGGGAGACTGCTCAGGGCGATCTCGGATGAGGGCTGCCGGTTCTGCCAGAACTCGGCCGACGGATTCGACGAAATGCGCGAGGCGCGGATCCGGAGAGTCGGAGGCGAGATCGAGTTCGTGGTGGAAGCGATCACATACCAGAGAACGAACGACATCTTTTTCGTTGACGGGACCACGTACACCGCCGGCTTCGTCGATGCGGACCTCCATGGCTACGTCCTCAGCAGGGTGCCGGAGGACTCGGCGGACGTCATCTTCGTCGTCGGTCTCGAGGGCGACGAGTGGCGGATCCTTGATGCGGGAATTCGGCCGGCCGGGACTCAGCCGGCCGAGACTCAGCCGGCCAGTTGAATTCCGGTCAGCGCTCCACCCAGAGGCGCCGCCTCTCCGCGTATCGTTCCCGCACCTCGGGTGTGGCGGTTGCCGCCACCGTCGCTGTAGAGGTGATCTCCCAGGTGGGAAGCTCGCCGGTGAGCACCCATGCCGCCTGCCTGGCAGCGCCGCCCGCCACGTACTCGCCGGGCGCCGGGACGAGGACCTCGCGGCCGAGCACCGCGGGGGCGATCTGCTGAACGGCCCGCGACCGCGCCGCACCTCCCGTCAGTCTCACCCTTTCGACAGGAACGCCGCGTGCCACGAAGGCCTCCAAACCGTCCGCAAGTCCACTGAGCAGGCCCTCGACCGCCGCCCGGGCGAGGTTCTCGCGCGTCAGGTTCTCCAGCGTCACGCCGAGCACCGATCCGGTGGCAGTAGGCAGGTTGGGGGTGCGTTCGCCCTGGAAGTAGGGCACCAGCGTCAGCCCGCCGGCGCCGGCGGGGGCCGCGAGTGCCATCCGGTCGAACTCGCCGTGATCCACCTCGAGGACGGTCCGCACCGCGTCGAGCACCTGCGAGCCGTTCAGGGTCACCGCGAGCGGCAGGAAACGCCCCGTGGCGTCCGCGAATCCGGTGATCGTACCCTCCGGATCGCTCACGGGCTCATCGGTGACGGCGGCGACCACCCCCGAGGTGCCGATCGAAATGGAGATGTCCCCGCTCGCCATGCCCAACCCAAGGGCCGCGCCGGCGTTGTCGCCGCAGCCGGGCCCCAGCACGATGCCGCCGGGAGTCGTGCCGGCCCGCTCGTCCGCTCGCAGCACTCGTGGCAACACAACGCGGCTCGCGTCACGCCGCAGCGCGAGGTCCAGCAGCGCCCGATCGTACTCGCCGTTCGCGGTGCCGAAGTAGCCGGTGCCGCTCGCATCTGATCGGTCAGTGGTCAGATCGGCGATGTCGCCGGTCCCGCGCAGCTTCCACGTCAGCCAGTCGTGCGGCAGCGCGACGGCGGCCACCCGGGCCGCGTTCTCCGGCTCCTGCTCGGCGAGCCACCGGAGCTTCGTCACCGTCAGCGAGGCGACCGGCACGGAACCGGTTGCCTCAGCCCAGACGCGGGGGCCGTCGTCGGCGCCCGAGCCGCGGATCGTGCCCAACTCCGCGACGAGGTCGACCGCGGCGCCGGCGCTGCGGGTGTCGTTCCACAGCAGCGCGGGCCGGATCACCTCACCGCGCTCATCGAGCACGACCATTCCGTGCTGCTGCCCTCCGACCGCAAGCGCCCCGACGTCGTCGAGCCCCCCGACGGCGGAGATCGCGTTGCGAAGCGCGGCCCACCACGCGTCCGGGTCCACCTCCGTCCCCGGCGGATGGACTGCCGACCCGGTGCGCACGAGCGCACCCGTCTCTGCGTCCCGGATCACGACCTTGCACGACTGGGTCGAGGAGTCGACCCCCGCCACGAGCGTCATCGTCCTGCAACCCTCGTGGCGGCGTCAGGACACCGCGCGGCTGTACATCTCAGTGGCGGCGTACCAGAGCTGACGGCGCCCATGCGAGTTCAGGTAACCCTGGGCGAGGAGTTGGTCGTCAACGGCAGCCACGGCGTCGAGGAAGTCGTCCGGCATCGGGTACCTCTCGAGGACCACCTCGCGCGACAGCGGAACCTGCGTGCCGAGCGTGCCGCCGGTCGGAGCGCCGTCATAGCGCGCGATGGCGTGCTCGATGATGCCGTAGCGCAGGCCGCCGCGGACGTTGCCGTCGTCGTCGCGGAGCAGCGCGCCGTCGTCGTCGGTGTCGAAGAAACGCGACGGCGCCGCCGGCACCCCATCGACCAGCCACGCGAGGAGCGCGTCGATCGCCGCCGTCACGGTGGCCTGCAGCGGGAACGTGTTGCCGGTCGCGACGGTCTCCGGGGTCATTCGGCGCGGCTTCCGGCCGGCCTTCAGCACCTCGGGCGCGGCCGGCATCGCGGGCGTGAAGAGTTCGCTGTGCGGCGCGCCGACCACGCACCAGTGGCGCTGGAACGGGCCGTCGGCGAGGCCGCGGCGGGCGAGATTGGTGTGGCCGAAGCTGCCGTAGAGGTTGATGTCGCCCTCGCACGTCACGGTGATCATCGGAATGTCCACCTCAAGCGGCGAGTCCGGCATTGTGGTCTGGAACCCTTCTGCGGCTTCCTGCTGCCGGAGCGGCCGCTCGACCGCGACCCCGACGCTGTTGAGGTACGCGTCGAAGAGGGAGGCGCCGTCGTCGGCCTTGACCAGTCCGTGGAAGTGCCGAATCCACGTGTTGAGCATGATGGCGGACTGGGACTGCCCGATCAGAAGGATCACCTTCGGCTCCGCTCCGCCGAGAAGCCCGCCCGCGGCGGGTGCGCGCAGCAGTCGCCCCATCTGCGTGATGATGTCCCAGAGAAGACCCTCTTCGGCGCCAGGGACGACGACGGTCAGCGGGTTGGCGTCTTCGGGCACCGGCCCTTGCGGGCTTTGCGGATCGGTGGCCCACGAGAGGGGCGCGTAGCGCTCAGGGTTGAAGGTCTTGAGGGCGGCGATGTCGATCGGTTTCGATGTGAAGCCCACATATGCGTGGCCCTGCTGAGGAATGAAGTCCCACGCGCGCCGCCAGATTCCCTCGGCGGGGTAGCCGTTGGACGCGTTGAGGATCTCGAGGATCACCACGCCAGAGAATCGCGCGGCGTCGAGCGGCCGGCGGACGACCACGCGGTTGGTGTAGGGGATCTCGCTTCCGGCGGTCAGGTCGTCTGCGTAGATGGCGGCGTCGCCCGAGACGAAGTACTCCTCCTCGGCGTATCCGAGCGCGCCCAGGTCCAGTGGCACGATGGAGCGCTGTGTCGTGTTGAAGGGATAGCTGTCGGCGGTGACAGGGAGGGGGCCAGTGGCCACCGGCATCTGTGTGCGGGTCGAAGTCATCATGCCGTCCTTTCCGAGGAGGGGATGTGGGCGGGGATGTCCCGAGCGTAACGCTCGGCGATGCGGCGTTTGGGCGGTTGGGACCGACGGGCTTGCGGGCAGCCCGCATTACGCGCCGACCTGCCTGGGATCCCGGCAAGCACGCGGAGGTCGCGGCGCGCCCGCAACCCTCTCGTAATGCGCGGCAGTCTCGTGTTCTCTCGGTGTCTCGTCCCCGTCCGGTGTTAACCGCAGGTGTTCGTTTCGCCGGGGGCTGGACCTTCGCCGGCCGCCCTGAGTCGTTCGGTGGCGTGGTCGTGGTGGCGGGTGAGGGGCATGTCGGTCGCCGTGTATCGGTGTCCGGTGGGGGTGGTGACTGTCAGGCCGGCGTCGGTGGTGTGGTGGCGCCAGCCGGCTTGTTGTTTGACGTAGTTGCAGCGTTCGCACAGTCCGGACCCGTTCGCCAGCGACGTGTCCCCGCCCTCGGCGTGCGGGAGCGCGTGGTCCGCGTGCCGGATCGGGGCCCCGCACCACGGGGTGCGGCACAGGTCATCCCGCAGCCGGATCATCTTGCGCAACTCGCCACTGAACACCCGCCGCCGCGAATCCATCCCCACCAACTGTCCCGTCTCGGGTGCGGTGAACAGCCGCCGGACCCACACCATGGTGTCCGGATTACTGGCGATCTTGCGGGCCAGAGCCGCGGGGAGTGGGCCGTGGCCGGGCAGCCAGCCCGGGCTGTCCGACGCGCCGAACAGGTACTGGTCGGACATGACGAGTTCGATCTCCACCGGCGTACCAGTCGCCGTCTCGTGTCCGGTGACGAGTTCCACCAGCCGGTCGGCCATGTACTGGCCCTTCCCCCGCCCACCGGTCTCACCCGTGGAGCGGGCAGAGTCCGCGTCCCGCACCAACGTGGCGTAGGCGGCCACCGCCTGGGTGAGGGGCACGAAGCCGGTCAGGTAGGCCATCCCACCGGTCGCGGGACGCACCGTCACCCGCCGCTCGTTCACGGCGTGCTCCAGGTGGTTGACCGCACCGTGCAGGTCCAGTGACTGCGCCACCCGCCGCGCCTCGGCCCTGAGTTTTTTCTCCCCCAGCACCGCCAGGTGCCCCGCCATCACCGCGTCCACCCTCACCCGGTCCGCCACCGACAGCCAGCCGGTCTCCTGGCACATGATCGTGGCGCGCCACTCCGAGATCTCCCCGCGCTCCAACACGGCCCGCGTGTGGGGCATGTCTGTCAACGCTGCCGCGAGCCCGACCAGGCGCGCCCCCCGGGCCGGAGACTCCCGCCGCGCCAACGCCACCTCCCCGGCGACGCCC
>DASRMP010000085.1:0-22775 GCA_035647855.1 Actinomycetaceae bacterium | reverse complement strand
GGTCAGATGTCCAGGAAGCGCACGTCGTGGGCGTTGCGCTGGATGAAGCTGCGGCGCGACTCCACGTCCTCACCCATGAGGGTCGTGAAGATCTCGTCCGCGGCCGCGGCCTCACCCATGGTCACCTGGCGGAGGTGCGGGTCTCCGGGTTCATGGTGGTCTCCCAGAGTTCCTGGTCGTTCATCTCACCGAGGCCCTTGTAGCGCTGGATGCCGGCATCATTCCCGGACTTCGGCAGGCGCTTGCCGTGCTCCTTTCCGTATTCGAGGAGCGCATCGCGCTCCCTGTCCGAGAAGACATACTCGTGCGGGGCGTTCGTCCACTTGATGCGGTACAGCGGTGGCTGGGCGAGGTACACGTGACCTTCGGTGATCAGTGGCTTCATGTACCGGAAGAGGAGCGTGAGCAGGAGCGTCGTGATGTGCTGACCGTCCACGTCCGCGTCCGCCATCAGCACCACCTTGTGGTAGCGGAGGCGCGAGAGGTCGAAGCCCTCCTTGCCCACACCGGTGCCGATCGCCGTGATGATTGCGTTGATGGTCTCGGATCCGAGCGCCCTGTCCGGGCGGGCCTTCTCCACGTTCAGGATCTTGCCGCGGAGCGGCAGGATGGCCTGGGTCTCCGGGTCCCGGCCCTGCACGGCCGTGCCTCCCGCCGAGTCCCCCTCGACGAAGAACAGTTCCGCCTCGCGCGGATCCCGTGTTGTGCAGTCGCGCAGCTTCCCGGGCATCGACGCCGACTCCAGCGCACCCTTCCGCCTGGTCGCCTCGCGCGCTTTCCGGGCAGCGATGCGGGCGGCGGCCGCCTGCGTGGCCTTCCGGATGATCTCCTTGGCGTCCGCCGGGTGCCGGTCGAGCCAGTCGCCGAGCTGGGCGTAGAGCTGCTGCTGGACGTACGTGCGGGCCTCGGTGTTCCCGAGCTTGGTCTTGGTCTGGCCCTCGAACTGCGGTTCGCCGAGCTTGATGGACAGCACCGCGGTCAGGCCCTCGCGGATGTCATCGCCCGTGAGGTTGTCATCCTTGTCCTTCAGGATGCCCTTGTCCCGGGCGTACTTGTTGACCACGCTCGTCAGCGCCGAACGGAAGCCCTCCTCGTGGGTGCCGCCTTCGGAGGTGTTGACGGTGTTGGCGTAGGTGTGGACGGTCTCGCTGTAGCCGTTGGTCCACTGCATGGCAATCTCAAGGCTGAGTTCCCTGACCGGATCCTCGGCGCTGATGTCGATGATCTCGTGAAGGCGCTCGACCTTCTTCGATGAGTTGAGGTATTTCACGAAGTCCACGAGGCCGTCCTCATAGAGGTAGGAGACCTCCCGGTATCCGGGCTTCGGCTCGTCCTGGCCGCCGGCGGCGTCCCCCGTGATCTCATCGCCCTCGTCCGTGACGCCGGCACGCAGGTCCTGCAGCGTGATCCTCAGGCCCTTGTTGAGGAACGCGTACTGCTGGAAGCGCACGCGCAGGGTCTCGAAGTCGAACTTCGTGCTCTCGAAGATCTTCTCGTCCGGCCAGAACGTCTGCGTTGTGCCCGTCTCGTCCGTCTGCTCGCCGCGGATGAGGGTGGTTTGCGGCTTGCCGCCGTCCGCAAACACTTGCCGCCAAACGTAGCCCTGCCGCTTCACCATGGTCTCGACCCGCGAGGAGAGCGCATTCACCACTGACACGCCCACGCCGTGGAGGCCGCCCGAGACCGTGTATCCACCGCCGCCGAACTTCCCGCCGGCATGCAGAATCGTCATCACCACCTCGACCGTTGGCTTTCGCTCCGTGGGGTGCAGATCCACGGGGATTCCGCGGCCGTTGTCCGCGACGCGGCAGGCCCCGTCCGGCAGCAGAGTCACCTCCACGTGATCGCAGAATCCCGCGAGCGCCTCGTCCACCGCGTTGTCCACGACCTCGTAGACCAGGTGGTGCAACCCGCGCTCCCCCGTTGAGCCGATATACATGCCGGGCCTTTTGCGGACGGCCGCGAGCCCCTCGAGAACCGTGATGCTCGATGCGCCGTAATAGTTCTGGTTGGTTTTGGCATCCGCCACGCGGGGTTCTCCTTAGAGCGAGGTGACGGTGCCCGATTCCGGACACCATCGCAGCCCGCTCCACCGGCGCGATGTGACGTACGTCATTTGAACCGCGTTAAGGCGTTCCGGAGGCGGGCTACTGTGCCCGATTCTACCCCAAAAGCCGCTTCAAACGCCTCTGAGGCTGTGGATGACTCACCCCACGTGGCGAGGGGTTGAATCGCTCAGCGGGCGATTTCCGCGTTTCCCGTTACGGCCCACATCATCCGTACGTGTCCCGGGGCCCGCGGCCCTTCACGGACCTGATGCCGTGCTGCCAACTCGGTGCCTTCGGCCCCAGCACAACGATCTCCGTCACGACCTCCGGACCGACCACCTCCGCGATCCGGCTCCGGACCTGTCCGAGCAGGAACTTCAGGTTCGTGGCCCACGCGGTGGAGCTCGCACGGACGACGAGCCGCCCCTCCGCGAAGTGTTCGATGCGCGTGTGGTTCGCGATGTCATCGCCGACGATCTCCCGCCAGCGGGTGATCACGCTCGCCGACTCGACTTCCTCGCTCCAGCCGCGCGCGTCCAGGAGGGCCTCGGCGAGGTCACCGAGCCGCTGCGGGTCACGCCGGGACGGCTTCGCCCCGCTCCCCGCGTCACCCAGGCCCGGACCGGCGCTGATGCCGGCCGGTGCGATGCCCGTTCTCGGATACTTCCGGCGCCGCGCGGCCGGGTTCTTCGCAAGCTTGCGCGCGCGCTCGAGTGCCTGGAAGGCAGCCGTGTCATCGACGTCCGCCAAGCGCCCGGTTCCGCGTTCCTCGAGCTCGGAGGTGCGGCCGGCCTCGTCCGGTCCCGGACCTGCCCCACTCACCGCCGTTCCGCTCACGCCGCTTCCTCCTCCCGCTTGATCGTCCCATTCACGACGACGTAGCGCACCCCACCCAGTTCCTCCGGCACATCGGCGGGCACCGCCGCCGTCACGAACACCTGGTCCGCCTCGCCGACCATCGCGGCCAGCCGCCGCCGGCGCTGGAGATCGAGCTCCGCGAAGACGTCGTCGAGGATGAGGATCGGCGGATCCTCATCCTCGGAACGCAACAGCTCGAACGACGCGATGCGCAGCGCGAGCGCCAACGACCACGACTCCCCATGCGATGCGTAGCCCTTGGCGGGGAGATCGCCGATCGCGAGGTGAAGATCGTCGCGGTGGGGGCCCACGAGGCAGACACCGCGGTCCATCTCGGCGGGACGGAGCGCCTGCATCGCCGCGATCAGTCGTTCGCGCACGAGTTCCACGTCCGTGAGGTCCTGCCCGGCGGCTTCCTCTCCGGCGCCTTGGTCCGCGAGGCGGGTCTCCTCCTTCTCGAGGGACGCCCGCAGCTCGATCCTCGCGAGCCTGTCCGAATCGGCGACGGCGCGGTACGCCGCCGCAACGTGCGGAGCGAGCTCCGCCGCGAGCTGCGCCCGGGCGACCACGATCTCCGCCCCCGCAGCGGCGAACTGCCCGTCCCAGACGTCGAGGGTGGACTCGGCGTACGGATCGGGCCGGCGCGCAGACCGCCCCCGGCCGCCGAGTTGCTTCAGCAGCGCCGACCGCTGGCGGAGAATCTTCTCGTACTCGGACTTCACCCCCGCCAGGCGGGGCGCACGCAGAACCATGAGTTCGTCCAGCATCCGGCGCCGTTCACCCGGATCACCCTTGACCAGCGCGAGGTCCTCAGGCGCGAACACAACCGTGCGCACGATCCCGAGCAGGTCCCGCGGGCGCACCGGTGCGCGGTTCAGGCGCGCGCGGTTCGCCTTGCCGGAGATGATCTCCAGCTCGAGAGTGTTCGCCCGGCCGCCGCCGCCGATGGCCCTCGCTCTCACGACGGCGCCCGGTGTGCCGGCACGAACCAGCGCAGAATCGGCCGCCACCCGGTGCGAGGAGAACGTACCGAGATAGGCGATCGCCTCGACCAGGTTCGTCTTGCCCTGCCCGTTTGCGCCGATGAGGACCATCACACCAGGCTCGAACTCGACAACGGCCTCGTGGTAGTTCCTGAAATCGGACAGCGCGAGATGAGACAGATGCATTCAGTGCCCGGGAACGCTACTCCGCAGAACTGCCGGCGCAGAGCCGCTCCGCCATGTTGCCGGCCGTGAGGCCGAGTCCGATCATTCCGATGTGCACGGCACTCCTAGCTGACGAAGCGGTTCGGCATGAGGAGGTACAGGAAGTTGTCCTGGTCCTCAGGGCTTTCCGACTTGAGCCCGGAAATGAGCACCGGCTTTGCCGGGTGGGTGAAGCCGAGCCGTACCCACTGCGTTCCCATGACCGTGAGCCCGTCGAGAAAGAGGTGAGGGTTGAACGCCGTCGTGATGTCCTCCCCGGTGAAGGCGCATTCCACGGCCTCGGACGCCTGGGCGTCATCGCCCTGGCCGGCCTCGAGGACCACCTGTCCTTCGGTGAAGGCGAGTCTGACCGGCGTGTTCCGCTCCGCGACGAGCGAGACGCGGCGAGCCGCCTCCACGAGTTCGTCCGTCTTCACGACGGCGTACGTGGGAGTCTCGTCCGGGAACAGCCGGCGGACGGGCGGGTACGCGCCCTCGATGAGCTGCGAGGTGGTGGCCTTGCCGCTGGCATCGAACCCGATGATCTGCTTGCCCGTCTCCGTCCCGAGTGCGATCTCAATGCTCTCGCCGGCACTCATCGATTTGGCAACGTCAATCAGCGTGCGTGCCCGCACCAGCGCGACATCCGAGAACCCCGGGCTGTTCGGCGACCAGGAGACCTCCTTCATGGCGAGGCGGTAACGGTCGGTCGCCATGAGGGTCATCGTGTCCCCCTCGATCTCCACGCGGACGCCGGTGAGCAGTGGCAACGTCTCGTCTCGCGAAGCTGCGGCCGTCACCTGCATCACGGCCTGGGAGAACACGGAGGACTCGATCGTCCCCGCCGTTTCCGGCGGCTCCGGCAGTGCCGGGTAGTCCTCGGTGGGCATCGAGTGCAGCGCGAACCGCGAGGCACCGCACGTGATGGTGAGGCGGGTGCCGTCCAGCTCGACATCGACAGGCTTCGGTGGAAGCGCCTTCGCGATGTCAGCGAGCATCTTGCCGGGTACGACGACGACGCCGGCAAACGTCACGGTCGCAGGAACCTCGCAGCGAGCCGAAACATCGTAGTCGAACGACGAGACCGTCAACGTGCCGTCATCACCGGCTTCGATCAATACTCCTGAGAGCACCGGAACTGCAGGCCTGGTGGGCAGCGAACGGGCCGTCCAAGCGACAGCCTCTGCGAGCACATCCCGATCGACTCGAAACTTCACGTGGTCTCACTTTTCTCTTCTGCGTGACTCGAGGACCTCGCGGACGGTTCGTCCTCGTGCCGGGCTTTCAACTCATCCAAGAATGTCACGGATCGCGACCTCCCGGTGGCAAGCCGCGAGGCCTGGGGATGCGCTCGCGGGATCCGTCTCCCTCGACTACACCAATGCTGGTTGGATCAGATGCCCCATTAGATCTTGGTAGTCATAGTAGTAGCGCTTGGGGAAACTGTTGATAAGCGAGGTTCGGCGCGGAGTCCCAACGATTCCGGATCTGGATGGATTGTGAGGAGTTGGCGGCGGAACTCTCCTCGGCCGTGGAGATGACAGTCTTGCAGCGAGATCGCGCCGCAAGACTCAGTGCTCATCCACAGCAAGTTCGTGTGATCCGGAGCGATGAACTGGGGCGGATTGTGGAAATCGCTGGTCAGGAGGGGTGCCGTCCTGTGGATTGCGGCCGCGAGCGTCAAAGCAGCCGCCGTGCGGGAAGTCAGCCGCCGTGTGAGCGTGCGTGCTGCTTGATGCGGCTCGTCAGCTCCGTCACCTGGTTGTATATGACCCGCTTCTCTCGCATGCCTTCCGCGATCTTGCGGTTGGCGTAAATGACAGTGGTGTGGTCGCGGCCGCCGAACATCTGCCCGATCTTGGGCAGTGAGAGATCGGTGAGTTCGCGGCAGAGATACATCGCGATCTGGCGCGCAGTCGCGATCGGCCGGGATCTGTCCGGTGAGCGCAGCGTCTCGACCGAGATCGAGAAGTACTCCGAGGTCTCCTTGATGATGAGCGCCGGTGTGATCTCCTGGAGGTCGTCGTCAGAGACCAGGTCGCGCAGCACCAGCTCGGCGAGCGGAAGCTCGACGGGCTGCTGGTTGAGGTTCGCGAACGCAGTCACCCGGAGGAGTGCGCCCTCCAACTCGCGGATGTTGGTTGTGATCCGGGTGGCGATGAAGGAAAGTACCTCGTCCTCTGCCTTGAGCCCTTCGGCCTGGGACTTCTTCTGAAGGATCGCGATCCGTGTCTCGAGGTCAGGCGGCTGCACGTCCGTGAGCAGTCCCCACTCGAAGCGGGAGATCAGCCGGTCCTCGAACCCGCGGAGCTTCTTGGGCGGGGTGTCGGAGGTGATGACCACCTGTTTCTGGTCGTTGTGCAACGAGTTGAAGGTGTGGAAGAACTCCTCCACGGTCTGCTCCTTGCCACCGAGGAACTGGATGTCATCGATGAGGAGGACATCCACGTTCCGGTAGCGGCGCTGGAAGCTCTGCGCCTTGTCATCCCGGATGGAGTTGATGAAATCGTTCGTGAACTCCTCGGAGTTGACGTAGCGAACTCGCAGCTCAGGCATGAGGTTGCGCGCGTAGTGGCCGATGGCGTGCAGCAGGTGCGTCTTGCCGAGACCGGAACCGCCATAGATGAAGAGCGGGTTGTACGCGCGGGCCGGAGCTTCCGCCACTGCCCGGGCCGCTGCGCTTGCGAACCGGTTCGACGGGCCGATGACGAACGTCTCGAACGTGTACTTCGGATTCAGCCGGGACGGGTCCGCGTCACGCGGCGTGGGCCGGGCGAGGCGAGACGTGGGCTCGTGGACAGGAACCGGGCTCGGGCTTGGCACTGCGACCAGGGCCGGAGTCGCGCCCGGGCCCGCGGCCGCGGGTAGTGGCGGTTCCTCATCGGAATCTCCGAGGCCGGTGTCCACAGTGACGGCGAAGCGTTGCACGCCGTCGTCGGGCCATCGGGCCAGGGTCTCGAGAAGGGCGGAACGAAGACGGATCTCCAGCCGGTCCTTGACCATGGTGGAGGGCACGGCTAGGAGAAGGGTGCCGTCGATGATGCCGAGGGGTTTGCTGAGGCGCGCGAAAGCGAGGTCCGCTGGGGAGACATCGTTCGAAGCTGCGAGCGATTCGACGACGCCGGCCCAGAGGTCTGAGAGTCCGTCACCCGTTTCCACGCTCAGTATCCTTCCTGAGGCCGAAATGTATGCACAGCTTTTTCCACAGGTTGTGGGTAAGTGTGGTGTCCATGATAACCAGATGAACCGGGCTCATGTCGCAACGACTACCCATTGTCAACGGGACACGGCGGAGGTGCCGGAAGTGTGGAGGGTTTTCACAAAGTCCTCACGGGACGGTAACGTGATCATCGGCACGCGCCCGGCCGGTTGACCCCCAGCCTGAAATTCTCGTACCGTTGACAAGCCGCGACAACGGTCGACTCACCCGTGTGCGCCGACCCCGAACCTGGCAGCAGCGGCCACTTTCACATCAAAGTTTTGGAGTAGTTGTGACCAAGCGGACTTTTCAGCCGAACAACCGGCGCCGTTCCAAGAACCACGGTTTCCGTCTGCGCATGCGGACCCGCGCAGGCCGCGGGATCGTCAACGCCCGCCGCGCCCGGGGACGCAAGTCGCTGACTGCCTGATGCTGTCCGCGCCGAACCGAATGCGACGCTCGGACGATTTCTCCGAGACGGTACGCCACGGTTCGCGCGGATCCAGGGGCACCTTGGTGGTGCATCTTTGTGAGACCAGTACGCAGGAACCGCCTCTGGTGGGTTTCGTAGTTTCGAAGGCGGTCGGCAACTCAGTCGTCCGCCACCGGGTGCAGCGCCAGTTGCGCCACCTGATGCGTGAGAGGGTGAAGGAATTGCCAGCCGGTGCGCGCGTCGTCGTACGGGCCCTGCCCGCCGCGGCCGGCTCGTCGTCGGCAGAACTCGCGCAGGACCTGTCTGCGGCAATCGGGACGGCGCGGCGCAAGGCACTGCGATGACGCAGTTCGAGGACACCGGGAACGCCCGCGCGGACGGGACACGAGCGATTAATCCCCTCCAGTGGCTCGCGACCAAACTGGTGCGCTTCTACCAGATCGCTATCTCCCCGCTCTTCGGACCGACCTGCAAGTACTACCCGAGCTGCTCTGCGTATGCCATCGAGGCCGTCCGGGTTCAGGGCTTCTTCAAAGGCACCGGGCTCGCCGTCTGGCGCGTGCTTCGCTGCAATCCGTGGTCACACGGTGGGGTCGACTTCCCGCCCGGGTCCGACCTCGAGGTTCCCATACCGCCCGATCCGGTTGACGACGTCGTCGACGAGGACGTGCCCGGACCGACGGGTGCCGGTGACGGGCACCCCCACAGCCACCCACACACGCCTACCCGGGAGTAGACACAGATGGATTTTATGAGCTTCATCGAGGTGCCGATCGCGTGGGTCCTCGTGAACATCCACGGCCTCCTGCAGCCGTTGTTCGACGCCGGGCCGGGCATAGCGTGGCCGCTTGCGATCGTCGGGCTGACCATCGTGATCCGGATCCTGATCATGCCGCTGTTCTTCAGGCAGATCAAGGCCTCGCGGGGCATGCAGCTGATGCAGCCCGATTTGCAGGCGCTGCAGAAGAAGTACAAGGGCAAGAAGGACGCGGTCTCGCAGCAGGCGCAGCAGCAAGAGATGATGGCTCTCTACAAGAAGCACAACGCGAATCCGATGGCGTCGTGTCTGCCGCTGCTCGTGCAGATGCCGATCTTCATCGGCTTGTTCAACGTGCTGCGGGCACTTCCGGCGCTCCAGGACGGCGTCTATGCCAAGGGCGAATCGATTGGCCCACTGACGGCGGAGCTGGCGAGCGACGCCCTGCACTCCACCGTGTTCGGGGCACCGCTGGCCGCAAGCTTCATGACGGCCGGCGAGTTCCCCAACAGCCTGACCATCCAGGTGGTCACGATCATCATGATCGTGATCATGGCAGGCGGTCAGTTCTTCTCGATGCGCCAGCTCACGATGAAGAACATGCCGGAGTCTTCGAGGGACAACCCGATGTTCCGGCAGCAGCAGATGATGATGTACGCGATGCCGGTGGTCTTCGCGGTCACGGGCGTGGCCTTCCAGGTGGGGCTGCTTCTCTATTGGGTGGTCTCCAACCTGTGGGCGATCGGGCAGCAGTTCTACATGATCCGCCGCAACCCTGCCCCGGGCTCCGATGCCTACAAGGCGAAGCAGGCCCGCGACCGCGCCCGTCGGGTGCGCAAGGGGCTTCCTCCGGAGGAGGAGGACGCGGGGAAGACCGAAGAGGTGCAGCCGGAAGGCCAGCGCGTGCAGCCGATCGGAAAGGCGCGCGCGAAGAAGAAGGGCATCAACCCGGACGAGCGGATGGAGGCTGCCCAGGCGGAGGCGGCCGCCAAGGCCGAGAAGGCTGCGCAGGAAGAGGCTGCTGCGAAGGCCGCCGAGGAGGCGCGCAACCCCCGGCCCGCGGGTGGGGGCAAGAAGAAGTCGCGCAAGGACCGGAAGGCCGCCGCCGCTTCTCAGGCAGCGCGGGAGCAGCCGGCCGAGGTGGAGCCGCAGCCGGAGGTTGGCAACGCCGTCGAGGAGGCCGTGGTCGACGACGGAGAGGTGCGCGGCAAGGACGGTCTGACTGACGCCGAACGCGCCCAGCGGCGGTACGAGCAGCGGGCGGCGCAACGGAAGGCCGCACGCGAGAAGCGCCTCGCGGCCGAGCGCCGGCGCCAGGAGAACGAGACTCAGGGCCGGTACAACAAGGACAGCTAGATGGCTTGCCGGTGCACGGAATCGGCCGCGCACCGGCCCGCGCCGCGGCGCGTGAATGGATGTGATCGGGCACTGCGCGGACCAACCGCGGTGGGCCCCGGGATGAAAGAGAGAATCGGATGACCGACAAGGACACGACGCTGACCCGTCTCGAGGAGGAGGGCGATCTCGCCGCCGACTACCTCGAGGGGCTGCTCGATATCTGCGACCTGGACGGGGACATCGATATCGACGTGGAGAACGACCGCGCTGCCGTCGAGGTGGTGTCTGAAGAGTACGGCGACCGCTGGCTGAAGAGGCTCGTGGGCGAGGACGGCCGTGTCCTGGACGCGCTGCAGGAGCTGACTCGATTGGCCGTCCAGACGAAGACGGGCGAGCGTTCTCGCCTGATGCTCGACATCGCGGGCCACCGCGCGGGCGTCAAGGCGCGGATCGCGGAGGAGGGCCGCGAGGCGGTGGGCGAGGTCGAGCGGACGGGCGAGGCAGTGAGGCTGCGTGCTATGAACCCGTTCGAGCGGAAGGTGGTTCACGATGTGGCGAAGGCTGCGAACCTGAGGTCGGAGTCGGATGGGGCGGAGCCGAATCGCCGGGTCGTGATTCTGGCGCAGGCGCTTGGCGATGGGGGCGAGGGCGTTTCCTATGAGGAGCTTGAGGAGGTTGAGGAGCTGGGGGCCGACCTGGGGGCCGGACTGGGGGCCGGACTGGGCGACGATGAGGCATCTGCTGTGGTGGTGAGTGCGGACTCGGTCGACGCGGACGCCGCGGCGGATGAGGGCTCCGGCGACGAGCGTTCTGGCGACGGGGGTTCCGGTGACGGGGGCTTTGACGATGGGCGCTTTGACCATGGGCGCTCTGACGACGAGTCCGAGGAGAACCGCTAGGGCAAAGGCCAATTGGGGCAAAGGCCGTTCGGGCGAAGGCCATGGCGCAGCGGGACGAACCACGCGAGCAACTGCACGGGCAACTGCACCGGCGCGGATCCTCAGGGTTGGAGGGCCCGGGGTTGGAGGATCCGGGGTTGGAGGATCCGGCGACATTTCCGGCAGCCGTGTGGGAGGTGACCGGATCGACCGAGGCCGCAGCGCGACTCAAGCTGTTTGCGCAGCGTTTGGCCGCGGAAGGTGAGCTTCGGGGGCTCATCGGACCGCGCGAAGTTGGGCGGCTGTGGTCGCGCCACATCGTGAACTCGCTGGTCATCGTCGATTTGCTGCCGCAAGAGGCCGAGGTTGCCGATGTGGGTTCCGGAGCCGGGTTTCCGGGTGTGGTCATCGCGGCTGCGCGGCCGGATCTTCGTGTGACGCTGATCGAGCCGATGGAGCGGCGGACGCGGTGGCTGGAGGAGGTCGTTGGCGAACTCGGGCTTACAAATGGCCGGGTGTTGACGGCCCGAGCTGAGCAGGTGATCGGTGAGGAGGAGTTCGACGTCGTCACCGCGCGGGCGGTGGCGCGTCTGGACAAGCTGATCCCCTGGACAGCTCCCCTGGCCCGGCCGGGCGGCAAGGTGCTGGCGCTCAAGGGAGAGCGCGCAGCCCGGGAGATTGACGAGGCTCGGAAGGGGTTCCGGAGATATGGCGTGGAGGAAGCCCGGCTTCACGAGCTGATCTCGCCGCTGGACGGCGAGGTCACGCGGGTGGTGGAGCTGTTGAAGGGCCGGCGGGCTTCTGGGCGGAAGTGACTGGAGCGCCGGATTGGCTGGAGTGGCGGACTGCCGGGATCGGAGGATTGGCTGGAGCGGCGGACTGCCGGGATTGGAGGATTGGCTGGAGCGGAGCATTGACTGTGTGATCGGCTGTGCCGAACCTCTGGTGCGGGCGCGACAGCTAGTTCTGCACCGGCCCGATAGCAGTTTTGCGCGGTCTGATAGCGCGTCTTGACCGTCCGTGCCAATCTCCGTTTGCCTGCCTCTCCCGGTCCGCAGGTGTGTAATTGGGACGTGAGATTGGTTATTGTGGCGAGCCAATCTACCGATCCCGATTGGCGGGCGGTCTCTGCATTGAAGTGCAGACGGCTGCCGCGGACCTGCCTGTCTCCATGTTCGGAGGGCACCTGGTTTCCACGCCGGGAGGGCGCCTCGTTTCCATGGCCGGAGGGCGCCTCGTGGACGGATTCGCAGTTACGGCCCGGGAATGCTGGCGCCACGGGAATCTTGGGTGCGTATTTGAGCCGAATGTGAGGTTCTTGGCGGGGTGTGTAAGGCTCCGAGCTGAAGGTTAGGGTGTGGACGCTAACATTCAGCTCACAACCTTACCTTCGGCTTTTGTCAGCCACGGTCGGTAAGAGTTTGAGCTGAATGTGAGGCTTGGAGCAGGAATTTGGGGGATTCAGCGCCCACGCACGGTCCGAATACGCCGGTATTCAGCTCGTGAGCGTGCAAGTGGTCGGATGTGGCCTGACTTCTGTACGCTTTTCGACCCGCCGATCCGTTGCGCTTCAGGCCATTCGGCGGTGGCACCGTTCCTGAGGCAGGCATCATGAACGCACAGACAGGCAGCACCACTCGCACCGGGTAGGGACGAACGAGAATCGGCGGCACTTGGGTTCCGGTACTGGTGGTTGCAGTGTCCATCGGGCTTGCGACCGCCTTCGGGACCGCAGTCGGTGGCGTACGGCTGGTTTGGCCGGCCCGGAATGTGGTGCATACATGCCCACCCTCCGGGCACGTGAGGACGTGCTTGAAGTGGGAGCCACCTACGTGCGGATTGGGCGACCGGTCCAGTGAATGAAGCATTTCTAGCCCAAAGTGGGCTCCTTTTTACAGGAGAGTCTGACAGGAGAGACTGGAGACCACCGTACGGTTTTGGTGCGTCAATCCCGGGGGACGGGAAAGCCTGTGCCTAATAGGATGAATTTGCATGGAAATGCCTGGGGAAAAGCAAAACGGGAAAACATAATGGAGTGCCATATTTTTTCCGACCCAACGCCTGCCCAGCACCGTGTGTTTATGCCGGCCGGGGGTCGGTCGGGTGTGCAAAGGCGTTTTGTCCCACGGATGTACTCACCAGGGCGCGACCGTCGTCGGCGGTTGCGAGACGCGACGCGGGCGAAGCGGAAGGTGAGCGTCCGAAACTGGAACACGTGGTCCGAGCGTGGGAGGTTTCACGTGAAACGAACATCAGGAGTCGTGGACCATACAACATACTGACGCGCCGATACTGCTTGGACGGAACTCCGTGGAATTTGGTCGGAACAAACCGACGTGGGGCCGCTGGAGGAGGACTGAAGTCAAAGACGTCGGAGGTGTGTACCCGGGGTTTTGTACGCGCGAATGGAAGTCTCGATGAGCGGCATGGTCGGCCGCGTCGTGCGGCGGTCGGCGCGCCGTGGGGATCTGCTTCTGTTCTCGGTAGTACTTGCGAACGGCAGGAACTTCCGTTCGGCTCCCCCAGGTCCGGCCGATTCGACGCAGCAGTATCGGAGCGGTGTCTTCCGGGTGTGACGCGCTCGTTCTTCGGACGGCGTGATTGGCGTTGAAGCGAGGGGAATCGGCGTGCCACATGCCGGGCGCGAATCATGGTGCCAGGAGCAGGCGTCGTCGGGGAATTTCTTGGTGTGTGTTCACGTGAAACGGAGCGGACCCGCATTGTAAGAGGCATGCGCAGCTGGCTTGGATGGTTCATGCCTACAGTCCCGACTCGGTGTGTCCCGACCTGGTGTGTCCCGACCTGGCTCGGATACTCAGAGCTGACCGTCGGATGGGTTTCACGTAGGACGGCTGGCAACGTTCGAACGGCAGGTGGGCGAGGAGTAGCGAGACCCGGCCGTTTCACGTGAAACACGGATACACGCCGGCTTGCTGAACAGCTTGCTGCGGGCAGGCGAGAGATCACGTGCCGGCACTCGTCTCCGTGGCACGGTGCCTGTCCTGCGTGGGCAATGGAGTGGCGTGCAACTGTCGAGTGCAACTGTCGAGCCTGAGGTTTGCACCCCACGAGTTGCGGGTTCATGTCGTACGAGAGATGTCCGTCCATCGGAATCCGGAGTCCGCCCCATTGAACATCGAGCACACGAACCACTCTCCTGGCCAGCGAGTAGCCCACCCCCGCTGGAGCGAGTGCTTACGATTCACGGAAAACGGAGCGGGGACGGGCGTGGCTACCGCGAAAGCGGCGGGGAGCAGCGTGCACCGGCATGTCCGGATGAGATGCATGGAGTTGCGAAAGCGTGTGGGTTGCCCTGGAACGTGAAGCGAGTCGTCATGTTTCACGTGAAACGGAGGCGGCACGCGGTGAGTGACCGAGAAGCATCGTGGCGGATTGCTGTCCGGCTCCGTCCGGTGCTGTCCGGTCCTGTCCGGCGCCGCGCGGCCTTGCGGGCTGCGCGGCGTCACAGAAACAACACGGAAGACTCGTTTGGCCGTACTGGTTCCGACGTGCGTCGGGGCGGGCACTCATGTTTCACGTGAAACAGTGTCTAGTGGGAGGCGCGTTCGTTCACACGGCAGCGCGTACGTAGCAGCGCGGAACGAGGCGGGAAGGAAACCGCCCGCTGTGTTTCACGTGAAACAGTGTCTAGTGGGAGGCGCGCTCGTTCACACGGCAGCGCGTACGAAGTGAAGCAGCGCGTACATAGCAGCGCAGAATGAACTGGGAACGAAACGGGAATGAGGCCGCCCCTTGTGTTTCACGGGAGACGCCGCCCGCTCGCCGTTTCACGGGAGACGCCGCCCGCCCGCCGTTTCACGGGAGACGCCACCCGCCCGCTGTGTTTCACGTGAAACACAACCGCCCTTCCAGCGTTTCACGTGAAACGCCCAAGCCGTCACGCGGTGGTGACAGTCGATCGACCTATGCTTGCGTTGTACCGAAGAAAGGTCTTGCGACGTGTCAATTCCCGCGTACCACCAGGACGATCACGACCTCCCCGAAGCAGAATTGCTGGAACGGGAAACCACGCCTCTGGCCGCCCAACTTGAGGAAGACCTCCGCCAAGCGAGGGCACTGAAAGGTGTCTCCTACCGGAAGCCGCGCACGCAGCGAGTGATCACGGTGTCGAACCAGAAGGGTGGCGTCGGGAAGACGACGAGTTCGGTGAACATCGCCGCCGCCCTCGCGAAGGGCGGCCTGAAGGTCCTGCTCATCGACCAGGACCCCCAGGGCAACGCATCCACAGCGCTCGGGATTGAACACGCCGCAGGTCAGCCGTCGGTGTATGACGTGTTGATCGGCGAGCGTGAACTGGCGGAGATCATCAGGCCGTGCGCTGATATTGACGGCCTCTACGGTGCGCCGGCAACGATCGACCTGGCTGGGGCAGAGATCGAACTTGTTGCGGAAGAAGGACGCGAATACAGGCTTCGCGAGGCCGTGCGTCAATTCATCACGACTCCCGAAGGCGCAAGTTACGACTACATCATCATCGACTGTCCCCCGAGCCTCGGGCTTCTGACCCTCAACGCCTTCGTTGCCGCGAAGGAAGTCCTCATCCCCATCCAGTGCGAGTACTACGCGCTGGAGGGCCTTTCGATGCTGTTGCAGAATGTGGACCGGATCCGCGCGGTCATGAACCCGGACCTCCACGTCTCCGCAATCCTTCTCACTATGTACGACAAGCGAACGAACCTCTCACGCCAAGTGGCCGAAGAGGTCCGGAAGTACTTCCCCGAGCAGACCCTGGCGACCACGATCCCCCGGTCCGTCCGCATCTCCGAGGCTCCGAGCCATGGCCAGACCGTGATCACCTACGATCCGATGTCCGCCGGGGCGATCGCCTACCGCACGGCAGCTCGCGAGATCGCTGACCGCGGCGCCGCCCTGAAGGAGGCCGTCAATGGCTGAGAAGAGACGCGGCCTCGGTCGCGGCATCGGGGCGCTCATTCCCACGATCGACGACGCCGAGCGCCCGAGCGACATCTTCTTCAGTCCGCGCACTCCCGGCCACGTGGGACAGGCAGGCGACGGCAATACCGCAACGGACCGTAGCAGTCACCCGGGCCAACAACTGTCGCCATCGCGGGAGTCCGTGGCCGGACACGGGTCGACGACGGGAGCTTCGGAGCGCCGGATCTACTCCCGCGAGTCCGGCGAAGTGGGTGCGAGCGCCGAGACCCCCGTGACCAGCGGGAGCGGTGAGGCAGTCGGGACGGGTGAGGCAGTCGGGAGCGGTGAGGCAGTCGGGATCGCCGAGACCCTCGTGACCGGCGGCACCGTTGAGGCAGGCGGCACCCGTCAGGCCAACTCCCCGTCCTCCGCGGGCTCGCCATCCCAGACGCCGGGAGCGGCAGACGACGGGCTCCGGCCCGTCCCGGGCGTTCGGATGGCGGAACTGCCGGTCAACGAGATTACGCCGAATCCGCGGCAGCCTCGCGAGGTGTTCGACGAGGAGTACCTGGAGGAACTCGCGGCGTCGATCTCCGAGGTCGGCCTGCTGCAGCCGATCGTGGTCCGGCCATCCCCGGACGGCGCGTCCGCCACGTGGGAACTTGTGATGGGCGAGCGCCGACTCCGCGCCGCCGCTATCGCCGGACTCGAGACCATCCCCGCCGTCATCAAGGAAACCGATGACTCCGAGATGCTCCGCGACGCACTTCTCGAGAATCTCCACCGTGCGGACCTCAACCCGCTCGAAGAGGCCTCCGCCTACCAACAGCTGCTGGATGACTTCGGGTGCACGCAGGAAGAGCTCGCTCGCCGGGTCGCGCGCTCGCGTCCGCAGATCTCGAACACGCTGCGCCTCCTGAAGCTGCCGCCGCTGGTCCAGCGTCGTGTGGCAGCGGGGGTCCTGTCTGCCGGACACGCACGAACTCTGCTCGGCCTCGACGACGGCGCAGCCATGGAACGGCTAGCGCAACGAATTGTTGCGGAAGGACTCTCGGTTCGGGCCACCGAGGAAATCGTCGCGCTCGGCGAAGCGCCGGCAGAGCCGCAGATGCGCCGTCGTCGGGCGGTATCGCAGCACCAAGGCGAGCTTGACGGATTGGCGACCCGCCTGGCGGACCGTTTCGACACCCGCGTGAAGGTCACCATGGGCGCGCGGAGAGGCCGGATCACGGTTGACTTCGCTTCGTTCGACGACCTGAAGCGGATCCTGGCGACGCTCGCCCCCGGCGAGGCGTTGCCCGATGCTGCGTTCTCGGGAGGATCACTCCCAGGGGCGGCGGAACTGGCAGAGCGTTCCGAACTGCGCGTTCCGAACTGAGCCACACGCCGTGACCTGAGATCACGTTGCGCCACGGGGATGATGCTGGGACTCTTGTGGAATGCCGACGCCCGTCTCCGGAGCGGCGAACCCGCAGGGAACGGAGCAGATGACGCGCCCTGAGCGCATCATGTTCGCTGCCGGCGATACATTCGGAGGCGGTGGCGCCGCACTCATCTCGGTGCTTTACCTGTTCTATCTGACGGACATAATCGGCCTCCCGCCGGCGTGGGCCGGCTTCGCCGTCTTGGTACCGAAGCTTTGGGATGCGATCAACGATCCACTGATGGGTCTACTCTCGGACAACGCGCGCACACGGTGGGGCCGCCGCCGGCCATTCATCGCGGTCGGGGCATCGCTGCTGATGGTGGCGCTTGCGGCCGTCTGGGCGCCGATCGGCGGATGGGAGTCGACGAGCGCGAAGATCGCGTTCGTGGTCGGGGCGAATCTCTTCTACACCACCATCGCCACGATGATCGCCGTGCCCTACAGTTCGCTGTCCACAGAGGTCACCACGAACTACCACGAGCGCAACAGAATCAACGTCATGCGGCTCGCGTTCGTGACGCTGGCCGCGGCCACCTGCTCCGTCCTCGGGACGGCTCTCCTGACTGCCTACACGCGCGGCCAGATATCCGGATTCGGCATGTACCTGACAATCGTGTTCGGGTTCGGGACGCTGTTCGCGACGCCGTTGCTGATCGCCGTCGCGCTGAGCAAGGAGCGCGCCCCGATCCCGCCGAGCCGCACGAGCTTCTCGATCAGAACCACGGTAGCTCCGTTCCGCTTACGTTCGTTCCGCGCCCTGCTCGGGATGTATCTCATGCAGGCCGTGACCACGGACGTCATCTCGGCGCTCGTGGTGTTCTACTCGCTCTATGTGGTGAAGTTCCACGTAAGCGTGTTCCTGGGGATTTTCATCGTGATTCAGCTGACGGGCTTCGTCGTCGTGAATCGCCTGGTGAGGAACGTGTCGAAGGCATTGGTGTACCGAGCGCTGATCCCGCTCGCGATTGTCGGCGGCTTCGGTATGGGGGCGTACCCGTCGGACGGGCCGGCATGGGGCATCTACGCGGTGGCGGCGCTCGTGGCGATCGGCATGTGCGGCGCCGTTCTCATGGGCTGGGTCATGTTCCCCGACGTCATCGACGACGCCGAACTCGCCACCGGCGGCCGCAACGCCGGATCGTTCGCGGGTCTCATGACTCTGATCCGCGGGCTCGCGACGGCGGTCACTGTGCAGCTGATCGGCCTGATGCTCCAGGTCACCGGCTACAGGCCTCCGGCGGACTACTTCGCTCCGATCCAGCCCGAGGCGGTCCAAACAGGAATCCGCCTCACGCTGGGAGGGGCGATCATGGTCTTCCTGGCGCTGGGCTGGCTGGCGGCGAAGCGTTACCCGCTGACGTACGCGCGGACCCAGGAGATGCAACGGGAACTCTCCGAGCTGCGCGCCGCGAGTGCGGGGTCGGCGCTGGAGGCTGCTCGGCGTTCCGAGGAGACGGCGCTGGACTGATCAGCCGTGCGACTCCGCTCCCGGGGGCGCGGTCGTCTCCACCTCGAGGCCGAGGCTTTGCAGGTCATCGAGGAACTCGCCGGGTGGCACGAAGTGCGCCTGGAAGTGCAGCCCGGGCGGAAGACGGGAGTCCCCGAGCATCTGCCGGATGCACGAAACTGCTGGCGCGGCGGTGACGTGGTATCCGTCGTCGCCGGAGATGCGCGCGCGGACCTCTGCGGGGTGACCGTCTTTGAGCCCGCGTGCCCGGAGTTTGATGACGAGCCGGTGCGGCGGCGGTTGACTGCCGAGCCGAAGGGCGCGGCGGGCGAATCGGAGCGTGGCGGGGCGTGGGCCGAGGACTCTCGTAACGCCGATTAGCGCGGGCGTGGCGAGGTAGTCGAACACGGGTGCGGTGCCGCTGATGTAGAAGCCGGTGCGGTGGAGCGTGGGGTAGCTATCGGGAAGTGAGTCCATCTCGGTGAGCGGCATTGGGACGCACAGCTTCCTGCCGATCGGGGGCCCGAAGTCGATGCGGGGATACTCCCTGCTCCGGACCTTGCGGCGCTCTCCATCGATCCATGCGACCCCATCGAAGTTGCTGAATTCATCGAGGAATTCGGTGATTGTCGAATCGGAGAGGGTGTCTGCGAGCCAGTCAAGACGCATGCCGGCGAAGACGTCGGCTTCGTGGAGTTCGCCGAACTGATCGGCGGCCCATCTGACCAGCGCCGCAGGCACTCCCGGGTGGAAGCCGCCGTCGGTGACGAAGCACTGCCCGGCCGCCTCGATATCGGGCGCGAGGGCGCGGAGGCTCGCGAGCTTCTCGGGCGTGGAGAGCAGGGTGTCGAACCAGTCGGCGCCCGATTCGAGAACGGCTCGGGCGAGGCCGCCGATGAGGTCGGGCCGGCTGACTGCCACGATGACCAGCTCCGATGCCTCGAGAAGCTGGCGCACATCGTCGAGTTGTGTCACGTCGAGGGTGGCGATCTGTACCTGAGCCCGTCCGGCGGCGGCGGCGCGGGCCGCGGTCAGCCGTCCGGGGTCGCGGCCGGCGAGGATGAGGACGTCGTCCTCGTTCAACCGCGGGCCGAGTAGTCCCGCGATCGCGCGGCCCGCGTTCCCTGAACCTCCAAGCATGACGATGCGCATCGCAACTCCTTCGTTGGCGCTCTGGCGCTCTGGCGCTACCAGGATTCTCCCCTATGTCAGCCGGGAAGGTACTCCTTGCGGATCCGGGCGAGCGTCACGGCACCGATGGCGCGGAAGGGGTGGAGTGGATCGGGGGCTGTGGAGCCGGTGGGCCCGCCGAGCTCGGTGTGCGCCGTCGATTCCCTGTTACGGGCCCGCGACGGCGAGTCTCGGGATCTACCTTTGGGGACGTGAGACTGGTTACTGACGCGGGCCAGTCTCACGTCCCGGAAGGCTTCTCCCGAAGTCGACCACCTCATCGTCAGACAGGCTGAAGTCCTTCGAGTCCTCGTGGAGGAAGGTGACGTTGTCCGAGCCGTCGTGGAGGAAGGTGACGTTGTCCGAGCCGTCGTCCGTCAAGACGCGGTCGGTTCCATCCCATTTCGGGCGAGCCTTCGGCGGTTTCCCGAACCTGGTGCCCGGATTTGGGAAGCCCTCAGCGGTCCAGCGGGGCTGCGGTCCACAGTCGCCAGTGCCCATCATTTCGTGGTATTCCCACCAGAACGGCCATGATCTGCACTTCCGCACCTGGCGGTTCGCCGGGAACCGGCCACCCCCACGGGTCCGGGCTTCCAGGTCCGTGGAGTCCCAGGGAATGGCCGGCGCGGTGCCTTCTTGGACTATGGCCAGGGAGAATCCGGTGCCTTCCAGCGCATCGGTGATGGCACGCAGAGTCACTGCCGAGGCATCACTCTCCATCTTGGCCAGTTGGCCCCTGCTGATGCCGCGCCTGGTCGCGTAGCCGCGTTGGCTCAGACCCAGCTTGCGGCGATGGCTTCGAAGTGCCAGCCCCACATGCCGCGCGACATGTTCATCCCTGTTGTCGTTCTGATTTGTCATGGCCCCATGATGAGTGGTCGGGCGGTCGCCGGTGCCAGCGAGCGGGGCGGCTGTGGAGAGGCGGGACGAAGAGACGTAAAGGAGAGGCGGCTCTGGATAGGCCGGACGGAACGGAGTGGCTCGCCTCGGTAACCGGTCTCACGTCCCGCCAACAGACTCTTGGCTCCCCGGTGGGATCGCCGCCCGCGGTCAGATCAGGATTCATCGACGCCGTCGCTGAGATGCTTGGTGAAGTGGAAGGCCTGGATGATCATCCGCTCGCGCAGGTAGAACCGGTGGGCCGCGTGGCGCTGAACGCCGGAGTCGAGGTCGAGCCGGACGCAGTCAAGGCCCAGGGCGATCTCTTCGGCATGAGCCAGCAGGGCGGAGCCGACGCCGCGGGACCGGACGTCGTCGTCGGTCACGAGGTCGTCGACGTAGAGCTTGCGGCCCGCTGACGTGTTGACGATGAGCCGCCAGCTGCCCACTCCCAGGCAGACATCGCCGTCGAAGGCGCCGAAAAACGTGGGACGCACGCCATCCGGGGCGGCGAATACGGTGGCGAGGTCGTGGCGGGTCAGCCGGGGCCGCAACTGTTGGAGGACCGGCAGGGCTTGCTCCCAGCGGGGGTCCCCGGCGGGCAGGTCGTGGATCTCCATCGCGGACTCCTTGGCGTTCGACTGCTCTGACAAGGTTAGGCCCCTGGCAGCCCGCCTTGTGTCGGGGAGACGTCCTGCGGAAAACGTTCCCGCGGGAACGCTCTCGGGCCGACACAACTGCGCGCCGATGAGAGGCTTGTGATCGGGGCCACATCAGCGCAGACCACCACCGAAGGAGCAGATCGTGATGTACAAAGCAGCCGGCGGACGTTACGAGGACATGCGGTACAACCGGGTCGGGCGCAGCGGACTGCACCTCCCCGCGGTGTCTCTTGGCTTGTGGCAGAACTTCGGCGACGGCGTTGCGCTGCATCCCCAGCGCGACATCGTGCTCCGGGCCTTCGACCTGGGCGTCACCCACTTCGACCTGGCGAACAACTACGGCCCGCCCCCGGGCAGCGCCGAGATCAACTTCGGCCGCATCCTTCGCGCTGACCTGAGCTCCTACCGCGATGAAATCGTGATCTCCACCAAGGCCGGCTACGACATGTGGCCCGGACCCTACGGTCTGTGGGGCTCCCGCAAGCACCTGCTCGCGAGCCTCGACCAGTCACTCGGGCGGATGGGCCTCGACTACGTGGACATCTTCTATTCGCACCGCGTGGACCCGGATACGCCGCTCGAGGAGACGATGGGCGCGCTGCACACCGCGGTCACCAGCGGCCGCGCCCTCTACGCGGGCATCTCCTCCTACTCCGCCGAGCGGACGCGCGAGGCCATCGCGATCATGACCGACCTGGGCACGCCGCTCCTGATCCACCAGCCCTCCTATTCGATGTTCAACCGCTGGATCGAGGGCGGCCTGCTCGACGCCCTCGAGGAGTCCGGCATGGGCTGCATCGCGTTCTCGCCGCTCGCGCAGGGACTCCTGACGAGCCGCTACCTCGACGGCATCCCCGAGGGTTCACGCGCGTCTCGCCCCGGTTCGTTCTCGACGTCGATGCTCTCCGACGACGTGCTGCGCCGCATCCGCGCACTCAACGGGATCGCTGAGGCCCGGGGGCAGACGCTCGCGCAGATGGCACTGACGTGGGCGCTTCGGGACTCACGAGTGACATCGGTGCTGATCGGGGCCTCGTCGGTGCGGCAACTCGTGGAGAACCTGGCGGCGGCCACGGCTCCGGCGCTCTCCGAGGCGGAGGTGAGCGAGATCGAGACCCACGCCGTCGAGGCGGGGATCAACATCTGGGCGAAGTCCAGCCAGGCATAGCGGTCGCGTATCGGGGCCCATCCCGGGTCTGAACGCCCACTGCGCAACGTGGCTCTGACGCGGAGCCGCCGCCGAGCACCTCGTCGTCGAACCTTTGTTCGTTATTGTCAGTGGGTTCGTGTTTGCTGGTGTCATGACGAGATCGGCGGTCCACGAGTTGAGTGCGGCGGTTGCTGCGCTGGGTGAGGCGTGGGTAGGGGCGTTGCCGCCGTTCGGCGCGGAGCCTGGTGTGGTGTCGGTGGTGGTGGGGCAGATGAGTGACCCGGGGTTGTTGCGGGTGTTGGCGGCGGCGGGGGCGTTGATCAAGCGGGCGGAGACGTTGAGTGCGGCGCTCGCGGGTGAGGTGGCGCGGCGGTCGCCGCGGGAGGGGCCGCGGTCGGGGAATCTGGCGCGGAGGGAGGGGTTTTCGTCTCCGGGTGAGATGGTGGC
>DASRMP010000084.1:0-11074 GCA_035647855.1 Actinomycetaceae bacterium | reverse complement strand
ACATCCCCCGCCTCGTCGAGGATCTCGCCGGGGCGGTTCCCCAGGCGACGGCGGAGGAATCCGGCGGTGTCGCCGTCGGCGACGAAGCAGATGTCGTATGAGTCGGGCTTCTCGGAGAGGGAGAGCCCACGCGCGGCGGCCTCCGCGCGGATGTCGGCCTTGGAGGCCGCGGTCCCGAGCGGGAACAACGCGCGTCCGAGGCGCTCGGCGCCCATGACGGCGAGCACGTAGGACTGGTCCTTCTCGAACGCATTACCGCGGTGGAGCTCGAGGCCGCCGTGGGTGCCCTGTTCGATTCGGGCGTAGTGGCCGGTGGCGACCGCGTCGAACCCGAGGGCGGTGCCCCGGTCGAGGAGGGCCGAGAACTTCACGTGCTCGTTGCAGCGCACGCACGGGTTGGGCGTCCGGCCCGCCTCGTATTCGGCGAGGAAGTCCGCGACAACAGTCTCCTCGAACTCCTCCGAGAGGTCCCACACGTAGAACGGGACGCCCAGGATATCGGCGGCGCGACGAGCGTCGGAGGCGTCCTCGATGGAGCAGCAGCCGCGCGAGCCGCTGCGATGCTCGGCGCGCGAACGCGAGAGCGCCATGTGGACGCCGACCACCTCGTGGCCGGCGTCAACAGCGCGGGCGGCGGCGACGGCGGAGTCGACACCACCGGAAAGGGCGGCGAGTACCTGCATGGGCTCCTCGTGGATGTGGGGTTCGCGGCTGCCGGCGAGATCACGGCGGCAGCTCAGTGGCTTGCCATGCGTTCGGTGAGCGGTCATCGGCGGGGCCGGAACGCGCCGGCCGCACGAGCCCGCTCGACGGCGCCGGGCAGCGCCTTCACCAGGGCAGACACTTCAGCGGCAGTCGTGGTCCATCCCAGACTACATCTCAGCGTCCCGGATGCCTCGGCCTGGCTACCGCCCATGGCGAGGATCACGTGTGAGGGCTGGTGGACGCCGGCCCGGCACGCCGAGCCGGCGGACACCGAGAACCCGGCGCGGTCAAGCGCGAAGAGCAGGTCCTCGGACCGTACGCCGTCCAGCACGGCGTGGACGATCCCCGGCGCCCGCTGTTCCGCGGGCAGGCCCGAGCCGGTGACGCGGGCACCGTCGATTGCAATGAGGGCGGCGGCAAGTGCGTCGCGCAACGCGACGAGGCGGGTGGCCTCGGCCTCGCGAAGCTGGATCGCCTCGCGGAGAGCGGCGGCGAGCGCGACCGCGCCTGCGACGTCGACAGTTCCGGACCGTATCCCCCGCTCCTGCCCGCCGCCCCCGCTGACCGGGACGATCGGGACGCCTCGGCGCGCGAGCAGTACGCCCGTGCCCACGGGGGCGCCCAACTTGTGCCCGGAAAGGCTGAGCAGGTCGAGGCCGCTCGCCCGGAAATCCACGCCCATGTGACCGACGGCCTGCACCGCATCGCTGTGGGCAAGCGCCCCGGCACCGTGCGCGCTCGCCACGGCCTCGGCCACCGGCTGGACGACACCGGTTTCGTTGTTCACCCACATGAGTGAGACGAGGGCGGTCTCGTCGGTTACGACGGCATCGAGGGCGGTGGCGTCCACGCGGCCGGTCGGCGCGGCAGGGACGTATGAGACGGCGTGGCCGTCGTTCTCGAGCAGCCGTGCGGCCTCGAGCACGGCGGGATGCTCAATGGCGGACACGACGACGTGCGTGCGACGCGGGCCTCCGCCGCCCGTTCTGCCTGATTCCACTATCGGCGTACCGTCCGGATCCCTTGGTGAGCGCGCCATTCCGGCGAGTGCTGCCCGGGCCGCGCCCATCACGGCGAGGTTGGCGCCCTCCGTCCCGCCCGATGTGAAGATCACCTCGGAGGGATCGGCGCCGAGACTGTGCGCGATCGATTCGCGCGCTTCTTCCAGGAAACGGCGGGTTCTCCGTCCGGCCGAGTGGGTGGCGGAGGGATTGCCGGCCTCCGCCGTCGCCCGGACCCATGCGTCCCTCGCGATCGGGCGCAACGGCGAGGAGGCGGCGTGATCGAGGTAGGACATCGGACCAGCGTGCCATCCTGATCAGTCTTGTTGCCATGGCGGCCGCCCGCTGGTGGTGCTTCTCACGTATGGCTACGTTTCCGCCCATGGTCCTGTTCCGGTTGAATGCTTGTGTGACATACGTCGAGGCATCGCCGAACCCGGTGGTGGAGGCAGCTGCGGACCTCCATCGTTTCGGTGTGCACCTCGAAGGCGGCGGCGTTGATGTCGCGGTTCGCGCGTCGCGCGCCACACGTGTGGACATCTGCTTCTTCGACGGCGAAGGCGAGCGAAATTACACTCTGCAAGGTCCGATCCTCGGTGTCTGGCACGGTCATGTCCCGGGCATCCGGAAGGGCGCGGAATACGGGCTGCGTGTGTGGGGCAGGTGGGACCCCGAGCGGGGACAGAGGCACAATCCCGCGAAGCTTCTCCTCGACCCGTATGCGCGTGGGATTGCCGGCACGGTCGAACATGGGCCGGAGATCTACGACTACAGATGGAACGGCGGCGCCGCCGGCCACCCGGACGAGCCATCGACGCTCGATTCGGCGGGACACACCGTTCGCGGAGTCGTGCTCGAGGTTCCGTTCAGCGCATTCGACTCCCGGCCCCGGACCCCTTGGGAAGACACGGTCATCTACGAGACCCATGTCAAGGGTATGACGATGACGCTTCCCGGCCTGCCTGACAGGCTACGCGGCACCTACGCCGGCCTCGCGCATCCCATCACCATCGGGCACCTTCAGCGTCTCGGAGTCACGGCGGTCGAATTGCTCCCGATCCACGCCTACATGCCCGAACCATCCCTCTCGGAACGCGGCAAGACCAACTACTGGGGCTACAACACGCTCTCGTACTTCTCCCCGGAACCGTCGTACGCGACCACCGCCGCGCAGGCGGCCGGGTCCGACGCGATCCTTGACGAGTTCAAGGGCATGGTCTCGATTCTCCACGACGCCGGTATCGAGGTCCTTCTCGACGTCGTCTACAACCACACCTGCGAGGGCGGACACGGCGGGCCCACACTCTCGTGGCGTGGCCTCGACGCCCCCACCTACTACGTGCTCAACGGCGACGGCACCATGGTCGACTACACCGGGTGCGGGAACTCGCTGGATTTCCAGCACACCCCAGTTGTCCAGATGACGCTCGATTCTCTTCGTTACTGGGTGACCGAAGTCGGGGTGGATGGATTCCGCTTCGACCTCGCTCCCACGATGGGGCGCCGCCGGGAGAAGTTCTCCCCGCACCACGCGTGTCTCGTCGCCATGGCCACGGACCCCGTCCTGCGGGACACCAAGCTGATCACTGAGCCCTGGGATCTCGGCCCCTCCGGCTGGCGTACCGGACAGTTCCCCGCTCCCATGGCGGACTGGAACGACCGCTTCCGGAGCACCATCCGCCAGTTCTGGCTCGCCGACGCGAATGCACTCTCAAAGGGCATCGCCCCCGCTCCGCCCTCGGACCTCGGCAACCGGCTCAGCGGCTCGGCCGACCTGTTCGGTTTCGGCGAAATACCCGGCGGGCGTGGGCCGATGGCGTCCGTCAACTACGTCACCGCGCACGACGGCTTCACGATGCGCGACCTCACCAGCTACAACATGAAGCACAACCTCGCGAACGGCGAGGACAACCAGGACGGCACCAACGACAACCGCTCCTGGAACCACGGGTTCGAAGGCGACCTGACCCTGCACGATCCGAACCACGTCATCTTGCCGGTGCGGCGCCGCTCAGTGCGAAACCTCATCGGAACCCTCCTGGTCTCGGCGGGCACGCCCATGATCCTCGGCGGTGATGAGATCGGCCGTACCCAGCAGGGCAACAACAACGCCTACTGCCAGGACAACGAGATCTCCTGGTTCGACTGGGACCTCGACGTCTGGCAGAAGGACCTGTTCGAGACGTTCTGCTACCTGATCCAGCTCCGCCGGGAGAACCCCGCGCTGCGTCCCACCAGTTTCGCCTCCGGGCGGCCGCCGCGGGGCGGCACGTTGCCGGACCTGTCTTGGTGGGACACCGGCGGGAACCCGAAGCACGCCCACACATGGCACGATCCGCATCAGCGTGCGCTGCAGATGCTCCGTTTCGGTCAAGGGACAGATCGCGACGCGCTCGTTGTCTTCAACGGCTCGCTCGCCCCTGTCGAGGTGAAGCTCGCGGAGGGCCGCGGACTGAACTGGGAACTCGCGTGGGACTCGGAGTGGGAGGAACCCGAGGAGATCCTGGACGTATCGGCACCGGATGAGAAGGTCAAATTGGACAGCCTCTCGATGCGGATCTACCTCTCCTGCCGCGACTAGAGTCCATCCGCGAGACCGGTTTCCGGAGTAGGCGATCACTCGCCATAGGATTGCCAACGTGACTGAGCAGCTAGAAGCCGACATCGCCGATTCGATCTCCGACGCATCCCTGGCGAGATCCGTCGCCCGCTCCGCGGAAATCGAGAAACAGATCGCCGTGGACCCCAGCGGGTTCCGGGTGCTGACCGGCGACCGGCCCACGGGCCGACTCCATATCGGGCACTACTTCGGTTCGATGGCGAACCGTGTACGCCTGCAGGACGCCGGCGTGGAGACTTTCCTGCTCGTGGCGGACTACCAGGTGATCTACGACCGTGACAGCGTCGGGGAGATCAAAGGCAACGTGATGAACGCCGTCGCCGACTACATCGCGACTGGAGTCGACCCGAAGAAGACGACGATCTTCACGCACTCCTCGGTCCCCGCGCTCAACCAACTCGTTCTCCCCTTCCTGGCACTCACCACCGACGCCGAGCTACGGCGCAACCCCACCGTCAAGGACGAGTTGGCGTCGTCGACCCGCCCGATGAGCGGGCTGATGCTGACGTTCCCGGTCCACCAGGCGGCCGACATCCTCTTCTGCAAGGCGAACCTCGTGCCGGTCGGCAAGGATCAGTTGCCCCACATCGAACTCTCCCGGACCATCGCGCGGCGCTTCGACGAGAGGTACGGGCGCGCGACCTCGAACGAGCCCGTCTTCCCGCAGCCGGACGCCCTGCTCTCCGCTGTCCCGCTCCTCCTCGGCACGGACGGAGCCAAGATGTCGAAATCGAAGGGCAACACCATCGAACTGGGCATGGACGCCGATACGACGGCGCGCCTCATCAAGAGGGCAGTCACCGACTCCGACCGGCACATCACCTACGACCCGGTGAAGCGCCCGGAGGTCTCGAACCTCGTCATGCTGGCGGCGCTATGTCTCGATCGCGACCCCGTCGACGTGGCGGACGAACTTGGCGACGCCGGTGGCGGCGGCCTGAAGAAGCTCGTCACCGAGGCCGTGAACGAGAAGTTCGCGCCCGTTCGCGCCCGCCGCGCCGAGGCGATGGCAGATCCGGCCCAGCTCGTCGCGATCCTCCGTGACGGCAACGAGCGGGCGAACGCGGTCGCCGAGAGAACTCTCGACGAGGTCCGAACGGCGATGCAGATGGACTACACGTAGTCCCGACCGTAGCGAGACTCGAGACGGACCCACCAGGGGCTCCTGCGCGCGGCGGAATGGACGAACGCGGGGACGAAGTGGAAAAGGAACCACTTCGTCCCCGCGTTCTCGTGTCTCTCGCCGATCAGTGGCGGGAACGGCCGGGGCGGCCGGCCAAGATCAGCCGGCGCTCGCCACGAGCCCCAACTCGGTGTAGCTCGCGATCGCGGTGTGCGACGGCACCACGCGGACGGTGTAGCCGAACGGGCCTGCCATCTTCAGCTCGTGGCTGAGTGTGTAGGTGTAACGGCCTCCGCCGAGCTCCCGGTCCTTGTCAAGGGCGACGACCTCGAAGTTCACGAGGCTGTCATCGTCCTTCACGCGTCCGTACACGAGCTGGACCTCGACATCCTCGGGGTTCAGCGAACCGAGCGCCACCGTGGCCGCGACCGAGATCGTGTCCCCGAGCGACGGGATGGCAGGAGTGCCCGCGGCAGAGTCCACGGTCTCCACACGCACGTCGTTCCAGTTCTCCCGGACGCGGACCTTCCATTCGGCAAGCTGCTTCGCGCCGTCGAAGTCGCTGTTCATCTGGTGGCTGGATACGGCGGTCGGCGTGTAAAGCTGCTCGACGTAGTCGGTGACCATACGTGTGGCCTGCACCTTCGGACCGAGGTCGGAGAGCGTGTGACGCATGTTCTCCATCCAGCGGCGCGGCACGCCGTTCTCGTCACGGTCGTAGAAGCGCGGCGCCACCACGTTCTCGATGAGGTCGTAGAGCGCGGTCGCCTCGAGTGCGTCCCGGCGGTTCGGGTCGTCGACGCCGTCGGCGGTCGGGATCGCCCAGCCGTTCTGGCCGTCGTACATCTCGTCCCACCAACCGTCCATGATGCTCAGGTTGAGCGCGCCGTTGAGGGCACACTTCATACCCGATGTGCCGGACGCCTCCAGCGGGCGCAACGGGTTGTTCAGCCACACGTCGCAACCCGGCATCAGTGTCTGTGCCATACCGATGTCGTAGTTCGGCAGGAAGACGATCCGGTCGCGCACCTTGGGGTTGTCCGCGAACTGAACAAGGCGCTGAATCAGGCTGACGCCCATCTCGTCCGCAGGGTGGGACTTGCCCGCCACCACGATCTGGATCGGGCGCTCGGGGTCCGTCAGCAGCTTGGTGAGCCGCTCCGGATCCGTGAGCATGAGTGTGAGCCTCTTGTAGGTGGGAACGCGCCGGGCGAATCCGATCGTGAGGATGTCCGGGTCGAGGACCTCGTCCGTCCAGCCGAGCTCGGCCGGCGAGGCCCCGCGCTGGCGCCAGGAATCGTGAACACGCGCGCGCGCCGACTCCACCAGCTTGCTGCGGAGCACGCGGCGCATGGCCCACAGTTCCTCATCGCTGATCGCGTCCGCGCCTGATGCCCGGAGCCAGCCGGTGCCGTCGAGGAACGCCTCGGTGCCCAACCGCTCCTCTGCCAGGGCGGCGAGGTCCGGATCGGTCCAGGTCGGGCCATGAACGCCGTTGGTGATGGATGTAATGGGAACTTCGGTCACGTCGAAGCCCGGCCACATCGCGTGGAACATGCCACGGGAGACGGCGCCGTGCAGCTTGGACACGCCGTTCGCGCGCTTCGAAGTACGCAGGCCCATGACGGCCATGTTGTGGATGCCCGGGGTGCCGCCTTCGTAGCTCTCGGCACCCAACGCCAGGACTTCCTCCGCAGAGATTCCGGGAATCCCGGCATCTCCCGAGAAGTGATCGTAGACGAGTCCCTGGTCGAACCGGTCGATCCCGGCGGGAACCGGCGTGTGCGTGGTGAACACGGTTCCGGACTTGACCACCTCGATGGCTTCGGCGAAGGTCAGGCCCTCGGCCTCGATGAGTTCCCTGGCACGCTCGATGCCGAGGAATCCGGCGTGTCCCTCGTTGCAGTGGAACACCTCGGGCGCCGGTGCGCCGGAGAGACGCGAGTGGAGCCGCAGCGCCTTCACACCGCCCATACCGAGGAGAAGCTCCTGATGAAGGCGGTGTTCCTTCGAACCGCCATAGAGACGGTCGGTCACGGTGCGGGTGGTCTCGTCGTTCTCGGGGACGTTGGAGTCGAGCAGCAGGAGCGGAACGCGGCCGATGCGCGCGAGCCAAACCTGGGCGGCCAGCGTGCGTCCACCGGGAAGCGAGAGGGAGACGCGGGCGGGGCCTCCGTCGTCCTCGCGCAGAAGCTCGAGCGGGAGGTCGTCCGGGTCGAGAACGGGATAGCTCTCGGCCTGCCAGCCATCCGGCGTGAGCGACTGGTCGAAGTAGCCGGCGCCGTACAGCAGCCCGACGCCCACGATGGGAATACCGAGATCCGAAGCGGACTTGAGGTGGTCACCTGCGAGGATGCCGAGGCCGCCGGAGTACTGCGGCAGTACGGCGGTGATGCCGAACTCCGCGGAGAAGTAGGCGATCGCCTCGGCTCCGTCGGGATCGTCGAAGTCGCTCTGGTACCAGCGAGGATCGGTCAGGTAGCGCGTCAGGTCCTCGTCGGCCGCGCGCACACGGGCAACCAGGTCCTCGTCACTCGCCAACTCGGCAAGACGCTCGGAGGACAGCCTGCCCAGCAGGGCGACGGGATCCCCGCCGACCTCATCCCAGGCTTCAGTGTCCAGCGACTGGAACAGGTCCCTCGTTGGGCCGTGCCAGGACCAGCGCAGGTTCCTGGATAGCTTGTTGAGCGGGGACAGTGCCTCCGGCAGAACAGGGCGAACGGTGAATCGTCGGAATGCTTTCACGGCGGTGAGTCTAGGCCAGCGAGGGTTCAGGACCCGAATCCGGTGCAACCGAATCCCGTACAGCCACATGAAGCGACATTTTGCGCACCGACTTCCTGCGGCCCGTGAAACCCGCCGGTACCTTGGAGACGTGACTAAGCCTTCTTCAACCGATGCCTCCAGCCCGCTCTCGACCCCGGCTCCTGCGACTGAAGCCGGCCCACCTTCAGTTGTTCGCCCCATCGGCCGCATCCCAGTGACCGAAGTGTTCCCCGTCGTCGAAGACGGGGACTGGCCCGCGAAGGGCACCGTGGGCGAGCCGTTCCCCGTGCGCGCCACCGTGTTCCGTGAGGGACACGATCTGTTCTCCGCAACCGCAGTGCTGATCGCCCCGGACGGCACCGAGCATTCAACCGCTCCGATGAAGGAAGTCCTGATAGGCCTGAACCGTTATGAGGGCTGGCTCTGCCCCGACGCGCCGGGTCTCTGGCACTTCCGGGTCGAGGGCTGGTCCGACCCGTACGCGACGTGGGTACACGACTCAACTGTGAAGATCGACGCCGGCGTCGATGTCGAGCTGATGCTGGCCGAGGGCCGGTTGCTGATGCGCCGCGCCGCGGACCGCGATGCTCTCGGCCCCGAGGACCGCAAGGTTCTCGAGGACGCCGCCGCGGCCCTGGGGGACGAGTCCCTTGAAGTGCAGGAGCGCCTGGACGCCGGCATCGGCGGGGAGGTGAGGGACGTTCTCGCACGCACACCGCTCCGCGACATGCTCTCGCCTTCACGCACCTACCCCCTGCGCGTGGACCGCCAACTCGCACAGACGGGCGCGTGGTACGAGATGTTCCCGCGATCCGAGGGCGCCTACTTCGATTCCAAGAGGGGTGGCTGGGTCTCGGGCACGTTCCGCACGGCCATGCCACGCCTCGACGGCATAGCCGCGATGGGTTTCGACGTCGTCTACCTCACCCCGATTCACCCGATCGGCACGACCAACCGCAAGGGCCGCAACAACACCCTGCGCGCTCGCCCGGGTGACCCCGGCTCGCCCTACGCCATCGGTTCCCCTGAGGGTGGCCACGACGCCATCCACCCCGAGTTGGGCACGTTCGAGGACTTCGATGCGTTCGTCGCGCGGGCCAGGGAGCTCGGCATGGAGGTCGCCCTCGACATCGCGCTGCAGTGCTCCCCCGATCACCCGTGGCTGAAGGATCACCCCGAGTGGTTCACCACCCGTGCGGACGGCACCATCGCCTTCGCGGAGAATCCGCCGAAGAAGTACGAGGACATCTACCCCCTCAACTTCGACAACGATCCCGAGGGCATCTATGCCGGCATCCGCGACATGCTCCAGGTCTGGATCGACCACGGCGTGACGCTCTTCCGGATCGACAACCCGCACACCAAACCACTCACGTTCTGGCAGCGGATCCTCGACCACTTCCACGAGAAGCACCCCGAGGTCATATTCCTTTCCGAGGCGTTCACCAAGCCTGCGATGATGCGGACGCTGGGAGCGGTGGGCTACCACCAGTCCTACACATACTTCGCGTGGCGCAACACGAAGCAGGAACTCACCGAGTACTTCACTGAGGTACACAAGGAGACGTCGCACCTGATCCGGCCGTCGTTCTGGCCCACCACGCACGACATCCTGACCCCGTACATGCAGCAGGGAGGCACGGCCGCGTTCGCCATCCGTGCGGTCCTCGCAGCTACGGGTGCACCGTCCTACGGCATCTACTCCGGCTACGAGTTCGTCGAGAACGTGGCACGTCCCGGTGTCGAGGAACAGATCGACAACGAGAAGTACGAGTTCAAGCCGCGCGACTGGTCACGCGCCGATGATGCCGGCCTCGCCACTCTGCTCGGGAAACTGAACCACTCCCGTCACACGCACCCCGCACTGCGGCAGATGCACGACATCGCGTTCCACACGACGACGTCGGACCAGATCCTCGCGTACTCGAAGCGCATGGATGGGAAGTTCACGCCGTCCGGTGAGGACGACGTCGTTCTCGTGATCGTCAACATCGATCCGTTCCTCACGCACGAGGCGATGATCTACCTCGATTACGAAGCACTCGGCATCGAGCCCGGAACCACGCTGCAAGTGCACGACGAACTCACGGACGAGACGTACTGGTGGACGAACGAAGCGTTCGTGCGGCTCGACCCGCACGGCCGCTCCGCGCACGTGATCTCGATCCGTCCGGCTCGCTGAGGTTCGTGAACGGGTGACCGATCCGGCGTATCTCGCGGCGCTGCTGGAGGCCTGGCTTCCGGCGCGCCGCTGGTACGCCACCAAGAATCTCGCGCCGCGCATCGAGTCCGTGGTGGTCGCACCCGCCCACGGCTCGCGTGCGCGGCGCCTTGCCGACGCAGGGACGGAGATCCTCGAGGTCTTCGTCACCGACCGCCCCGCACGCGACCGAATCGTCTACCAGGTCCCACTCGTGCGCCGACGTGAACGCCCCGACGTTCCCGAAAGCGCGGTTCTCGGGCGTGAAAGGGAGGGCGGCTGGCTGATCGACGCTCCCTGGGACAGCGAGTACATGATCTGGCTCGCCGGTGCCGACGAAGGCGGGATCGATATCACCGAGACACGGGTCGTCACGGGTGAACAGTCGAACACGTCCGTCATCTGCGAGGTGACCGAGGGCCCGTTCGACATCATCATCAAGATCTTCCGTGTACTCGCAGAAGGCTCCAACCCTGACGCCGAACTCCAGCAGGCGCTCACCAGGGCAGGTGTCAGGCGTGTTCCCAGGTTCGTCGATGCCGGCTGGGGTTCGTGGACCCGAGGCCACTCGAGCGAATACGGCCACCTGAGCGTTACCAGTGAGTACATCGACGACGCCGACGACGCATGGGGACTCGCCACCACGGCCGCCGCCGAAG
>DASRMP010000083.1:0-10866 GCA_035647855.1 Actinomycetaceae bacterium | reverse complement strand
TTTGTATGCCGGTGTTTAATCCTGGGTATGCCGCTCCTGGGGAGGTCGGCGCCGGGGGGATTGTTGTGACATGGGGCGAAACTGCTGTCCAGGGGAGGACTGAGCAATGATTCAGCCGTTGGGCCGTGCCGCGTTCATGGCATGGGACTTCGCTTGCTGGTTTTTGGCGATCGTGATAGTCGCACTCCTGCGCTACATCTCGGTTCCGCCCGAGGACTACCTCGGAGGTGTGCTCGTCTACGCTGCCGTGGCTCTTGCGATGATGGTGGCGATCAGTTACGCGGTCAGGGGACGCTACCGGGTGGCGAGCTTCGAGCAGTTCATCGCCATCGGCGTCGGCGTCGCTTTCACGGGTGTGACTTCGGCGCTGATCAGCGGATTGGCTGCCACGTTGGCGTTCGAATCGTCGGGTATGCCCGTGATGTTGTGGTTCGTGGTGCCACCGCTCGCCGCCAGTGGGATGTACATGGCACGCGCCGCCGTTCGGATGCGGCGGCAGCACCGGCACGATGCGAACGGTGGTGACGAGCCGGAACGACTGCTGATCGTGGGCGCCGGAAACATGGGCGAACAGGTCTCGCGCCTTGTCCGAACCGCGCCGAATTCGCCCTACAGGGTGGTCGGGTTCCTCGATGACGAGCCGCTGAAATCACAGCTTTCCATCGGTGGCGCCCGCGTGATCGGGACGACCCGTGATCTCGAGAGCGCCGTCTTGCGGACGGGCGCGGGCCATGTGGTGATCGCCTTCGCCTCGGCCACTTCTTCCTTCTACGCCGAGCTTGCGAAGCGATGCCGAACCATCGGAGTGGAGCTGATGGCCTTGCCTCCCATCGCCGAGATGCTGGGCCGCCCCGTTTCGCTGCAGGACATGAGGAAGGTGACGGTGGAGAGCGTTCTCGGGCGCCGTCAGGTGCAGACCAACTTGGCCGAGGTGAGCGGTCTCGTAGCCAATCGGCGTGTGCTCGTGACGGGCGCGGGTGGCTCCATCGGTGCCGAGATTGCGCGGCAGGTACACAATCTCGGTCCAGGCGAACTGGTCCTTCTGGACCGCGACGAGAGCGCGTTGCACGGCATCCAGCTCGACATCTACAACAAGGGCCTCCTCGACACCCGCGACATGGTGCTCTGCGATATCCGGGACCAGGATGCCCTCGAGGCGGTCTTCGATGAACACCGACCGGAGATCGTCTTCCACGCCGCCGCGCTGAAGCACCTCCCGATGCTCGAGCTCTATCCGGAGGAGGCCTGGAAGACCAACGTGCTCGGCACCCGCAACCTGCTCGAACTCTCGAAGAAGTACGGTGTGAGCAAGTTCGTCAACATCTCGACGGACAAAGCAGCCGACCCGACCACCACGTTGGGACGCACCAAGCGGATCGCCGAGCAGATGACCGCCTCGATGGCCAACGGCTCCGGCGGCACCTACGTCTCAGTCCGGTTCGGGAACGTGATCGGCTCGCGCGGATCGGTGTTGTGGACGTTCCGGCACCAGATCGATCACGGCGGTCCGGTGACGATCACCCACCCCGAGGTGGAGCGATTCGTGATGACCATCCCCGAGGCGTGCCATCTCGTGATTCAGGCGGGCGCGATCGGCGACCCGGGCGAAGTCATGGTGCTCGACATGGGCAAACCCGTCAAGATCCTGGACATCGCCGAGCGTCTGATCGCGGAATCCGGCGAGGACGTGGAAATCGTCTTCACCGGTCTGCGGCCCGGCGAGAAGCTCACCGAGGTACTGATCGGGGAGAACGAGGCCGGGCATCGGCCACGCCATCCGCTCATCAGCCACATCGACGTCCCGCCCGTTGACCTCGGGCAGGTGGACGATCACCACGCCAACGCCGTGGCCTTGGACCGGGTGCTCTCCACGTGAGGCGCTCCGCCGCCGGTTCGTCAGCCGAAGGGCGGGCACCAGGCGTCGCCGTCGTCGAGGGCGCGCATGACCTCCGGCCCGCCCGCCGCCTCGATCTCCTCGCGCGGCCCCACCACAACCAGCAGCGACCTCGCCCGCGACAGCCCCACATAGAGCGTCTCCTGCGCGTGGCTCCACTCCGAATGAGCGTTGAACGCCAGCACCACGCACGATCGCTCGAGCCCCTTGAACCCGCGCACGTGCCCGTAGAACACATCGTCGCCCGCGAAGTAGCTGTCCCAGTACGCGTCCCAGCCGTGCATCTCCACCTGCTCCACCTGCACCGGGTGCCTGCTGCCGGCCGTGATCAGGGCGATGTCGCCATCGCTCCAACCCTCCTCGCCGAGCGCGAGAACGGCGTCGTCGGCGCGTCCGAGCACGTCCACCGGATCGACGTCGACGAAGCGCACCGGCACGCCGTCGCCGAGGCGGACGCGCTGCGGATACGGCGTCAATGACGCGAAAGTGCGGGCGATCTGCGGGGTGTTGCGGAGGTTGTCGTCGAGGATGAAGGGCGAGAGTTCGATGGGGGCGGCGCCGTCGCGGTCGAAGATGCGCTGTTGGTGGTCGGTGAACGCCCAGAGGACGCCGTCCTCGGGGTCCGACATGCACGCCACGAGCGCGTCCCACCAGATGTCGGAGAAGTCCTGCGCCTCATCCACGACGACGGCCCCGAACCTCTCCTCAACCGGCAGCGCTGCGGCGATTCCGGTGAGCTCACGCGGCAGATCCTGCTCGAAGAAGACGCTCGCCTCCTCGCGGGTCGGCGGCTCCACGGAGGTGGAGCCCCACCAGTGCGCGAGGCGGTGGAATAGGCCGATGTAGGCGGGCCGCTCGTCGGCGGGCCACGCGCGCGCCTGCAGCTGGAAGTGGTGCGCGAGACCGCGCGAGTAGCACAGCAGCGCCGTGCGGACGCCCTCCCTGGCGAGTCGCCGCGCCTTCATCATCGCGAGGTGGGTCTTGCCCGAGCCGGCGCCGCCGGAGATCTGGACGCGCCGCTGCAGGCGCAGGAGGTCGAGCACGCGGTCCTGCTCAGCGGTGAGGAGGTTGCCCGTGTCCTCCAGTTCACGAGCGAGGTTCTGCTGGTTGTCGATTGCCTTGGCGGATTTCTGCAGATTCTCGACGGCGATGCGGAGCGCTTGCCTGGGCAGCGGCAGGTAGTCGCCACCCTGGCGGCGCAGCGCATTCACGATCCTGCCCGCGAGCTCGTCGAGGCCGGTCGAATCGACGACGAGTTCCGGCGGCGCATCTGGAGCCTCGAAACCGACCGGCAGGGTGCTGTAGGGCAGAACCGCCAGGTGGACGGCCTTTCCGATGCCGTTGAAGGATGGGAGCCGCGGCCGGAAGTAGTCGATCAGGATGTGTTTGGACCGCTGCGCCTGCGCGACCGGGTTGGCGATCTCGTGCGCGCCGTCGCGGTCCGCCTGCATCCAGCGGCCGCGATCGAGGGAGATCTGCCCGCCCTTGATCTCGACCACGGCGGTGCCGACTCCCGGCCACAGCACGAGCGCATCGATCTCGCACTCCTCGGCCTCATGCGTGATGCGGACGTTGGGGAGCACGATCGCCTCCGGCGGCAACGAGTCATTCAGCGCCCGGACGACCAGCCTCTCGGCAGTGTTCACCCTCGATCCTTCGGTGGCCGTGCCGGCCATGCTCCTTCGCATGTCTCCAGTCTCGGAGGTCCGACGCGCGGAGGTGGGCGGTTCAACCCGCGACCACCACCACTGCCTCGCCGGCCACGTCCTCGGAGGATGTCCCCACGTACACGCGGTAACCGCCCGGTACCACGATCCAGCCGTGCGAGCAGCAGTCCCACACGGACATCGGGTGGTTGGTGGCGGACGGGTCGATCGTGATCGCGACCTCGCCGGACTCGCCCGGCTCCAGCCAGATCTTCTGGAAACCTACGAGCCGCTTCGGCGGTTGCCCCGCGGCGGGGATGCCGAGGTACACCTGCACGACCTCCGCGCCCCGCACCTCGCCCGTGTTCGTCACGCGCGCAGTCACCTCGAACGGCGCAATCCCGTCGCTCTCGTCCACGGAAACCGCGACGTCGTCCACCTCGAACGTCGTGTACGACAGCCCGAATCCGAACGGGAACAGCGGCTCGATGCCCTGACCCTGGAACCAGCGGTAGCCCATCTCGAGGCCCTCGCTGTAGCGGATGGTCGGCCAGCCCTCGCCCTCGTCGACGCCGGGGTGACGCTCCGGCCGCCCATAGTTGAGGATGTCATCCTCGTTGCGGGCGTACGTCGTCGGGACCTTGCCTGACGGGTTGACCACGCCGAAGAGAAGGTCGGCCACCACGTGGCCGTCCTCGGCGCCCTGGTTCCAGACCTCGATGACGGCGCCGGCGTCGTCGATGAACGGCAGCAGCACCGGGGTCGAGTTCTTCAGCACCACCACGGTCTTCGGGTTCGCCGCGAGCAGCGCCGCCACCATGGGCTCCTGCCGCAGAGGCATCCGCGGCGCGGGCATGTCCGCGCCTTCGGTGGCGATCACGCCGGCCATCACGACGACGACGTCCGCCTCGCCCGCCGCCGCAACGGCGTAGTCGAGGTTGGAGAGGTCGCGCGCGACGGTGAACTGCTTCACCTCGGCCTCGGAGCCGAGCCCGGCGAGCACGTCTCGCATGCCCTCCGCCGGCGGCACGGTGTAGAGCGGGTCGACCTTCGAGGAGCCGCCGCCGCCGAGACAGGCGATTTCCGCGAATTCCCTCTGGCCCACGATCAGCACGTTCTTGACCGCGGAGGCGTCGAGCGGCAGGACCCCGCCCTCGTTCTTCAGCAGGACGGCGATCTGCTCGCCGATCTCGCGGGAGATGGCGCCGTGCGCCTTGGCGTCGATCTGGCCGGGATCGTAGGGGCGCTCGAACACGCCGAACTCGAACATCTTGGCGAACCGGCGCACCAACGCCCGGTCCACGGTCTCGATCTCGAGCGAGGTGTCGTGGAGCGCGGCCTTGACGTTCTCCTCGTTCAGCCACTTCGCATCGGGCATCTCGAGGTCGAGTCCGGCCCCGAGCGAGGCGGCGGCGGAGCGCGTGCTCCAGAAGTCGGACTGGACGTAGCCCTCGAAGCCCCACTCGTCACGCAGGATCGTGTTGAGCGTGTAGCGGTGCTCCGTGGCGTACGTGCCGCGGATCCGGTTGTAGGCGCTCATGATCGAGGCGATGTTCGCGTCCTTGACGCACATCTCGAACGGCAGCAGGTACAACTCGCGCAGCACGTGCTCATCCACCTCGACGTTCGCGCGGAACCGCTCGACCTCCTGGTCGTTCACCACGTAGTGCTTCGCCATGGCGATGACGTCGTGCGCCTGAATCGCCTTGGTGACCTCCACGCCCATGACGCCGCTGAGGTACGGGTCCTCGGAGAAGTACTCGAAGTTGCGGCCGGCTATCGGGAGACGGTGCAGGCACACGCCCGGGCCCTCCAGGACGTGCTGGCCGAGGGTCACGCACTCGGAGCCGATGAGATCGCCGTAGCGGCGCGCGAGTTCTGGGTCGAAGCCCGCGGCGAGACCGATCGTCATCGGCAGCGATGTCGCGGGCGGCGAGGGCGTACCATCGCCCATCCCGACACCCACCGGTCCGTTGGTGATGCGGAATCGCGGGACGCCGAGTTCCTCGATGCCCGCCACGTGGCGTTCCACCCTGATCTGACTGGCGAGTTGCTCCATGGCCTCGGCGTCCTCGGCCTCGTTGGTGACCGCGTAGATATCGACGGTCTCCATGTTGCCGTGCAGTTGGGCGATCTTCTGCTCGAGGTTCATGGCGGCCACGAGGGCCTCTGCCCGCTCACGCGGGTCACGGTCGGCGTCCATCCACGGACGGCTGGATTCAGTAGTCATCTTTGAGCCCCTTTTCTCTTCTGCCCAGAGCCTAGGGATTCGGAAGGGGGTCCACGGCAGGTTCCCCCCGTTTGCCCGCCCAGACTCTCGAGTGGACGCCCATCCCTTGCGCCCCCTGGTCACGGTGGCATCGCGTCAAACACCTGCCGAAGGGTTTCATCAAGCGAGGGATCAAAGCGGCGAGTCCGACTACACCTGCGCATCCGCTGGTCACGGCCACTCAACGACTGCGGCATGAGCCTCGACTGCCTGAAGGTCACGTTTCAGTAACGGCTGCCTGGATCCCGTTGTCAACGTTGTCATACGCCCCATAGAGTGTCGCTTACCGTACACAGAGGTGCGGTACTTAGTAGCGCGGAGGACCGATGCGAGGGCGCAGCAGCTATCCGCCTCCGATGCACGGCATGTCTCCGAGCTCGAACGCGGCCACACCAGCGAACCCGCCACGCGCCCCGGACCGGAGCCCCCAATGAGGCGCCGGGTCACGCTCCGCGAGGTCGCGGCCGCCGCCGGCGTCAGCACAAAGACGGTCTCTCGGGTCATCAGCGGGGGAGCCACGGTCGCGCCCGCCACCATGGAAATCGTTCTCCAAGCCATCAAGGAACTGGACTACCACCCGGACGAGGCGGCCCGCTCGCTCCGGAGCGGCAAGGACAACTCGGTCGGCCTCGTGGTCGATAGCCTCCTGGACCCGTTCTTCGCCGAACTCGCCGGCATCATCGAAGCGCGCCTGTTCGAGTGGGGACTGCTCACGATCGTCGCAAGCACGGGCCAATCCGCCGAGCGCGAGCGGCAACTGCTTCGGACGATGGTCAGCCGGAAGGTCTCCGCGCTCGCGATCGTGCCGTCGCCGAACGGCGAGTACGGCTGGCTTCACGGATTCGATATCCCACTGTTCTTCCTGGACCGGATCGCTGAGGTGCCGGGCGCCCGCTCCATCGTCGTCGACGAGATCAGCAACGCCCGCGCCGCCACCAGACACCTGATCGGCGGCGGCCACACCCGCATCGCCTTCATCTCCGACCGCCCCGATCTCTACACCCTCCGCCTCCGCGAGGAGGGTTTCCGGCTCGCGATGGCAGCCGCCGGCATCGAGATCGACGAACGGCTCGTCCGCCTCGACTGTGGTGGCCGCTCCGGCGCGGAACTCGTCACCACCGATCTCGTGAGGTCCGCCGAGCCCCCCACCGCGATCTTCTCGTCCAACACCGTCACCTCGCTGGGCATGGTGGCCGCCCTTCACGCCACGAATACCACGCACATCGCGCACCTGAGCTACGGCGATTTCACGCTGGCCCGCGATCTACTCCCCGCCGTCACCGTGGTGGACCACGAAGGCAGGCAGATCGGTGCCGCAGCCGCCGGGCAGATCGTCGCCGCGCTCGGGCTCACGCAAGCCGCCACGCCCCCGGCATGCGATCCCGCCGCCGCCCTCGGCCTCGACCACTCCTGGGTGTCCACAGCAGACCTCGCCGTTGCCACCCCGATCTCGGTCGCCCCTTCCACAGTCGACGGCGACGTCATCTTCGTCCCGGCCCGCCTGATTGCCCGGGGCTCGGGCGAGCAACCCCCGAACACGCATCGCCCCTCAGCCAGAGAGGAGGAGGACTCCCGTGTCTGAACCGCCCCGCACGGCGGGAACCCCGCCGGGCACCGCAACACGCCGAGACGGCGCGGCCCCAATCCTCGAGGCTCACGGCATCGATAAGCAGTACGGCCAGGTGCAGGCGCTGAAAGGAGCGGATTTCGAACTCTACGCCGGCGAGGTGTGCGCCCTCATCGGTGACAACGGTGCCGGGAAGTCCACCCTGATCCGGATCCTCGCGGGCGTCGAGAACGCGGACGCGGGAACGATCGTCTTCGACGGCGAGCAGGTCAGGATCGAGGACCCCACCAAGGCGCGGGCGCTCGGCATCGAGACCGTGTTCCAGGACCTGGCCCTGGCCAACCACCTCGATCCGATCCAGAACATGTTTCTCGGGCGCGAGAAGATGCGCGGCGGCCTCGCCGGACTGCTCGGCTTCATGGATGCGGGCGCGATGCGCCGGCAGGGCGAGGCGACCTTCAAGAAACTCGGCGCGGCTGTCGTCAACTTCACCGGCCCGGTGGAGGGCATGTCCGGCGGGCAGCGTCAGGCGGTTGCCGTCGCGCGGGCGGCCGCGTGGGCGGACCGGGTGATCTTCTTCGACGAGCCGACCGCGGCGCTCGGCGTGGTCCAGACCAAGAACGTCCTCGATCTCGTGCGCCGCACGGCACGCGAGGGCATCGGCGTCGTCTTCATCTCCCACTCGATGCCGCACGTGCTGGAGGTCGCGGACCGAATCCAGGTGCTGCGGCACGGCAAGCGAGTCGCCACTTTCGACGCCGAAGGCACCACCATCGATCAACTCGTGGGCGCAATGACCGGCGCTCTGGACAACCGGGAGGAGACGCCATGACCAACGGCCCGGCCGATCCGTCCCGCGCGCACCTCGACGAAGACGTCCTCGGCGTCACCGGTATCGCCGCGGCCAGACCCTCGCGGGGCTTCACGAGCATGCAGGCGTTCCAGATCTTCCTGGTGCTCCTTGTGATCGTCGTGGTCTTCTCGGCGCTCGCTCCCGGTTCGTTCCTTTCCTGGTCGAACTTTCGCGGCATCGCCGTCAACACCGCGATCCTCGCGATACTGGGCGTCGGCACCACGTTCATCATCACCACCGCCGGCATCGACCTCTCGATGGGATCCGTGCTCATCTTCTCGGGCGTGATGGCGTCCATCACCACTGAGCGAATGGGAGACCACGGCTGGTCAACGGCGATCGTGGTCATCCTCGTCGCGATCGCGAGCGGGACGTTCTGGGGGATGGTGAACGGCTTCGTCGTCGCGAAGATGAAGGTGCCCGCCATGATCGCGACTCTCGGCACGTTCATCGCGGTGCTCGGCTTCGCGCAGGTACTCACGGACGGAATCGACCGGCGCGCGGTCCCGTCCGTGCTCGTCGAGTCCGTGGGCTTCGGGCGGGTCTTCGGCATTCCGATCCTGGTGCTCGTGGCGGCGGTGATCGTCACCATCGGCGCGATCATGTTCGCCAGGACCAAGTTCGGTCTCTACACGCGGGCGGTCGGATCGAACGCCGAGGCGTGCCGCCGGGTCGGAATCAACGTGGACCGCCACCTCATCAAGGTCTACGCATTCGCCGGGATGCTGGCGGGCATCGCGGGTATCGTGAATCTCTCCTTCTTCCGCTCGACCATGATCGCGGGCCATTCGCTCACGAACATGGACGTCATCGCCGGCGTCGTGATCGGTGGAACGAGCCTCTTCGGAGGAATTGGGTCGGTCATCGGAACCGTGGTCGGGCTATTCATCCCGACCACGCTCCGGAACGGCTTCATCATTCTGGGCATCGAGCCCTACTGGCAACAGGTCGCGGTCGGATTCTTCATGATCGCGGCCGTCTACCTCGACCAGACCCGGCGTGCGGCGGCGGCCCGGGGACTGCGTCAGCGCTCACTTCTCAGCCGCCTGGCAGGAAGAGGAAAGGAAGACTGACATGCGACGAAGCACTGCAGTTCTCGCCGCCCTGGTTGTAGGTCTGGCCACCGCCCTGGCCGCCTGCGGCAACGGAGAGGAGCCAGAGCCCACACCAACCACTGCGGGAGAGACCGCAGCGGAGGAGACAACCGGGACAGCGGCCCCCGCCGATGGCGAGGAGTACGACATTTCCTTCATCCAGGGCGTGATCGGTGACGAGTTCTACATCTCCATGGAGTGCGGTGTGCTCGCCGCTGCCGAGGAGATGGGCAACGTCAACGTGAGCACGCAGGGACCGGCTCGGTTCGACCCGGTCGAGCAGCAGCCGATCGTCACCTCCGTGATCGAGTCCGGACCTGACGCGCTCCTGATCGCGCCCACTGATGTGACCGCCATGCAGCGGCCCCTCCAGGAGGCGGTTGACGCCGGCATCGAACTGATCCTCGTGGACACCACGCTCGAGGACCCGTCGATCGCCGCATCCGCGATCGCGTCGGACAACATCGGGGGCGGCGCCGCTGCCTTCGAGGCCATCCAGCAGCTCGTCCCCGAGGGCGGTCAGGTGTTCGTGGTCGGGCACCAGCCCGGCATCTCGACCACCGACCTCCGGATCCAGGGCTTCGAGGAAGCCGTGGCCAAGGACTCGAACTTCGAGTACGTGGGCAAGGAGTTCGCGCAGAACGAGCCCGCACGCGCGGCCCAGATCATCTCCGCGACGCTCCAGCGTTACCCGGACCTGGTGGGCGTCTTCGCCACGAACATCTTCGCGGCCGAGGGCGTGGCAACCGGTATCGAGCAGGCAGGCCGCGACGACATCGTCGTCATCGGCTTCGACGCCGGACCGGCCCAGATCCAGGCGCTGCAGGAGAACGTCATCCAGGCGATCATCGCGCAGCAGCCGTTCGACATCGGTTACCAGGCCGTCCAACAGGCGGTCGCCGCGCTGAGCGGCGGTACCGTGACGGCCGACATCCAGACCGGTTTCACCATCATCACCCAGGAGTGCTACGAGTCCGGCGAGTGCGCGGACGCGGTGTACATGTCCGAGTGCGAACGGTAGGAACCCCGAACGCCGGTCCCGTGGGGCTCAACCTCCCCCCATCCGGGCCCCACGGGACCGGTCCCACTTCGCCAGGAGATCCATGCTGGTCGTGTGCCCAAATCCCACGAGAGACCATCAGGTCCACCTCCCCTCGCTCCTCCCGGGGACGGTCTCGCGGGCCACGCGGCAGGGGTCCCTGGCGGGTGGGAAACCCATCAACGTCGCCCGCGCGCTCCGCTCTCTCGGGGCGCGCCCCACGCTCCTGATCCTCCTGCCGAACCACGAGTCGGACGGCTTCCACGCCTCCCTCGCAGCTGAGGGCCTGGACGCACAGTACGTCCGCTACGACGGCGCTCTCCGCACCTCGATCATTCTCTTCGAGGAGAACGGGCGCGTCACGGTCGTCAACGGCCCGGGAAGCCCGGTGCCCACGCCGTCGTGGCAGGAGTTCGCCGAGACGGCCGCCGCGGCCGTAGCCGCCACGCCCGCAGGCGAGAGCCGCTGGGCCGCCTGCTCCGGCAGTCTCCCCCCGGGCGTTTC
>DASRMP010000082.1:0-6136 GCA_035647855.1 Actinomycetaceae bacterium | reverse complement strand
CGCGCACCCGGACCCCACGCGCCCGCCCTCGGGGCGCCGCTCAGTCGAACTTGCGCGCCGCGCCCTTGTCCGCCGACTGCGCAAACGCCGCAAAGATCTTCAGCGCCGCCGAAACCTCCCGGTCCCGGTTCTTGGGCCGCCAGCCCTCCGCATCGGCAACAGTCCGGCGGCGGGCAAGCTCGTCGTCGTCGACTTCGAGCCGAATCGACCGCTCGGGGATCGAGATCGAGATCATGTCACCGTTCTCAACAAGCCCAATCGGCCCACCCGACGCCGCCTCCGGCGAAATGTGCCCCAACGACAGCCCCGAAGACCCACCCGAGAACCGCCCGTCCGTGATCAACGCGCACTCAGGCCCGAGGCCCACGCCCTTGAGGTAGGCGGTCGGGTACAGCATCTCCTGCATCCCCGGCCCTCCCTTGGGCCCCTCATACCGCACTACCACTACGTCCCCCGCCCTGACTCTCTTACCCAGGATCGCCTCCACGGCCTCCTCCTGAGACTCGGTGACGAACGCCGGCCCGCGGAAGACCCACTGGTCCTCCGGCACTCCCGCCGACTTCACCACCGCTCCGTCCGGCGCCAGGTTGCCCTTCAGGACGGCGAGCCCGCCGTCGGCGGTGTATGCGTGCTCAACTGACCGGATGCAGCCGTTCTCGGCGTCGGTGTCGAGGGAGTCCCAGCGGTTCGCGGTGGAGAAGGCCCGCGTGGTGCGGACGCCGCCGGGCGCGGCATGGAACAGCTCGATCGCCTTGCCGGTCGCGGAGCCGCTGCGGATGTCCCAGTCGGCCAGCCACGCATCGAGCGTGGGCGAATGGACGGAGTGCACGGAATCGTCGAGAAGGCCGCCGCGCGCGAGCTCGCCCATGATCGCGGGGATGCCGCCGGCGCGGTGCACGTCTTCCATGTAGTAGTCGTGCGTGTTCGGCGCGACCTTGCAGATGCACGGCGAGACGCGGGAGATGGCGTCGATGTCGTCCTGGTCGAAGTCGACCTCGGCCTCCTGCGCGGCCGCCAGCAGGTGCAGCACCGTGTTGGTGGAGCCCCCCATCGCCATGTCCACGCGGATCGCGTTCTCGAACGCTGCCTTGGTCGCGATGGAGCGAGGCAGTACGGACTCGTCGTCGTCGGCGTAGTAACGCTTCGCAAGCTCGACGACGAGGCGGCCCGCGTCCTCGAACAGTTCCTTCCGGGCCACCTGGGTCGCGAGGGTGGAGCCGTTGCCGGGGAGCGCGAATCCGAGCACCTCGAGTAGGCAGTTCATGGAGTTCGCGGTGAACATGCCGGAGCACGAGCCGCAGGTGGGGCAGGCCTCCTCCTCGACGACGCGGATCTCCTCGTCCGAGACCGACGAGTCCACGGCCTTGGTCATGGCATCGATGAGGTCGAGGCGGGTGACGGTGCCGTCGCCGTTGGTCTTGGCGCGGCCGGCTTCCATCGGCCCGCCGGAGACGAAGACCGCCGGGATGTTCAGGCGAAGCGCCGCGAGCATCATGCCAGGGGTGATCTTGTCGCAGTTGGAGATGCAGAGGAGCGCGTCCGCCTTGTGGGCGTTGACCATGTACTCCACGGAGTCGGCGATGACTTCGCGGGAGGGCAGGGAGTAGAGCATGCCGTCGTGGCCCATGGCGATGCCGTCGTCGACGGCGATCGTGCTGAACTCGCGCCCGATTCCGCCCGCCTCCTGTATCGCGCCCGCGACCAGCTGCCCCATGTCCTTCAGGTGCACGTGACCCGGGACGAACTGCGTGAACGAGTTCGCGATCGCGATGATCGGCTTGCCGAAGTCCTCGTTGGTGAGGCCGGTGGCGCGCCAGAGTGCGCGAGCCCCGGCCATGTTGCGTCCGTGAGTCGTGGTGCGGGAGCGGAGTTCAGGCATGGGGCAAGTTTAGGTCGCGTCCATCTGCCGAACGTGCCGTCTCAGCAGGCGGTACCCGCGGGGCGGCGGGCCGATTCGCGCGGCGCGGCGCCCCCGCCGCCGCCGCCGTAGACCATCACGTGCACCAGCGGCGATCCGGGCACCATCCACACCGTTTCCGTCTCCGCGACAGTCCGCCAGCCCCGCGCCCTGTACATCGCCAACGCGTTCGTCCGGTTCGGCACGATGTCGAGGCACGGCCCGAGTCCGTGATCCAGACACCACTGAGTCGCGGTGTCGAGCAGCAGCGTCCCCACGCCCCGACCCCGCACCCTGTTCCCGATGAACAGCGCCCCGATCACGCCGAGCCGGCTCGCCGGCAGCCCGTGGCCGCGCTCCCACGCGGCCAGGACGACGCCCTCCTCGTCATGGCGCAGATCCGCCGCCGACTGCACCAGCACATGCCCGATCGGCACGCCATCCACCTCGGCAACGAAGGCCGCCAGTTCGTGGTCGCGGGCGATGAACTGGACCGTCGCCTCGCCGGCCGCCTGCGGGTAGCCCGTCAGCCGCTGCTGCTCGATCAGTTCGGTCAGCAGCCTGGGCAGGTCTTCGGGCCGCCGCTCTCTCACGACGACGCCGCGCCCCTCCAGCTCCATCACCTCAATCGCCCCCGCAAACTGGCACGCTCCATCGTTACTCCGGCACCACGTTCACGAGCCTGGGCGCGCGCACGATCACGGTCCGCACCCCGCGCCCGTTCAGCGACCGCACCACGCCGGGCGCCTTCAGCGCCAGCGCCTGCAACTCCTCCACGCCGATCGACGCCGGCACCTCCAGCCGGTCCCGCACCTTGCCCGCGACCTGCACCACGCACGTCACGGTCTCCTCGACCAGCAGCGCCTCATCCGCCACCGGCCAAGGGTGCCACGCCAGCGACTCGGAATGCCCGAGCCGCGCCCACATCTCCTCCGCCAGGTGCGGCGCGAACGGCGCAACCATCAGCACCAGCGTCTCGGCAGCCTCCCGCGGCACGGCTCGAAGCCCCGTCAGGTGGTTGTTCAGCGTAATCAGCTTGGCGATCGCGGTGTTGGGCCGCATGTTCGCCATCTCCACGGTCACGTCCGCCACGGTCCGGGCGAGCAGCCGGGCGGTGGCGTCGTCGAGAGACGTGTCCACAACGGTGATCTCGCCCGTCTCCTCGTCCACGAGGTTGCGCCACAGGCGCTGCAGGAAACGCTGCGATCCCACCACGGCCCGCGTCTCCCACGGCCGCGACAGGTCCAGCGGCCCCATCGACATGACGTACACCCGGAACGTGTCCGCGCCGTACAGGGCGTACATCTCGTCCGGCGTCACCATGTTCTTCAGCGACTTGCCCATCTTTCCGTACTCGCGCGTGACAGGCTCGCCGCGGTGGAAGAACCCGGAGTGCTCGTCGCCGGTGACCTCATCGGCCTGCACGTACTGGCCGCGCGAGTCGGCGTACGCGTACGCCTGGATGTAGCCCTGGTTGAAGAGCCGGTGGAACGGCTCCGACGAGCTCACATACCCCAGATCGAACAGCACCTTGTGCCAGAAGCGCGCGTACAGCAGGTGCAGCACCGCGTGCTCCACGCCGCCCACGTACAGGTCGGTGCCACCGGACTCGCCCTCCGCGCGCGGTCCCATCCAGTACCGCTCCACCTCCGCGTCCACGAACGCCGACTCGTTGGTCGGGTCCAGGTAGCGCAGTTCGTACCAGCAACTGCCTGCCCACTGCGGCATCGTGTTGGTGTCTCGGCGGTAGATGCGCGGCCCGTCGCCCAGATCGAGTTCGACGTTCACCCACTCGGGCACGCGGCCGAGTGGCGGCTCCGGCTCGGAGGTGGCGTCCTGCGGGTCGTAGGACTTGGGCGAGAAGTCGGGCATCTCCGGCAACTCGACGGGCAGCATCGAATCAGGGACCAGGTGCGCCACGCCGTCGTCGTCGTAGACAACGGGGAACGGCTCGCCCCAGTAACGCTGACGCGAGAACAGCCAGTCGCGCAGGCGGTAGGTGACCGCGGCGGTGGCGAGGCCCTTCGCTTCGAGCCACTCGGTGATGCGCGCTATCGCCTCGTCCTTGCCGAGGCCGTTGATGGAGACCTCCTCGTTGGCGGAGTTGACCACGGCGCCGTCTCCGATGTACGCCTCCACCTGCACGTCGTGGGGCTCATCGCCGCGAATCGTCTCGACGATGTCCAGGTTGTACTTCGTGGCGAACTGGTGATCGCGCTCGTCATGGCCGGGCACCGCCATGATCGCGCCCGTGCCGTAACCCATCAGCACATAGTCCGCGACGAAGATCGGCACCTCCGCGCCATTCACCGGGTTCACGGCGTAGATGCCCGTGAACACGCCGGTCTTGGCGCGCGCGTCGTCCTGCCGTTCCTCGTCGGTCTTCGCGGCCGCCCTCCGCTGATACTCGACGACGGCGGTCCGCGGGTCGCCCGCCCCGCCCGTCCACTCGGGCCGAGTGTGCAGCGGCCACGACGACGGAACCAGCTCCGCCATCGGGTCCACGAGCGGATGCTCCGGCGAGACGACCATGAACGTGGCGCCGAACAGCGTGTCCGTGCGCGTGGTGAAGACCGTCAGGGGCTCCGTCCACTCGTCGCCCGGCGCTCCGGCAATCGCAAAGTCGACGTACGCGCCTTCCGAACGGCCGATCCAGTTGCGCTGCATCAGCCGAACGTTCTCCGGCCAGTCCACGGTGTCCAGGCCATCGATGAGGCGGTCTCCGTACGAGGTGATGCGCATCATCCACTGCCGAAGCCTGCGCTTGAACACGGGGAAGTTGCCGCGTTCGGACAAGCCGTCCGCCGTGACCTCTTCGTTGGCGAGCACGGTGCCCAGGCCCGGGCACCAGTTCACCGGCGCCTCGGCCACGAACGCGAGCCGGTACCCGGAGAGGACCTCGTCCCGCTCGCGCGCCGAAAGCTCGGCCCACGGGCGCCCGCCCGGCGTCTCCCGCGTGCCGTTCTCGAACTCCGCGATGAGTTCCGCGATCGGCCGCGCCGCGCCGAGGGTGCCCTCGCCGTTCTCGGCCTCCGGGTCGAACCACGAGTCGTAGATCCGCGAGAAGATCCACTGGGTCCAGCGGACGTAGTCCTGGTCCGTGGTCGCAAGGGAACGGCGCTGGTCGTGGCCGAGGCCGAGGCGGCGCAACTGACGGCGCATCGTGGCGATCGAGTCCTCGGTGGTGACGCGCGGATGCTGCCCGGTCTGGACGGCGTACTGCTCGGCGGGCAGGCCGAAGGAGTCGTAGCCGAGTGTGTGCAGGACGTTCTTGCCGCGCATCCGCTCGTACCGCCCCACCACGTCCGTCGCGATGTAGCCCAGCGGGTGCCCGACGTGCAGCCCCTTCCCCGAGGGGTACGGGAACATGTCCAGCAGATAGAACTTCTCGCGCTCGGCCTTGGGGCCGGCCAGGGGCCCGGAGGGGTTGTCCGCGTGGAAGGTTCCCTCGTTCTCCCACCGGTCCTGCCAGGCGAGCTCAATCTGCTCCGCCATGGCCGAGTCGTACCGGTACTTCGGGGTGCTCTCCTGTGTCATCGGGTCCTCGCTGTAGTTCAGGTGGTCTGCCGCTCGCACTGGTCCCAAGCGTCCGGGCATCCGGGCATCCGGGCATTAAAAAACCTCCCGGACAGGGAGGTTCGCCGCACAGGTTGTTGGCCGTGCGGCTAGCCAAGGAGCAGGCCGGTCCTCATGCCGTCCAGACTACCGCACGGCAGGATGGGTTCATGAGCACCGTCTTCACCAAGATCATCGAGGGCGAGTTCCCGGGCCTGTTCGCCTGGGCCGACGACGTCGTCGTCGCCTTCGCCACCATCGAACCGATAAGCCCGGGTCACATGCTCGTGGTCCCGCGGGATCCCGTCGATCAGTTCTCCGACCTCGACGACGATGTCCTCGGCCACGCCGCCCTCGTCACCGGCCGGATTGGCCGCGCTCAGCGAAAAGCGTTCGACGCGCCCCGTGCTGCGCTCATGATCGCCGGCTTCGAGGTGCCGCACGCGCACATGCACGTGCTGCCGGCCTGGGACCAGGCGGCGATCACTCTCGAGAGGGCGAAGAAGGCGGAGCAGCCCGAATTGCGGAGCAACACCGAGCGCGTACGCGAGGCCCTGCGAGAGATGGGCTGGGGCGCGTTCGTCCCGGAATCGATCAACTCGCCGCACCTCGCCTGACACCGCCCGCGCCGCCAAGCAGCGCCGCCTCGCCCGCCGCCTCGCCCGCCCCGCCAAGCCTCGCCGC
>DASRMP010000081.1:0-35530 GCA_035647855.1 Actinomycetaceae bacterium | reverse complement strand
CTCTTGGGGGTTTGTATATAGGTCGCTACCGGCAGCAGGTTGCCGGTTGCCCTGCACGAAATTGCCGGTTGCCCCGTGACCTGCGACTTCACCCCACCGGGACCGGCGCCAGCTTCAGCACCGCCCTGGGCGGGAAGCCGGGCACCGACCCGCAGCACGTACACGTCGCTCTGCCGGCCCCTCCCGCCGCCGCCGCGCCGCGCACGACCCAGCAGTCCGAGTTCCTCCAGCCGCTTCACATGCGTCCGCAGGGTACGAACCCCGACGCGGGCGCGCCGGGCCAGCGTCGCCTGCGACGGCCAACACGTCCCGTCCTCGTCGGCGAAGTCAGCCAGCGCCAACATCACCAGAGTCTCCGCCTGGCTCAGATCAGCAAGGTCATCAAAGACCCATAACATCGCCTTGAGGCTCATCGGAACTCCTCAGGCGATCGCTGGGCGGCCAAGTGGTCGATCGAATCGCTCACGACCGGTTGCAGGAGCGCCTGGATGTCGGACCTCGCAAAGAACATCCGACCGGAGGGAAGCATGACGGCGGGAACGTGGCCTTTCCGAGCCCCCCGCCTCGGCGAACGACGTCGTAGGTGAGCGTGTCCGGTTGTGGATGCATCGGCGAGGCGTCACGCAGCGCGAGATCGCACGTCACCTGGCGATTGATCCAACCGTGATTTCCCGCAAAGTCTCGGGGAAAGTCGCATGGACACTCAACGATCTCGTGGGAGCGGCCCAGGTACTAGGCGTCCCTCTGACGCAGTTGGTGACCGACGACCTTGTCGAGCTGGGGGCAAACCAAAGCCCCTCCGGCGCTCAGGCCGAAGGGGCTTTGGAACTCGCGCGCCTGAAGGGACTCGAACCCCCAACCTTCTGATCCGTAGTCAGATGCTCTATCCATTGAGCTACAGGCGCAGCAGTCAGTAACCTTACTCGGTCGCCGGAGATCGATCCAACCCATGGGGATCGATCGTGAGATGATCCACATGAGCTTCATCCTCGATTGCGGCATCACGGTTGGGCCACTGCAGCCGTCGTCGTCGGAGGGACGGTCCCCCGAACGAACCCGACTGGCACTCCTCAGTAACCGATCTCACGCCTCCCGAGAGCAACCCCGCACTCACGATTCAACCGGGCGCCATCACAACAGCGGAGACGGTGGGATTTGAACCCACGAAGGGGATAACCCCTTACGGCCTTAGCAGGGCCGCGCACTAGGCCACTATGCGACGTCTCCTAGCAACTGGACAAGGCTAGCCGTTCTGCCGCCGCAGCGGCAAAGCGGTCTCAGTCACGCCCCGAGAGGCGCGACAGCGGAGGGTAAGGGATTCGAACCCTTGGTGGGTCTCCCCACAACGGTTTTCAAGACCGTCTCCTTCGGCCGCTCGGACAACCCTCCCTCGCCAACCGCGCCCCAGCAGTCTACCTGCGCGGCGCGCGGCCCGAACCATCCGTTCACGCACGCCCGTCCGACTGGTCCCGCTCTGCCCGGACGGCCGCCTTCTCCTCGCCTGAGCCTTCATGGGACTCTCGCGGGACGGCGCGAACTCTGTCCCATTCGCCTGGAAACGCGAGGTAGCCGTCCCGCACTGCCTCGCGGACCGCATCTTGGGACGTCAAGACCTGCCGGCCAACCTCCTGATACTTCACGAAGATCCGGTTGAGGTACGTCGCAACAGTCGCGAGCTTGACGGGCGGATCCAAGCGCTGGCCGATGGACTTGCGCGGCAGTCCGTCCGCCAGAAGCTGCAGCACCTGAAGCTCCCGATCCGAGAGGTGCGGAACCAGGCTGTGGTCTGTCACGAGAGCGAATGCGATCTCGGGCGAGACGGCTTCCTCGCCGCGGCTCACCGCGCGGATCACGTCCACGATGGCGCTGACCTCATCGGACTTCAGCGCGAGGCCCCGAGCGCCGGCAGCCAGACTGCTGCGCAGCGGGATTGGCCGCGCCTCGGAAGTGAGGACCATCACGTTGTGGCCGTGCTGCACCAGCTCGCTGATGCGCGGGAATGGATCGGAGCCGTCGCCAAGGTTCAGATCGTAGATGACGACGTCCGGGACGATCCCGGCTCGCGATTCATCGCCTACGAGCAGCACTCTCAGGCTCTCGTAGTCCCGTGCCGTCCCGGCCCACTCGAGTTCGGGCGCGACGTCTTTCATGAGCGCCGCAAGGCCATCGACCACGATGGGATGATCGTCGACCGCGACCACGCGGACACGCTTCCTTCTACCGGTCATCTCTCCATGATCGCTGATCGAGGCCCAATCGAGGTTCAGTTCCCTCCGCTGGACACGCGGGCCTCGACATGCACGCCGCCGGAGCCCCTCGTGAGACTGATGTTCGCTGAACCGAGCCGCTCCACCAGCATGTCCGTGCACGGCCGCAGCACGACGGCGACCCGTGCTTCGCCGTCGGCCTCCATCACTGTCACGCGGACGTTGGTGAGTTCCTCGGCATCTGTCAGAAGTTCGAAAAACCTTGTGAGCCAGTGGGTCACCGGGAGCGAGAGTTCCTCCCGGTGCCGTAGAACGGCTTCCACACCGGCGGCGCGCAACTGATCGAGCTTCTCCTTCATTTCGGCGGAAGTGCCTGCTTCCCCGGCGGTCTCCGCGCGCACCGCGCGCTCGAGTTCGTCCGCACTGGCCCGCACCCGGGGGTCCCCGGGATCGAGGCTCCCAAGGGCGACTCCAGTGACAAGTTTCATCACCGTATCCGCCCTGTGCTCGACGCGTGCCTCGAGCGCCTCACGCTCGACTGCGCGCAGCATGGCGGCGTCGAAACTCCGCAGGGCCGATTCGTGGGCCAGCATCGCGCTTCTCGCCATCGCGTCGAAGAGACGCCTACCTGCCCAGCAGACGATCAGGCTGAAGACCGGGGCGAGCACAGGTCCGATATGGCTCGGGGGAAAGCCCGCTCCCGTTTCGGTCCGCAACCCCACCAGCGTCCCCGCAATCACGATGAGGCCGACGCATGTGACGATCGATTCCCGCAACGGTCTGAACATCACCTGGATGACTGCCAGGACGGCAGCACTGCCGGCCATCCAATACGTGTGTCTGCCTCCGCCGTCGATCGTTGCCGCGAGACCATTGATGAGCGACGCCGCCCAGGCACCGAAGGTCAGGATGCGAGACTCGCTCCGGGATATCCCGGACTTGAGTCCGCGCCAGCCGTAGAAGGCGAACAGTATCGCGACCAGCAGGCTGGCGAGCCATCCTCCCATAGGCCATGCGAGTTCCTGCGTGCGCCACGCGGCGTTCCACACGTTGAACACAACCAGTGGCATCGCGGCGATCAGGATCGCCGGAAACACTCCGGACGCCGCGCCAAACGCCGCAGTACCTGCGTGCGCGGTGGCGTCTGCAGGCCTCTCGGGTTCCCATTCAAGCCGCACGATGGTGCCCCGTCCCGGCTCCGACGTGACACTCGCCTTGCCACCCGCGTCCGCCATGCGCTGGACGATCGACTCCTTCACGCCTCGCCCACCGGTAACGCGCTCCAACTCGAATCCGCGACCATGATCCGTGATCGTGACAGTGACTCGAAGACCGTGCATTGCCACCAGAACGTGAGCCTGATCCGTCGCCCCGTGAAGCGCGATGTTGTCGAGCGCCTCCTTCGTGGCGCGAACGATCGCGACCTCGACGTCGGGCGGCACGGCAGCTCCCGTGGCGCCACTCACTCTCACGTCCAGGTCCGCGCGTTCGGGCGAATCAGCGAGCGATTGCAGGCGATCCCTCAGTCGCTGCGCGGGACGTGCTTCCGCGCTCCGGGCGCCTGGCAACGGATCGGCGAGTATGCCCGCGAGTCGGGCTGCCGCATCTCTGGCCGTCGCCGCTGGAATAGCGCGGCGGTCCATGGCAATCATCCGCAGGGTGTGCAGCACCGTGTCATGGATGAATCGATCCGCCTCATGGGATCGGAAAACGTCGGCTCGATCGCGCGCTGCTTCCTCGCGGCGGCGCCGTTCCACCTCCAGCAGTGCGTCAGTCGAGTCGGCCGCGCCTCCCACTGCCTTCAGTCCGAGAACGATGGTTCCCCCGGTGACCACGAGCAACGCAAGTTCAGCCGTGTAGAGATGCGCGAACCGGCCGTCGAAATCCAGACCGGCGAGCTGCCAGCCCCACATACGGAGCGCCAAGTGGGCACCGAGCAAGCCACCGAGAGCGAACCATCGAGCGGGACCCCGCGTGCTCATCGCCGCATAGATGACAGCGCTCATCAGGAATTGCATCGGCCACCACACCGACGTGGCATCGGACGGAGCATCCGCACTCCCGGCCACCAAGGCCAATCCGACCACCGCGAGCAGCAACACCGCGTGGGACACCCATGCCGAACCGGATTTCCAGAGGTCGAGCACCATGAGGACCTGGCAGAACAACACGAGACCGGCACCGAGCAGCGCCGGCGCGTCAGGTGCAGTAGCGGGCCACCACAGCACGATCCCGACGATCGCGTTGAAAGCCAACACCAGGATCCCGCCGATTCTGAAGAGAATCTCCACGGTGTGGCGCCACGGCCGCAGCGGGTTCCGCGGAGAGTCCTGCAGTTCGCCTGCGGCCTTCATTCCACGCAGCCTCCCTCCCACTCGGCGCGCGATCCGTCCAAGGGGGCAGGATCCCAGCGATTCTGCCGGAGCCTTGGCACCGGCACATTCCGGCGTGCCACCATCAGGATATGCGCGCGATTCTCCATGACTCGGGACTCCAGCGCATCAACATGCCGGATCCCGCGGGCGGACTGGGAGACCCGCCGCCCCGGCTGGAGCGCAGGGGAAGCAAGTGGGGCGACCCCGGACGGAGCCGCCCCAACAATTGTTCCGATTCTGCGGCGCGTCAACCCTTGACCGAGCCGGCCATCATTCCTCTCACGAAGTACCGCTGCAACGTGAAGAAGACGATGAGCGGCAGGATCATCGAGATGAACGCACCCGATGTCAGCAGGTGCTGGTTGTTGCCGAAGTTCGCGCTCGCCATGTTGGAAAGACGCGAAGTGATGGGCTCGGTCGCCTGTGAGCCACCCGTGAACGTCAGACCAACGAGCAGGTCGTTCCACACCCACAGCACCTGGAAGATCGCGAATGACGCGATCGCGGGCACCATCAACGGCAGGATCACGCGGACGAACAGAGTCGCGTGGCCGGCGCCGTCGACCTTGGCGGCCTCGATCAAAGACCTCGGGATCTCCGACATGAAGTTGTGCATGAGGAACGTCGCCAGGGGCAACGCGAAACACGTGTGGGCGATCCATACGGGGGCGAACGGGATCAAATTCGCCCACCATGTCCCCGAAAAGATCTGCAACAGAGGAATCAGCGCCATCTGGAGCGGGACGATCTGCAGGGCGAACACGAAGATGAATACCGTGTCCCTGCCCTTCCACTCCAGCACCGAGAAGGCGTAGGCGGCGAGGATCGAGACGATCAATGGGAAGAGCGCGCCGGGAATCGTAATGACGATCGAGTTGACGATGTTCGGGAAGAGGTTCCCCGACGCCGTCGAACCGAAGAGCACCAGTTCGTAGTTGTCGAGCGTCCAGATGCCATCAGCGAAGGCATTCCACCACCCGCTGCCCAGAATCTCTGCCCGCGGGCGGAATGACGTGACGAGCAGTCCAAAGGTCGGGATCGTCCACAGCAGCGCGATGAGAACTGCGACAAGCGACCCAAGCCGCGAGGTCAGCATCTGCTTCGCCCGCGTGACGCCAGGCACCTTTTTCTCGGCCGCCGGTACGGGTGTGCCGGTGGCGGTGACAGTTGTGGTACTCATCCTCCACGCACCTCTCTGTTGATCAGCATCTGGCGGATGTTGAAGAGCACCACCGGGATCACGAGCACGAAGATCATCACGGCGAGCGCGGAACCGACACCACGGTTCGCGTTAGTGAACGACTGCGTGTACATCTCGTTGGCGAGCACGGAGGTTCGGAAGTTACCGCCGGTCATGGTCTGGACGATGTCGAAGACCTTCAGCGTCGCGATGATGATCGTGGTCAGCACCACCACCATCGTGGGCCGGATGGACGGCAGTGTGATCTGCCGGAACATCTGCCACGCGTTGACACCATCAAGACGCGCGGCCTCGATGATGTCGTCGGGGATGCCCTTGATCGCGGCGGACAGCAGGACCATCGCAAAACCCGCCTGGATCCAGATCATCACGATGATCAGGAAGAAGGTGTTCCACGGTGAGTCCTGCAGGAACCTCACCGGTTCGAGTCCCAGCGAGGTGATCACCGCGTTGGCGAGCCCCGTCTGTTCGAAGGCGGCGCCACGGTACGCGTAGACGAGCGCCCAGATGATGCTCGCGCCGACGAACGAGATGGCCATCGGCATGAACACCAACGATTTCGCCGCCGATTCGCCGCGCTTCCCGTCGACCAGGATCGCGTAGAGCAAACCGATCCCGGTCGCGAGAATCGGTACGAGCAGCACCCACCAGAACGTATTCGTGAGGGTCACCCTCAGGTTCGGATCCGTGAAGATCCGGACGTAGTTGTCGAGTCCGACAAAGTTCTCCGATCGACGATCGTGCAGCGACAGCCAAGTGGTCCGGATGGCGGGATAGATGAGTCCCAGTCCCACCAGCGCGAGCGCGGGTCCTGCGAAGAGGAGCACCGCGACCCAGCGTCTGATCTCGCCGCTCCGGATCCTCTCGGACACCTTCGCCAACAGAAGCAGCACTCCGACGACGGCAATGATCGCCAGGACTCCTGCGAGAAGCATCGTCCACTTCGACGAGGAGACGAAGTCCGTCAAGCCCTCCACGGGCCCTCCCTTCAGTCCGAGCCGTGAGACGCCCGATGGGGGCGGGGGGAAAGGCCCCCACCCCCATCAGACAATCGTCACTGACTTCATCAGTCGGTAGGCCACGCAGCCTGGATCGCGTCAGCGGCGCCCTGCGAGTCGACGGTGCCGTCGATCCACGCGGTCATCTGCGTCCAGAACTCGCCCGAGCCAACCTCGGACGGCATCATGTCGGAGCCGTCGAACACCACGGTCCTGGACTCGTCCTGGAGCAACTCCATGGCGAGCCTGAGAATCGCGGAACCGGCGTTGTCGAGGTCGACACCGAGGTTCGCGGAGGAGACGCCGCCGATGGAGACGCGCGAGTTCGCCCACTCCGGCGAAGCGAGGAACGACTGAACCGCACGGACCTCTTCACGCTCGTTCATCGCGCCGACGAATTCGCCGCCGGTGAGCAACGGAGCCGGACCGGCTTCCTGACCGGGCATCACGAATGCGAAGGCGTCGCCGTCCTCGGCCACGTTGGTGCCCGCGGGCCACTGCGCCTCGAAGAACGAGGCCATGCGGTACATGTAGCAGTTGCCGTCAAGGATCGGCTGCCCGCCGTCGTTGAAGGACGTGGTGGCAATCGAGCGAACATCGCCGATGCCGCCGTTCACGAATTCCTCGTTCAGGAGGTATTCGCCAACGCCGTCGATCGCCGCGACGATCTGCGGGTCGTTGAACGGAATCTCGTTGGCCACCCACTGGCCGTAGACCTCGGCGCCACCGGTGCGGAGAACCATGTCCTCAACCCAGTCCGTTGCCGGCCAGCCAGTCGCGCCACCGGACTCGATGCCGGCGCACCACGGCTTGACGACGCCGTCATCGGCGGTGTCTGCAGCGATCTGCTCGGTGAGGGCCATCATCTCGTCGAGAGTCTCGGGAATCTCGTAGCCGCCGTCTGCGAACATGGACGGGGAGTACCAGATGAACGACTTCACGGAGGACATGAGCGGCGCGGCGTAGAACTCGCCGTCCACGGTGCCGTACGCCTTCCAGTCCTCGGTCCAGCCCTCATCCACCTTCGCCTCGACCTCATCGGTCGCGGGCAGGACATAGCCTTCGTCAACCATGCGGGCGAGGAGACCCGGCTGCGGGAAGACCGCGAGGTCCGGTGCGTTGCCGGCCTCGGCCTGGACAACGATCTGCTCCTCGAACTCGCCGATGCCGTTGTGGATGACATCGATGCCCGTGCACTCCTCGAATTCCGCCCACGACTGGTCGAGCTGATCCGCCTCGACGTCGCGGATGGAGGAGAGGATCTCAACGGTCGCACCCTCGAACGAGCCGTACTCTGCATATGCTTCACAGCCGAAGGTGACTGCCTCGGCCGGTGCGGCCTCGGTCGTTTCTCCGGCCTCCTCGGGGGCTGCAGTGTCATCGGCGCCATCGCCGCCACCACAGGCGGCCAGCAGCATCGTCAGCGCAGCCGCTGCCGCGGTCATCATTGTGCCGCGGCGAATCTTGGAGTTCTTCATGTATTCCCTCCAAACTCAATCCAACATTCGAATGTGCTCCAGATCGCACAAGTACTTCCAACTCTCTCCCGGTGGGCACGCGGATTCAACCGATCGGACACGCGGCGAGGTCACAATCGCCTAACGGTTTCGATGGCGCCCATCTCGCTGTTCAGCGGCGCGACCACGGCGAATTCGGCCCCGTTGCAGGAATTGGTGAGACCTCTATGTGCGTCTCATTCCCCATCTCAGTTAATGGGATTCATTACCTCCAGGCCCCCGAGATAGGGGCGCAATCCAGCGGGAACAACCACCGAGCCATCGGCCTGTTGGTGGTTCTCCAGGATGGCGACCAGCCAACGCGTGGTCGCCAGGGTCCCGTTCAGGGTCGCCACCGGGCGAGTCCCACTCGCGGTCCGCTCGCGGATGCCGAGCCGGCGCGCCTGGAAGGTGGTGCAGTTCGAGGTCGAGGTCACCTCCATGTATCGCTGCTGAGTGGGCAGCCAGGCCTCGCAGTCGAACTTGCGGGCGGCGGAGGATCCGAGGTCCCCGGCGGCGACGTCGATGACGCGGTACGGGATATCGACCTTGGCGAGCATCTCCTCTTCCCACGCCAACAGCCGCTCGTGCTCCGCGGCGGACTCCTCCTGGACCGTGAACGCGAACATCTCCACCTTGTTGAACTGGTGCACACGGATGATGCCGCGAGTGTCCTTCCCGTGGGAACCGGCCTCCCGGCGGTAGCAGGTGGACCAGCCCGCGTACCTGATCGGCTCGGAAACGTCGATGATCTCATCGGCGTGGTAGCCGGCAAGGGCCACCTCGGAGGTGCCGGTCAGGTACAGGTCGTCCTTCTCGAGGTGGTAGATCTCGTCCGAGTGGGCGCCGAGGAACCCCGTGCCGCTCATCGTGGCGGGCGTGACCAGGGTCGGGGTGATCATCGGCACGAATCCGTTCGAAACCGCGAGGTCGAGGGCGCAGTTGAGCATCGCGAGTTCGAGCCGGGCGCCGATCCCGGTCATGTAGTAGAACCGTGCCCCCGAGACCTTGGCGCCGCGCTTCACGTCGATGGCGGCGAGACCCTCGCCGAGATCGAGGTGATCGAGCGGAGTGAAACCCTCCGCATCGAAGTCCCGGTTCTGCCCCACGTGCTTCAGGACCACGAAATCGTCCGCGGTCCCCGGAGGGACGCCGTCGACGATGACGTTCGAGAACTCCATGACGAGCGCATCGAGTTCCGCGGCCGATGCGTTCGAGCGCGCCTCCAGAGCCTTCACCTGCTCCGCGAGCTCCTTCGCCCTCCCGAGGACTGCCGCGCGCTTCTCCGGAGCGGTCTTGCCGATCGACCTCGAGACCTGCTTCTGCTCGGCCCTCGCGTTCTCGAACGCGGTGAGCGCTGCGCGCCGCGCTTCGTCCGCCGCGATCACGCGATCCACCAACGTCTCGTCCTCGCCGCGCGCAGCCTGGGAGGCGCGCGCAACCTCGGGATTCTCACGGAGCCACCTGAGATCGATCATTGGCCCAGCCTATCCGGGCGGTCGGGCAGCCGTTGCGGGCACACACGGACTAAGGTCTCCCCATGGCACCTGCGACACCTCCCGGCCCCGAACGGTCGGACGCAGCACCCGTAGTCATCGTCAATCCCATCAAGTCCGAGCACCCGGAGGAACTTCGGCGCACGCTCCGGACTGCCGCGCGTGAGGCCGGGCTTCCGGAGCCGGTCTTCGTCGAGACGACGATCGAAGAGTCCGGGATGAGCCAGGCCCGCGCCGCGCTCGAGGCAGGCTCGCCTCTCGTAATCGCAGCCGGCGGCGACGGGACCGTTCGCGCGGTCGCCACTGGAATGGCCGATTCCGGCGTCCCGCTGGGAATCATCCCTCTCGGCACAGGCAACCTGCTCGCGCGCAACCTCGACATCCCGGTCGACCAACTGCTGCAGTGCGCGCGAACCGCGTTCGGGGGCACCGAACGTCCGATCGATGTGGGGTGGCTCCGAATGGAGACACCCGATGACGACGGCGGCTCCGCCGGCGCACTGGACAACGGCGAGCATGCCTTCCTCGTGATTGGCGGGATCGGCTTCGACGCCGAGATGATCGCCGGCGCGGACCACGAACTCAAGCGGCGTCTCGGCTGGTTCGCGTACTTCTATGCTGCCCTCACCCGGTTGTTCGAGCGGAGGATGTCCGTACTGGTGACGATCGACGATCGCCGCCGGTCGCGGCCCTTCCGGGCGCGCACGGTGATGGTGGCGAACTGCGGTCGCCTGCCCGGCAACATTGTCCTCGCGCCGAGCGCACGGCTCGACGACGGATGGCTCGACGTCGTCGTCCTCGACACCAGGGGAGGTCTGGTGGGATGGGCATCGCTCGGAGTGAAGGTGCTTGCGCAACGTCTCGGGATCCGGGGGAAGTCGGACGCAGCTTCGGCGATCGAGTCGCGCCCGGCCCGATCGATAACGATCCGGGCCACGCGCCCCACACGGGTCCAGGTCGACGGCGAACTCCTCGGGAAGGCCACCGCGCTCCATGCGCGAGTGGCTCCGGCCGCCCTACTCGTTCGTGTCGCGCTCTGAAAGCGAGAGCCGCAGAATCTCCTCGAGGGCTCCGATCTGCGCGGAGATGAGGTCCTCGCGAGACATCGCGGCGAGCGTCGGCAATCCGGCGTAGTGAGTGAGAATGTCCGTCCCGACCACCAGGCCGAGGAACGCGGTGATCGGGAGCCGGAACCTGGCGGGCAGGCTATCCGCCTTGACCAACTGGTCGACGATGGACTGCAGTTCCTGTCGCGCGAATGATGCCACTTCCTCGGTCACCGAGTCCGCAGCCGCTGCCGTGGTGATGAGGGAACGCAGACCGAGCAACCTCTCGCCCTCGGTCCAGGCCGTGAGAGCGCGCCGGCCGAACTCCAACGACCTCTCCACCGCGGATTCATCACGCGGCCGCACCTGGGCCATCCCCTCGTCGAGCATTTCGCGCGCGGGCCGGCAGGCGTCCCTGACGACCGTCATGAAGAGATCGGCCTTGTTGCCGAAATAGTAGGCGATGAGAGCGACGTCGCACTCGGCAGCCGTGGAGATCTGCCGCAGCGAGGTGTTCGAGTAGCCGCTCTCGGCGAAGAACCGCAGCGCGTGATGGCGAATCGCCAATTCGGACTCTGTGACGGGCATCCCGTCCTTACGATCAGGCACTGGGCACCACCGGAATCGAATCGAGGATGGCCTGGAGCCGCCGGGAGAGGTATCCCATGACGGTCTCAGAGGAGGCGGACGCCACCGGCTCGAGCGGCACCACAAGACGGAAGACGACGAGCCCGACGAATTCGGCGACCAGAAGGGTGTAGCGGGGCGAGCGGTCGGGTCCGACCACCGTCTCGACGAGCCCCCTGACTCGCGAAGCCACCAACTCCCGAACCTCATCGGGCGGGTTCGCCGGCGTCAGCAGGGTCCGGAGTACCCCGACGGCCGAGGAATTGCCGCCCTTGCCCAGCATGACCTCCGCCAGAAGTTCGGTCACCTGCGTTCCTGCGTTCGCGCGGTCGGAATCCACGAGTTCCTGCGTCTGCACGAGCGGTTCGAAAACACTGGCGATAGCGGCAGCGAAAAGACCCGCCTTGTTGCCGAAGTAGTAGGCGAGCAGTGCCAGATCGACGTCCGCGGCGTTCGCGATGTCACGGAGGGTAGCGCCGTGGTACCCGGCGCGCTCGAACGCGGAAATCGCCTCGTGCAGGATCCGGGCACGCGTTACGTTCCCGCGATCCGTGAACGACTCGCTATCGGCAGGTTCCGGAACCTCACCGGTGTTCGCTGCCCGGTTGGCGTTCTCCTCCATCTCGTTCGGCCCTCCTAACCGCGTTCCCACTATCCCCGTTTGCGTTCGGCCAGTTGCTCGAGCGATGCTCCCGCTCTTGCCCCCTCCAGGAGAGTATTCGCCAGCGCGCCGGTCTCCGCATGCGGGAGCGGCGCGCCGTAGGCATTCAGCGATTCGGCCAGTACCAGCGAGCCGAGGACCTCGGCGGCCGCGACATGGAACCCGAGTCCGATGTCACCGCGTTCGCAGGTTCCGAGGTACTCGTCGAAGAGCGCTTGCAGCCTGTTGCGCACCAGTTCGGCGACTGCGGCGCTGCCCGGGTTCGCGGCCGAGAGCAGCAGCGCCCGCACCGCCTTGCGGTGCTCGGGCCTGGTGAACAGTGCGATGAACGCCCGCAGGCGTTCGGAGCTGTCCTGTGGGATCTGATCGTCAGGCTGGTCCAATTGCTCGAGAACCGTTGAGAGCAGGCCCGTCTTGCTGCCGAAGCAGTAGTGCACGAGTGAGATGTCGCAGTTCGCGCGCCGAGCCAGTTCGCGCAGTGACGCCTGGTTGCCGCCCCATTCCGCGAAGAGGTCGATCGCACTGGCGAGTATGCGCTCGCGAGCGGGCAGGTCGCCGCTGACTTCCTCCGGGTCCTGCTCCTGGTCTGCCTGCCAGGCGGCGGTGGCCTCCGGATACTCGTCGAACGGTGCCGAGCGGTCGAGAAGCTGGATCCGGGCCAGCACGAGCCGGCCCGTCTCCGCACATCCGAGTTGGGCGAGAGGGGTGATGGGCATGATGTCGGTCAGAAGGGCGAGTCCGACGATCAGTCGGTACAGGGCCTGGCTTCCAATGGGATCGCTGGACTTCTCAAGGACGTTCCGAACGGCCTGCCGGATCCACTGCGCCGCCTCGGGTTGCATGGCGTCCTGCCTGGCCGATGGGGAGAGCGCGGTTCGAATGAGGGCCACGACGGCGGCGCGCGCGCCCGACCCCTCTGTGGAGCAGAACTCGGACACGACTCTCAGTGTGGTGGCCTCGTCCGATGGGTCGAGATGCCGGGCGATCTCGTCCGCATCGGGAATGAAATCGCCGACCGCGGTCCGGAAGAGCTGCGCCTTCCCACCGAAGTGGTACGGGATGAGGCCCGGATCGGACCGTGCCGCCGAGGCAATACGCCGCATCGACGCGCCGTCGTACCCGTATCGGTAGAACTCCCGCAGCGCCGCGGTCTTGATGCGCGTCTTCGCGTCGGCATGGTCGAAGTCAGGGACCAGCGCTGACAGCGGCCCGTCGGGCGCCTTGCCGAACGGAACAGACGTGAATCCGATGGGCTCGCCCTCCTGATCAAGGATCGAGGAAACCCATTCGCGCGCCGCCGCGAAATCGCTGTCGGACGTGCCAGCGCGCAGGATCGGCCTCCGGCCGTCCGCAGAGGGATAGGAGCCGAGGAACCGGACCTCGGGACACACCCGGTGAAGCCCGATGAGGACTGCCTGAAGCCGGTCCTCGGCAACGTGGCCCTCGGCGTCGATCGAGAAGGCGTACCGGCCGAGCGCGTCACCGATGGGGCGGGACTCGATCCGGGAGAGGTTCACTCCCCGGACCGCGAACTGCTCCAGCATCTCGAGGAGGCCTCCCGCCTCGTTGTGGCCGAGGTGGACCATCAGGGTCGTCTTGTCGGCGCCGGTGGGTTCCGGCAGTCGCGAGGGGCGGGCGACCACGATGAACCGGGTCACGGCGTTGCGATTATCGGCGATCTCGGTCGCGATCGCGCGTAGGCCGTATTTCTCCGCGGAAAGAGCGGAGCAGAGCGCGGCATCGAACTCCGCAGTCCCTGCGGCAAGCTCGGCAGCCGCCGCAGCAGTCGAGGTAGTGATCACGTGCTCGGCTTCCGGCAGTGTCTCGTGGATCCAGTTCTTGCACTGCGCCCAGGCGTGCGGATGCGTACCTATCCGGCGGACATCACCGTCGAAATGCGTGGGGCGGCCGAGCGCGAACGTGATGGGCAGCAGAATCTCGCCGACCACGACCAGGGGCTCGCCCAGACTCAGCGAGTCGATCGTCGCGTTCACACCGCCCTCGACGCTGTTCTCCATCGGCACGACCGCCGCATCGACCACCCCGGTCCGAACCGATTCGAGCGCAGTCAGCACGTCGACGAACGGGACCGCTTCCTCATTTGGCGCGTAACGGCGCAGCGCCGCTTCCGAGAAGGTCCCCTCCGGTCCCAGATATCCGATTTTCACAACACAGACTTTAGTCCCCAGGCACCACGAACCGCGCACGCAGGGTTGGTGGTCCGACAGTTGTTGGACAAGCGCCTGACAGCGTTCCGCGTCAGTTGAACGGCACGGAGTACGGCTCCCCGATGCGCGGGGCCCGCCCGCGGGTCGAGTCCACGAGTCCGCCGGGCGCGCGGATTCCGCGTAGCCGCCGTGAGGTCACCGCCATCAGGATGTGCCGATAGCGTGCCTGGCTGTGCGGCCGTGGACCGGAGCGTTTCCGGATATCGCACGGCACCTCCTGGACCGTGTACCCGGTCGCGAGGACGTCAATCGTCATACCTACCTCCACTCCCCACCCGTGGGACAGAGGGGCGGCGGCGTTGAAAGCCTCCCGCGTGATGCATCGCTGGCCGGAAAGGGGCTGGGCGGCAACCCAACCAGTCGCCCGCTGGATCGCGCCACGTGCGAGCCTTGCGCTCGCCGTACGGTCCACCAGACCAGGCACCACGCCGATCGCGAGGTCCGTTCGGCCCTCCTCCACGGCGGCGACAAGCGCTGCGCACGATGTGGCCGACTCGCCGAGGTCCGCGTCCACGAACAGCAACAGCCGCGGATCACGGCCCTCGATGTCACGCATCGCGACGACGCTGCCACCCGTCTCACTGGCCGAGGCCTTCCCCCGGTTCACGGAGTGCCGCACGACAACGGCACCCGCATTGCGCGCCACGTGCTGGGTATCGTCATCGCTACCGTCGTCGACGACGAGCACCAGATCAACCATCGGGATCGCCCTGCACGCCCGGACCGTGGCAGCGATGACGTCCGCTTCATCCTTCGCCGGGATGATGACCGCTACCCTCGTGGACAGACTCACACCCAAAGACTAACCAGGGAATCCGGGACTTGCGGCGAGATACGGCGCTCCGGTTGGTCAGCGGAGATTCACCTGACGGGAGATCAGCCCATCCCGCACCCGCTTCTGCTGCGGTGAAAGCGGTTCCTTCACCTCGAGCGCCGCGGCGAGCCGCTTCTCGAAGTCCTTCGCAGAGCCGCCGAGCTCATCGGCCTCCGTGCCCGGAACGAGTTCCCACACCGGAACGAGCAGCCCCGATGCGCGGAACGCGCCGATGAGTCGCGCGCCCTCTTCGAGGTCGGTCCTGCGCTCCGCCTGCAGTCGAGTGAGGGCGTTGAGCAGTGCCGTCTCGTCCTCGCCGCGGATCCACCGCAGGAACTCCTTGCCCATCCGGACCCAGTACGCGGACGTCACTCCCTCGACGGCGACCATCTTCACTGCCGCCTCGCTCGCGGATTCGAGCGCGTCCTCGAGTTCGGGAGTCCGGTCAGCCGACGAGTCGAGCCAGAAACCGAAATCCTCCGTCACCTCGACCGTGATCTTGGCGTCCTTGGCGAGCAGGTCCTGCAGGCGGGTGCCGGGCTCAGGAAGTTCTGCGAGACGGAGCGGCGTACCGGGCTCGAGCTTCTGTGCCTCCTCGATCGCGTGCGCCAGATCGCGGGAGGCGTCACCCGAGTGCATCCGGGTCTGCATCGCGACGACGACTGTGCCGTCCTCCCGCCGCAATCCTGGCATCTGCTCGGGAAGAAGCGTCACGAGAAGGACCGTTGACCCGTCCTTGAGCTGCGCCTCCGCCTGCGCCATGGGGAGGATCTCCCTCATGGCCACCAGGTCGGTCTCGCCGTCAATGCCCTCGAACGGACGCTCGACGAACGGGACCTCCTTGCGCTTCGGCCTCGCGGCCGTCTCGGCCCTGTTCCTGCGTCGTGATGCTTTGCCCATGGTCCCCTAGCGTAACCGCCTCGCCGAGCGGCCCCATCCCTCCGGGAGACGCCGGCGGGAACCGTGTTCTGTGCGAGGTGCTCTCAGACGACGGTGCCCGCTGCGCCGTCGTCGCGAACGACGGGCAGGCGCCGCTCGGCCCACGCGAGGGTGCCGCCGCCGAGGTTCGTGGCGTCGTAACCGAATTGACGGAGCCACGAGACCGCTCTCGCGGAACGACCGCCCGATCTGCAGATCACCAGGAGCGGAGCCTCGGGAAGTTCCCTCACGCGTTGTGCGAGTTCACTCATCGGGATGTGCACCGCGTCCGGAACGTGCCCCGCATCCCACTCGTCCTGCTCGCGCACGTCGACGACGACGGTGCCCTCGGGAACCGGTTCGGTGATGTCCAGATCGGCCACGTGGAGCTCAGGTGCCGACTCAAATGCCATGAAGTCGAGTGTACGGGCGCGCCTGCTCCGGCAGGATGGGGACATGCATAAGAGAGCAGGACAACTAGCGCAACCACAAGATCTGATCGATGTCGACGAGGTCCTTTCGGCCTACTACGACATTGTCCCGTCCGTTGAGGACCCCAACCAGAAGGTAGCCTTCGGCACCTCCGGGCACCGTGGCTCGTCACTCAACGGCGCGTTCAACGAGGCCCACATAGTCGCCACCACGCAGGCGATCGTGGAGTATCGCGCCCAGCAGGGGGTCGACGGCCCGCTGTTCATCGGCCGCGATACGCACGCACTTTCCGAGCCCGCGTGGAAGTCGGCGCTCGAGGTGCTCGCGGCGAACGGCGTCAAGGTCCAGATCGACGCACGTGACGGCTTCACGCCCACACCGGCGGTCTCGCACGCGATTCTGCGCGCGAACGGCGCCGGAACCAGCGGCGGCGTCGTCACAACGGGCCCCGGCCTCGCCGATGGCATCGTGGTGACCCCGTCCCACAACCCGCCGCAGGATGGCGGATTCAAGTACAACCCGCCGCACGGCGGGCCGGCTGACACCGACGCGACCGGCTGGATCGCCGACCGCGCGAACGAGCTGCTGGCAGAAGGCTGGGAGAAGATCAAGCGCGTCTCGCTCGAAGAGGCGCTCGCCGCGGAGACCACCGGCAGGCACGACTTCCTCTCGGCATATGTCGAGGACCTCGCGAGCGTCATCGACATGGACGCCATCAGGAAAGCCGGCGTGCGCATCGGAGCGGACCCGCTCGGCGGCGCCGCCGTGGACTACTGGGGCGAGATCGGCGAGCGCTACGGCCTCGACCTGACCGTGGTGAACCCGGACGTGGATCCCGCGTTCTCGTTCATGACGCTCGACTGGGACGGCAAGATCCGCATGGACTGTTCCTCCCCGTACGCGATGGCATCGCTGCTGGAGAAGATGGAAGCCGGCGCGCCCTATGACATCGCGACCGGAAATGACGCGGACTCGGACCGTCACGGCATCGTCACTCCCGACGGCGGCCTGATGAACCCCAACCACTACCTGGCCGTTGCGATCGCCTACCTCTACCAGAACCGGCCGGGCTGGCCGAAGGACGCGGCGATCGGCAAGACCCTCGTCTCCTCGTCCCTGATCGACCGCGTCGCGGCCGGCATGGGCCGGAAGCTCGTTGAGGTGCCGGTGGGCTTCAAGTGGTTCGTCCCGGGCCTCATTGACGGCTCGTTCGGCTTCGGCGGCGAGGAGTCCGCAGGCGCTTCGTTCCTCCGCATGGACGGCACCGTGTGGACCACGGACAAGGACGGCATCATCCTCGCGCTGCTGGCCTCGGAGATCCTGGCGGTCACCGGCAAGTCGCCGTCGCAGCTGCACGCGGAACTCGTGGAGCGCTACGGCGCCTCCTCGTATGCGCGCATCGACGCCGTCGCCACCAAGGAGGAGAAGGCGAAGCTGAAGAACCTCGCTCCGGAGGACGTCACCGCTCAGACACTCGCCGGCGAGGAGATCACTGCCCGCCTCGTGAACGCTCCTGGCAACAACCAAGCGATCGGCGGCCTGAAGGTCACCACCGAGAACGCCTGGTTCGCCGCACGCCCGTCCGGCACCGAGGACGTCTACAAGATCTACGCCGAGTCCTTCAACGGCGACGAGCACCTCGCTGAGGTCCAGAAGGAGGCCAAGGAGGTCGTCTCGGCGGCTCTCGCCGGCTGACCGCAGCACGGGCGCCGAAGTTGGCGTCGCTCCGGGGACCCAGAATGCACGCTTCAAGCGCGATTAGGCGGTTGAAGCGTGCATTTTGGGTCCCCGGTCGGAGCGCCACGCACTACGCGTCAGTGATGCGCCGGATCCGCCGCCTGCGCGAAAGTCGCCTCCGCCCGGCGCATTGTCGCGAACGGGGCCGGAGGGACGACCTCGTCGAGAAACGCGAAGCGCGCCGCAAGGCGAGGATCGGGCTCAACGTGCAGCGCACACGGGCATCGCGGCGTGGCGCCGCCGGCGAGCCGACCGGTCACGTGGTCGAACCAGGAGGCGATATCTCCCCACCCGGGCGCTGACAGCGAGCCGCCGAACTGTGTCACAGAAAGCGCCGAGCAGAGCACCGCGAAATCGAGGGTCTGCTGGAGGGGCCAGGCCGCGAGCCGGCCGTACGCGAGCGCGGCCACGAAGTTGTCGCCCGCGCCGGTGGGGTCGATCGCCGGCAGGGCAATGCCCTCGGCTGCGGCTTCTTCGCCGATTTCGCGGTCCCGTGCGATTGCGCCCTGCGGTCCCAGCGTCACGACGGCGAGGGGCACGAGCCGCGAGATTTCACGCAGCGCGTCGTGCGGGGATGCGGTACCCGTGTAGGCCATCGCCTCCCCGGCGTTCGGCGCGAACGCATGACAGACCTCGAGCGGAGCGAGGACATCGCGCGACCATTGTCCGGACTCGTCCCAGCCGACGTCGACGAATACCATCGCGCCGGCCTCGGCCGCGGCACGCCACCAGCGCTGTGTCACGCGATCGCCGGTGAGATCCGTGATCACGGCACGCGTGGGGGGTGGCGTGCCGATGAGTTCGTCGGCGCTGATGGGGAGATCGTGGCCGTGAGTAACCATCGCCCGGTCTCCCCCCGAGCTCATCGAGACGGTGATGTTGGTGTGCTGGTCCACTGTGAGGCTGCGCGACAGATCGACGTGCTCCTCATCCAGCACCGATCTGCAGTATCGGCCGTAACCGTCATCGCCGAAGCCGACGGCAAGCGCGGTGTCCAGGCCGAGACGGGCGGTCGCGACCGCGAGGTTCGCGATGCCGCCCGGGAGTGAACCGAGTCCGGTCGCGAAGGTTTCCGTGCCTGGAACCGGCATCGCGGGCAGTCCGGTGAACACGATGTCGAAGAACAGTGGACCGTGGAGGAACACGTCAAACATCTGCTCACGAACTGGGATGCCAGCCATCACTCCACGGTACCGGGACCGCCCTCCCCCGGGGCGCGGCGGACCGGGTATGCCGCGGCGCGCTACGGTGGCATTCATGCGGCTCACCATGATCGGCGGCGGAGGCTTCCGCGTCCCGCAGTTGTATCGCGCGCTGGCCGACGATCCGGCAGAACTCGTGCACGAGTTCGTCCTCACAGACACGGACCCGGGCCGTCTCGCCGTCGTCGAGAACGTGATTTCCCAGCTGCGGCAAGGTGACGGCGGCCCTGCGGTGCGAACCACACCGGACGTGGCGGAGGGCATCACAGGGGCGGATTATGTCTTCAGCGCGGTCAGGGTCGGCGGGACTGAGGGCCGTGCGATCGATGAGGAGGTGGCGCTCTCGCACGGCGTGCTCGGCCAGGAGACCGTCGGCGTGGGGGGTATGGCGTACGCGCTGCGCACGATCCCGGTGGCGCGCGAACTCGCCCGCCTGATTCGCGCGCACGCACCCGAGGCGTGGGTCATCAACTTCACGAACCCTGCGGGCGTGATCACGCAGGCGATGCGGGAGTCGCTCGGCGACCGTGTGGTCGGCATCTGCGACACGCCAATCGGACTCGTCAACCGCATCGCCGACATCACGGATGCCCGCGTGACAAGTTTCGAGTACGCGGGGCTCAATCACCTGGGCTGGCTCCGGGGCGTCCGGGGCCGGCGGGCCGGCAGCGCCGTCGGGGAGACGGACCTGCTCGCCGCCGTCCTCGCCGACGACGCCCTCCTCTCCCGAATCGAGGAGGCGCGGCTCTTCGGCTTCGACGTCGTGCGCTCGATAGGCGCGCTGCCCAACGAGTACCTGTACTACTACTGGCACGAGCGCGAGGCCCTCGCCCGGATCTCCGGCCGTGACTCGCGTGGGCGGCAACTCCTCCACCAGCAGGCAGACTTCTACGCCGCCGCGACCGCCTCACCCGGGCAAGCGCGGAAGCTCTGGGAGGCGGCGCTCCTCGAGCGCGAGGAAACCTACGGCTCCGAGACCCGCGACGACGCCGCCGCGCGCCGTTCCACCCGCGAGATCGAACTCGGCGGCTACCAGAAGGTCGCCCTCCAGCTGATGCGGGTACTCGCCGGCGCGGAACCATCCGCGCGCATGGTGCTCAACGTACGCAACGGCCGCGACGACGGCGGCCGGTCCGTCTCGCAATTGCCCGACGACGCGGTGGTCGAAGTGGCGTGCGAGGTAGTGGCCGGCGGCATCGAGCCGGCGCCCGTGGAGCCGCTGGGCAATGACCTGGCGGGCCTCATGGTGCAGATCAAGGGCTGCGACGAACTCCTGCTCGCCGCCACCGCGGAGCGAGATCCGGTGAAGGCGCTCCGGGCGTTCGCGACGCACCCGCTGGTCGACTCGGCGGAGGTTGCCCGGGAGCTTCTCGCTGAGTATTGCGAGCGCCAGCCACTCATTGCGCAAGCGGTCCAGCTTCCCGCGGACATGCGGGCCGGGGGCGCGGAGGTTCCCGGGAGGCGCGGTGAACCTCACTCCCCGGCATCTTCGCCGGGGCATCCCTCAACTATGCGCCTCCCATAGGCTGTGTCCATGGTGTTGTCGCCCGGAGCCCGGATGGAAGACGCGATCAACCAGAGGACGATTCCGTACCTGAGGGAACGTGGCATGGTCCCCGAGATCGTGCCGTTCATCGGTTACGGTTCCCCCCACTTCGTGCGAGTGCTCGCCCGCGCCGTGATGCATGACCCGGACAGCGAGGATACGGACCGCACCCGCGAGGGCAGGCTCGATGATTCACGTCGGGGCTGGCGCAACTTCCTCGGCACACACGTCGCGATGCTTCCGGTCGAGATCACGGCAGGCAACGTCACGATCCGGACCAAGACCGATCGCTCGGGCTACATCGACGTCGTGATACGCAAGCACTGCCTGGACGTTGGCTGGCACTCGGTGACGATCAGATCGATCTCCGGCGATGTGGCAGAGGCATCGGTCACGATCCTGCCGCCGGATCTCCGGCACGGACTCATCTCCGACATCGACGACACGGTGATGGTCACCTATCTCCCCCGGGCGTTCATCGCCGCCTGGAACACGTTCGTCAAGCACACCGGCACCCGCCAGCCGGTCCCCGGGATGGCCGAGTTGTACGGGGCTCTCCAGAGGCGTCACCCCGAGATGCCGGTCTTCTACCTCTCGACCGGTGCCTGGAACGTGGTGCCCACACTCACTCGGTTCCTCAAGAGCCACGGCTACCCGGACGGCCCGATGCTGATGACCGACTGGGGCCCGACCAACACAGGCTGGTTCCGCTCGGGTCAGGAGCACAAGCGCACACAACTGCGCCGGCTCGCGATCGAGTTCCCCAATACGCGGTGGCTTCTGGTCGGCGACGACGGACAGCACGACCCGATGCTCTACCGCGAACTGGCACGCGAACACCCCGAGCATGTTCGCGCGATCCTGATCCGGCAGCTGAACCCGACCGAGCAGTTCCTCGCTCACGGCACGCTGGGAGAGCTCTACCACCCGGACAAGCCGGTTGAGGACGAACTGGATCGCCCCGTACCGTTCCTCCAGGCATCCGACGGCTTCGAATTGATGAGACTACTCCCCGACCCGAGCTGACGAAGCAGACAGACCGGCGGAGGGACGAAGAAGCTGCTCCCGAGGAGACGCACGGAGTGCGGACTCCTCGGGAGCAGCTTTCGCCGATTCTGCTACTGGGATCAGGCCTCGGGCACCAGGTCCAGCGCCAGTTCCTTCACGCGCTTGACCACGTCAGCGTTCGCGGCCAGGTCATCGCCCAGGAACTTCAGGACGTTGCCGATGGTCGCGTCGAGGTCGTCACCGACCAGGCCGGCAACCAGATCGGTCTGGGCGTCCTTCACCGGCGCGCCGTTGCCCCGCAGGTGCTGGATCCAGGCCGCGATCGCACGCAACGGGCCATCCGGCAGGCGGCCCGCTGCGATCTCGCCGCGGAGCGCCGGGACGATGCGAACCGGGATCTTCTGCGAACCGTCGGCCGCGATCTGCGCGAGCAGGTGGCGGATGTTCTGGTTCTCGAAGCGGTCGAGCAGTGCTGCGCGGTAGTCGTCCGACGGCACCTCAAGGTGCTTGGCGGCAACGTCCCACCACTCGTTCACCCAGCCGCGAACCTCGGGGTCGAGGATCGCTTCACCCACGGTCTCGAAGCCGCGGATCGTGGCCGCGTAGGCCATCAGCGAGTGGGAGCCGTTGAGCATCCAGAGCTTGCGGTCCTCGAACGGGGTCACGTCGTCAACCAGGGTCGCGCCCGCCTCTTCCCACTTGGGCCGGCCGGCCGGGAACTCTCCCGCGACAACCCACTCGTTGAAGGACTCGGTGGGGACCGGGGAAGCGTCCTCGTAGCCGCACTCACGCCGGACTTCCTCGCGGTCCGCGTCCGTGGTGGCCGGAGTGATGCGGTCGACCATGCAGGTGGCAAACGCGATGTTCTCCTTGATCCACGGCACGAGCGTCTCGTCCACGGCGCGGGCGCAGTCCACGATCACCTGCTCGAAAGCCTCGCCGTTACCCGGGAGGTTGTCGCACGGGAGGATCGTCATCGCACCGGAGCCGGCTGCGCGGCGGGCGAGCAGACCGGAAGTCACCTTCGCCGGGGTCGTCTTCACAACGGCGCGCGGGTCTGCCCTGAGGGCCTCGATGTCACCCGCCACGTCGGCGTTCGCGACGTCGAGAGATCCGTCCGGCGCCCGCATGTAGCCGGCCTCGGTCACGGTGGACGTCAGGACGGAAAGCTCCGGGGACTCGAAGTACCCGAGAAGCGCATCGTTCTCGGTGGCTTCGTGCACCTTGGAGAGCGACGAGATGACCTTGTAATCGGTGCCCTCGGCGCCACGGACGATCAGCGTGTAAAGCCCGTCCTGCGGGATGAGCGCCTTCGCGGCGTCCGGGCGGCGGCCCGTGAACGCGGCGATGCCCCACTCCTCGGCATCGGGCGCGTTCTCCGTGTAGTACATCTGGTGCGCGCGGGTGAAGTTGCCGATGCCCATGTGGATCATGCGCACCGGAGCGGCCGGGCGGCCGTAGTTTTCGCGGTTGAACTTCTTGGTCATAGCCTGAATGCCTTCTTCGGTTGGGTGTCTACAAGGTCGAATGCGGTGTCAAGGGCCTCATCCATGCTCAGGCGGTGGTCCGCCACGAGCCCGGCGAGGTAGCCCGAGTCCATTCGGCGAGCCATATCGTGGCGAGCCGGGATGGACAGCAGGGCGCGGGTGTCGTCGATCATGCCGGAGGTCTTGCCGAAGCCGCAGGACTCGGTGACCGCACTGCGATAACGCGCGATTGCGTCGGGCGTGTCGATGAACCACCAGGGGGCACCGACGTACACGCTCGGGTAGAACGAGGCCATCGGGCCGAGCTCACGGGAGAAGGTCGTCTCGTCCATGGTGAAGACGACGAGCTGGAAGTTCGGGTTGGTGCCGAAGGCGTTCAGCATCGGCTTGAGCGCGGACACGAACTCGACCGTGACCGGGAAGTCGCAGCCGACGTCGGCTCCGTACTTCTCGAAAGTCGGCTCGTGGTGGCTGCGTGCCACGGCCGGGTGGATCGTCATGACGAGGCCGTCCTCGGAGGCCATCCGGGCCTGCTGGAAGACGAAGTCACGGCGCAGGCGGTTGGCGTCCTCCACGGAGATGCTGCCGGCGCGAGCCGCGGCGTAGAGGCTCTCGGCCTCGGCGTCGTCGAGCTTGACGGCACCGGCATCGAAGTGGGAGTGGTCCGTGGACACGGCGCCGTTGGCCTTGAAGAAGGCACGGCGGTTCTCCATCGCTGCGATGTAACCGGCGTAGTCGCCGGTGTCGACGCCGGAGACCTCGGCGAGACGGTCGACGTCGGCGTTCCAGGTGTCCTTGAGCGGCTCCAGGTACTTGTCCGGGCGGAACGTCGGCACGACGATGCCGTCCCAGGACTCGTCATTCTTGATGGCGTTGTGCTGTTCGAGGTCATCGCACGGGTCATCGGTGGTGGCGATGAACGAGATGTTGAAGCGGTCGTACAGCTCGCGCGGGCGGTAGGCGTCGGTCTTCAGCAGCGCATCGATCCGGTCGTAGATCTCGTCCGCGGTTTCCTCGGAAGGGCGGAGATCGATGTCGAACACGTCGGCGAGTTCGGCCTCGAACCAGAACTTCATCGGCGTTCCGCGGTATGCCTTCCAGTTCCTGCAGAAGGTGCGGAAGGCCTCGCGCGCGCCTTCTTCACTGAGGGGGGATCCGACCGGCACGCCCATCGTCGAAAGCTGCACGCCGTTGGCGTGGAGCAGACGGTTGACGTAGTGGTCCGGAGTGAGCAGCAACTCGGTCGGGTTGCTGAATGGCGTGTTCTCGGAGAACCACGAGGGAGGCACATGCCCGTGCGGTGAGATGATCGGCAAGTCCTTCACCGAATCGTAAAGTTCGCGTGCGATCTTACGAATTGAAGGCTCGGCCGGGAGGAGACGGTCGGGACTTATGTTCAGCGGCGTTGCAGTCATGACGCGAGCCTAGGGCGCGGCGCGGGGCTCGGTGGTCGGTTTGCCCATACGTTGTCTCCGTTTTCCACGGCAACCGCAGTCAACCCCCTGCCGCGCAAGATGAGGCCACGGCACAATGGATTGCATGACCGAGAACACCGAAGAACTCATGGCTCGGCTCGCCGAAGGATCGATGACGATCGGCGATGCGGAGACCACTCTCACCAACGAGCAGATCTACGACCACATCATCGAGTCGCTTGCGACCATCGACCTTGACGGCAAGTCCGTCTCGCTCGTGGTTCCGGATGCAACACGCTCCGCGCCAATGGGCAAGCTGCTGCCGGCCGTGCACGCAGCACTCAAGGACCGTGCCTCCAAGGTGACCGTGCTGATCGCGCTCGGCACGCACGCCGCGATGTCCGAAGAAGCGATCGGCAAGTTCCTTGCCTACGAGCCGGGCAACATCGAGGCCACCTACCCGGGCTGGACCATCCTGAACCACGAGTGGTGGAACGAGGATGAGACGTTCGCGGACCTCGGCACCATCTCCGCCGAGGATGTCACCGAGTACTCCGGCGGGCGCCTCGTCGACGTCCCGATGCGTGTGATCGTGAACAAGGTGGTGGTGGAGTCCGACGTGAACCTGGTGGTGGGCCCAGTGCTCCCGCACGAGGTCGTCGGCATGTCGGGCGGCAACAAGTACTTCTTCCCGGGCCTCTCCGGGCACGACGTGATCGACCTCAGCCACTGGGTGGGCGCGCTGATCTCCTCGTTCGAGATCATCGGCACGCTCGGCGTGACTCCGGTGCGCGCGCTGATCAACGCTGCCACCGAGCGCATTCCGGGCCCCAAGTACTGCGTCGCCGTCGTGACCGAGGCCGGAACCGGGGAGCTGCACTCCGTGTCAGTGGGCACCACCGTCTCCGCATGGGCAGCCGCCTCCGGCATCGCCGCGGCGTCCCACATCACGTACCTCGATCGTCCGTACAAGCGGGTCGTCTCCCTGATTCCCGAGATGTACGAGGACGTCTGGACGGGCGCGAAGGGCTTCTACAAGCTTGAGCCCGTGGTTGCCGAGGGTGGCGAAGTCATTCTCTTCGCGCCCCACATCACCGAGATCTCCGAGATGCACCCCGGTCTGGCGAAGATCGGCTACCACAACCGCGACTTCTTCGTGAAGCAGTGGGACAAGTACAAGGACCATCCCTGGGGCGAGCTGGCGCACTCCACTCACCTGCGCGGCCTGGGCGAGTACGACCCCGAGACCGGCGTCGAGACGAACCGCGCGACGGTGACGCTCTGCAGCCAGGTGCCGAAGGACGTCGTCGAGGCGTACAACCTCAACTACCTCGACCCGGCCGACTTCGATCTTGCCGAGTACGAGAACGACCCGGACACCCTCGTGGTGCCGGACGCCGGTGAGGTGCTGCACCGGCTGAAGGAGTAGTCGTCGCCTGCCCTGAGGTGGGACCTCAGGGCAGGCGCAGAGAAGGCCGGGACCGCGAATCCGCGGTTACCGGCCTTCCTTTTCGAGAAAGCGACCCTGTTCGAGAAAGCGACGGCGGAAGTCAGTCGATCTCGCGCCGCACCAAATTGACCAACGAACGGCACGCGTCTTCCGCCTGATCCTCATCCCCCTGCATGACCGCCGCTGCGATCTTCTCGTGCAGATCGAGCGCCTGAGGCAGCGGCCTTTTCATGGCGCGTCCCGCACGCTGCCGCCCCTCCAGTACGGCGGCCACCACATCCTTCAGCGCGTTCAGTATTTCGTTTCCGGAGGCCGCGAGAACAGTTGCATGGAACTCGATGTCGGACGTCAGGTAGTCATCGGAGTCGCCGCGGTCTTCTTCTCCGATACGCCTCAGTGTCTCGGCGAGTTCCACGAGCCGGTCCCGTTGCGAGCTGTCCGCGCGAAGCGCGGCACGCCTCGCCGCCACCGGCTCGATGGCGATCCGGAGATCCGTCAACGTCCGAAGCTGCTCGTCCTTGCCGTCCCCGGAGAGGCGCCAGGCGATCAACCGGGGAGACAGGACATCCCACCGGTCCGGAGTCGCCACGATGAGACCGACACGGCGCCGCGCCTCCAGCAGACCAAGCGATTCCAGAAGCCGCATCGCCTCCCGCGCGACCGTGCGCGAGACTCCGAACTCCTCCTCGATCATCCCAAGATTGATCACGGTTCCCGGAGTGAGCTCGCCGGTGGCGATCCGCGCTCCCAGGCTGTCGACGATCTCCACGTGCATCGACGGCTGGGCCATTGGTCCTCCTACTGACGCGGGCACTTGTGGTGCCCGTCCACCGGAAGCCTAATGATTTTCCTGGTCAGGGATCAGGAGAACGGGCCCGGACCTAGGTTGCCTGTGGCCGCACGGTGTTCGCCGGGCCCGTAGACCCGCGGCGCATCAGCTTCATCGGCACCACGCTGACCGGCACTCGAGGCTGGTTCCCCGCTATGACGTCCAGAACTGCCCGAGAAGCCACCACGCCCTGCCCGTGGCCGGGCAGAGCGAGCGATGTCAGCGACGGGACGAAGAGCGGCGCGATCGCCGAGTTGTCGATGCCGATCACGGAGACGTCCGCCGGAATACGCACTCCCCGCTCCAGCAGGCTCCGCATGAAGCCAAGCGCCATGTCGTCGTTGTACGCGACGACGGAGGAGGTGCGGTTCGTCATCCAGGCGTCGGCCGCCGTGATGCCGCCCCGGACGGTCGGATCGAACGGTCCGATGCGGTGAGGTGTGATTCCACGTTCCGTCGCCAGGTTCGAGAGTGTCTCCCACCGCGGCGTCTGGATCCACGAGTCCGCGGGGCCTGCGATGTAGGTGACCGACTTGTGCCCGAGTTCCTCGAGCAGGCCGATCACCTGACGCATGCCATCGGGCACGTTCTGCACCACGGAGTGCACGTCACGCAGGATCCGGTTGACGATGACGGTCGGCCGCATCTTGGCCAGCTGCGCGAGCGCCGCGTCGGGCGTGCGGGGTGAGATCATGATGACTGCCTCGGCGAGTTCGATCGTGTTGTTGAGGGCCGCGCGTTCGTACTCGCTGCGTGTGCGGCCGTCGATGACGACGACGGTGTAGCCCGCCTCGCTCATGACGTCATGAATACCCTCGAGGGTCTGGTGGTAGTAGAGGTTGCCGACTCCCGCAACCGACACGAGCACCAGGCGTGATGTCGAGCGGCTTTCGCGGCTGACGGTTGACCGTTCCCGGTATCCGAGTTTCCGTGCGGCTTCCCGTACCTTCGTGACTGTCTCCGCCGAGACCCGCCCGGGCCGGGACAGCGCCCGCGAGACGGTTGACGCCGCAACACCCGCTTCTTTCGCGACGTCGTAGATCGTTACGCTCTTCGTACGCCTGTCGCGATTCTTTTCCGTCATGCGTGCAGCGTAGCAACCTGTTGCCGTACGTGCGCAGGTCGTCCCGCACGTTCTTCCGGATTCCCGGAGTTCACCGGTGCCCCTTCGTGCCGAGAATGGCAAAGCGCGGCAATCTTCGGGCCGTGCCCGCCAAAGGCCCCTCATGTTTCGCGCGAGCTTGCGAGGATAGGGGCTGTCGGGGCACCGCGGCCCAACGACCGCTGCACGAAGTGCCCGAAGCCAGACAAGGAGATCGCAACTATGACCGCAACTTCAACGGTCGCTACGGCCGACATCGGAGTCGTCGGCTTGGCAGTGATGGGTTCGAACCTCGCCCGCAACTTCGCCCGCCATGGGCATGCAGTGGCGCTGTACAACCGTACGTACGCCCGTACCGAGAAGATGATGGCGGACCACGGCGACGAGGGCAACTTCGTGCCATCCGAGGACATCAAGGACTTCGTCGCCTCCCTGAAGGCCCCCCGCGTGGCCATCATCATGGTGCAGGCCGGCCGTGGCACGGATGCCGTCATTGACCAGCTCGCAGACCTCATGGAAGAGGGCGACATCATCGTGGACTGCGGCAACGCGAACTTCCACGACACGATTCGCCGTGAGAAGGACATCCGCGCCCGCAACCTGCACTTCGTGGGCACCGGCGTGTCCGGCGGCGAAGAGGGCGCCCTCAACGGCCCCTCGATCATGCCCGGCGGCACCGTGGAGTCCTACGATCGGCTCGGCGCCATGTTCGAGTCCATCTCGGCCCAGGTGGATGGCGAGCCGTGCTGCATGCACGTCGGCGCTGACGGCGCAGGCCACTACGTCAAGATGGTCCACAACGGCATCGAGTACGCAGACATGCAGCTCATCGGCGAGGCGTATGACATCCTGCGCCGCGGCATTGGTGCCGAGCCTGCCGAGATCGCCGAGATCTTCGCCGAGTGGAACAAGGGTCCGCTCGAGTCCTACCTGATCGAGATCACCGCCGAGGTGCTCCGCCAGGTTGACGCCGAGACCGGCAAGGCCCTCGTGGACGTCATCCTCGACCGTGCGGGCCAGAAGGGCACCGGCACCTGGACCGCGCAGAACGGTCTGGAGCTCGGCGTTCCGCTGACCGGCATCACGGAGGCCGTGTTCGCACGCGCGCTCTCTTCGTCCGTTGCCCAGCGTGAGGGCTCGGGCCCGCTCGAGGGTCACGCGAAGGACCTCGCGGTCGAGGACCGCGACGCGTTCGTCCAGGACGTGCACAACGCACTGTATGCCTCGAAGATCGTTGCCTACTCGCAGGGCTTCCAGCAGATCGAGGCCGCGGGCGAGGAGTACGGCTGGGACATCGACCTCGGTCACCTCGCGCGCATCTGGCGCGGCGGCTGCATCATCCGTGCAGGCTTCCTCAACGACATCGATGCCGCGTACAAGAAGGACCCGAACCTGCCGCTCCTCATGGCGAACGAGGCCTTCGCCGACAAGATCAACGCTGCCGTTCCGTCATGGCGTCGCGTCGTGGTGACGGGCGTCGAGGCGGGCATCCCGCTGCCGGCGTTCTCCTCCTCGCTCGCGTACTTCGACGGTATCCGTGCCGAGCGTCTGCCTGCTGCCCTGATCCAGGGCCAGCGTGACTTCTTCGGTGCGCACACCTACAAGCGCGTCGACAAGGAAGGCACCTTCCACACGGAGTGGTCGGGCGACCGCACCGAGACCAAGATGGACTGACGTCCCTGATACACGTCGAGGGCCCCGCCGTTACGGCGGGGCCCTCCTCGTTCTTGCGGCCGGATCGGCCGGTCATTCCACCTCAGTACGAGGATTCTCCGTGCGTGTGATCGGGCAGATCGTCGAACTCGGGCTGCTTCGGGTCCCTGGCACGCCCCTTGCCTGGACTCTTGGGACGGCCCACCTCGTCAATCTTCGACTTGACGGCGCTCGCGACGGAGTCGGTCATCTTTGTGGCCTCCTTGCGGACATACTCCCCGACCGTCTCGTCCGCCTTCTTGCCCGCGGCCTGAACCGGCCTGGAGCCGGCTACGCCAAGCGCGGCACTCTTGATCCGCTCGTAGGCCGGCCGCCCCGCGCGGGCACCGAGCACGAAGCCGATCGCGCCTCCGACGATGAACTGAAGCTTGGCCATCTTGGACCTCCTGGGTCGAACTCTTCTGGGAAAAGCATAAGTGGAGCAGGGCGGCGCCGCTCAGCCACCGGCGAGCCGGCGCGGCTCGATCCGCTCCTCCACCACCTCGCCGTCGACGAGGTCGACCACGTAGGCGCCTTTCCCAGGAATCTCGGTGACCGCCCCGGCGAGTTCGGTGCCGTGGTATACCAGCCCCACGCCGTCGTCGGTGCAGTAGGTGCGGCCGAGGACGCCCTCCCCCACGAGTTGGTGGACGAGGGGACGGCGGCGGGCCTCGTTGTCGTAGTGCACGCCGTTGTCGTAGGGGATGAGGCCGAGACCATCGTCGACGGCGCGGAGTTCCGGCCCGAAGGAGTCCGTGGTGCCGCCACGGTGCCAGCAGATGGAGCCGGCGGAGACGCCGGCCAGCACGACGCCCGCCTCCCAGACACGGCGGAAGATCTTGTCGAGGCCGTGGACGCGCCACACGGCGAGCAGGTTCTCGACGCTGCCGCCGTCGACCCAGATGGCGTCCTGCTCCATCAGGTAGCCTTCGACGTCCTCGACGTTGGGCATTGTGAACAGCCGCAGTGGGTTGACCTCGATGCCCTCCATCCGGCCTGCTTCGACACGCTCGGCAATGGTGGAGAGCTGATCGCCGTTCGCGGTGCCCAGGTAACCAAGCTTGGGCGTGCGGCCGTGTACGCCGGAGAGCTCGAGCGAGTAAGGCACGAGGGCCGCGAACGAGTAGCGGAGGCGCTCACCCATCCGGTAGCCGCCGGAGGTGGCGAGGATCGTGGGAGTCGGTGCGGACACGAGAGGTTCCTTACATATGCGGAGGTCGGTATTGTCCACCCTATGGTGCGACGCAACGAACAGATGGTCTCCGACTCCAAGGTGAGGGCCGCAACCGGCGAAGGCCGGGACCACTGGTTCGGGCTGCTCGATTCCAGGAACGCGACGGAGTGGTCGCACAAGGAGATGGCGGCGTTCTTGGTTGAGCAGGGCGTGGACGAGTGGTGGGCGCAGGGCATCACGGTCGCGTACGAGCAGGCCCGCGGATTGCGCAGCCCCGGCCAGCGCTCAGATGGAACCTTCGATGCCAGCGCGTCCAAGACCCTCCCGATCTCGCTCGAGGAACTGTGGCCGTTCCTCACGGACGAGGACCGGCGTTCTGGATGGCTGGGCCCGGACTTCGTGATGACCGGTGAGACGCCCGGGAAGTCCGTGCGCCTCGCGCGGGGTGAGCACCATCGCGTTGTCCTGAACTTCTACGGCCCGGCGCCCGTGGGCACACCTTCCGGGAAGACGCGGGTCCAGGCACAGATCTCGAACCTGCCCGACTCCGAGGCCGCAGCGGCCGCCAAGGACGAATGGAAAGCGGCGCTGGGCCGGCTCGCCGAGAAGATCGCGGGCTGACGGACCCAGGACGCCGGGCACGGAGGCGGTCAGAGGGCGACGATGAATCCGTCGTCGTCGAGGGGGACGCCACCGGTCCGATCCACGGCGGCGCGGGCGAGCGCCTCGACCTGGTGGATGACGTCGCGGCGCAGGTACCGCTGAGCACGGCGAAGTCGGCCCCGCATGTCCTCCGGCGGATGCCAGCGGATCTCGGTGCCGCGCGAGTGGCCGGCCCAGTCCAGCCCCGAGATGGCGAAGGGTGCATCTTGCCGCTCATGGATTATCTGGATGAGGCCGGAGTCCGGATCGCCCGGGCGGGCGGGCATCGAGATCGACCAGGAGCGGCGCATCCGGCCGTCGATCTGGGCGTCCTCCCGCTCGATCGTGGCCATCATCGCCTCGGGCGAGAGGTAGTCCGGCGAGTAGACGGTGAGGTCGACGGCGGACTGCGGGTCCGGGAGGAACACTACGTTCGTGCCCGCGAGGTGGACGGCACCTCCGAGTCGCCGAGCGGCCGCTTGGAGGAATCGCAACGTGTCCATCTCGACGCCGTGCGGCACGGCCTGGGGATAGGCGTCGAGGAGGGGATCGGTGCCGATGAGCCCGAGCGGGAGCTCGCCGGACCTCACCTGCGGGACGAGGCACACCCAGGCCTGGGCCGCCCATGCGGGCAGGTCGAAATCGCGGCGGACGCCGTCGTCGAGGGACCACGGACCGGTGAGCGCGACGTGCTCCTCCAGGATCAGCTCGTCCTGGGAGGCCCATGCCGCCTCGGGGTAGCGTGAGCGGGCGAGCGCGGCGACATCCTCAGGCGCGCAGACGGGGTCCAGGACCAGCAGGTGATGCAGTCCGGCGATGTGGGCATCGAGGGTGGCGAGCACCTCGTCATTGTAGGCGGAGCGGTGGAGCCGGGTGCACGGAGTCCCCGAACACGGGTATAGTAGGTGAGCCGATCCAGGGCAACGCGGATGTAGTTCAATGGTAGAACTTCAGCTTCCCAAGCTGATAGCGCGGGTTCGATTCCCGTCATCCGCTCCATTCGAATAGCCCGCACTGCGCTTCCGGTGCGGGCGTCGTCGTTATCGGTGCCACTTTCAGGAGGTGGACACACATGCCCAATGAAGCCCCGGACCGGAAGGCCGGAACGTCTCGTATCGCCGACTTCGTCTGCACGGCCGAAGAAGAGGTGCTCGCCTTCCTGGTGGGCAACTTCGGTCCCAACGGCTTCGAGCAGTCCCGCGCGGTCACGCGCGAACTTCTCGAGCGCGGCGTTCTGCTGCGGATTCTGTACCACGAGACCAGCGTGGTGAGCCGAGCGGTTCGTGAGTACGTCGAGTGGATGACTGAACAGGGTGCCCTGGTCCGCTCGTTGCCGCGCCTCCCCATCCGGCTCGCCGTGGTGGACGAGTCCCGCGCGAACATCTCGGCCTTCTCACCCGGGCCCGACAACGGCGGAATCGTCACCACCACGCCTCTCCTCGTCACGGCACTGACCGCGCTCTTCGAGTGTTACTGGGAGAAGTCGAACAGCATCGCCGCGTCCGCGCCCCTCGATACCCAGACGATTCTGACGAGTGCTGCGGCTCCGATCTCGCGGCAGGAACAACTGGTGCTGACCCTGCTATCACAGGGTTACAAGGACGAGGCGATCGCCGAGCGGCTGGACATGTCGGTCCGCACCGTGGCCCGCATCATCACTCAGCTCTACGATCACACCGGCTCCGAGACGCGTTTCGAGCTCGGGGTGAAGGCGACCCGGTTCGGATGGGTCTGAGGCCGCCCGTGATCGTGCAGTGTGATTGACTGAACTCGAACCGGCCTCGATCACAGGAGCTCAAACGCCGCATGCCACATCTCCCAGCGGATTCCGCAAGCCCGTCCGGCGGGCCGGCCGCCGTCCACGTGGGCGGCTCCCAGGCTCAGGGGCTCACCGCGGGCATCGTGCAACGGTCCGTTCTCTCGGACCTGCTGGTGAGGGACCTTGCGGATCGTGCGACCGTCGTCGCGAGCGGCCTGCTCCCGCCGGATGTCCTGGCCGGCACGCTCGGCTGGCACATTCCGATCATCACCAGCACGCTTGGCGACGACGATGGCCTGCTCCTCACGAGCGTCGACATGGTGAGGAATGCCGACGGCAGCTGGACCGTGCTCTCGGACCGCACGTCGATCCCCTACGGTCTGGGCCTCCTCGGGAGGTTCGGATGGACCGATGCCTCACCGTTCGGTCTCTTCCGTTCCGCCGTGCTCGCCGAACTGGACCGCCGCCGCATCGAGGATCCCGTGCTGCTGTTCGACCCTGGGACGTTCAACCCTGACGAGAACGTCGCCGACAGCCTACGCAAGCTGGACGCTGCCGAACTGACCAGCGCTTTCGGGCTCCGGACGCTCACGGCGCGAGGGTTGCGCATGCACCGGGGCAAGCTCATTGGAATCGACGACGGCGAACGCCCCATCCGCACGATCCTGCGTTACGTCCCGCTCAGGGCTCTCGACCCGCTAGAGCCGCGGTCCGTCGGCACCAGCGGCGTTCCCGGTATCGCCGGACTGATCCGTTCGGGCGAAGTGCGAGTCCTCAACCCCGGTGCCGCCGTGGTGCACAACAACCCCGCCCTCGCGAAGTTCCTGCCGCAGCTCGCACGCCACTTCCTCGGGGAGGACCTTCTGCTGCCTCCGGTGACGACGTACTGGTGCGGAGACAGGGCCATGTGCTCGCACGTGATCTCGGGAATCTCGCGCCTCGTGCTCCGGTCGATCTCCGGGCGTGAGATCCTCGACGGCCGCCAGATGACGCTGCACCAGTGTGCCGAGTTGTGTGCACGGATCTCCGACGAACCGTGGGACTGGGTCGGCCAGGAACCGGTCGAACCGGACGCGGTGCAACTTCCGGACGGATCGATCGTTCCGGTGCTGGTGAGGGGCTTCGCCGTCGGAAACGGATCCGCGTGGACGGCGCTCGAGGGCGGACTCGCCTTCGTCGGCGAACTGGACGACCGGAAACGGCCGGTCGCGCAGGTCATCTTCGATGGGACCGTCGCATGAGCATCCTCCGAGTGTCCGTGGTCGCAGAGTTCACGGTCCCGGGCAGCGGGCCCGAGACCACCATCGTCCGGACCCGCCTCGAATCGTGCGATACCGAGACGCAGCGGGTGAAGTCCGCCGAGACGATTGCGCCGTCGGCCATCGGTCCTGGCATGAGCCTCCGCTCCGACGACGGCGTCCGCACTGTCTACCTCGAACTGCCACCCGGACCCGCCCGCATCGAGGGGTCCGCCAAAGTGCGGCATCGCAAGCCGATCCACACGAGCCGCCGAATCCCGGCAATCGGTTGGGAACAGTGTGCCGCCATGGTCCGCGCGGTGCGCTCCAACGGCCGCACCGGGGACGCGACCACTGTCTCCGTGCCCCAAGCCCTGTTCATCGCATCCGCCGCCATGCCCTCCCCGGGCGCCCCCATCGACGACGACGCCCGAGACCTGGCATTCTCGACCCTCAGTCCGGGGCAGCCGCTCATCCTCGGTGTCGCGGAGGTGGCCCGCCGGATCGCCGATCGGAACCTGGACTCGGTCGCTGCCACTCACAAGATGCTCGCCGCGATGCGTGCGGTAGGGCTGGCCGCCGCCTATGTGATGGGCGCAAGTCCCGAACGGGGCATCCATTCCTGGGCAAACGTCTACATCCCCGGGTACAGCTGGTTCCCGATCGATCCACTCACCGCTCAGCCGGTCGAGGACGGCGCCGTTACGCTCGTGTGGGGCCGCGACGCCGGAGACTCACTGCCCGTTCGGT
>DASRMP010000080.1:0-7595 GCA_035647855.1 Actinomycetaceae bacterium | reverse complement strand
GCCAGGGGGGAAGGGCGGGGACGGGCTCGCCCCCGGCAGTTGTCACGCCGTCGAACGGGCGGCCCGCGAGGTAGGCGGTCAGCTCGTCGAGCGGCCCGGTCACAGTCACGGGCGCGCCCTCGCCCGTCACTTCCCAGCGCTCATCGCTGTCCGTCGGCACGACGACGACGGCTGGGTTGCCTCCCTTGGATCTCTTGCCGACGATGTCGGTCACCAGTGCCGCACAGAAGTCCGCCGGCAGATCCGCGAAGCTCACGGAGTCACCGAAGTCGACGGCGTGCACCAGCACCTCGCGGGCCCGCATCCAGGGCGTCTCGCTCGCGGGCACAAGCCGGCCCTGCGCGGTCTTCACCTGGGCGTCCCACTGGGCGTCGTCGAGGCCGTCCCAGCCCTCGGCGAGCTCGCGCGCGCTCCGCTCGTACCACGCGACAAGCTCCTCGGCCGAGAGCTTCGAACCCTTCTCGATATCGTCGGCGCGCTGCGTGGTCGAGGAATACATCGGTGTCTCGATCCCGGTCCTCGCCCAGGTGACCAGGTTGCCGACGGCGTCGGCGTTCGCGGCCACGTGCGCGAGCAGGTGCTTCCGGGTCCAGCCGGGCAACTCGCTCGGCTGCTCGTAGTTGGGGTCGTCGGTGCCGAGCGACCAGAGGATCCGCTCGATCATGGCGTCTCCGGCCTCCACCCAGCGGCGCGTCGTCTCCTTGGGTTCAGTCATGTTTTTCGTCCCTCACCCCGCGACCACGAGGTTGTTCAGCGAGCCGATTCCCTCGATCGTGCAGACCACGCGCTGCCCCGCCTCGAGGTACACCGGAGGCTTGCGGGCGTGGCCCACGCCGCCGGGCGTGCCGGTGGCGATGAGGTCACCGGGGTTCAGCCGGATGACCGTGGAGACGTACTCCACGAGTGCGACCGGATCGAAGAGCAGATCACCCGTGTTGTCGGACTGCATGACCTGGCCGTCGACCTCCGTGGAGATGGCCAGCGCGGGCCGCACGCCGCCGAGTTCGTCCGGCGTCACCATCACGGGGCCCACGGGCGTGGAGGAGTCCCAGTTCTTGCCCTGCATCCACTCGCGGGTGCGGAACTGCCAGTCTCGGCAGGTGATGTCGTTCAGGATGGTGAACCCGGCGATCGCGGTCTCGGCCTCGGTGCCCCGCGCGCGCCGCACCCGCCGGCCGATCACGATCGTGAGCTCGGCCTCCCAGTCGAACTGGGCGGTCTCGGCCGGGCGCACGATGTGGTCGGCGGGCCCGATCAGGGTGTCCGCGAACTTGGTGAACAAAGTGGGGTAGTCCGGCAGCGGCCGCCCCATCTCTTGGATGTGGTTCCTGTAGTTGAGTCCCACGCACACCACCTTCGACGGCGCGGGCACGAGCGTGGCAAACTCGGCGCCCTCCAGCGGGTGGGTCTCGCCGGCGGCGGTCTCCGCGGCCTCGGCCCAGTGCGGGATGGCGAGGAACTCGCCGAGGTCGGCGGCGCCGAGATCGACGAGCACGCCGTCGTCGACCCGGACGGCCCGCGTTCCCTCGGAGGTACGGAGCGTTGCGAGCCTCACTTGACCACCTCGATCCGGTGAAGGTCGAGCTTCTCGAACATCGGGGAGTCGGAGAAGCGGAACAGGTCGAACGCGCCGGAGTCGGAGCCTTCCTGGCCGGCATCGGCCTTGACCGAGAAGGCCTTCCAGCTCGGGACGACGAACAGGTCGCCGCGGGAGACGTTCCACGTCTCTTCGCCGATCGTGATCGTGCCGGTGCCGTCGAAGACCTGGTAGACGGACGATCCGGTCTCCTTGACCGGCGCGGTCTCGGCACCTGCGGCGATGCGGTGCATCTCGGTGCGGATGGTCGGCAGGGTGTCGAGGCCGTTGTTCGGGTTGGTGAAGCGGACGGCCGCGTGCCCGGGCTCGACGGTGACGGCGTGGCCCGCCTTCTCGAGGATCAGCTGGTCGCGCAGGGCGGCGTCCGTGTTCTCCCAGCGGTAGGCGAGCAGCGGCGACTTCGGCGTCGGGCCGAGGGAGCGTAGCGGCGCGAGACCGGGGCGGCCCCAGAGCATCTCGGAGCGAGAGACGTCCGGGGTCTCAAGGGTGTCGAGCTCGTCCGGGCCGTACTCGAAGAAGCCCGATTCGATCTCGTGCTGGAACGGGATGTCCAGTCCGTCGATCCACGCCATGGAGTGCAGCGAGGGGTTCTGGTGGGCGTGCCACGCCCAGCCGCCCTGCGGCAGGAAGTCGCCGCGGCGCATCGGCACCGGGTCCGAGTTGACGAGCGTCCAGACGCCCTCGCCCTCGACCACGAAGCGGAACGCGTTCTGCGTGTGCCGATGGTACGGCGCGATCTCCTCCGGGCAGAGGTACTGAACCGCGGCCCACAGGGTGGGCGTGGCGTAGGGGCGCCCGTCCAGGAGGGGGTTCGCCAACGCGATCGCGCGGCGCTCGCCGCCGCGGCTGACGGGCACGATCTCGCCGGACTTCTCTGCGAGTTTGATGACGTTCTCCCAGCGCCACACGTGCGCCGCGGCCTTGGTCTCCGGGTGGAACGGCATGAGGTTGCCGATGTCGTACCAGAGCGGGACCATCATCTCTTCCTCGAACCCCTTGTAGAGGTCGATGAGTTCCGGGGTGACGGGCGGCTGGTTCGGGCGGTCGAGCGCCTCCAGCTTCACCGGAGTGGGGTGAGTGTTCGGCATTTCTTCTCCTCTTGTTCTGGCGGGGCGATGCAGGGGTGCTTGTTGGGGGGTGTGCGGCGCGGTTCACGACGGCGCCCGCGGTGGCCTATCCCTCGCGGGTCCTGAACGGGAGCACGAGCCGCGACCGGTGCTCCGCGTCCCGGTAGATCTTGTGCGTGACCGGGCGTCCCACCGGCAGGTGGAACGAGTCCGGCGGCAGCAGCGCGTTGTGCGCGTCCGTGAGGGGCTCGTTGTTGGAGAGCTCCACGGTGAGCTTGTGCCCGGGCAGGAACGCCGCGGCGAACGGGTAGATCCGGACCACGTACTCCTCGATCTTCCCCGGTTCCACCGGCTCGGTCCGCGTGTGCGGGTGGTAGGGGCTGCCTTCGGTGGTCCGATCGTCGAGTTCGCGGTGCGAGGCCTTCAGGTAGCCGGTGGTGACCAGTTGCCGCTTGCCGTTCGGGGCCGTGTCCCACAGCCGCAGGATGATGTTGGTGTCCGGCTGGTCGATCTCCAGGAAGATGTGCGCGGCGCCGGTCCCGATCATCTGCGTCGTCGTCGTGAATGGTGGCGTCTCCCAGCGGAGGATCTCCACCTTGTCCGTGACCGTGAGCGGCGCCTGGAAGAAGCCGTCCTGGCCCACGTGATCGACGCCCATCGGCTCGGGCTCCGCGAGCAGCTTTCCGCGTGGCCGCAGGTACAGCGGCCGGTACTCGACATCGGGCACCGGCCACTCACCAGAGGTCACCCATTCGCGCGTGCCCTCCACGTGGATCGTGATGGGTGGTTCGTCCATGACGCCGTTGTCGATGCCGCGGATCCAGTAGTCGTACCAGCGGAACATCTTCTCGTGCTCTTCGATGAACGGCCGCGACTGCATCGGCGGGTACGGGCCGATGTCCAGCTTCTTCGGCCCCTTCAGCGCCTTGTACAGTTCGATCGTGCCGTCCAGCGTCCAGCCGCGGCCCTGGTCGAGTTGCAGCCACACCGGGATCTCGATGTTCGGGGCGAGCGTGATGGGGTTGCGCTCCTCGTACCACTCGCCGTCGAGCTCGTTGGTGATGATGTCGAACCAGGCCTCGTGGTGCTTCGGGTAGTGGAGGTTGTGGACCATGTTCGGCCACGCCGCCACGTCCGGGTCCGCGAGCCGCGCCGCCACGCGCTCCCGGATCTCCTCCGGTGAGTACGTCTCGAGCATCCGCGACTTCACGCCGTCCGTGAACGCCCAGCCCGAATCGCCGCCGCGCCCCTCGCGCGCCGCCCGCGGCATGAGCCACATGATGCCGCCGTGGTAGGTGGTCTCGTAGAAGTCGTAGTGGCCGCCCGAGACGAAGATCGCCCTCAACGACGGCGGGCGCTCCGCCGCCGCCAGCACCTGCATCGATCCGAAGTACGAGATACCGATCATCCCCACGTTGCCGTCGCACCACGGCTGCGCCGCCACCCACTCGATGAAGTCGTGAGCGTCCTGCCCGAGCGGCACTCCCCCGGCGTTGTAGTTGCCGATGTGCTCGCCTTCGGATGCGCCGCTGCCGCGCAGATCGCCGATGACATGCACGTAATCGTTCTTCACCACGAGGGCGATATCGCCGGCCTCGATGCAGCCGTCCCACATCGGGGAGGGCCGCCGCTGCGGCGGCAGCGTCAGCGCGAGGGCCTGCAGCTCCTTGCCGTACGGACTCAGTGCGACCAGCGCCGGGCGCGGCTTCTCCGCGGTTCCGTGGTAGGCGTCGGCGGCGAGGGTGACGCCGTCGCGCATTGGGACGCGCAGGTCCTTCCGGACGGCGATCTCCTGGTCCCCCGCGCTCACCGTCTGATAGTCCGCCATCGGAATGCTGCTCCTTCTCCTCGTTTCGTGTGGTCCAAGTCCTCCGCCGGCTCGCTCAGCCCGAATGCTCCGCCCGGTAACCGTGCAGTGTGGTGAAGAACGGCGAGGGCTCCAGCGCCGGATCGGCCGTGTATCCGAGTTCCTCCGCGACCGCCTCAAACGGCGAGTATGGCGAGTCCGTCTCCTCCAGGCCGCCGGCCAGGTACCGCTCCGCAGCGTCCCGGATGCGCGCCTCGCTCTCGAGGCTCTCTCGGATCGCCTCCTGCGCCGCCGCCGCGTCCAGTTCGACGCCGTACGGCCGCCCGTCCGCACGCCGGTACGGGTGCCCGAGGTACATGTACGACGGCGCCAGCTCCCGCAGGTGTTCCAGACTCGCGCGCGCCGCGGCCGGGTCCTCATAGCCCGGGAATCCATTCGCGCCGCCGTACACCTGGACGGCATCTCCCGTGAAGACGGCGTTCTGCCCCTCGACCGCGTACGCGACCGAACCCGGCGTGTGCCCCGGAACGTGGTGGACCGAGACCCCGACTCCGCCTCCCAGCGCGAGCTTCTCCCCACCCCGCACGGTCAGAGTCGGTTCCATCTCGCCAGAGATGACCGACTCGGCCATGCGGGTCTGCTCGGCCTCGGCGCCGGGGTCCCGGAGATATTGGTCGCGGATCGCGAGATACAGATCCACGTGCGCGCGCCGCGAGCGCAGCAGATCCGCGTCCGCCTCGTGGATGACCACGTTGGCGCGCCGCCCGGTCATCTCCCACAGCGCGTACGCGCCGCCGAGGTGATCGATGTGGCCGTGCGTGAGCAGGATCCAGCGGATCTCCTCGACGCTCCGCCCGAGCCGCTCCAGCTCCGGGACGATGCCGCCGGCAGGGGATTCGGCCGTGCCCGTGTCGATGATCGCCGGTTCCGGCGCATCGATGAAGAAGCTGTAGAGGCCGAACCGTCCCCAGGGAGAGACAAGGGGATGGATCTTCACGTCGTGCGTCATGCGGTCTCCGTCCGCCCTCGTGGTCACTTCGCGGTGAGGAATTCCGCGGTCTCCTCGAAGACCTTGTAGAACTCCGGGAGCCACGAGAAGTTCACGGCAAACCCGTGGTTCGCCGTCTCGTACCGGCGGACCGTGGCATCGACTCCGGCCTCCCGGAGTCGCTCGCCGTAGAGTTCACCCTCGTCGCGCAACGGGTCGTACTGCGCGGTGACGATGAGCGCGGGCGGCAGTCCGGAGAGGTTCTCGCGCTTGATCGGCGAGACGAGCGGATCGTCAGGATCCGCGCCGCTGCCGACGTAGAACGCGTTGAAGGGCTTCAGCCCCGCCGTCTCCAGGCCGTATCCCACCGCGTTCTCCTTCAGTGAGCCGTACCGCTCGACGTCGAAGTCCAGGTCCAGCGACGGGTAGTAGAGCACCTGGTGGCTGATCGCATCGAAACCGTCGTCCCTCGCCTTCGCGACGACGGCGGCCACGAACGTGCCGCCCGAACTGTCGCCCGCGAGCGCGAGGTTGGTGCCGTCCCACTTCAGGGCCGCTCCGTTCGCTGCGGCCCAGCGCACCACGCCGTAGCAGTCCTCGAGGCCCGCCGGGAAGGCGTGCTCGGGCGCGAGCCTGAAGCCCACGGAGATCACCCGGTACCCGGTCTCCTTGGCCAGGGCCCGCGCCACGTGGTCGACGGTCTCGATGCTGCCCTGGAAGAACGCCCCGCCGTGGAAGTACACGAGCAGGCCGTACGCGTTGGCCGCCGTGGGCGTGTAGATCCGCACCGGGACCTCGCCTGCGTCCGTGTCCGCGACGAGGTCGGCGACCTCGTGCACCTGCAACCGGTCCTCGACCGGCGCCACGCGCGCCTCCTCGGCCGCGCGCATGGCAACCGGATCGATCGGGGAGCCGTCCGGGGAGGGCAGAACCGCCAGAATCTTGGCAATCTCCGGGTGAATCACCTGACAGCAGCGCCCTTCTCGAAGGTCTGGGTCTCCGGGAACACGTCGTCGGTATCGAGGGACGGAACCACGCGGGAGATGTCCTGGAGGACGTCCGTGATCGGCTTGCGCTCCGCCTGGTACGCGGCGAGCGCCTCGGGCACGGTGGCGGCCTCGGCGATGTGCTCCGCGAGAGCCTTGGCGTCGAGGACCGCGGAGTTCGCGCCCTGGCCCTGGTGCCAGAGCATCGCGTGGGCGGCGTCGCCGATGAGGACCACGGAGTCGGTGTGCCACTGCGGCTGCTTCTCGATGTCGAAGCCGCCGCGCTGGTTGACGGTGGACATCTCGAGAGCTTCGGTGATCTTGATGAGGCGCTCGTCGAAGCCGGCCACGAGGGCGTTGATCTCCGCGTGGGTGAGTTCGGGGTTCGCGAGCGCCTCGGCCATCGGCGCGGTGATGTCGAAGGACACCTGGTTCCGGTGGCGGAGCGGCAGGAAGTAGATCATCGAGCCGGACGGGTTGACCCACAGGTGGAGGTTGTCGTCGTCGGCGAGTCCGTGGGTGGCATCGGCGTCGATGACGGCACGGATCGCGATGAGACCGGAGAACACGGGCTCCGCGTGGCCGAGGATCTGGTTGCGGACGCGGGAGCGGATGCCGTCGGCGCCGATCACGAGGTCGGCGGTGACTTCGGTGCCGTTGTCGAAGTGGACGGTGGCGGTCTGGCCGTTGTCCGTGATCGTGTCCATGCGGTGGCCGAGGTGGAAGCGGTCGCCCTCGACCAGTCCGATGATCGCGTCGATGAAGTCGGCGCGGTGGATGAAGCGGGTCTTGGTCTCCTCCTCGTACGCGTGGATGCCGGGCCACTCCTCGCGCATCAGGAGGTGGCCGTCCGGGGAGAGGATCTCCATGTAGTCGGAGGGCGAGCTCACGGCGGCGATCTCATCGAACGCGCCGAGGTCGCGGAACGCCTGGACGGTCGGGGGGCGCAGGCCGATCCCGGCACCGACCTCCCCGGTGGAGACCGCCTGCTCGTAGACGTGCACGTCCGCGCCCAGGTTGCTGAGCGCGATCGCCGCCGTGGCGCCCGCGTAGCCGCCGCCGACGATGACGATCTTCAGGTTCTTGATGGCCGAGGCTTCCATGTTGTTCCTTCCTGGGGCGGCGCTCCTGACGCCTGGGGGTGATGGGC
>DASRMP010000079.1:0-7308 GCA_035647855.1 Actinomycetaceae bacterium | reverse complement strand
AAGCACCACCGTCCCGGCGGCCTGGGCGGGGAAGGACTGGGAGGTGCTCCCGGGCGTCGGGGCGAAGGTTGCGCTCACATTCGACGGCGGGGCGTCCAACACTGGCGTCGATTCGATCATCCGCACGCTTAAGGACCAGGGCGTTCCGGCGACCTTCTTCGTCACCGGGCAATTCGCGCGCGCCTACCCCGATTCGGTGCGGGCGATGTCGGACGCAGGCTTCGCGGTGGGAAACCACTCGGACACTCACCCGTATTTCTCGTCCTCGACCAACGTGAAGATCCACGCCGAACTCACGGCCGCGGAGGCGTCCATCAGCGCGCTCACCGGACGGACCACGATGCCGCTCTTCCGGTTCCCGTATGGCGACCGCACCGACCTCGACATCAAGGTCGTGAACTCGGAGGGGTACGTCCCGATCCGCTGGACCGTCGACTCGCTGGGATGGAAGGGCCGCGAGAACGGCGCGCGCACGTCCGACACCGTCTGCCGGCGCGTGCTCGAGACGGCGCGGAACGGCCAGATCGTGCTGATGCACGTGGGCGCCCACCCCGACGACGGCTCCACCCTCGACGCCGATGCGCTGCCCTGCATCATCAACGGGCTGCGGGCCTCGGGCTACGGCTTCGTGTCGCTGCGTGACGTGGTCCGCTGAGTGGCGTGGCTCGCTGAGCGGCGCGGCTCGCTGAGCGGCGTGGTTCGCTGAAATGGCGCGGCTCGCTGAGTGGCGTGGTTCGCTGAGCGGCGCAGATCCCGCCGATAGGTTTCGGCAGCTGGTCAACCCAATCACCGCCTGCCGGGCAGACGCTGGGCAGGCAAACAGCGGGGACCGCTTGCCCGGTCCCCGCTGCTTGCACTCCCACTGAGGGTCAGTTCTTCTGGACGTCCTCAGCCTTGTCCTCGACCGCCTCGACAGCGTCCTCGACCTTGTCCGCGGCCTCCTCGACGGCGCCCTCCGCGGCCTCCTTGACATCCTCAGCGACGTCCTCGGCGGCCTGGACAGGCGCCTCGATGTCCTTCTGCCAGTACTCCTCCGCCCACGGGTCCTCGACGGGCTGGCTGCGGCGCCAGAGCAGGTAGCCGGCACCGGCCGCTGCGGAACCGACCAAGGTCCAGCCGAGAATTCGACGGCCACGACGGGGCTCGCCCGAGGCCTTCTGCAGTTCCTTGCTCAGCTTCTTCTCGGCCTGGCGGGCGTTCTTGCGGGCCTTCCTCGCGGCGCAGCGGCCCGTGGGAACCTCGACTGCGCCGACGGCGGCGGCTGCATCATGCATGGACTTCTGGATGCGCGGGAGCACGTCGTCGGTGAGCTTGTGCGATGTCTTGTCAACGAGGTCGACACCACTGGCAGCGGCGGCTTCGATGCGCGGCGCTGCGGCCTTGACGACGTTCTTGCGCGCCTCCTCGACCTTGGGTCCTGCCCACTTCTGAGCCTTGTCAACCTTTGGGCCGGCCCATGCCTGCGCGCCCTTGACCTTCGGCTCCGCCCACTTCTGGGCCTTCTTCACCTGTGGGCTCGCCCAAGCCTCGGCGTCCTCTGCGAAGTGGCGCGCCTGATCGCCGATTGACTTCTGGAATTCTGTTGCGGCGTCGCGGAACTTCTTGACGTCGACTTCGACGTCCGCCTTCTTACGCTTGCCCATACCCACTCCTTGCGGTTCGATTCACCCCTTGCGGGTGCCAGGTTCATCTGACATTTTGCCTTGAATTGACTCTACGCGCGCACGCTGTGGCGTGCCCTTCGATCGTGGCGGGATGTGCTGAAAGCGAAGATCCAGGCCATTCTCCGGGGGCGGTGGCTGCGCTCTCAGCTCTTCTCGCCGCGGGCGTTGGCTGCTCCAGCCGCGGGCGTTGGCTGCTCCAGCCGCGGGCGGTGGCTGCGCTCTCAGCGAATGACCGGTCCTCCGCCCGGGAACCCTTGCTTGCGGCATGAAAGACTGGCGCCCATGAAGGCAACGCTCCACACAAGTCTCGGCGAGATCGTCGTCGAACTATTCCCGAACCACGCCCCGGAAACGGTCGAGAACTTCGCCGGCCTCGCGACGGGTGCCAAGGAATGGACGGACCCGGTAACGGGCCGCCGTACCAACCGCCCGCTCTATGACGGCGTCATTTTCCACCGGATCATCCCGGGATTCATGATCCAGGGCGGTGACCCCCTCGGCAACGGCATGGGTGGCCCCGGGTTCGCGTTCGACGACGAGATCCACCCAGAACTCAACTTCACCCAGCCCTACATGCTCGCCATGGCGAACGCCGGCAAGCGCGGCAGGCGCGGCACCAACGGATCGCAGTTCTTCATCACCGTCGGTGCCACCACGTGGCTGCAGGGCAAGCACACCATCTTCGGTGCGGTAGTCGACGAGGAGTCCAAGGCTGTCGTGGACAGGATCGCGGCAGTTCCTACGGGTCAGATGGACCGTCCGGTTGACGACGTCGTCATCGAGTCGATCGACGTCGAGGAGTAGCCCGTGACATCAGGCGGACTGCCGCAATACGGCGAATCCGATCCGGCGGGACAGCGCAGGGGCGTCCCCGGCGTTCCCTATGGGCTGCCGTACGGCGAGTCGGCGGCGCCGCCTGTCTGTCCGCGCCACCCGAACGTCATCAGCTACGTGCGCTGTCAGCGCTGCGGACGGCCGACCTGCCCGCAGTGCCAGAGGCCCGCAAGCGTGGGGATCCAGTGCGTCGACTGCGTGAGGGACGCCCAGCGCCGGACCCGCACGCCGACGACTGTCGCGGGCGCGAAGATCGGCGACGGCCGCCCGGTTGTCACGTACACGATCATCGCGATCACAGCGCTCGTTTACCTGGGCCAGCTCATCGCACCCGAGCTGTCGGTTCATGCGTACTTCATACCGGCATGGGGCCTGGCGGAGCCGTGGCGATTCCTGACGGCGGCCCTGCTGCACGTGGGCATGTGGCACATCCTGCTGAACATGTACGCGCTCTATCTGGTGGGGCCCACGCTTGAGGGCGTACTCGGGCGCGCGCGATTCCTGACGCTCTATATCCTCGGCGCCATCGGGGGCTCTGTGGCGGTGCTGCTGTTCGCCAACCCGGCGGACCAGAGCTGGTTCACGCCAGTAGCGGGTGCGTCCGGAGCGATCTTCGGACTGTTCGGCGCCCTGGCGCTGACGATGCGCCGCATGAAACGATCCGACACCCAGATCCTGATAATCATTGCGATCAACATCGTGCTCGGGTTCGTGATCAGCGGGATCTCCTGGCAGGGGCACATCGGCGGACTGATCACGGGATCTCTGCTCGCCGCGATCTACCTCTACGCTCCGCGGCGGCACAGCAGATGGATCGCGGTGGCGGCGTCCATCGCCGTGGCCGTGCTGCTGGCGGTGGCAAGCTTGGTCAAGTACGGCGTGTTCTGAATCGGGCCGCCGTGCCGGGCGTGGGCCCGGTCTGGCCGGGCCAGGCCGCGCCACCGCTCCGCCGCGCCACCGCGCCCCGAGCTGGCTGGGCCTGACCGCGCAACAGCACCAGAAGCCTGGTTTGTTGCGTAGCTGGGGAACTTCGCACCTCGTCTTGCCGCTTACGTGGTGTCGCTGGGGAACTTGGCACCTCGTCTGATACCCCGAGGTCGCTTCTTGGGGAACTTCAGACCTCGACTACGGGGTGCGGTGTTCCCCAGCAGGTCTGAAGTTCCCCAGCGCGCCGTCCAGACGGGGTCTGAAGTTCCCCAGCTCACGTCAGATGGTCCCGGACGGGGTCCAAGTTTCCCCAGTTCCCGCCGGACGGTCCTGAACGGGGTCCAGGTTTCCCCCGGTGGCGGTGTCCGGCCGGGTTCGTGGCGTGGGGGCGCACGTTCGTCACACCAGGGCGCACGTCCGTCACGATGGCGCGGTGACGTCACTGCGCCATGGTGATGATCGTGCGCCCTCAGCATTCTGCGTGTGACGTTCGTGCGCCATGCCGTGACGATCGCACGCCCCGATGTGACGTTCGTGCGCCCTCAAGAATCCCGTGTGACGATCGTGCGCCATGCCGTGACGAACGTGCGCCACGGCGGTGCGGGTTTGGGAGGGGTGTGACGATCGTGCGGCCACCCGATGTGTTGGACGTCCGTCCGTTGCGGGGAGCGCTCGGTGATCGGCCCGGAGCGCGTCGAAAGCGAGCGAATTCCACAGTTTCACGAACTTATCCACAGCGGTGTGTGAATTGCGTGAATTACATCGATGTAATTATTCACAAACTTGCCCACAGTTGTTAATTACACCGATGGAATTCTCCACCGAGTTGTTCACGGGTGTGAGCCGGCGAGTCCAATGCGCGGACAGTTGCGCGGGACGCCGAACCCCGGTGTTAGCCGAATCGCATGAGCCGCTGCGCCGAGCCCGCCGCGCCGAGCTCCGGGCTGTCCGATCTGGGACCGGGACGAGCCCGCCGCGCCGAGCTCCGAGCTGTCCGATCTGGGACCGGGACGAGCCCGCCGCGCCGAAACCGCCGCGCCGAAACCGCCGTGCCGAGCACTACCTCCAGCGCAGCGTCATCAGGAATCCGGCGAGCAGGACCACGAACCCAAAGATCAGGTTCCCGTTCCCTGCGGCCAGCGGCGCAAGCAAGGGCAGTGGGTACTGGAACTTGGTCAGGTACGTCACCACGATCCAGAGGAGACCGACGATCATCAGCGTGGACATGGTCGGGGCCCACCACTTGGGGCTCGCCTTTGGCTCCTCCGGAGCCTGCTTCTCAAAACCCTCGCGGTGCTGCACCGGGGCCTTTTTGCGCTTGCGCGATTCAGGCATCTGTCAGTCTCTCTTCTGTGGACGTCGCACCAGGGTGGATGGGCGACCTGATCTAAGCTTAATGTTGCCCCAAGCGGCGCTCCGCCAGCGGATGGCTCCAGCACTCGGAAACCGATGAGGTGGTGACTTGACCGGAAACACCGGAACCCGGTGGTGGATGCCGAGCGGATCGACCATCGGGCTCTTCCTCGTCTCGGTTCTCGCCGGGGTGATGTTCGCCTCTTCCGCAGCGCTCTTCCGGAACAGCGACCCCGATGCGCCGTCGGACCTCGCGGGACTGATTCGCGAGGAAAACCTGCGGGTCGAGCAACTGGAGCAGGACGTGGCCGAGCTCCGCGAAGCCCGGGACGTCATCCTCGCCGCCTCCTCCTCCGAGATCGTGGAGCCGCCCGCGGCGCTCGTCACCGCCGGATCGGGCAGCGAACTCCGAGGCCCGGGGCTGCGTGTCCAGATGTGGGACGCGCCGGCTGTTCTCCCGGAGGACTCCCCGTTCGACGTCAACGACCTCGTCGTCCACCAGCAGGATCTCGAGGGCGTCATCAACGCTCTCTGGGCGGGCGGTGCCGAGGCGATCTCGGTCCAGGGCCAGCGCCTAACGGTCAAGAGCGCCGTGCGATGCGTCGGCAACGTGCTGCTGCTGCACGGTCGCCAGTATTCCCCGCCGTACGTGATCGAGGCGATCGGCGATCCCGATGATCTCCGCCAGGCTCTCGAGGCCTCGCCGGCCGTCCGGATCTATCTCCAGTACGTCGACGCAGTCGGGCTCGGCTGGCAGGTTGCCACGGTATCCAATTTGACGATCCCGGCTGCGAATCCGAGCACCTTCGCGCACGCACAGGAGCTGTGACATGACGGAGTCGCGTCGGGTCGCCGGTGAGCTGGTTACCGCCCAAACCCGCGGGGGCGACCGTAGCCGGCGTCGTCGCCGTACCCAGAGCCTGCGCCGCAGCCGTACCCAGAGCCTGCGCCGCAGCCGTAACCAGAGTCGGCGCCGCAGCGGTCGCCGGCGGGATCCAATCGCATTTGCTCTCGGATTCTTCGGCGAACTCCTGATCACGATGGGCGTCCTGCTCGGCCTGTTCGTGGTCTGGCAGCTCTGGTGGACCGACATCGAGGCGCGCCGGCACACGGACGCCGTGATCTCGGAGATCGGACTGGCGGAGGCTCCCATGGTGGAGATCGCCGGCGAGGACATGCAGTTCACTCCCGGGCCCGCGGTCATCCCGGAGGGCGCGTACGCCGTGCTCCACGTCCCCCGGTTCGGCCTCGGCTACCAGGTGCCGATCGAGGAGGGCGTAGGCCTTCACAACACTCTCAACAACGGGCTTGCCGGCCACTATCCAGACACGGCGCAGGTCGGCCAGATCGGCAACTTCGCACTCGCAGGCCACCGCCAGTCTCACGGGGCGGTTTTCCGGTACGTGGATCAGCTGAGACCGGGCGATCCGCTCATCGTCCAGACGGTCGAGAACTGGTATGTGTACCGCGTGACCGAGTCCCGGATCGTCGAGCCCTCGGCGATCGAAGTGCTTGCGGCGGTCCCGGGCGATTTCGGCGTCGCGCCCACCGAGCCCGCCATCACGCTGACCACCTGCCATCCCCTCTGGTCCGTTGCCGAGCGGTTCATCGTGCACGGCAAGCTCGAATACTGGGCCCCGATCAGCGCCGGTACGCCGGCCGAACTCCTGGAGATCTGATGTACGCGGCAATTTGGCGAGCTCTTCCCGGCCCCACCTGGCTTCGCGTGATCCAAGTGGCCATCCTCATCGCGGTCGTGGTGCTGGTGCTCTTCACGTGGGTCTTCCCGGCAATAGCGCCCTACATGCCCTTCTACGAGAGCGAAGTGACAGTTGGCTGACGTGCTCGTCGTCGACAACTACGACTCATTCGTCCACACCATCGTCGCGTACCTCGAACAGCTCGGCGCCACCCCCACGATCGTCCGCAACGACGGCGTCGGCCCGCTCCCCGACGCACTCGACGGCTACGACGGCGTGCTGATCTCACCCGGCCCCGGAACCCCGAAGGCCGCCGGCCAGTCGATCGAGGTCATCAAGGCCTGCGCCGCAGAGGGCCTCCCGATGCTGGGGGTCTGCCTGGGGCATCAGGCGCTCGCGGAGGCGTTCGGGGGAGTCGTCACGCATGCGCCGGAGCTGATGCACGGAAAGACGTCCCGCATCGCTCACGACGGTACCGGCATCTTCAGCGGACTTCCCAGCCCCTTCACCGCCGCGCGGTACCACTCACTTGTCATCGATCCGGGCACGCTGCCGGGCGAACTGGTCGCGACCGCGTGGGTCGAGGGAACTCCCTCGCTGATCATGGGCGTGAGCCACCGCCGGCTGCCGCTTCACGCCGTGCAGATCCACCCGGAGTCGGTGCTCACCGAGGGTGGGCACCGACTGCTCGCGAACTGGCTCGTCCTCGCTGGCGACGACGACGCCCCCTCCCGCGCCGAAGGCCTCGCGCCGCGCGTGGGCGCCGGGCGGCCTCGGGACGCCGTGTAGCCTCGGTTCGGCGTCCCGGCGTCCCGGCGTCCCGGCCACAC
>DASRMP010000078.1:0-3330 GCA_035647855.1 Actinomycetaceae bacterium | reverse complement strand
CGCGAAGGAGGATGGGATGGCGAACTACTGGCACTGCATCGGGACATCGACGCCGGGTGTTGCGCCGCCGGACGATCCGGATAATTGGGAGCCTGTTGACCCGCCGGACGGGATCGAGGACGGGGAGAGTGTGTTCGGGTGGGATGGCGAGGTAGCAGAGGATGACATACGCGCTCACGAGACCATCGGTACTATATTCCCGTACCCGAGTGGGGAACCGACGCATCGTGTCGTTAGCTACGACGGCAGTTATCCGACGTGGCCGGATAATGTGTCATTCACAACGTATGCCGACACATTACTCTTCTCGATTCATTGCGTGGTGGAGAATGATATTCCCGTTGCAATTCGGGCGTACGGTACGGCGACGGACAACCTCGGCTTTCACGCGGCGGTGTACACGGCGGATGGTGCGCTGGTGGCAGAAACCGAGATCATCGCGCCACCTACCGGCAGTGGATGGTACGAAATGGGTGTGTTGCCGGGAGCATCGACACTTGTTGACGGACAGGATTATGCGCTGGTTGTACGCGGCGAAATGTACGATTTCCACGAAGGTTTTTTCCTCGCGTATGGCTTGTTCTCCGACTACACTCCGCCCGACGGCGGCGAATGGGACCCGGATGAGGAGTACGAGTACTGCCAGACCGTTTACTACCCGGACGCCTCCACCTCCGACCCCTCCACCTCCGGCGGAGCGTTCATGCTCACCGGCGGCGGGATGTTCTGACCCGACACCAACCAAAAAGCTGTGAAGGAGTGACTGACCTATGGCGACCGAGAATCTTCCGCTGATGCCCCACCTGACCGAAGCCACAGCGATGGAGAACGCCGTCGCGAACGCCGCGGTCCCGCTGCAGTTTATCCGCTTCCCGCAGGACCGCCAGACCGAGGCGATCTTCCAGTTCATGGCCCCGAGCAACTACGCCTCGGGCGCGACGCTCAACCTCATCTACGACACCGAGGACGGCGAGGCGGGCGACATCCGCATGACCGCCGAGGTGATGGCCGTGTCGGACGGGGAGGCGGCCAACGTGGCCTCCTTCGACACCGCGAACGTGACGACCGACACCGTGGAGGCGACGGTCGGGGAGACGAACCTCGACACGATCGCCCTCACCAACGCCGACAGCATGGCGGACGACGACCTGGTGCTGGTCCGGCTGCGCCGGACGCCCGCGCACGCCGACGACACGGTGGACGCGGACATGCGGCTGTTTGCCATCGACCTCGAGTTCACCATCGGGCCGTAGGCGCTTTCGGGGGGAACCCAGGGCGCGCGAACCCGCGGCTTCCGGCCTGACCACCCGGCGGCCGCGGGGCCTACCAATTAGCAGGATGAGGAGTGATCGTGATGGGCGGTTTCAGTGACGCATACGAGCTGCTGGTGCTGGACCATTTCCTCGGCGGCGATGCGATGGCGCAGCCCACGGCGTGGTGGGTAAGCCTCTACGTCGGCGACCCGGACGGCGCGGGAGCTGAGGTCGCACAGGCAGACTACGCGCGGATCAACAACACAAGCTGGGCGGCGGCGAGTGGCGGCGAGGCGGCCAACAGCGCCGTGGTGGACTTCGGCACGACCGAGAGTAACTGGGGCGAGGTGACGCACTTCGGGATCCACACGGCCGAGACGGGCGGCAGCCTCATGGCCAGCGGGAAGATCGTGGACAGCGGGGGCACGCCAGAGACCGCCAACCTCGTGAGCGGCATCGACGTGTCATTCGAGATTGGCAGCCTCGTGTTGTCGCTGGACTGAGGAGGGTAGCGCCATGACCGAGACCCGCGAGCCGATAGCCGAGGAGCCGATTGCATAGCGCCGTATCTATCACGCACTGCGGGGTGTGTTAATGCTGACGCCAAGGAATGATGCGAGAATGCCTATCCCTGAAGACCGCCAGAAAGCCGCTATCGACGACGCTGCCGCAGTCATCACGCAGACACGCCAGCAGGTGCAGAGGGCCGCACACACGCTCAAGCAGGCGCAGGCGACACTCGCGGCGCTCCCGGCGAAGACCGAGCAGTTCCGGGCCGAGGCGAAGGGCCACCACGCGACTGAGTGGCAGGGGCTGGTGGAGGCGTTCGTGGAGCTGAAGGTGTCGGTGGACGCGGCGGTGGCGCTCCCGGAAGTTGACGCGCTCGACAAGCTGGAGGTGTAGCGCGTGGCGTTTCCCACCGGCTGGAGCCACAAGTGGCCTATCGACATCAACGCGGACAGCGTGATCAGCGCGCCTGTCGCGGACTGGCCGTGCCTCGTGACTGACGCTCACTTCCCTGCGGGGGCGTGGGCAGAGATGCAGGCCACCGGCGCGGACCTGCGCTTCTCCAGTGACGAGGCAGGCACGGTCGAGCTTTACTACGATGACCCGCGCCTTGACGTGGCAGGCGAGAGTGCGCACCTCTACGTCGGGGTTCCGTCGCTGGCCGCGAGTGCGGATACCACGATCTATGCGTGGGTGGGGAATGATAGCGCGGCGGCTCCGACAACCGCGTGGAAGCAGAACACGTATCCTGCGGACATCGTGGCATGGTGGCCGATGGAGGAGGGGGCGGGGGGCACTGTCTACGATCGGACGGCAAACGGCGCGGATGCGGGTATCGTGGGGACGTCGTGGTCGTGGGTGGAGCAGGCAGACGGAAGCTGGGCGCTGGACTTCGGGACGGGGGCAGACCGTGTCGAGGTGCCGGTCGGCAGCACGGCAGCATCGCCGGGCACCTCAGACTTTTCGGTGCTCTGGCGCTCCGAGGCGGACGTAAATGCAAAGGATAGAAACTACTTCGACGGGCGCGCATGGAACTCGCCTTACACCGGATGGAATATTCGGCGAGCCGGAAATGCCACGTCGCTGGTTTTTGAGCTGAATGGCGGAACCCGATACACTTACCCCTTTAATACGGCCGCGGAGACAATGCCGGTCGGGACGGCAATTTCAATGGCCTGCTCATTCGACCGCGACGGGCAGACTGTGGTGCTGAGAGATGGTGCGGAGATTGGGGCCGCCAGCATCAGCGGCAGCGCCGCGCAGAACATCGCGGGCGGCGATAACCCGAATAAGATTGGCGGTCATCACCGAAACAGCAGTGGTGACTCCTTCGACGGCCGGTTCTTCGCGGTGGCGGTGCTGCTGCGGACTGTGACGCCCGACGAAGCCGCCCTGCACCACCTCATGCTCTCCTCCCCCGCGACGTTCGCGACGGCGGGAGAGTTGGTGGCGGTGGGTAGCACAGGCCGCGCATACTTCGCAGGCCCCAACCTCGGCAACAGCCTCTTCAGGAGGGCGAACCTCTAATGCACCAAATAGCGAACATTGAGGACACCGTGTATTTCTGGTT
>DASRMP010000077.1:0-12291 GCA_035647855.1 Actinomycetaceae bacterium | reverse complement strand
CCCCCGGCCCCGGCCCCGTCCTTGAGGACGTTCTGACGGCTCGCCGCCTGAGCCTTTGCGACCCGCTCCTTCTGCTTCTCGGTCATCCACGGCTGCGCCGCAACCTCCTGCGGCCCGACGTTCGTAACCTCATCAGCGGAGACGTTCGCCTCCCAGACGCCGAGCTCGAGCTCGGTGAGGCCGGCAGCGCGCGCCCGTTCCCAGTCGCGGGCGATGGAGAAGATCCGCTGGGCGCGGCTGCCATCGGGCATGCGGAACACCTGTACCACCAGCACCGGCAGATCGTTCCACGTGGCGGTGACGCGCAACTCGAACAACGCGGACAGCTCGGCGTGCTCGAACGCCCGCACCCACAGGCCCACGTCATTCTGCGAGAAGCCGAGATCGCCGCCAGGGTCCACCGCGGCGACCGCCGTGATCGAGGTGGGGACGCCGTCGTCGCCTGAGATGACGTCCGCGACGAAGGCCTTTTCCTCGACGACGGCGAGGGCTCCCGTGGACGGGTAGGGCGTGCCGGTCTTCAGTGCGCCGCCGGCGCTGTGGTCCTGCCAGCCATACGCGGGCCCGAGGTAGGTCGCCACGAGGACCGGTGTCTCGCCCTCCTCGAAGCGCCACAACCGGGCGCCGTTCGTCAGGCGGGTGTGGTCGAGGAAGAGCACTTCGACGAGCTGCTCGTTGACCTCCACCGTCCCTGACGTCGACATGACGTCCCGCTCCACCATCTTCGAGGCGGGAACAAGCTGCCACGACGGCGAGCGGTCGACATGCAGTATGTGGAGCGGGCCGTCGCCGGCGAAGGGGGAGCCTTCGTAGTCGGTGTGGTGCAGGCGCCGCAGATCGGCGACGGCCGTGACGTCCGAAACCTCGCCGGCACGGACCATGTAGCCGCCGATGCGGTCGAAGCCCTCGTTGAGGAACGCCTGGACTTGGGCGGGGGTCACGGCCTTCTGCAGAACGACAGTCATGCCGTCCAAGTTACCCGACGCCGGGACTCACTCCTCAGCCGTGGCAAGCGTCTTAGGGCGGTGCGTGAGCCGCCAGACGACGAAGACGGCCACCAGGACGATGACGGTGACGATGACGATGTCGGACAACACGTCGATGTACGGCTCGATGAGATGCCAGTTCTCGCCGAGAATGAAGCCGGCGCTCACGAGTATGACGTTCCAGACGGTCGAGCCGAGTGTGGTCAGTGCGAGGAACTTGGGAAGAGGCATGCCCGTGACCCCGGCGGGGATCGAGATCAGGGACCGGAAGATCGGGATCAAGCGGCCGATGAGAACGGTCCAATGGCCGTGCTTGTCGAACCATGCCTCGGTCTTGATAACGTCGTTCACGTTCACGAGGGGCAGGGCGCCCATGAGTTTGCGCGTGCGTTCGCGGCCGAGGACATAACCCACGTAGTAGAGCGCGCCGGCGCCGAAAACGGAGCCCGTGATAGACCACAGGATCGCCGCAAGCAGCGAAAAGCTCCCGAGCGACGCCGTGAAGCCCGCAAGCGGCAGGATCACCTCGGACGGCAGGGGCGGGAAGAGGTTCTCGAGCGCGATGAGGAACGCCACGCCGGGTCCGCCCAGCCATTCGATGATCTCGACGGACCACTTCGCGATACCGGTCAGTTCTTCCGTGGTGGCGATTTCGGCCGATACCGAGAAGGCGGCCTGCGCCATGGGCGCGGTGGAGATGGCGGCAAGCGGCGCTGCGAGGAGCGCGCTGGGAGTCGTCAACACGATGTCCACCGTAGGGGACATGCGGCCGTCAGGCAGCTGTGACGTTCGCTATCACCCATTGATGTGGCGCACGAGCGCAGGCGCAAGACCCACGTAATCCGCAGGTGTGAGCGCTGCGAGGCGCTCTTCCAGGTTTGCCGGCAGCCCGAGGCTGTGAACGAATTCACGCAGGTCATCACCTGTGACGCGGCGTCCGCGTGTGAGTTCCTTCAGCCGCTCGTACGGGTCTCCGAGGCCCTCGACGCCCGCCGCCGACGCCGCCCGCATGGCCGACTGGATCGCCTCGCCGAGGACCTCCCAGTTGTCATCGAGGTCGCGCGCCATGGCGGCGTGGTCGACGTCGAGGCCCGCAAGGCCACGGGTGACGTTGTCGATCGCGAGCAGGGAATGACCGAACGCCGAGCCGATGTTGCGCTGCATCGTCGAGTCCGTGAGGTCGCGCTGAAGGCGCGAGGTGACGAGCGTGGCGGCGAGCGTGTCCAGGAGCGCGCAGGAGACCTCGAGGTTGGCCTCCGCGTTCTCGAAGCGTATGGGGTTCACTTTGTGCGGCATCGTGGAGGAGCCGGTGGAGCCGTGCGCGCCGAGATTCTGCTTGAAGTAGCCCAGCGAGATGTAGGTCCACACGTCGGTCGCGAGGTTGTGCAGGATCCGGTTGAAATGAGCCATGTCCGCGAACAGGTCGGCCTGCCAGTCGTGCGGCTCGATCTGGGTGGTCAGCGGGTGCCAGGTGAAACCGAGCCCCTCGACGAACGTCCGCGACGCTTCCTCCCAGTCCGTCTCCGGGACGGCTGCCACGTGGGCGCCGTACGTCCCGGTCGCTCCGTTGAGCTTGCCGAGGATCTCCGTCTGGTTGAGGCGGGCGAACTGCCGGTTGAGTCTCATCGCGACGACCGCGAACTCCTTACCGAGCGTGGTCGGGCTGGCGGGCTGGCCGTGTGTGCGGGCGAGCATCGGCTGCGAGGCGTAGGTCCGGGCGATCCCCTCGATCTCCAGGATCAGGTCACCCGCGGCGGGCAGCCACACCTCGTGGAGCGCGCCGCGGATTCCGATCGCGTAGGCGAGGTTGTTGATGTCCTCCGAGGTACAGAAGATGTGGACGATCTCATGCACGCGCGGCAGCACCGTATGCTCGCCGATCACGCCGGGCGCCGAGTCGAGGCGCTTCTTGAGGAAGTACTCGACCGCCTTGACGTCATGCCGCGTCTCCCGCTCGATCTCGCCGAGTTCCGCGATCTCCGCGGCGCCGAAGTCCTCCGGTATGGCACGCAGATACTCCTGCTCCTCGGCCGAGAGAACCGGCGCGCCCGGGATAGCGCCCACCTGGGTGAGGTGGATCAGCCACTCGATCTCGATGATGAGCCGGTTGCGGTTGAGCGCCGCCTCGGAGAGGTGATTGACCAGCCGTGACACGATGCCGCGGTAGCGGCCGTCCAGCGGGCCCAGTGGGATGTTCAGGTGGGTCAGATCGACGGGCATGGGTCAATCATCGCAGCATGTCGCGCGAAACGTACTCCGCGACGTGGGTTGGTGTCGAGTGAGAAGCGACGACGACAAGGGCCTCAAGGTCGAGGAGCTGTCAGCGCGAGCTGACCCGGGCACCGATCGTGGCCACGAGACGCTCGAACGTGGGGACCGCGATGTGGTGCAGGCCTGCCCGGTAGATGATGTCCTCGCCGAGTGCGTTGAGTTCGGCGGGGCCGCCGCGGCGGACGTCGAGAGCGAGAGAGGACTTGGCGTCCGGTCGGGTGTCGTAGAGGGAATCGCGCAGTTTCGCGGCATTCGTTGGGACACCTTCGGCAGTCGCGACGGCGGCGACCTCCTCGATCAGAGCGTTCGTGGTGTCCGGATCGTGGGCCAGCGCCTTGCCGAGCGGTTCGTCGGTCCACGCCGTGAGAAGCGCCATCGGTGCGAGGAATCGCAGCTTGTGCCACAGCACTTCGTCTTCGGTTCCCTTGGCGTTCACGTCGACGCCGGCCTCGCGCAGTACGGCGACCAGGCGCCAGTCCGCAGCGCTCGCCGGCACGTTCACTGTGATGAACCCGCTCTCGTGGGCGATGACGCCGTCCGGGCGGCGTACCACCAGGACGCCGATCGAGCCGTTCGCCGTGCGCGGTGTCGCGGTGCCGAACGAGGCGTGGATGAGAGGGGCGTGGACCAGTCCGTTCAGCAGGCTCAGCACCTCATGGGGCTTGGCCCAGGCGAGGTCAGGGAGGATGTTTGCGAGTCCGTACTGCTTCACGGTGATCAGCGCGGGCGCGTTCATCACGGGAATCGACTGCACCGAAGGATTCGCGGAGAAGCTGCCGAATTGCTCGGACTCCACCCTGATGCCGCGCTCGGCGATGCGAGCGGCCGTGGCGGGACGCGCCACCACCGTCACCTTCTGGCCGGAACGTGCGATCAGCGCCGCGAGCAAACCCCCTACGGCACCGGGTCCGATGAGCGAGATCATGGTCTACGCTAACCCGCGAAGTGCGTCTACGCGTATTGACGGGCCGCCGCGGTGAGCCGGCCGCCGTAGCCGCCGCCGAACAGCGCGGCATGGACCGCGAGCATGTGCAGTTGATGCAGCGGGACGCGTTCACGCCAGCCGGGCGCCAGGGGAGCGGCGTCGTCGTAACCGGAGAGAGTGCTCTCGAGGTGGGGCGAGCCGAAGAGCGCGAGCTCGGCGAGGTCCGTCTCGGCGTGGCCGCCGTAGGCGGCGGGATCGATGAGCGTGCCCTGCGTGCCGCCCGCGCCGGTCAATGCCCACAGGACGTTGCCGCCCCACAGGTCGCCGTGGAGTCGCGCGACGTCGGGGCAACCGTGCGGCTGGGGCGTGTCGAATTCGCCCTCGGCGATCCGGGCGAGCGCGGCCTCGACCACGCGCGCCTGACCAGGGGAGAGCTCCCTGGCGTCGACGGCCATGCGTACGTACGGCCGGACACGATGCTCGGCGTAGAGCTCGCCCCAGGTGGTGGGGGCGTCGTCGGGATTGCCGAAGACGGGCTGGACGAGTTCGGCGAGGCGGGAGTCGCCGGGATCGAGGTCCGGAGGTGGCGCACCCCACCACGGGGCGCCGGCGGCGTGGGTGGCCGCGAGCCGGCGGCCGAACTCCGCTGCTTCGTCGCGGGATGGCCGGGACGGCCGGAGCCGTTTGGTTTCCAGCCAACCGTCGCCGACGGCGAGGAGCGGGACCACGGGCGCTCCGCCGTCGTCGATGGCCCCGGCGAGCCACCGCAGAGAGGTGGCTTCGCTCGCGATTGCGGCGGCGGAACCGTGTTTGCGGAATGCAGTCATGAGCCGATTGTCTCCCGTACCGCGCGGCGGTCCACAAGTTCGACTGGTGGGGCACCATCCACCGGTCGATGACGGCGAGCTGCGCGAGTCGGGTGCGGCGCGCGAGCATCGAGGCACCCGGATTACCGGGTGACTCCGGCTGTGCCGGCGGATCGGACGGGAGGGAGAGGAGAGGCGATGCCTGGATTCGACGATGTGCGGCTCCTCGTGGACCGGGCCCAGGAACGCATCGCGGACGCAGGGGCGCTGGTGGCGGCTGCGGTGCCGGAGCCCTGGTCCGGGGACGCGGCGAACCAGTACGAACGCCAGCGGCAGGAGATCGTGAACCTCGGATCCGGGGTTGGCCTGGAGCTCACACGTGCGCGGATGGCGGTCGCCGCCTGCCAGGCGGAGCAGGCTGCAGTGCAGCGCGCGCTGGGGGTGCTCTGATGCCGAGCGGCACATTGGACGATGTCACCATCTACGTGTTCGGCGGGGGAGCGGAGATCGTCGAAACGCAGCATCTGCGCGACCTCTCCGTGTTCCTGGATGGCGCGATCGACGAGGCAAACCGGGCGCTCGCGGACCTGGGTGCCGCGGTCATGACGGTCACGGCCGAGAGTGCAACGGCGCCGGCGAACGCCGAACGGGCGCGCGGGCGGATTATCGATGCGCTCAACGGCGTGGTCTCGGTGACCGCGTTCCGGAAGCGGTGCCGAGACCTGCGCGAGGCGCTCGCCCTCGCCGTCGAGCAGTACGAGGCGGCGGAGGAGACGGTGGGTGCCGTGCTGGCGCGGCAGGCCGAGACCGTGGCGCCGCTGGCCTGGTACGAGGCGATCTGGAACACGGGTCCAGCGGCCGAGGCGCCAGCGGTGTGGGACCGGGAACTGGCGGTGGGCGGGACCCTCGGCGCGGGCTTCGATCTCTGGCGCGCGCTCACCGCGCCTGAGGGTCGCAACGCCACCACGCAGCAGGCCCTCGCTCGCGTTGCCGGGCGTCTCGGCGGGTTGATCAATCCCCTGGGTGTCACGGCCGGCGACGACGTGGGACGCGCTCGCGGAAGCGTGGCACCGGTGCCGTTCGTTGCCGGGAGTCTTCTCGGCGTGACCGGTTTCGATCATTTCCACGGGAACGTGGGTGTCTCGCTCTCCAGGAGCGACGGCGGTTCGGAGGGCGTGGCGGAGTACCGGGATGAGGACGAGGTGTGGGCACGGGGACTCGATGCCGGAGACGGCCAGTCCGTGGAGCCGATCAGTGACTACGCCGAGCTGATCGAGTACTCGGAAGGTCTTGCGGCAGAGTCACGCGAGGCGGGCGCCGGACGAATCGGAGTGCTGCGCAACCAGGCGCCCGATGGCGCGGTCTCCTGGCTGATGGTCATCCCCGGGACGCGTGAGAAGTTCGCGCATCCGAACCCGCAGGACTACCTCTCCAACCTCCAGATGATGGCCGACCAGAGCGATGACCTCGTGCCGGCGCTCGGGGCGGCACTGCGGAGCCTGCCGATCGGCAGGAACGACACCGTCTCCCTGATCGGTCACTCGCAGGGCGGCATCGCCGCGGCGGAACTCGCTGCCGATCCACGCCTCCGGGAGGCAGTCCGCATCGACCACGTGGTCACGCTCGGATCGCCGGTGGGCCAGATCGGGGGAATCCCCGAGGAGACACGGGTGACCAACCTGGAGTCATCTCGTGACTTCGTTCCGGCGCTGGACGGGCTCGCCAACACCAATTCCGAGAACCACATGACGGTCGTCTTCGACGCCAAGGAACCGATCGAGGGCTCGTGGCATCCCCACGATCTCGCCTCGTACCACCACGGACTGGAGGCATCAATTGCGGCCGACGAACACGTGGCCGCGCAGTTCCAGGCATTCGAGGAGGCGGTGGGATGGGGAAAGGAGGGTGCGCCGTCGCCGTCGTCGTCGTCGTCGACGACGCAGTTCGTGTTCGAGTTCGAACGGACCGACCTGGCGGACGCATGGCAGCGAGTCCGGGACCACCTCGGCTACCGGGACTGAGGACTACGTCACCGGCGGCGGTCGCTCTCCCGGGTGTCCGGAAGGGCTGCGTTGAGGATCGTCGCGATGATCGAGATCACGATCGATCCACCCAGGGCCCACCAGAAGCCGTCCACGGTGAGGCCGTAGCCGATCTGGTCCGAGAGCCACCCGGTCAGCATCAGCATCAGGGCATTGACCACGAACGAGAACAGACCGAGTGTCAGCAGGAGGAGCGGGAGGGAAACCACCTTCACGACGGGCCGGATGATCATGTTTACCAGCGTGAACACGAGAGCGATGACGCCAACGAAGATGATCGCCTGCAGCGTGTCTCCCGGTAGGTCCATCTCGATCCCATCGAGGAGCAGCGAGGTCAGCCAGATGGCGACACCGTTCACGATCAAGCGAATCAGAAAACTCATGGGCCAGATTCTCGCATGCCGCCCGGCGCCGTGCGAGATCGTGCGCCACAGGCGAGGCGCGAGTCACTTCGAGAGCGCAGGCGGGGCCGTCGTAGCGAGATGACATGCTTGGACCATGGTGAACCCTTCGAACGACCTTCCACAACTGCGGCCTGCCATCGCTGCGCTCCCCGCCTACGTTCCCGGCGCCCGCAGCACAGGGCACCCCATGTGGAAGCTTTCCTCCAACGAGAACCCCAACCCCCCGCTCACGGGTCTGCTGGCGGCGCTGTCGGACGCGCTCGCGGACGTGAACCGCTACCCGGACATGCACGCCACGGAACTCACCGCGGCAGTCGCGGACCGGCTCGGCGTCGATCGCACGCGGATCGTCACGGGCAACGGCTCGGTCGCGGTGCTGGAGCATGTGCTGACGGCCCTGGTCGAGAGCGGCGACGAAGTCATCTACCCGTGGCGTTCGTTCGAGGCGTACCCGATCGTGGTCGGGGCGTCGGGCGCCACCTCGGTCAAGGTGCCGCTCACCGCGGACGGCCGCCATGACCTCGCAGCCATTGCGGAGGCCGTCACCGACCGCACACGCCTCATACTGCTGTGCTCGCCGAACAACCCGACCGGTCCCGTACTTCGGGACAAGGAACTCCGCGAGTTCCTCGAGCGTGTGCCCTCGCGTATCGCCATCGTCCTGGACGAGGCCTATCGGGAGTATGCGCGGGCGGAGGATGCCGTCGATGGCATGGACCTCATCGACGAGTACCCGGGCATCATCCTGCTGCGAACGTTCTCGAAGGCATACGGGCTCGCCGGTCTCAGGGCGGGCTTCGCCGTCGGAGCGCCGGAACTGATCGCGGGTGTCCGGGCGGCGTCCACGCCGTTCGGGACGAACGCGCTCGCCCAGCGCGCCGCCGTCGAGGTACTCCGCCGGGAGGGGGAGATCTTCGCGCGGGTGGACGCGACCGTTGCCGAGCGCGTGCGCGTACTCGGCGCGGTGCGGGACGCCGGCTGGGACATCCCCGAGGCCGAGGGCAACTTCTTCTGGCTGCCGCTCGGTGAGTCCACTGGTCGCTTCGTTCTCGATGCCGCCGATCTCGGCCTCCTCGTTCGCGGGTTCCCCGGCGAGGGCGTGCGAATCGCGATCGGCGAGCCCGAGGCGAACGACGCCGTCATCGACATGCTGAACGAGTGGCGCCCCTGACGGGACCTACGCCGTCGTCGGGCCGTTACCGGCGAGTTCGAAGAGGTCACCGGGTGCGCACGCGAGGGCGTCGCAGATCGCGGTGAGGGTCGTGAAACGCACGGCGCGCGCCTTGCCCGTCTTGAGGATCGAGAGGTTCGCGAGCGTGATGCCCGTGCGGTTCGAGAGTTCGGTGAGGGTGACGCCGCGGTCCTCGAGCACGCGGTCGAGGGTGCAGACGATCCGGTGCGGCGCTTCAGATGACACTGTCGAGTTCCTCGCGCATCGCCGCGCCCTGGCGGAATGCGGCCCATGCGGCGAGTCCGAGAATGCCGAAGAGCATCGCCAGGCTCGGGAACTGCGGCGTCATACCGACCGTGATGCTCGCCTCGGACGCGATGTGCGTGTTGATGTAGGTGGTTGCCTCGGCCATCGCGCGCTCGAACGACCATTTCTCCAGCGCGAACGTGACCGCGCCGCCGGCGAGTAGCACGAGGGAGGCGCCGCCGAGGGCGCGGACGGTCTTCAGGGCGAACGCATCGCCTCGGCTGATTCTCCTCATGACACCGGTTCCGAGGATCATCGCCACCAGGATCATTCCGATGAGGATCAGGCCCGGGATCGCGGCCAGGATCTGCGTGCTGCGAGAGAAGGCATCGAGGGGGAGGGGGTCCTCCTCGGGGCCGGTGGTGGCGCAGAAGTTGGGGACATCGCAGACGGTGACCGTCATGTCCGGGGGGCCGAAGATGCGGCGTTGCATCAGCAATGTCAGCGACTGCGCCACGAGCGCGAAAACCGCGCCGATGCCGAGAAGCCACACCGCGGCGAGCGCCAGCCACGGGAGTACGGCCGTGAGCCGGTCCTTCATGTTCACACCGTCCGTTCTAGTTCCCGACGACGGCGGCAACCGGGTTGAATCGGGCGAGCAGAGCCGTCAGGATTTATCGAGTTTCGATATTATCGACAAACGATATGTCCGGTGGTGTGGTGGTGTCAATAGCGAGATTCGTCGGCCTCAGATCAGCAGCGCGGCGACGATCAGGAGGGAGAAGCCGATCTCCGTGAAGCCGATGACGATCGGCGTCAGCGGCTTCAGCGGCTTCGTGCGCCGCTGCCACCACGGCATCACGTAGGAGCGGAGCGCCAGCAAAGCCCAGACGATGGCCAGGAACCAGCCGCCCCAGAGAGCGGGCTCGTACAGCCCGAAGAGGACCAGCACTGTCACGATCACGAACATCGCCACGTGGTAGATCGTGGAGAAGAGTGCTGCCTCCGGGCGGTCGCGCTCGCGGATCAGCGCCTTGACGTGCGGGATCGTGCCCCAGAAGTAGGCGAACTGTATCGCGAACACGAGCCACACCCAGATCCAGCGGGGGTCGCCGTGTGAGGCGTTGGCATGGAACGTCACGGGCAGCATCAGGCACGCGGCGAGGATGGTGGCGGTGTCGTTGAGGTAGCTCCGTTCCTTGCGGTTGAGCGTGGACCAGACGGCGATCGCGATGAGCGGGGCGAAGGCGAACACCCAGAACGCCAACTGGGGCCGCATCACGGCCACCGCCGCGCCGAACGGGATCGCCGCTATCGCGTACGCCCTGACAGGCGGGAAGTAGCGGGGCTTGCGGCGGGATTTCAGCCAGAGCATCGCGGCCTGGAAGAAGAAGTAGCCGATCCACCAGAAGAGCAGCAGCGGCAGGTGGATCCAGCCGAACCCGGCGATGATCGCGCCCGAGAGCGCCGGAATGATGATCATGGCCCAAGCGCCATGATGGTCGGGGATCCAGCCCTGCTGGATGCGCTTACGCTTGCGCTTTCTCGGTGCGGGGCGAGGGGTGGTCGCGCTCGCGCGTTCGGAGTTCGGGGGTCCTGACTTCGTCGTCATCGTCCCAGGGTATGCGAGCGGCCCCGAAGCCGGCGGGAGGAGGCTCTCAGGCGGCCTTGGGGCCTGTTGCGCTTAGCCGGGAAGGCACTTCCGTCGGTGTCCTGTGACTTCTGTAGGGGTTTCGACGACGCGTGCTGGTTTCGTGCGGTCCCGAGGTGCTTTTCAGCCTGTTCAACCGGTAGCGGAGCCTCTTGAACCAGTGGCAGTGCGACTACCGTAGGCGTTTGACCTCTAGTGTAGACGTCTGACGCGCGTCAAACGCCTACACTAGAGGTCAAACACCTACAGGAGACGAATTTGCCTCTCTGGAGGTGCCGCGAACGGGCCAAAAGAGGCCAAATCTGGCCCGCGCCGGGGCGGGAGGCGGTCCGCGGGGGCGAAACTTCTACAGTAGTGACCGAAAGTCACGGACGAGATGCCCGCAGCCGGCGGTGCAGGCGCCGGTGCGAGGCTCGTGCGGAAGTGGGAGTGGCTGCACACAGGCGCAGCCGGCGGTGCGGCAGCGCAGCAGTGCGGCAGCGCACACGCTGCACGATTCCCCATCGTCGCGGGCGCACAACACTGTGGGTAACTGCCAAATCCAACATACGGGACCGTAACCTACGCTGGCGTAGGCAAGGAAGGACCCGCATGATTCCCACGCTGAAACTGCTGGACACAGACGGAACGCGTTTGGCCGCAAGTCCGTCCGAGACATCGGCGCACGAGTCAGCTTCCACCGCTGACCTGTCCACCACCGCCAATGGCCCCGGATACCAGAATGGCCAGGCCATGGCCGGCATCGCGGCCAGGATCGCGGCCTACGCCGCCGAACTCACCCCGGACCGTCTCCGCGACGCCTATCGTCACATGGTCCGCGCCCGCGCCTTCGACCAGCAGGCCACCGCCCTCCAACGTCAGGGCGAGCTCGGCCTCTGGGCGTCCTGCCTCGGTCAGGAGGCCGGGCAGGTCGGCTCGGCGATGGCCACGCCGGAACAGGACTTCGTGTTCCCGAGCTACCGTGAGCACGCCGTCGCCTCAGTTCGCGGCATGGACCTCGCGCGGTTGCTCCCCGTCATGCGTGGCACCCGCCACGGCGGCTGGGACCCTGCCGAGCACAACTTCCACATCTACACGTTCGTGATCGGGGCGCACACGCTGCATGCGGTCGGCCGCGCGATGGCGATTCAGCAGGACCGCCGCCGCGGCGTCGAGAATCCGTCGCAAGCCGTCGTCTGCTACTTCGGAGACGGCGCCACCTCCCAGGGCGACTCGAACGAGGCCCTCATCTTCGCGGCCTCGAACAACGCACCCGTGCTCTTCATCGTCCAGAACAACCATTGGGCGATCTCGGTCCCCAGCTCGGTCCAGTCCCGTGTGCCCATCGCGCAGCGCGCGGACGGCTTCGGTATCCCGCGCCTCCGCGTCGACGGCAACGACATCCTCGCGTCCTACGCGGCCACGCGCTACGCGCTCGAGCACATTCACAACGACGGCGGCCCCTTCTTCCTCGAACTCGTCACCTACCGAATGGCCGCCCACACCACGTCCGACGATCCCACCCGTTACCGCTCGCGCGAGGAAGAGGCCGAGTGGGCCGCCAAGGATCCGATCGCCCGTCTGCGCGCGCTCCTCGAGCGCGAGGGTCACGCGGACGGCTCGTTCTTCCAACAGGTCGACGACGACGCCGCCGGACTCGCCCGCGACGTCCGCGAGTCCACGAAGGCGAACAAGGCGGGCGACGCCGTCGAGATGTTCGATCACGTGTACGCGACAGATCACCGCGAGGTCGCACGCGATCGCTCGGAGTGGACGCACTACCGCGCCCGCGCCGCTGCAGCCACCGCCG
>DASRMP010000076.1:0-6068 GCA_035647855.1 Actinomycetaceae bacterium | reverse complement strand
GGGGTGGGTGGTTGCCGTACTGTTCAGGTCTTCATCGTGAGGAATTCGGCGGGGTTCTTCACGAAGAGCGTCTCGATCCTCGCCTCGTCCCAGCCGGCGTTGCGAAGGTCCGGGATGAGGACCTCGAAGATGTAGTTGACCGTGTGGCCCCTGACGCCCGGCCAGCCGAGCGGGCTGCAGTTCGCGTCCGCTGAGGCGAGCACGGTCTCGATTCCCATCTCCTCGACGAATCCGAGGAAGTGGTCCAAGCGCTCCTTGCGGGGGCGGGCCCAGAACGGCGGGTCCGGCAGTTCGGTCTCGTACCCGAAGGTGTCGAAGCCGACCTTGCCGCCCTGTTCGGCTATCCACGTGTCCCGGGTCGCCTGGAAGTTGACGCCGTCGTCGGCGTGACCGAAGAGTACCCGATCGAGGGGGAGGCCCTCCTCGCGGAAGATCTCGATAGCGGGCTCCGCGTCGATGGCGAGGTGCGTCAGGATCGGCACGCCGGTCTCGCGGGCGGCGCGGGCGGCGGCGCGGTAGATGCGCTTGTCTAGGGCGGTCATGCGGCCGCCGCGGCTGACGCCCACCTTGATGATTCCGGCCTTCGCGCGGGTGTTCTCAATCCCGACCGTGATCTCGTGGACGAAGACCTCCGCGAGGTACTCGACGGACGCCCGCGCGAAGTGCGGCAGTGCCGTATCCCCGCCCACGAAGCCAGTGCACGCCACGATGTGCACGCCGGTCTTGTCTGACAAGGACTGGTAGTAGGCGGGATCGCGGCCGTTGCAGATACCGGTGGCCTCGACGAACGTCCGGCCGCCGTACTCGTGGAACTTGCGCAGCTTGGGGACTGTCTCCTCGTAGCGCTGCTCGGGGCTCTTCCACCACCGGGTGTCCAGCTCGCTGCCGGGCATTCCGTAGCCGATGTGCTCATGGATCGCGACGAATCCGAGTTCCTCCGGCGCGATCGGCCCGAGCACCGTGTTCACCTTGGACATCTACTTCACCTTTCCTGCCGCGGCGCGCGAGTCAACGGCCAGGAGCTCGCGGGGGTTGTCCACCAGGAGCTTGTGCAGGTCCGCCTCGCTCACGCCGAGCGAGCGGAGCCGTGGCGCGAAGCTGGCGAGCACGTACGTGTAGTCCACGGCGGACTCGGGCACGCCCTTTGCCACGCCGATCGCGTTGGAGGAGAGGATGATCCGATTCGCGAGCCCCGCCGCGATCAGTTCGACGGCGAGAACCGCGCGGGCCTCGTCGTCGACGAAATCGGGGTCACTGTTCGTACCTGCGTGGTCGAGGCCGACGTACGCGCCCCGGCGGGCCACCTCGAGCGGCGCGTAATTGGCGACGGCGTCCGCGCGATCCATCCCGCCGACCAGCACGCGCTCCGCGGGAACGCCTTCGGAGAGGACGACCTCCAGTTCGGCGAGCGGGTCCGCGCCGTGGCGGAAGGAGACGGCGACTCCGGTCTCGCTTGCGGCGCGGGCGGCGCCACGCAGCAGGCTCTCGTCCGTGGCGGTCATGCCCTCGCGGGTGGCGGCGGTGGTGACGAGCCCGGCGGCGGCGCGCCGCTCGACGCGCGGCACCACCATGCCCTCGGCGACTTCCTTGGCGAAGAGGCCGGCGAACTTCCCGGCCGGCCATGGCATGGGTGGGTTGGTCTGCGGGGTGAGGAAGTAGCCGCCGAGCATCTCCTCCGGGCCCTGGCCCGTGGAGGCGATGATGTGCACGCCGGTGGACTTGGCGAGCGCCTCGTAGAGGGGGATATCGCGCCCGTGGAACATCCCCGTGGCATCGACGAGGGTGCCGCCGCCCCCCGCCTTGAATGCCCGGAGCTTGCCGGCCAGAATCGCGAAGATCTCGGACCTGTCCATCGTGATGTCCGGAGCGTACTGCGCCCCCGGAAGCACCGACAGGAGCGCCTCGTGCACCGCGACCACTCCCAGATCGCCCGCAGGGACGGGGCCGAGCACCGTGTTGACGGTTCTGCCGCCTCTTACACCGGCACCACTCGGAGCCGTCATGAGCCGCTACCTTTCGTCGAGACCACGCCCGCGCCGGCGTGGAAAAGTGGGGGCTTCCTCGCACTGCCGTCATCGTTGACCGTTCTCTCGATCTTCACGGCTGGTAATCCGGAAGTCAATAGTTGGTTGATGGAAATTCTGTGAATACGTGGCACGATCTGCGAAGACATGGGATTTTCGGGGCATTGTTGCAAACCAGTTATCAATCGAACGAGCCCAGTTATTAGAGAATTATTTGCAATTGATGGAAGAATAGGTGGGAGTACATTTAAGGAGAGCCCGATGCGAAGGATCGTCATCTGTGAGCCCCTCCGGACCCCGGTCGGCGCGTTCCTCGGGAGTCTCGCCGGCCTCTCGGCGGCCGAGCTCGCGACCCCAGTGGTGAGCGAGATCGCGCGCCGGGCCAATCTCGAGGAGAACTCGGTCAGCGACGTGATCCTTGGGAACTCGAACCCCTCCGGCGAGATTCCGGCGCTCGGACGCATCGTGGCGCTCGATGCCGGTCTCGGCATCGAGGTGCCCGGTCAGCAGGTGGACCGCCGCTGCGGCTCCGGCCTGCAGGCGATCCTGACGGGTGCGATGCAGGTGCAGACGGGCGTCAGCACGCTGGTGATTGCCGGCGGCGCCGAGTCCATGAGCCAGGTGGAGCACTACGCACTGCTGCGCCAGGGTGTGCGCGGCAACGTTGAGCTTACGGACCGGCTCGCCCGCGCCCGTTCTGCGGCGGGCGGCCGCGACCACTTGATCCCGGGTGGCATGATTGAGACCGCCGAGAACCTGCGCCGCGAGTACGGCATCAGCCGCGAGGCTCAGGACGAGCTCGCGCTGCGTTCCCACAAGCGGGCTTCCGCCGCGCAGGACGCGGGCCGGTTCGATCAGGAGATCTTTCCTGTTGACGTGTCCGGGCGCCGGGGCGCGGTGACCACGGTTTCCGCGGACGAGCACGTCCGCCCGGACACTTCTCTGGAGAGGCTCTCGGCTCTGCGCCCGATCATGCTTCGGTCCGATTCCGGGGCCACCGTCACCGCCGGCAACGCCTCCGGCCAGAACGACGCGGCAGCCGCCTGCATCGTCACCACCATCGAAGAGGCGGAGCGCCGCGGCCTGACGCCGCTCCTCGAGCTGAAGAGCTGGGGGGTGGCCGGGGTTGAGCCGGAACGGATGGGTGTGGGGCCGGTGGCGGCCTCTGACGTTGCTTTGGAGCGTGCCGGGCTCACGCTCGCGGACATGGATCTGATCGAACTGAATGAGGCCTTCGCGGCCCAGGTTCTCGCGGTGCTGGCTGAGTGGGGCATCTCCCCGCTCGACGAGCGGCTGAACCCGAACGGCTCCGGCATCTCGCTCGGGCACCCCGTGGGCGCAACCGGGGCGCGGATTCTCGCGACCATGGCGTACGAGATGCGGCGCTCCGGCGCCCGCTACGGCCTGGAGACCATGTGCATCGGCGGCGGCCAGGGACTGGCTGCCGTGTTCGAGCGCGTCAGCTGACCTCTGCACCAGTAGGGCGCCAGGAAGGCACCGGGAAGGCGCCAGGAAGGCACCAGGAAGAAGGATCATGGACAAAGTGGTGGCATCGGCCGCCGACGCGGTGGCCGGCATCAGATCCGGCTCCCGGATCGCCGTCGGAGGCTTCGGCCTCTCGGGCATTCCGTGGATTCTCATCGATGCACTCCTCGACCAGGGCGCGGACGAGCTCGAGATCGTCAGCAACAACCTCGGCGTCGACGGGGCGGGCCTCGGCCGGCTCCTCGCCGCGGGCCGCATCCGGCGCGCAATCAGCAGCTACATCGGCGAAAACAAGGAGTTCGCGCGCCAGTTCCTCGCCGGTGAGCTCGAAGTTGAGCTCACCCCACAGGGCACACTCGCGGAGCGCCTCCGCGCCGGCGGTGCCGGCATCGGCGCGTTCTTCACGCCCTCCGGCGTCGGCACCCTCGTCTCCGACGGCGGCATGCCACTACGGTACGCGCCGGACGGCAGTATCGCCGTCGCCTCCCCGCCGAAGGAGGTCCGCGAATTCAACGGCAAACAGATGGTGCTGGAGCACGGCATCGTCTCCGACGTGGCCCTTGTGCGCGCCGCCGTCGCCGACCGGCACGGCAACTGCCGCTTCCACGCCGCCGCCCAGAACTTCAACCCGCCCGCGGCCATGTCCGGGCGGCTGACGATCGTCGAGGCGGAGAAGGTGGTCGAGCCCGGTGTGATCGGCCCCGACGATGTGCACCTGCCCGGCGTTTTCGTCCAGCGCATCGTCGAGCTCACGCCGGAAGAGGCGAACAGGAAGATGATCGAGAAGCGGACCACCACCGCACGTCCCGAGACCACCACCGCACGTCCCGAGACCACCACCGCACGGCCCGAGCAGGAGGCCTGATGCCTTGGTCCCGCCACGAGATGGCTCAACGCGCTTCCAAGGAACTGTCGGATGGCCAGTACGTCAACCTGGGCATCGGCCTACCGACGCTCATCCCGAACTACCTCCCCGACGATGTCTTCGTGGTCATGCAGTCCGAGAACGGCATCCTCGGCACGGGCCGCTACCCCTACGACGACGAGGTGGACCCCGACCTCATCAACGCCGGCAAGGAGACAGTGACGGTTGAGCCCGGCTCATCGTTCTTCGACTCGGCCTCCAGCTTCGCGATGATCCGCGGCGGGCACATCGACGTCGCCGTGCTTGGCGCGATGGAGGTCGCCTGCAACGGGGACATCGCGAACTGGATGGTGCCCGGCGCCCTGGTCAAGGGAATGGGCGGCGCGATGGATCTGGTGCATGGGGCGAAGCGGGTCGTCGTCGTGATGGAGCACCTGACGAAGAAGGGCAAGCCGAAGCTGCTGCAGCGGTGCGCGCTGCCGCTGACCGGAAAGGCCGTGGTGCAGCGGGTGGTGACGAACCTGGGCGTTTTGGACGTCAAGGGCACGCACTTCGAGCTGATCGAACTGGCGCCCGACGTGACCGAGGATGACGTGATTGCCGCGACGGATGCTCCTGTGGTGGTGAACCTCGCGGCTTTCAAGCCACCACTGTAGGAGTTTCGCCTCTGTGGACCGGTGCCTACGCCGTCGAGGGGTGGATTTGGCCCTTTTTTGGCTTGTTCGCGGTCCCTCCGGGCCGGCGGATTTGTCTCCTGTAGGCGTTTGGATTCTTCTGTAGGCGTTAAACGCGCATTAAACGCCTACAGAAGATGCCAAACGCCTACATTTGTCGCTTTGCTACTGGTTCAGGAGGCTCCGCCACCGGCTGAAGAGGCCCACAAGCGACCCTGGACGGTGCGAAACCAGCACGCACTGCCGAAACTCCTACAGAAGTGACGAGAAACCCCGCGGAAGCTGCTTCCCACGAAAGCACAACGGCCTCTTGGAGCGGGGACCGCGCTTCACTCGTTATGTGGCGTGGTCGTGGTGGCTGTGGCAAGCGACGGGCCGTTGGAATCGGCTCGGTGCTGCGGGCATCTCTGAGTTTGCTTCGGACCGCTCGGGGAGCGTCGCTGTCGCATCTCCTTCGAGTCCCCAGATTCGGCCGCTGGGGAACTTCACACCCCGTCTTGCCGTCTGCACAGCGCCGCTGGGGAACACCACACCCCGTCTTGTCGTCTGCACGGCGCCGCTGGGGAACACCGCACCTCCTTCAACGTCCCAAACCGGGCCACTGGGGAACACCGCACCCCGTCTTGCCGTCCGCACGGCGCCGCTGGGGAGCATCACACCCCGTCTGCTGCGCCGAAGCCACCCCTTGGGGGACTTCACACCTCGACTACGGGGTGCGAAGTTCCCCAGGAGGTCTGAAGTTCCCCAGCACATCGCCCAGACGGGGTCTGAAGTTCCCCAGCACGGCGACCAATGTCGCCGACAGTCCAGACGGGGCGCGAGGTTCCGCAGCTGCCCGCGATCGCACCCCAGCCGTGGTGCTGGGCCGTGTGAGAACCGGTCAGTATGAGAACTGAGCGGTATGGGACTGGTTCGCCTGGATAACCAATCTCACGTCTCCGATTGGGACTCCCCTGTCAGTCCGAGCTGGAACGCAAAGACGCGGGTCGACGACGTGCGGGGCCGAACAGACTCCGAGAT
>DASRMP010000075.1:0-13925 GCA_035647855.1 Actinomycetaceae bacterium | reverse complement strand
GGCACTGCTGAACGATGGACGCGTCCGTCAGGAGGCGGGGGTGGCCGGGAAGCCCCGGGATTCCGACGGCGGGGATGCGCCTGGGACTGCGAGTGGCGTCGGCGAAGCGCTCGGTAGTGCGAGTGACGTCGGCGACGGCGGCGCGCTCGCGACCGCCGTTGCCACATATCTCCGGCCCCGACCCGCGCTCGCGCCGGCGCTCGCCGCCGCGGCAGGCGGTGTGCACGCGATGATCGACGTATCGGACGGTCTGGTGCGGGACGCCGGCCGGGTCGCGCGCCGCTCCGGCGTGGCGATTGATCTGAAAGAGCCGAGCGGGCTCGTCGACGAGGTGGTGGCTGCCGCCGCGAGGGAACTCGGCGCCGATCCCGTGCCGTGGGTGCTTGCCGGGGGAGAGGACCACGGTTTCCTCGCCACGTTCCCACCGGGCGTGGAGCTGCCCGGTGGTTTCGTCGAGATAGGGCGGGTTCTTGAAGGATCGGGCGTCACGGTGGCGGGCGAACGTCCGCGCGTGAGTGGCTGGGATCACTTCACGCGGCCCGCGGGCCGGCGGCGGGGCGTCAGTCGCCGAGGAACGTGACTGTGAGGACCGGCGGGCCTTCGGGGGCCGTCAGCTCCACCCGGTAGTTCACCGCTTCGGGCACGCCGAGGAAGACGGAACTCTGGCCCTCGAACGGCGGATCGACCCGGATGACCATACCCTCCGCTTCGGCCGCGGTGATCACGGTCTCGTTGGGCTCGGGGTAGCGCATGCCGCGCAGAAGGATCTGCATGATCGCGCCGGAGTCTCCCATGTCGATCTCGAAACCGGAGCCGTCCTGGATCGCCTGCTCCACGTACCGGGTCTGCCAGTCGATGGCGCCGTTGCCCTCGAACTCGAGCGTCACTTGGCGCTCGGTTCCGGGGTCATTCGCTGTGAGGCCGGAGAGCAGCAACTCGCCGCCGGCGGCGAAGTCGAAGCCCACGGAGCTGAAGACGTCTTCGGGGCTGCCCTCCCAGCTCTCGTAGAGCGAGGTGCCGTCCCCTGCGGCGCCGCCGTCCGCGCCCGTGGTGGGTTCGGACGTGGGAGCCGTCGTGGGCTCGGGGGTGTCGGTCGGCGATGCGGCGACGGTCGCGGAAGGCGTCCCCGCCGTCTCGGCGTCGCCGCCAGTGGAAGGGGTACATGCAGCGAGGAGCGCGGTCGCTGCCACCGTGATCACGATTGCCATCTTGCGCATGGTCCCAGTGTCCCCGCTTCTGTGACCTTGAGGGATGAGAGCTATCGAATCGTTACCGAAGTTCGGCCCGGCGCGAGTCTGGACAGGGCTGGTCGCGTCCGGGATCAGGCTAGTTGGTGAGGTTCCGGGCTGATGGTTAGCTGGTGGGCCCTAACCTTCAGCTCGGAGCCTTACCAATGGTGCCGGGGAGCACCCGGAGGCACGAAAAAGGCCGCCCGCCGGACGGCCTCCTCGCGCGGAATCAAGGCCTCAGGAATCAAGACCTCAGATGTGGCGCTGGATCTTGCCCGACTTGAGGCAGTTCGTGCACACGTTCAGGCGCTTGGGAGTGCCATTCACGATCGCGCGCACGCGCTGGACATTCGGATCCCAGCGGCGCGAGGTCCGCACGTGCGAGTGCGACACGCTCTTGCCGAACCAGGGACGCTTCCCGCAGACATCGCAGACGGCAGCCATTGTTGGAACTCCTGTACAGATCGAGATGCGCGCGTGGGCACGCAGGGGCAACTTCACGATGATACCCCCGCCGCGACCGGCCTCTCAATTGCGGCCGTCTCAACAGGGACGTGCGATTGAGCACAAGTTTCCACCGTGGCCGGTGCTTGGGCGGTGAGGTCCAGAAGTAGAGGATACCCTCACGAGCAAGATGGCCGTTCACCTGGATGCTTCGACAGCCCGCCGCTGGTTCGATCTCGCGCTCCGTTCACTCGCCGCGGCGCGGCAGTCGCTGGACGCCCTCAACGTATTTCCGGTCCCTGATGCGGACACGGGCTCCAACGTGGTACGCACCCTGTCCGCCGGGGCCCGGAGCGCGCAGGAACTGCCTGCGGACGCCACCCTCGGGGAACTTGCCGCCGCATTGGCCGAAGGCTCGCTGTGGGGTGCGCGCGGGAACTCCGGTGTGATCCTCGCCCAGTCGCTGCAGGCGATCGCGCAGACCTTCGAGGGTCTTGAGATCGCAACGGGTGACGATGTCATCCGCGCGTTCGATGCGCTCGCCTCGGCCGCTACCAGCGCAGTTGCCGAGCCTGCGGAGGGCACCATAATCACCGTCGCCCGGGAGGTCGCGGCAACCGCCGTCGAGATGCCGCCCGGTGCGGGTGTCGACGACGTCGTCGCAGCGGCCCTCGCCGCCGCCTACGAGGCAACGGACGCAACGACCAGCCAGCTTCCGGTACTCGCGGAGACCGGGAAGGTCGACGCGGGTGCCGTCTGCCTCGTCATCATCATCGAGGCCCTCGCGGAGGTGCTCGGCCTGCCGGTCACACCGCACGACGAGTGGTTCCCCGCCCCGGGCACCGGCCCCGCGGACAGCGCCATCGCCGGCTACGAGGTCATGTACATCCTTCGTGCCGGCCGCCGCGATGCGAAGAACCTGCAGCGGCGGCTCACGCAGATCGGCGAGGCGGTTGTCGTGGTGCGCGGTGCGGGCGATCTGTGGCACGTCCACGTCCATCTCGCCCACCCGGAGGAGGCTCTCGCGGATGGGGACATGAGCCAGGTGGTGGTGCGCCGCCTCGACATTGCCGGGCGCCCTCTCGGTATCGTCGCGACGACGACCGCTCCCGGGCTGCTCGAGCCTCTCGCCGAGGCAGGCGCGGTCGCGGTGCTGAGTGCGCGAGCGCGCACGATCGCCCGCGCCATTATCGATACGGGAGCCCGCGACGTCGTCGTGCTGCCGTGTTCCGCGGACTCGGCCGTGCAGGCGGGTGTCGCCAGCCGTCACGAGACGGTGATCGCGGAGGACATCAGCGTGTCCCTCGCCCCGACTCGGGGCAACCTGGCAGTGCTGGATGCGGTTGCGCTGCTCGCGCCGTCGCTGCAGTTTGCGGGCGGGCCGCGCGCGGCCCGCGGGGATGCCGACGCCGCCCTCGCGCGGCTCGGCCACGCACAGGCGGGCACGCGGCAGTTCTCCTCGGCGCGCGCGGACCTCACCGAGGCGGAGTTGCTGCGGGCCGCGCAGGAACTCGCGGGAGGCGGGGCCGAACTCCTGACGGTGCTCGCCGGCGCGTCACCCGCCGCAACGCCCGCCGCGCACAGGATCGTGAATCTGGTGCGCGCCCTGGAACCGGACGTCGAGGCCTACGTGTTGCGCGGTGGGCAGGCATTGCCCGCGCTGGAGGCGAGCGCGCAGTGACACGGCAAGGGACGAGGCCGGGACGTGCGGCACGAGGGCCGGGGCCGTTCATCGAACGGCCGCTCGATGGCGTGCTCGGCGCGAAGACGGCCGCCGCGCTCGAGAAGCTCGGCGTGTCCACGGTGGGGGACCTGCTGCGATTCGCGCCGCGGCGCTATTTCAGCCACGGCGAGTTGACGCCGCTGCGGGACTTCGAGATCGGGGAGTACGCGACCGTCATCGCGCGCGTGAGCGACGTGCAGCTCCGGAGAATGCACCGCAGGCAGGGCGTCATCCTCACCGCGCACATCTCGGACGGGAACCGGGAGATGGAGCTGACGTTCTTCGGCAAGCACGAGGGCGCCATGTCCGGGCACCTCAAGCGGCTGAAGATCGGCAGCACCGGGATCTTCTCCGGAGTGGTCCGCGAGTACCGTGGGACGCCGCAGCTCACGCATCCGGACTTCTCGATGACCGACGGCGAGGACGCGCTCGAGGAGATCGTCGACCGCCACATGCGGCCGATCCCGGTCTACAAGGCATCGGCGCAGATCCCTAGCTGGCGCATCGAGAAGGCGCTCCAGGTGGTGCTCGGTCAGCTCACCGGGGCGGACGTTCCCGAACTGATCCCCGACGGCGTCCGGCGGACCAACCGGCTCCTCTCCCGATCCGAGGCCGTGAAGCACCTGCACCAGCCGGAGACCAACGCCGACTGGGAGGCGGCGCGGGAGACGCTGCGGTACCAGGAGGCGTTCGTGCTGCAGTCGCTCCTGGTGCGGCGCCGGCAGGTCGCGCTCGAGCAGCCCGCGGTCCCACGGCCCGGCCGCCCCGACGGGGTGCTCCGGGCGTTCGACGAATCGCTGCCGTTCAGGCTCACGCGCGGGCAGGAAGCCGTGGGCGAGGAGCTCTCCCACGATCTCGCAGGTGACGTCCCGATGCTGCGGCTGCTGCAGGGCGAGGTCGGCTCCGGGAAGACGGTGGTGGCGCTCCGCGCGATGCTGCAGGTGGTGGACTCGGGCGGTCAGACGGCACTGCTCGCGCCCACGGAGGTACTGGCCGCGCAGCACTTCCGCTCGATCTCGCAATTGATGGGCGATCTCGCGATGGGCGGCACGCTCGTGGCGGCGGCCGAGTCAACGAAAGTGGTGCTGCTGACCGCCGCGCTCACGGCCGCGCAACGACGGGAGTCGCTGGCGGCGATCGCCTCCGGCGAGGCGGGGATCGTGGTGGGCACGCACGCGCTGCTCTCCGAGACGGTGGTGTTCACGGATCTGGGGCTCGTGGTGGTGGATGAGCAGCACCGATTCGGGGTGGAGCAGCGGGACGTGCTGCGGAACCAGGGCGAAAGAGCTGCGCACTCGCTCGTGATGACGGCGACCCCGATCCCGCGGACCGTCGCGATGACGGTGTTCGGCGATCTCGAGGTCTCGCAGCTGACCGAAGTGCCCGCGGGGCGCGCGGACGTGGCGACCTTCCTGGTCAACTGGGAGAACGCCCGCTGGGTCGAGCGGATGTGGGACCGCTGCGCGGAGGAGGTCCGGCGGGGCGGCCGTGTGTACGTGGTGTGTCCCCGCATCGACGCGCATGACGACGGCACCGAGGACGGCGGAGCCCCCGCCGAGGTGCTGCTGGACGAGAAGGGCAAGCCCATCCCGCCGAAGCGGCCCCTCTCTGCGGTGGTCGAGGTGCTGGAGGAACTGCGCGGGAGCCCGGCGCTCGCCGGCATCGAGATCGGGATGCTGCACGGGAGGATGTCGACGGACGCCAAGGAACGCGCCATGACCGACTTCGCCTCCGGGAGGACGCCCGTCCTGGTGGCCACCACCGTGATCGAGGTCGGCATCGACGTCCCCGAGGCGGCCGTGATGGTCATCCTCGATGCGGACCGGTTCGGCATCTCGCAGCTCCACCAGCTGCGCGGGCGCATCGGGCGCGGGACCGTGCCCGGGGTGTGCTTCGCGGTCTCGACGCACGTGGGGATGGAGGGCTCGACCTCCGAAAGACTGGACGCGTTCGCGGCCTCCCGGGACGGCTTCGTGCTGGCGGAGCGCGACCTGGAACTGCGGCGCGAGGGCGATGTGCTGGGCGCGGCCCAATCAGGGGTCACGAGCTCGCTGGTCACGTTGCGGGTGCTGCGGGACCGGGACCTGATCGAGCGGGCACGCGAGGAGGCGTTCGCCCTGCTGCTGCGCGATCCCGGGCTGGAGAGCCTGCCGGGATTGCGCGCCGAACTCGACCGGATCGAGGCGTCCCAGGCGGCGGAGTTCCTCGACCGCACGTAGCCGGCGCAGGCGCGGGTGGTTGGTGCAGGCGCGGGTGGTTGGCTCCGCGCCGGTCTTGCGATAATGCTGCGATGAGCCGCATCATCGCCGGGACCATGCGCGGGCGCACCTTCCACGTGCCGCGCAGCGGAACGCGCCCCACGGCGGAACGCGTCCGCGAAGCGCTGTTCTCCGCCCTTGAATCGCGGTCCGCGATCCGCGGCGCGCACGTCCTCGACCTGTACGCCGGCTCCGGCGCGCTCGGCTTCGAGTCCATTTCGCGCGGCGCCACCACTCTCACGGCCGTCGAGGCCGCCCGCCCGGCCGCACAGGTCATTCGCACCAACGCCCGCGCGCTCGGCATCAGGACGAACGTCGTCGTCGCGAAGACGGGGACGTTCCTGGGAAGGGGAATCTCCGCCGTCGCCGGGGCGCCCTTCCACCTCGTGTTCCTGGACCCGCCGTACGGCATCGACGTCGACGACGATCTCGTCCAGCTCGCGGACAGTGACTGGCTGGCGGAGGGGGCGATCGTCGTCGTCGAGCGGGCGAGCCGATCGACGCCGCCCACGTTCCCGGCGCGTTTCGCGCACGTCACCGAGAAGACGTACGGCGATACGAGGCTGTGGATCGCGGAGGCCGAGTGACCGAGCGTGGGCGCGGCGAGGCCATGACTCTCCCCGGCGCGGTCCGGTCTACCCTGGGAGGCATGAGTTCCATCGCGTTGTGCCCCGGATCGTACGATCCGATCACGCTCGGACACCTTGACATCGCGCGGCGCGTGCTCACCGTGGCCGATGAGGTCGTGATCGGTGTGGCCGAGAATCCCGGCAAGAAGTACCTGTTCCCGCTCGAACGGCGCGTGGAGCTTGCGCGGCAGTCGGCGGCGGAAATGGGGATCGAGGTGTCCGTCGAGCCCATCGAGGGCCTGCTCGCCGCCTATGTGAAGAAGCGTGGGATCACGGCGATCGTCAAGGGCCTGCGCGGCGGCGCAGATTTCGAGAGCGAACGCGCGATGGCGTTGCTCAACCGCCACATGTCCGGCGTGGAGACGCTGTTCATAATGGGCGATCAGGGCCTGAACCACGTCTCGTCGTCGTACGTGAAGGAGATCGCGAGTTTCGGCGTCGAGTTGCCGGGCCTGGTGCCCGATGTGGTTCGTGAGGCCCTCGCCTCCGTCTATGAAGGAGACAAACCGTGACTGACCAACCCACAAAGGGCGAGAGCCTTCTGGCGATCCTTGACGAGCTCGCACAGGTCATCAGGAGCGCGAAGGCGATGCCGATGAGCGCCTCGGTGCTGGTCAACAAGGCCGAGGCGCTTGCACTTCTCGACGCCGCCCGCCAAGTGGTGCCGGAGCAGATCGCGGAGGCGGACGAGATCGTTGCGGGGGCGCAGCAGTTGGTGCAACGCGCCAACGAGAAGGCGGCCCAACTGCAGCGTGAGGCCGAGGAGCGTGCGAAGGAACTCGTGGAGAAGGAGTCCCTCGTGGAGGCCGCAAAGGTACGCGCCGACGAGATCATCGCGGAGGCCGAGGTGGAGGGCCGCAAACTCGCAGACGAGTCCAACGACTACGCCGATCGCCAGCTCGCCCAACTCGAGATCGAACTCGGGCAGATCGCCAAGCAGGTCGAGGCAGGCCGTGCCGTGATCCAGGCTCGCCTCACCACCGGGGACAACCGCGAATGAGCGCCGGCCCCTTCGTCCTCCCGATCCACGATCTTCAGCGAACTCCTGGCGCCGGCAGGAACATCGAGCTCGCCATCCCCGCGCCGCACGATCTCGGAACCTCGGTGATCGGCGTGCCCGAGGGTGAACTCGTGGAACTGGACCTGACCGTGCAGTCCACGGGCGAGGGCGTCTACGTCACGGGCACGATCGGAACCCGGCTCACGGGCGAGTGCGTGCGCTGTCTCGACCCTCTCGATCGGCGGCTCGACCTCGACGTATCCGAGCTCTACCTCTTCCCCGAGTCGGTTCAGCGCGCCATCGACGACGGCGACGAGGAAGCCACCGAGATGCTCCGCACCGACGGCGAAACCCTCGACCTCGAACCGATGGTCCGCGACACGATCGTCACGGACCTGCCCTTCCGCCCGCTCTGCCGGCCCGACTGCCCCGGCCTCTGCCCCGTCTGCGGCATCCGCATGGAGGACGCCGAACCGGGCCATGAGCACAGAGAGGTGGACCCGCGGTTCGCCGCGCTGGCGGTGCTGCTGGAAGGCGAATCAGAGGAAGGCGCGCTGGAGGGAGGCGAGTGAGCACGCCACGCCCCAAGGCGGGGGCAAACCTCGACGACCACCGTTCGCTCGTCCGTCGCCTCGGCCTCGACTTCGAAGACGAGAAACTCATCCACGCCCTGACACACCGCTCCTACGCCCACGAGGCCGGGGGAGTGCCCACCAACGAGAGACTCGAGTTCCTCGGCGACTCGGTGCTCGGACTCGTCGTGACGGAGTACCTCTTCCTGCATCACCCGGACGTGCCCGAGAGTGACCTCGCGAAGATGCGCTCCGCGGTCGTGTCGCAACGCGGACTCGCGACCGTGGCGCGCAACCTCGAACTCGGCGATCACGTGCTCCTGGGCCGTGGCGAAATCGTGACGGGCGGCGCGAAGAAGGACTCGATCCTGTCCGACACCGTGGAGGCGCTCATTGGCGCCGCGTACCTCAGCCACGGGCTCGAACCCACGCGGGCGATGGTGCTGCGGCTGACGGCCCCTCTTCTCGCCGACGCCCGGCGGCTCGGTGCCGGCCTCGACTGGAAGACATCGCTTCAGGAACTGGCTGCACTGCATACCCTGCCGTCGCCGGTGTACGCCGTCGAGAGCACGGGCCCCGACCACGACCGCACCTTCACCGCCACCGCCACGGTGGGTGACTTCGTGGGCGCTGGCGTCGGTTCGTCGAAGAAGGTGGCCGAGCACGGCGCCGCAGAGGAGGCATACGACCTCATCACGCTCGCGTTCGCGAGCGATGGCGGTGTCTAGCGAATGCCGGAGCTTCCCGAGGTAGAGACCATCAGGCGGGGGGTTGAGCGGCACCTTCGCGGCCGCGTCCTCGACCACGTCGAGTTGCACACGGCTCGTGTTGCTCGCCGCGAGACCGACCTCGGTGCCTTTGCCCGGCTCGGTGGCCGCCGGATTCTCGATGTCGCGCGGCGTGGGAAGTTCCTGTGGATGGTGCTGGAGGGCTCGGATGCGGCGCTCGTGATCCACCTCGGGATGTCGGGGCAGTTGCTGCACCGGACGGGTGCGGGGGCTGCGGGGGAGCCTGTGCGCCACGCCGCCGCGACCTTCCATCTCGATGATGACGCCGCCTTGGTGTTCGTCGATCAGCGCACCTTCGGGTATGTGTCCGCCTCGCTGCTCAGTCCCACGCCGGATGGGTTGCCGGCGGGAGCGGGGACGGAGATCGCGCTCATTCCGCTGGTTGCCGCGCACATCGCCCGCGATCCGCTCGATCCGTATCTCGATGCCGGGGCGGCGTCGGAGCGGATGTCGCGGACGTCGTCGGCGATCAAGCGAGTCCTGCTCGACCAGAGGTACGTCTCGGGAATTGGCAACATCTACGCGGACGAGACGCTGTGGGCCTCGCGGCTGCACCCCGAGATCCCGGCCTCGATGCTCGGGGTGGAGCGCCTCGCCGGCGTGATCGGCGCCGCGGCGGAGGTGATGCGTTCCGCCGTCGCCGCAGGCGGAACCAGTTTCGATGCGCTCTACGTGGACGTCGAGGGGGGCGCCGGGTACTTCGGACGCGAGTTGGCGGTCTATGGGCAACTGGGCCAACCGTGCCGCAGATGTGGCACACTCGTGGAGAAGGGCGTCGTCGGAGGCCGCGGCACGTATGCCTGTCCCACCTGCCAGGCGTGGAGCGCCGCCGAGACCCAGCACCGAGATATGAATTGGCAGGACTGGTGACCTCAGTACCGAAAAGCAAGCCACGCGAGATCCGCGTCATGATTGTGGACGACCACGAGATCGTCCGCCGCGGAATCGCGGAGATAGTTGATCGCGCCGATGGCCTGGTGGTCGTGGCGGAGGCCGGCACCGTCGCCGAGGCGCTGAGGCGCGCCGAACTGGTGCGCCCAGAGGTCGTTCTCGTGGACCTCCAACTCCCGGACGGCACCGGGATCGACATCATCCAGAAGCTCCGGGAGACCGTCCCCACGGCGAGCCCGATCGTGCTCACCTCCTTCGATGACGATGACGCCCTCTCCGAGGCGCTTCACGCAGGCGCCAAGGCGTTCCTCCTCAAGACGGTTCGCGGCGCCGAGATTGCCGAGGTCGTCAGGGCTGTGGCGTCCGGCCGCACCCTCCTCGACGAGCGCACCGTGACGCGCCGCCGTGCAGATCATGGCGACCCCACCGTCCATCTGACGCCCTCCGAGCGCAGAGTGCTCGACCTCATCGGCGATGGCATGTCCAACCGCGAGATCGGGGACCGGCTCGGCGTGGCCGAGAAGACCGTGAAGAACCACATCACCTCGCTGCTTGCGAAGATGGGACTCCAGCGCCGCACCCAGGCAGCCGCGTGGGTGGCGGGCCAGCGTGCGTCTTCCTGGCGGCAGTAGCAGTAGCACCGGCCGAGGCGAAAACAGCCCTCAGGTCAGCGGGACCTGCCAAGTCAGCAGGGAGCCGAAACCCGTCTCCGAGCGCACCAGCGAGAACTCTCCGCGGTGGCGTCGCGCCCGCGCCACAAGGTTGTCCAGCCCGGAGCGCCGGGACTGAGTGGAGGAGATGCCGACGCCGTCGTCCTCGACCTCCACGGAGACCGTTCCGGACGGGCCTGATCCCCACAGTGAGACCTTGACCTGCACCGACGAAGCGCGCGCGTGCCGCGCCGCGTTCGAGAGTCCCTCGCGGAGCACGGCGACCACGTCGTCGGCGATATCGGCGTCAATCCGATAGTCGACGGCGTCGAGCAACTCGCTGTCCTCGTCGTTCTCATCCACCACGGTCCCATCCACCACCAGCACCAGCGACGGGGCGAAGCCGAGCGCCGTCCTGCCTATCGACGCCTCCCGCCGGAGCCGCTCCACGAGGAGGACGGCGTCGTCGGGCTCGCGGAGCGACTGGACGATCGAACGGATCTGGCGAACGGACTCGTCCACCGAGGAGAGGGCGCTTTCGATCGTGCCGGCGAGATCCGCCCGGCCCTCCGCCACGAGTTCCTGCCGCGTGCTCTCCAGCTGCATCCCGGTGGCGAAGAGTTGCTGGATGGCGAGATCGTGGAGGTCGCGGCCGATCCGCTGGCGCTCTCCGAGCAGGCTGGAGACGTCCTCGGCGTGCCGCGCGGCGGCGAGCTCCAGCGCCATTGCGGCCTGGAGGGCGAGGGACTCGGCCATCGTGAGATCGGCCGCCTCGAACTCCGGCCGTCCCACGTCCCGCAGCAGGATGATGACGCCGAGCCCCGTGCCGCGCACGGTCATTGGTGCGTACATCGCGGCACCGAAGTTGCGCAGCTGGGGAACGCGCATGGGGTTCGCCCGCGCCATCGAGTCCACGATCACGCCCACGCCCTCGCGCAACACCGTCAGGGCACGACCGTTCGGCGGGAACTCCACCCCGATCAGCTCGCCGGCCCGGACGCCGTCGGCGATCTCGCACGCCCACGTGTCGCCCACGGAAGGGAGCACGATGAGGGCGGTCTCGGCGTCGGCGACCTCGCGCACCAGCTGCGCGATCATCTGGAGAGCTTCTTCCTCCTCGGTGCCTTCGAGCAGAGTGGTGGTGATGGTCTGCGAGACCTGGATCCAGCGCTCACGGTTCCGCGACTGCGAATAGATCCGGGCGTTGGCCACCGCGACCCCGGCGGCCTGCGCGAGCAGCTCCACCGCCTCGATGTCCCCCTCCGTGAAGCCGCCATCCTTGCCCGCCAGATAGATACGCCCGAACACCTGCTCGTTGATCCGCAGTGGCATCCCGAGGAACGTGTCCATCGACGGATGGTGCTCGGGCCAGCCCCCGAACTCCGGGTGAGCGGTCACATCGTTGAGGAGCAGATGGCCCTCGGAAGGTATCGCGCCGAGGACCCCGCGCCCGCGCGGCGGATCGCCGAGCCGCTGGACGGTCTCCCGATCGAAGCCGTAATGCACGAACAGCGAGGTGTTTCCCTCGTTGTCCAAGACGCCGAGCGCGCTGTACGGCGCTCCCGTCTGCTCCGCTGCGGCGTCCACGAAGTCCTGTAGGACGTCCGGCAGATCGAGCTGGCTCGTCAGGTCGAGAGCCGCACGCAGGAGCTGATCGTTCACTTACGCCTCCATGGCCGCGCTGCGGTATCCGGGTGACCGCGCGAGCAGATCGCCGTGCGTACCGCGGTCCTCGACCAAGGCTAACCCGTGGGCGTTGCGCTCCAGTAGGAGAACCTCGTCCGCGCCCGCGAGCGCTCCCAGGTGGTGTGTCACGACGACGACGCCGCGTGGCTCGGTCCCGTCGCGAGGATGGGCGAGCGCGAGGAGGTCCGTCATCAGCGCGTGCGCCGTTTTCGGGTCCAGGTGCTCGGCCGGTTCGTCGACGAGCAGCAGCGGCGCGGGGGAGGCGAGGGCGCGGGCGATCAGGAGGCGCCGCCTCTCCCCGCCCGAGACGTTGACGGCATCGGAGTCGAGGAGTGTGTGGACGCCGTCGGGGAGCTGGGAGAGCCACTCGGCGAGGCCGGCCTGGCCCAGGAGTTCGACCGCCTCCTCCTCCGTGACGTTTCCGCGCGCGACGCGGAGGTTTTCCAGCACGCTGGTCGCGAAGATGTGGGCGTCCTCGGAGGTCATCGTGGCGTGCCGCGCCGCGACGTCCCGGGGGACCTCGGCGAGGGCGTGCCCGTCCAGTAGGACGTCGCCTTCGCGTGGCGGGAGCAGGCCGGCGAGTGTCGATAGGAGGGTGGTCTTCCCGACGCCGCTCTGCCCGACGATCGCGACCGCGCGCCCCGGCTCGACGGTCAAGTTGATTCCACCGGCTACGGCAGGCCCGCCCGGCCACGCAACTGCGACGTCACGGGCCTCGAGAATTGGTGCGGCATCGGCTGGAAGGGAACCGCGGCGCTGCGTGCCGTCCGCGGCGGAGTCCAGCAGGTCCATGATCCGTTCGGCGGCGCCGGCCGAGCGCACCAACTGCGTGGCGGCGGCCGGGAGGTTGGCGGTCGCCTCGAACGCGGCCAGCGGCGTCAGCACGACGACGGCGAGAGCGACCGCACTCAGCTCGCCGTCCGCGAGTGCCGGGATGCCCACCACAATTGCGCCGAGCGTGGCGAGCGCCATGCCGAGGACGTCCATGCCGGCGGCGAGTGCTGCGGGTGCGGCGGCGCGGTCGCGCAGTCGAGTGAGCCGCTCCTCCTGGGCGGCGAGCCGGCCGCGCAGCACGTCAAGGCAGCCCCAGACGGCGAGTTCCGAGCCTCCCTCGACCATGGTGAGCGAGGTGGCGGCGAGTTCGGCGCGTTCTTCGATCTGGGCGAGTTCGGCGCGGCGCGCGGCCCGGGCGGCGAAGAACGGTCCGGCCGTGAAGGAGAACAGGAGGCAGACGGCGAGGATCGCGCCCGAGGCGGGCAGCAGCCACGTTATGAAGACGACGGTTCCCAGGCTCACGACGGCGCCGACGAGTACCGGCATGAGGCCGCGGACGATGGCGTCGCCCACGGAGTCGACGTCCGCGCCCGTGCGGTTGAGCAGGTCTCCGCGCTTCAGGCCGGCGATGGCCTCCACAGGCGAATCGGCGAGCCTGCGGTAGACCTGCTCGCGCAGGGAGGCCATCCCGGCGAGCGCCACACCGTGCGACTGGAGTCTCTCGAGGTAGCGCAGCACCGAGCGAGAGATTCCGAACAGGCGCACGGCCGTGGCGGCGATGGAGAGCGCGAGCACGGGCGGCATCTGCGAGGCGCGGGCGATGAGCCACGCAGACGTGGAGGTCAGCGCGACCGAGGAACCCAGACCGAGCGAACCGAGCAGGACGGCGAGCGCCACGCGGGCCCAGCGGATGTCGAGGAGGGCGATCGCACGTCGCAGCGCGCGGCTCTGTGAGGCGGTAAGGAGCATCAGAGGGAGACCTCCTCGCTGCCGGCGGGTCGGGCGGTCTGGGTGGCCTGGATGGTCCGGGTGGCCTCGGAGTTGACGATCACGATTTGGTCCGCAGCGGAGAGGACACCGGGCCGGTGCGCGATGACGACAACGGTGTGGCCGTCCGCTCGCAGCGCGCGGACCGCGCGGGTGACCTCTGCCTCGGTGGTGGCGTCGAGGTGGGCGGTCGGCTCGTCGAGGATGACGAGGGGCGCGTCCGAGACGAAGGCGCGGGCGAGCGCGAGCCGCTGCCGCTGCCCGACCGAGAGCCCGACGCCGCCGTGCCCGATC
>DASRMP010000074.1:0-46345 GCA_035647855.1 Actinomycetaceae bacterium | reverse complement strand
GGGGTGTGACGCTCGTGCGCCACGGCGCCACGGCGGCACAGGTTCGGGAGGGGTGTGACGTTCGTGCGCCACGGCGGCACGGGTTCGGGAGGGGTGTGACGTTCGTGCGCCACGGCGGCACGGGTTTGGGAGGGGTGTGACGAACGCGCGCCCCGAGGTAACGAACGTGCGCCCCCACACCGCGACACGCCGACAACAACCCTTGAACCCTCAAGCAAGACCTTAAGTTGACGGTATTGCGGCTGGATTCGAAGTCGCAACACGCCCGTGTCGATGATTGAAGCGCGCCGGAGGTACCCGTACCTTCACGGCGGCAGGAAATGACATAAGTCTTACCCTCCAGTAAAGGTTGAAGGTTGAGGCACGAAGAACGAGAGGGAACTCCCGTGGCAGCTCCGCAGAATTACCTGGCCGTCATCAAGGTCGTCGGCATTGGCGGTGGCGGCGTCAATGCCGTCAACCGGATGATCGAGGTCGGGCTCAAAGGTGTCGAGTTCATCGCGGTGAACACAGACGCACAGGCACTACTCATGTCGGATGCGGACGTCAAGCTTGACGTCGGCCGCGATCTGACTCGTGGACTCGGCGCAGGCGCTGACCCGGAAGTCGGGAAGAAGGCCGCCGAGGATCACGCTGAGGAGATCGAGGAGGTCCTCCGCGGCGCAGACATGGTCTTCGTCACCGCAGGAGAGGGCGGCGGCACCGGCACCGGCGGCGCTCCCGTGATCGCTCGGATCGCCCGGAGCCTCGGCGCACTCACGATCGGCGTGGTCACGCGGCCGTTCACATTCGAGGGACGCCGGCGCTCCACCCAGGCCGAACTCGGCATCGCGAACCTCCGGGAAGAAGTTGACACGCTGATCGTCATTCCCAACGACCGGCTGCTGTCCATCTCGGATCGCAACATCTCGGTGCTGGACGCGTTCCGCTCCGCCGATCAGGTGCTGCTATCCGGTGTTCAAGGCATCACCGATCTGATCACGACCCCGGGACTCATCAACCTTGACTTTGCAGACGTGAAGTCGGTGATGAAGGATGCCGGAAGCGCGCTCATGGGCATTGGTTCCGCCCGCGGAGAGGGACGCAGCGTCGAGGCGGCGGAACTCGCGATCTCCTCGCCTCTGCTCGAGGCCTCGATCGACGGTGCGCACGGCGTGCTCCTGTCCATCCAGGGTGGCAGCGACCTCGGACTCTTCGAGATCCACGAGGCCGCACGCCTTGTCCAGGAGGCCGCGCACCCGGAGGCGAACATCATCTTCGGCGCAGTCATCGACGATGCACTGGGCGACGAGGTCCGCGTGACCGTGATCGCAGCAGGCTTCGATCCCGAGGAGCAACGCCACCCGGCGCCCAGGCCCGCGATCGCCGTCGCCGCCGAGGAAACCGCGAAGGCAACGCCGAAGCCGGCGCCCGAGCCGGTCTACCAGGCCGCCCCGAAGCCTGCGGCCGTCCCGCAGCAGCCCGCCGCCCAGCAGCGGCCGGCCGCGCAGCGAACGGAACGGCGTGAGGAGCCGGTGGAGATCCCGCGTGTCTTCGACGAGCAGCGGTCGCGTGACCGGTTCGACGAGGTCGACATCCCGGACTTCCTGAAGTAGTGCTCCACCACGACCTGTCTCCAGGGGCGCGCGCCGTGTTCACGACGCGCGCCGGAGGCGTGTCCGGGTCTCCGTACGCGGCTTCCGGCGGCGGTGGCGGGTTCAACCTCGGGCGCCACGTGGGGGACGAACCGGCCGCCGTCGACGAGAACCGCAGGCGGCTCGAGCGGATGTTGGGCGTCACCGTCGAGTGGATGGACCAGGTGCACGGCCGGGACCTCTGCGTCATCACGGAACCCACGGGCCGTCACGCGGCGGCCACGGCCGACGCTCTTGTGATCGGCCCCGGAGTGCCACGGATCGCGCCTGGTGTGCTCGTTGCGGACTGCGTGCCGGTCGTACTCGCCACGGAGTCGGGATCGCACCGCGCCGCCGTTCACGTGGGACGCAAAGGGATGATGCTCGGCATCCTCGGAGCAGCGGTGGAAAGACTCGGCGAACTGGCGCGAGAGGCGGTGTTCGCCGTGGCCGGCCCTCACATCTGCGGCCGGTGCTACGAGGTCTCGGCCGAGCTCTTCGCCGAGGCGGACGCACTTGGCGCCGGTTCGACAACCCGTTGGGGGACCCCCGGGGTTGATCTGCTCGCCGGAATCAGGAGGCAACTGGACGGCGTGCCGTTCGCTGTCGTTCCGGGCTGCACACTCGAGGACGAACGCTTCTATTCCTATCGCCGAGACGGCCGGACAGGGCGCTGCGCGGGGGTCGCCGTCGTCGCCTGAACAAGCCGCACGGCGGACACGCCGAAGCGGTTCCCTGGGCGTGACTCCCGCCGCGACTAGCCTCGGAACCAACCGAGCTGAGGAGCGGAAATGGCGGGAGCCTTGCGGAAGACCATGGCCTACCTCGGGTTTGCCGAACAGCACCCCGAGGCGGACGAATACGAGTACGAGTACGAGGATTCGCCCGTAGAGGATGACGAGCACACCACCTCCCGCGTGCTGACCGCGGTCCCGCGCGTCGCCGAACCGGAACTTGCGCGGATTGTCACCGTGCACCCGTCCACTTACAACGAAGCCCGTGAGATCGGCGAGGCCTTCCGTGACGGCATTCCCGTGATCCTGAATCTGACGGGCATGTCCGAGCCTGACGCGAAGCGGATGGTCGATTTCTCGGCCGGCCTCGTCTTCGGCCTGCACGGCGGCATCGAGCGCGTGACGAACCGTGTGTTCCTGCTTTCGCCGCAGTCGGTGCAGGTGGAGACGGAGACCCGCGAGGATGAGCGTGGCGCCAGGAGGTTCTTCAACCAGGCATAGTCTTGGCACATGAGCCTCGTCTTCCAGGTACTGGCGTTCCTTGCCAGCCTCTACATCGTGGTGCTCCTCGGGCGGATCGTCCTCGACTGGATCCACTACTTCGCCCGTCGGTGGCGGCCACGAGGGGCTGTGCTCGTCCTCGCGAATGTCATCTACGGGCTCACCGACGCTCCTCTCCGCCTCCTGCGAAGGTGGATCAAGCCGGTGAGCTTCGGCCAGTTCAGCCTCGATCTGGCCTTCCTGGTTCTTTTCGTCGCGGCGTGGTTCGCGCAGGTTCTTCTTTATCGCGCGGCATGGTTGCTCAGTTGAGATGCCGATATCCGGTATCGTGATTTCATCGTGAGCGGGTTCAACTGTTCAGTTTCGAGCGACAACGAGGAGACGACATGGCGCTGCTGAGTGCAGACGACGTCCTCAACAAGAGGTTCCAACCGACGAAGTTCCGTGAGGGATACGACCAGGACGAGGTCGATGATTTTCTTGACGAGATCGTCAATACGCTGCGCGCTGTGTACGCCGAGAACGACGACCTGAAGGCGAAGCTCCAGGCCGCCGAGGAGCGCGTGGCGGAGCTGTCCCGGGGCGAGGGCGTTGCGGTCGCGGAACCGGTGCAGGTCCCGGAGCGCGAGCCCGAGCGAGAGCCGGAGCCCGCCCCCGTGCAGCAGTTCGCGCCGCAGGCGGCCCCGGAGCAGCCGGCGCAGAGCGGCCCCGAGTCCGCGGCAGGCATGCTCGCGCTCGCGCAGCGACTGCACGATGAGTACGTGGCCAACGGCCGCGAGGAAGCCGACCGTCTCGTCAGCGAGGCACGGAGCAGTGGCGAGAACATCGTCCGCGAGGCGGAGAACACGCGCGACCAGACGCTGAAGCAGCTCGAGGGCGAGCGCAGCAACCTTGAGCGCAAGATCGATGAGCTTCGTACCTTCGAGCGCGAGTACAGGAACCGGCTCACCAGCTACCTCGAGGGACTGCTGGCCGATATCGAGCAGCGTGGCAGCATCTCGGGAGAGAACGCCTGATCTGGCCATACGCCCATGAGGCGGCGGCACCCGCTGGGTGCCGCCGCTCTGGTTGTGGGACGCCCGATCTGGGTGGACGCCCGATGGCGAGTGAGGGGTAGATAAGAAGCATGGTCCGGGATGCAGCCCCCCTCGATGAGAAACACGCAGCGCTCGAGGCGAAGGCGGAGGCACGCGGCCGACTTCGGGATCCGCGTCTTGTCGCGATCCTGTTCGCCATCGCGGTTCTCATCGTGACGGTGGATCAGCTGACCAAGCAGTGGGCCATCAACTCGCTCTCCGAGTCCGAGGCGCGGCCCTTCATCGGTGACTTGATCACCTTTCAGCTGACGTTCAATCCAGGTGCCGCGTTCGGACTGGCAAGTGGGACCACCTGGATATTCACGGTCATAGCCGTCATAGTGGCGATCATCGTCATTCGGGTCGCGAGCAGGATCCGCTCCGTCCCCTGGGCGGTTTTCCTCGGACTGGTCCTCGGAGGAGCGATCGGAAACCTTATCGACCGGCTGTTCCGCGATCCGGGTTTTCCCGAAGGCCATGTGGTCGATTTCATCAACTACGCGAACCACTTCATCGGCAACGTCGCGGACATCGCGATCGTGACCGCGTCGATCGGCATCGCGCTACTGGCCATCATCGGTGTGGACGTCGATGGGACGCGCACGCACTCGAACGACGGCGAGTCCCCGCCCGGCGAAGTCAGCGGCGGCAGACCTCGCCGTGGCCGCAGGCGCGCCGATGGCTGAGTCCCGGTTCCTGCCGGTCCCGGACGCGCTCGCCGGTGAGCGCGCCGATGTCGCTCTTTCCCGGATGCTCGGACTGTCGCGCTCTCGTGCCGCAGAACTTGCCGAGAACGGCGGAGTACTCATGGACGGTGTCGTGATTGCGAAATCGGCGAGGCTGATCGCCGGCGGTCTTCTCGAGGTGACCATCCCCGAGGAGAGACCGGTCGCGGTGGAACCGACCCCGGTCGAGGGATTCGAGATCCTGTATCAGGACGCCGACGTCATCGTCGTGGACAAGCCCGTAGGGGTGGCGGCACACGCCTCCCCGAACTGGTCCGGTCCGACCGTTCTCGGAGCCCTCCTGGCGGCGGGCTACCCGATCACGACGTCGGGGGCGACCGAGCGTCAGGGCATCGTTCAGCGGCTCGACGTGGGCACGTCAGGCGTCATGGTGATCGCACAGTCCGAGATGGCGTACAGCGTCCTCAAGCAGGCGTTCCGCGACCGGACACCGAAGAAGGTCTACCACGCGCTCGTGCAGGGTCATCCTGACCCGTCGTCGGGAACGATCGACGCACCCATCGGACGGCACCCGGGGGCGGACTGGCGGATGGCGGTCCGCGCGGACGGGCGCGCGAGCGTCACTCACTACTCGACGCTCGAGATGATGCCGCGCGCGACCTTGCTCGAGGTGGACCTCGAGACCGGACGGACCCATCAGATCCGCGTGCACATGGCAGCGATCAGGCACCCGTGCGTCGGTGACGTGATGTACGGGGCGGACCCGAAACTGGCGGAGTTCCTCGGCCTCGAACGGCAGTGGCTGCACGCCGTGTCGCTCTCGTTCGAGCACCCGCGGAGTCACGAATGGGTGGCCTTCGCCTCGCCGTACCCGGAGGATCTGGCCTCGTCACTGGAGGTACTGCGCGGATGAGTATTGAGACGGTCGATGTGATTGATCGCGGTGATTTCGAGGAGGTGTGGCGGATCCGGTTCGAGGTGTTCGTCGAGGAGCAGCAAGTGCCGATCGAGGAGGAGATCGACGCCCGCGATAGGGACCCGGCGACTCTCCACGCTCTCGCGTTCCTCGACGGCGAGCCCGCCGGGACGGGCCGCGTTCTTCCCGACGGCGTGCCCGGTCACGTGCACGTGGGACGGGTCGCGGTGCGGAGACACGCCCGCGGCAGCGGCGTCGGCGCGGCGGTGATGGCTCACCTCGAGGGGGCGGCCCTCGCCCAATACGGAGTGCTTTCCGACGACGGCCGGCTCGCAGTCAAGATCGCCCTGGCCGCCCAAGAGACGGCCGTGGGGTTCTACACGCGGCTCGGATACGAGGTGGTGAGCCCGAAGCGTTACCTCGACGCGGGGATCTGGCACCGGGACATGGCGCGCGTCATCGCGGTGTAGGCACCGAGCCCCTCGTCGCGCCTCCACCGGTGGTCCGGAGACGGCGATCTAGACTGGCCCGCATGCCCCGATCGGACACCTTCGCGCACCTCCACGTCCACTCCGAGTACTCGATGCTGGACGGTGCCGCGAAGTTCGATCCGCTGTTCAAGGAGGCACAGGCTCTCGGGCAGACGGCGCTCGGACTCACTGACCACGGCTACCTCTTCGGCACCTACGACTTCTACCGGACCGCTCAGAAGTACGGCATCAAGCCGATCCTCGGCATTGAGGCATACCTCACCCCCGGCACATCCCGTCGTGACCGCACGCGCGTCACATGGGGCACCGAGGCGCAGCGAAGCGACGACGTCTCCGCGCGTGGCGCGTACACCCACCTGACGCTGTGGGCCGAGAACAATACGGGCCTGCAGAACCTCATCCGGATGGGGTCGGGCGCCTCGCTCGATGGGCAGTGGGGAAAGTGGCCCCGCATGGACCGCGACCTCCTGCAGCAGTACGCGCCGGGTGTGATCGGGACGTCCGGGTGCCCATCGGGCGAGGTACAGACGCGGCTGCGGCTCGGCCAGAAGGACGAGGCGCTGAAGGCGGCCGCAGAGTTCCAGGACATCTTCGGCAGGGACAACTACTACATCGAGCTCATGGATCACGGGCTCGAGATCGAGCGCCGCGTGCTCGCGGACCTGTTGGACATCTCGAGGAAGATCGGCGCGCCGCTGATCGCGACGAACGATTCGCACTACGTCTCGCCGTCGGACGTGAACACGCACGCCGCGCTGCTCTGCCTGCAGTCGGGCACGACCCTGACGGACCCGGACCGGTTCAAGTTCGACTCGGACACGTTCTACCTGCGTCCCTCGCACGAGATGCGGGAGTGGACCCGCGAGTTCCCGGAGGCCGCGGACAATACGCTGCTCGTCGCCGAGCGATGCAATGTCTCATTCACGACGGCGGCAGACGGCGCGAACTACATGCCGCACTTCCCCGTGCCCGAGGGCGAGGACGAGGCCTCGTGGTTCCGGCGGGAGGTGCTGGAGGGGCTCGGCGAGCGCTACCCGGACGGCATCCCCGGCGAGGTGCGGGAACGCGCCGACTTCGAAATGGGCGTCATCACACAGATGGGCTTCCCCGGTTACTTCCTCGTGGTGTCCGACTACATCAAGTGGGCGAAGGCCCAAGGAATCCGGGTGGGCCCGGGGCGCGGGTCCGGTGCCGGTTCCATGGTCGCCTACGCCATGCAGATCACGGACCTCGATCCGTTGGAGCACGGACTCCTGTTCGAGCGGTTCCTCAATCCCGAGCGCGTCTCGATGCCCGACTTCGATGTCGACTTCGACGATCGCCGCCGCGATGAGGTGATCGACTACGTCATCGAGAAGTACGGGCAGGACTCGGTCGCCCAGGTGGTCACCTTCGGCACCCTCAAGCCGAAGGCGGCACTCAAGGACGCCGCGCGCGTCCTCGGGCACCCGTACGCCGTGGGCGACGCCCTCACGAAGGCGATGCCTCCGGCCGTGATGGCGAAGGACATCCCCCTCGACAAGCTGTTCGACCCTACTCACGAGCGTTTCGCCGAGGCCGAGCAGATGCGTCAGATGTACGCGGACCCGGTCAACCAGCAGGTCATAGACCTCGCCACCGGTCTCGAGGGCATCAAGCGGCAGTGGGGCGTGCACGCGTGCGCCGTCATCATGTCCTCGGTACCGCTGACCGACGTGATCCCGGTGATGAAGCGGCCTTCCGACGGCGCCATCATCACGCAGTTCGAGTACCCGCTCTGCGAGGACCTGGGCCTCCTGAAGATGGACTTCCTCGGGCTGCGCAACCTCACGATCATCTCCGACGCGCTCGAGAACATCGCGAACAACGGCAAGGAGGTCCCTGACGTAGATAATCTGCCTCTCGACGACGCAGCCACCTACCAGCTCCTCTCCCGTGGCGACACACTCGGCGTCTTCCAGCTTGACGGCAGCGGCCTGCGCACGCTGCTTCGCCAGATGCGCCCGGACAACTTCGAGGACATCTCCGCCACCATCGCGCTGTACCGCCCAGGGCCGATGGGGGCGAACTCGCACACCAACTACGCGCTCCGGAAGAGCGGCCTACAGAAGATCGAGCCGATCCATCCCGAGCTCGCCGAGCCGCTTGCCGAAATCCTCGATCCGACGTACGGCCTGATCGTCTATCAGGAGCAGGTCATGGCGATCGCCCGGAAGGTCGCGGGCTTCAGCTTCGGTCAGGCGGACCTGCTCCGCCGGGCGATGGGCAAGAAGAAGAAGGAGGAACTGGACGAGCAGTACGAGGGATTCTCCGCCGGGATGCGGGCGAACGGCTTCTCCGCAGCCGCCGTCCAGACGCTCTGGGACATCCTGGTGCCGTTCTCCGACTATGCGTTCAACAAGTCGCACTCGGCGGCGTATGGGGTCATCTCCTACCAGACGGGCTTCCTCAAGGCGAACTATCCGAGTGAGTACATGGCGGCCCTGCTCACCTCGACCGGCGGCAACAAGGACAAGATGGCGATCTACCTGGCCGAATGCCGGCACATGGGGATCACGGTCCTGCCCCCGGACGTGAACACCTCGGCGGCGAACTTCACGGCGGTGGGTGACGATATCCGCTTCGGCCTGGCCGGTATCCGCAACGTCGGCGCGCAGGTGGTGCAGGACATCATCGCCGCCCGCGAGGAGCAGGGCGAGTTCACCTCGTTCCTGGACTTCATGGAGAAGGTTCCCGCCTCGGTCTGCAACAAGCGCACGATCGAGTCTCTGATCAAGGCCGGTTCGTTCGACCCGCTCGGGGAGACGAGGCGGGCGCTCGTGACCATTCACGAGGACGCCGTGGACGAGGTCATCCAGATCAAGCGCAACGAGGCCGCCGGGCAGTTCGACCTGTTCTCCGCGATCGACGACGGCGGCGGTGCGGGTCCGGCCAGTTCGCTCTCGACCGAGGTGCCCCAGTTGGTGGAGTGGGACAAGAAGGACAAGCTCTCTTTCGAACGAGAAATGCTCGGACTCTACGTCTCCGACCACCCACTCGCCGGACTGGAGCACGTGATCGCGCAAGCCGCCGAGCACGAGATCGGTCCGCTCAAGGAGGACCCCGCCTCGGTGGACGGTCAGCAGGTGGTGCTCGCCGGCCTCGTCACGGGTGTCTCACGCAAGGTCACCAAGGCCGGGAAGACGTGGGCGATCGTGACCCTCGAGGACCGGACGGGGGAGACGGAGGTCAACTTCTTTCCCGCTGCATATCAGGCCGCCTCGGTGGTGCTTGCCGAGGACCTCCTCGTCTCGATCAGGGGGAGGGCGCAGGAGCGTGAGGACTCCCTCTCGGTGATCGCGCAGGAGATGACCATCCTCGACGTCACCGCCGCCGAGAATCGCCCCGTCGCGATCCGCCTGCCAGAGCACCGCTGCACCGTGCCTCTCGTGGAGGAGATCGGGACCATCCTGAGCCGGCACGGCGGGGCGGCCCAGGTGTACATCGACGTCGACGGCAGGGACGGCCGCACGAGGGTCGCGCTGCCGGACCGGTATCGGGTCGATCCGGGGCCGGCCCTCTTCGGGGATCTCAAGGCGCTGCTCGGCCCGGGCTGCGTCTAGCCGCTTTCCCCGGCCGTTCGCGTCCGGGGGCCCTGCTGACCGCAGGATACATCGTTAGAATAGAAGGCGAATCAATGCGGATTTAGGCTGGTGGTCAAGTGACGGGACCCAATTTTCTGGAGCGGTTCCGTCCCGTCGGAGCGCCGGGCGGCGGAGCCTCCGGTTCCGGCCGGGCCACGGACACCCTCGGCCCTGAGGTGGAGCTCGCGCCAGTTCTCGCAGCCCTCGAGCGAACCTTCGACGAGTGCCGCGCGTTCGTCGAGGAGTCCGAGGCGGCGGCCCGGCGCACGCTCGTGGAGGCACGGGCCCGGGCGGCCGCAGTGGTGGCCGAGGCCCGGATGGAAACGGCCCGCGAGCAGGCGGACGCAGCCGCGCGGGTGCTTGCCCGCGCCACGGCCGCAGACGATCGGGTCATCGAATCCGCCCACCGCGCGGCTGCTCGGGTCAAGGAGTCGGCGGCGGGGAGGGTGGAGCCCCTCGCACATGACGTCGTCGAGCGGATGGTGGCCCAGGTCCTCGGACGCGGGGAGGGGAGCGGGGCCCTCCCATGAAATCCGACTGGGTTGCCGCGACGGTCCGCGCGCGCTCCATGGCGCAACGGAGGGTCGGTGCAGGCGGCGCGCAGCGCATCGCCAGAGCACCGAACCTGACGGAAGCGCTCGGCCTCCTGACCGAGAGCGTCTACGGCCCGCACCTTGCGGGCACGGACTCCCTCGCGGACACGGAGCACGCGGTCCGCGCGACCATCCTGTGGCAGATCCGTGTACTGGCCGGCTGGATGCCCCAGTCCGCTGCCGGACTCTCGCGTGCGTTCGCCGCCGAATACGAGGCCGAGAACATCGTCGCTCTCGCGGTCTCTCTCGCTGACGGACGGCCCATACGTGCGCCATTCGAACTCGGTTCGCTGGCCACCGCGTGGCGGCGCGCCCGATCGGCCGAGACTCTGGAGGACCTCTCGGCGTCCCTGCGCACATCGTCCTGGGGCGACGTCGGCGCCCATCCCTTCCGTGACGCGCTCACGCTGGTCCGGTTCGAGAGGCTCGGCGCCCGGGCGGCGGCGGCCCGCCCATGGGCTCGCGCCGCCGCTGGTCTCGCCGTCGCGCGGGTGACCCTGGTCGACGACGACGACGCGTCGCCGCAGTTCCGCCGGATCGCTGCTCGTCTTGTCGGGCGCCGGTGGGAACAGGCCCGAACGGCAGAGGAACTGCGCGATGCCCTTCCTCCGGGGGCGCGGGATGCCCTTGCCGGCGTCACCGGTGCCGACGACCTCTGGCGCGCGGAGGCGCTCTTCTTCGCCCGGATGGAAACCGACGGATTCCGCCTGCTGCGTGGGCCACTGGCCGGAGCGGACGTGGTCCTCGGCGCCGTCGCCGTGCTGAAGGCCGACGCCTGGCGCGTCAATGCCGCACTGGCGGCTGCCGCGCTCGGACTCGGAGGAAGCGAGGTGCTCGATGCCGTGGCGTGAGCAACTGAGCCCGCTGCAGATGGCGCGGATCGCGATCGTGGCTCCCAAGGAACGCTCCCGGGACGTGCTGAGGGTGATAGCCCGGAGCGGCGCAGTCCAGATGGACCTCCCGCACACCCCCGGCTCCGGGAACGAGGAGATGGAGCGCGTCATCGATGCGGCGGTCGTCGAGGGACCGGTCGCGGCGTGGGTGGGCTGGACCCCGATCAGCGAGAAGGCTGCTCTCACGGAGGAACTCGGGGCGCTCGGCGCAGCGGTGACGCCTCTGAAGCGGCCCCGCGGAGTGCAACCCCCCACCAAATACGCACCGACACGCCGACTGCAACTGTCCGGCAGTCTCGTGGACACGTACTCGACCGTGCCGTACTCGAACCTCGATCCGGCGAAGTTCGCGGGCCTGGCCTACGTGTTCATGTTCGGCATGATGTTCGCCGACGTCGGGCACGGGGTCATCCTCGTAATCGTGGGACTCCTGATACGCAGCGGCAAGATCCCCCTCTTCGAGAAGATCGGGAAGACGTGGGCGTTCGTGACCGCCGCCGGTGCGACGTCGATGGTCTTCGGCTTCTTGTACGGCGAGGCGTTCGGTCCCACCGGACTCGTACCCACGCTGTGGATCAACCCGCTCGACGATCCCACGCCGGTCATGGTGGCGGCCCTCGTCGTCGGTGCCGTCCTGCTGGCGATCGCCCACGTCCTCGGCGCCATCAACAGGGTGCGCGAAGGTGGGTGGGGTTACGCGCTGTACGCGAGTTCGGGGGTCGCGGGCGCCATCCTGTTCCTCGCCGTCGGACTGCTTGCGTGGGGCCTGCTGGCCGGCATCGTCCCGCTGACCGTCACCGCGATCGTGGTGGCCGCCGCGGCGCTGATCCTGATCTTCATCGGTTTCCTGGTGGACGCGGGCGGTGGCGGCGCCGGTGTCGCCCAGGCGATTGTCGAACTGCTCGACTCCATCATCCGCCTCGGCTCGAACATCGTCTCGTTCGTCCGTCTGGCCGCGTTCGGCCTCACGCACGGCGCCCTTCTCATGGTCGTGTGGGAGGGAACGACCTCCCTCTGGGGGCCGGGTTGGCGTGCCGTGGCCGCGGTTCTGGTTTTCCTGGTGGGCAACATCATCACGTTCGCCCTCGAGGGACTCGTGGCCGGGATCCAGGCGCTCCGCCTCGAGTATTACGAACTCTTCTCCCGAATCTTCAAGACCGAGGGACGTCCGTTCGTCGCCTGGTCACCAACTCTCGACGACGATCCCGCCGGCCTTGCCGCGACCCCCACGGAAAGGGGACTCGAATGAACATCTGGATTGCCGCCATCCCCGCGCTGATCCTTGCCGCGGTTGCCGCGATCGGCCTTCTTCGCCGGAACAAGCGCGGAGGCGTCGCGATTCTTGCGGGCGTCAACGTGGTGGTGCTGCTCGGCTCGCTCGTGGTGCTCGTGCTCGCACTCACGTCGGAACCGGCCGCAGCCGGCGCCGTCGTCGCCCAGACGGGGGACGAGGTGGCGCAGGCAGGCATTGGAGGCACGGCCCTCATCGCCGCGGCCATCGCGGTGGCGGGCTCGTCGCTCGGTGCCGCATTCGCCGTCGCGTACACGGGATCCGCGGCGCTTGCGGCGATGAGCGAACGGCCCGAGATCTTCGGGCGTGCGATGGTAGTGATCGGACTGGCCGAGGGCATCGCGATCTACGGCCTGATCATCGCGATCATCCTCATCGGGAGGGCTTGAGCATGCCAGGCCCGGAAGTAGCGGCACTCGGCGAACCGGCACGCCTGGCGGGCTTCGCGCTCACCGGCGTGACCGTTCACGCCGCCGAGACGGACGACGAGGTCCGGGCGGCATGGTCCGCCATCGTCGCAGGCGGGACGGACCGGATCGGTGCCGTGGTCCTAACCGCCCGCGCGGCGGCTGCACTCGGGGCCGCACGGTCCGCGCCCGGCTCCCCGCTGACGGCGGTGATGCCCGCGTGACCCGACTCCCGGATGCGGCCGACGCCGCCCTCGAGCCTCTCCGCGAGGCGCTCCTGGCGGATGCCCACGGGCAGGCCGAAGCGAATCGGCACGCTGCCGAGGCAGAGGCTGCGGTGATACTGGAGGCTGCCGAGCAGGAGGCCGCCCGCATCCGCGCCAAGGCGGCCGCAGCCGGCGAGGAGGTCGCCCTGTCCGAGGCCACCCAGCGTTCGGCGCGGGTGCGCCGGGAGTCGCAGGAAGTAGTGCTCGCCGCACAGAACGAGGTGTGGCTCGGTCTGAGGCGCTCCGTCCGGCAGACGGCGGAGGCACTGCGGACTGATCCGCGCTATCCGGCGCTGCAGGCGGTGCTCCGGGCACTGGCCGCCGAACAGTTGGGAGCCGACGCAGTCGTCGCCGAGGCAGACGGAGGTGGCGTCTTTGCCGATGCCGGCGCCCGCAGACTCGACCTCTCGCTCGGCACGCTCGCCGGCGCGGTTCTGGACTCGATGGGACCAGAGCTGCCCGGACTGTGGGAGGCGACATGAGCGCCGGCCGCGTCGTCCGGGTAAGCGGTCCGTTGATCGAGGTCGAGGGGCTGGAGGATCTGGCGATGCTCGAACTGGTGGTCGTCGGTGAGGACCGGCTCGCCGCCGAGACCGTCTCGATCAGTGGCAACCGCGCCACGCTCCAGGCCTACGAGTACACGGGCGGGCTCGCCGTCGGCGACCCCGCCGCGGCCATGGGCACGCCGCTCGTCGGGGTCCTCGGCCCAGGACTGCTCGGCCACGCCTTCGACGGGCTGCTCCGGCCCCTGACCACGGCTCCGCTCTGGCTCCTTCCGGACCGCCCCACCTCCGCGGAGGACATGGGAGTCCTCGACGTCGAGTGGGAGTTCGTGCCGGCGGCGAGCACCGGAGACATGGCCGGGCCGGGAGACGTGCTCGGAACCGTGCCGGGCGCGGGCACGGTCGAGCACCGGGTGCTCGTGCCGCGGGCCGTGCACGGGGAGGTGACCTGGATTGCGCCACGCGGCGGCGTCCACTCCCGTGACACGATCGCGCGTATCGGCGACGCCGAGGTGAGACTCGCCGAACGCTGGCCGCTGCGGGAGCCGCGCCCCTTCCGGGATCGCCCGCTCGGCGTCACCCCGCTCCATACGGGGCAACGGGTGCTCGATCTCATCCAGCCACTCGCACGCGGTGCCGCCGCCGCAGTGCCGGGCGGCTTCGGGACCGGCAAGACCATGCTCCTGCAGCAGATCGCGAAGTGGTGCGATGCGGACGTCATCGTCTACGTCGGCTGCGGAGAGCGCGGCAATGAGATGGCGGACGTCCTGGACGGGCTCGCGGAACTGACCGACGAGCGCACCGGGGGCCGTCTGATCGACCGGACCGTCATCATCGCGAACACGTCTAACATGCCGATGATGGCCCGTGAGGCGAGCATCTACACGGGCATCGTCGTCGCGGAGTACTACCGGGACATGGGGTACGACGTCGTCGTGATAGCCGACTCGACCTCCCGATGGGCGGAGGCCCTGCGGGAGTTCGCGAACCGTAACGGTGACCTCCCGGCCGAGGAGGGCTACCCCGCCAACCTCGCGTCCGAACTCGCCGCCTTCTACGAGCGGGCCGGGGTGGTGACGACGCTCGGCGGGCGGACCGGGTCCGTGACGGTCATCGGCGCGGTCTCACCGCCCGGCGGCGACATGACGGAGCCCGTGACCACCGCCACGCAGCGCTTCGTGCGGTCGCTCTGGCTCCTCGACCGCGACCTGGCCTACGCCCGCCACTATCCGGCGGTCAGCTGGTCCGGCTCGTTCGCGCGCGACGCCGAGAGCCTCGGCTTCTGGTGGTCGGCACACGGTGACCCCGGATGGGCGGGCCGGCGGGCGCGGGCCGTGGCACTGCTCGCCGAAGCCGACCGGCTCGCCGACCTCGCCGAGATCATCGGAGCCGGCTCGTTGCCCGGCCATGAGCGCGTGGTGCTCCTGGGTGGACGGCTGCTGCGGGACGCGGTCCTCATGCAGAACGCGCTGGTGGCGAACGACGCGTTCTGTACCCCCGCCAAGGGCGCGGCCCTGCTGGACATGGTGCTCGCCGTCGTCGACACCTGTCAGGAACTGGTGGACCGCGCCGTCCCGGCGTCCCTGATCGAGCGGCACGACTTCGGTCCCGTCGTGAGGATCCGGGAGGAGACCGCGCCCGACGACTCAGCCGGCGTGGCCCGCAGACGGGACGAAGTGATCGAGCGGCTGAGGAGGCTGGCGTGAGTGCCGGCAGGGCCCTCGGGCGGCTGTCTCACCGGGACGTCCGCGAGCTTCGCGGCCCTCTGCTGATGATGGGGCAGGTTGCCGGGGTCGGCTGGGACGAATTCGCCGAGGTCTCCGCTGCCGGCGGGACCCGCCACGGCCTCGTGCTGGAGGTCGCGGGCGACGGCGCCACGCTCCAGATTCTTGAAGGAACCGCAGGAATGGCGCCCGGGGGCACCGAGGTGCTCTTCAGCGGCCGGCCGCTCCACATCCCGGTCGGCACCGGGTGGCTGGGGAGAGTCTGCAACGGTCTCGGTGAGCCCCTCGACGGCGGTCCCCCAGTGACGGGCCCGGTGGAGCGGCCGGTCAGCGGGTTCGCCATGAACCCCGTGCATCGCGAGTCACCGCAGCAGCCCGTGCTCACCGGGATCTCGGTAATCGATGCGCTGACAACCCTGGTCCAGGGGCAGAAGCTCCCGATCTTCTCGGTCGCGGGACTGCCGCACCTGACGCTCGCCACCCAGATTGCCGCGCAGGCGACGTCCGGCGGCGGCAACTTCCGCGTGGTGTTCGCTGCCATGGGACTCACCCACGCCGACATCGCTCTCGTGCGTGACCGGCTGGAAGAGCGCTCGGCGGCCGGCGAGCTGGTTCTCCTCCTGAACGCGGCCGACGCCCCCGTCATCGAACGCATCCTCACCCCGAAGATCGCGCTCACCATCGCCGAGCACCTCGCCTTCGAGGAGGGCAGCGACGTCCTCGTCATCATGTCCGACATGACGAGCTATGCCGAGGCGCTCCGCGAGGTCTCTGCAGCCCGACGCGAGATCCCTGCCCGCCGCGGCTACCCCGGCTACCTCTACAGTGACCTCGCCGGGTTGTACGAGCGGTGCGGGCGCGTCCGCGGGCACGATGGTTCCGTCACGGTGATCCCCGTGCTCACGATGCCGTCCGGGGATATCACCCATCCCGTGCCGGACCTCACCGGGTACATCACTGAAGGGCAGGTGGTCCTCTCTCCCGAGGTCCACGCGCGCGGCATCTACCCGCCGGTCGACGGGCTGTCATCGCTGTCCCGGCTGATGCGCAACGGCGCAGGCCCGGGCAGGACCCGCGACGATCATCTGCAGGTCTCCGCGCAGGTTCTCGCCGCGCTCGCGCGCGCCCGCCAGGCCTCCGAACTCGCCGAACTCATCGGCATGGACGCGGTGGGGGAGACGGACCGCAACTACATCGACTTCCGGGACATCCTCGAGGAGACCCTCCTCGATCAGGGCAGGGACGAACCTCGCTCCCTGGACGAGACTCTCGACCGCGCCTGGCGGGCGCTCGCGGCGCTGCCGCGCCACGAGCTGACGATGCTGCCGCTCGAACTCATCGAGCGGCACCTCCCCGAGAACGGCGGGAGCGACGATGGCTGACACCGGTCGCGCGGGCAAGGTCCGGATCGAGCGCCGACTCGAGATCGCACGCCGCGGATCCGACCTCCTCGACCGCAAGCAGCGGATCATGATCGACGAACTGGAGCGGCTCCAGCTCAACGCCGACAGGCTCAGAGGCGCATGGCGTGATCTGGCGCGCGAGGCGGCCGTCTGGCTCGCGCGGGCGGAGTCGATCGATGGACCTGCGGCCGTGGCCGGCTCATCTCCGGCCGCGCCGGTGAGGATCGAGATCCGGCTCGGCTTCGCGATGGGGGCGAGCTACCCCGTCGACGCCCAGTGCATCGTGCCGGACGACTGCCCGCTGCAGGGCAGCTCGGCGCTGGTTCGCGCGAGAGGCGCGCACCGCGCCGCGCTCGACGCCGCCGTCCGGCACGCCGCGGCCGAGCGTGCGGTCGAACTCGTCTCGGCGGAACTCGATGCGACACGCCGGCGGCAGAGCGCCGTCGAGAACAGGTACATCCCGCGTCTGGAGACGCGACTGGAGAACGTCCAGCGGGCACTCGACGAGCGAGAGCTCGAGGAGAGCCTGAGGGTGCACTGGGCGGCGGACGCCGCCCCGGCACAGGTGGGGGGCCCATGAGCAACAACGTCATCCTGCTGGCGATGAGCGATACGCCGCCGGCGTTCCGCGCCGCAGAGGTGGCCATCCGGTACGGCCGCGACCTCGGTGCGGAGGTGCGCGTGATCACGGTGATCCCGGAGGGCGAGCCCGAGGTCGGTCGCTTCAGCGCTCACGCCCAGGGCGCGGGGCGGGTCCGCGAGGTGGCCGCCGCCGTGCTGAAGCACGTCACCATGCTCGGGGAGGACGCCGGAGTCGCCGTGACAGGTGTGCAGCGGACCGGGCGAATCGCGGCCGAGATCCTCGCGGAAGCGCGGCGGACGAGCCCGCGAATGATCGTAATGGCCGGGGTGGACAGTCCCGGGCACGCAATCCCGACCATCGGCAGCCACACGTTGAGGGTCCTGGAGTTCGCCACCACGCCGGTCCTCGTGGTGCCCTACGAGCGCCCCCGGCACCACGACAGCCGGGGCTGACGTCCCAGGCCGGGGCCCGGGTCCGCCGCCCGGACGTCCCAGATTCCCTCGCGTGCCGTTCCCTAGAATGACCGCATGTTGCGTCGCACTGATCTGACCCAAGTCAACGTCTCGTCGCGCGAGCTCGCGAACCTGATGCCACGCGCCACCGTTGACATTCCTGCGGCACTCGAGGCGGTCACCCCGCTCATCCATGACGTTCGCGAGCGGGGCGCCGAGGCGCTGCTCGACCAGGCCGAGCGTTTCGACGGCGTCCGCCCGGAGAACATCCGCGTGCCCGAGGAAGCAATCTCCGCAGCCCTTGAGGGACTCGATCCCGCCGTCCGGGACGCCCTCGAGATCGCGATCGAGCACGCCCAAATCGCGCACACCGCCCAGCTTCCGGAGGAGCGCCGGACCGAGATCATTCCCGGTGGCATCGTCGAGCAGCGGTGGATCCCGGTCCGCCGGGTCGGCCTCTACGTGCCGGGTGGCCTGGCCGTCTACCCGTCGTCGGTGGTCATGAACGTGGTGCCCGCCCAGGTCGCGGGTGTGCCGCAACTCGCCGTCACCTCGCCCGCGCAGAAGGAGTTCGGCGGCCTGCCGCACCCGACCATCCTTGCCGCATGCGCCCTCCTCGGCGTCACGGAGGTGTACGCCGCCGGCGGCGCCGGCGCGGTTGCGATGTTCGCGTACGGGATCCGCGACGGCGACTCCGTGGTGTGCGAGCCCGTGGACGTCGTCACGGGACCGGGAAACGTCTACGTTGCCGCGGCGAAGCGGGCGGTCATGGGGACCGTCGGTATCGACAGCGAGGCCGGGACCTCGGAGATCGCGGTCCTCGCGGACTCGAGCGCCAACCCCACGTTCGTCGCGCACGACCTGATCTCCCAGGCCGAGCACGACCCGGCGGCGGCATCGGTGCTCATCACCGACTCGTCCGAACTCATTGACGCCGTCGACGCGGAACTCGAGCGACTCGTGCCCACGATGAAGCACGCCGAGAGGATCGCCACGGCCCTCACCGGCCCGCAGTCCGGGGCGCTGCTCGTGCGCGACCTCGACCAGGCCGTGGACGCGACCAACGCCTACGGCGCCGAACACCTCGAAATCCAGACGAAGGACGCGGACGCGGTCTCGCGCCGCATCCACAACGCGGGCGCGATCTTCCTCGGAGATTTCTCGCCCGTGCCGCTCGGCGACTACATGTCAGGTTCCAACCACGTCCTCCCGACCGGCGGGACCGCCAACTTCGCCTCGGGACTCGGAGTGCAGGCCTTCATCAAGTCCGTGCAGGTAATCGACTACGATGAGCCCGCGCTCGCGAAGCTTGCCGGCCCGCTGCGCGCCCTCGCCGTCGACGAGGATCTGCCCGCGCACGCGGATACGGTCGACGCTCGCGCCGGCGGCGCGGGCAGTCCTGCATGAGCGAACTGCGCATCCCGCTCAGGCCCGATCTCGCGGGCCTCGAGCCGTACGGCGCGCCCGTGCTCGACGTCCCGGTGATACTCAACGTCAACGAGAACCCGTACCCGCCCGCGCCCGAGGTGGTGGCGTCCATCCGTGACGCCGCCGCCGCGGCCGCGTCCGGGCTCAACCGGTACCCGGACCGTGACTTCGCCGCGCTGCGGGCGGACCTCGCCGACTATCTCGCGGCCGAGTCCGGCGTGCGGGTCCCCGTTGACGAGTTGTGGGCGGCGAACGGCTCCAACGAGGTGATGCTGCACCTCCTGCAGGCGTTCGGCGGGCCCGGCCGGTCCGTTCTGTCCTTCCTGCCCACGTACTCCATGTATCCGGAGTACGCCCGCGACACCCTTTCGCGCTGGGTCACCGGGCCGCGCCGCGAGGACTTCACCATCGACCCCGACTGCGCCGCCCAGCTGATCCGCGAGGTCACGCCGAGCGTGGTGCTGCTCGCGAGCCCCAACAACCCGACAGGGACAGCCCTGCCGCTCCGCGACCTCGAGACGATCCTGACCGCGGCACGAGGAAACGGCCCGGAAGGGAGCGATGCGATCGTCGTCGTCGATGAGGCGTACGGGGAGTTCCGGCGTGAGGGGACGTCCTCGGCGCTCACGCTCCGGCAGCGGCATCCGCACCTGGTTGTCTGCCGGACGATGTCGAAGGCGTTCGCGATGGCCGGCCTGAGGCTCGGTTACATGGCCGCGGACCGCAGCGTGGTGGATGCGGTGCGGGTGGTGCGGCTGCCGTACCACCTCTCGGCCATCACGCAGGCGGCGGCGCGGGCAGCGCTCTCGCACCGGGAGTCCTTGATGGCGCAGGTGGCCGGATTGCGCGCCGAGCGAGACGATCTGGTGGCGTGGTTGCGGGCGCAGGGACTCGTCGCAGTGGACTCCGACGCGAACTTCGTTCTGTTCGGAGTTTTCGAAGAGCGCCGCCAGGTCTGGGAGGATTTGCTCACACGCGGGATACTGATACGTGAGGTCGGTCCGGAGGGGTACCTCCGGGTGACCGTCGGAACACCAGCCGAGACTGCGGCCTTCAAGGAGGCCCTGAAGGAGATCATGTGAGAACCGCTCAGATCACGCGGACGACGTCGGAATCGGACGTCTCGGTCGAGGTCAATCTGGACGGCACTGGTGCGGCAGACATCTCGACCACGGTGCCGTTCTTCGACCACATGCTGACGGCGCTCGCGAAGCACTCGCTTATCGACCTGACGATCCGCGCAACTGGGGACACCGAGATCGACGTCCACCACACGGTGGAGGACACGGCGATCTGCCTGGGGCAGGCCCTGCGCGAGGCGCTCGGGAACAAGGCCGGAATCGGGCGGTTCGGGGACGCGACCGTGCCCCTGGACGAGGCGCTGGCGCGTGCGGTCGTTGACGTGTCCGGGCGGCCCTACGTGGTCCACACAGGTGAACCCGCAGGTCAGGAGTATCACCTCATTGGCGGGCACTTCACGGGTTCGATGACCCGCCACGTGTTCGAGGCCCTCGCCCTCAACGCCGGGATCTGCCTGCACATCACGGTGCTCGCGGGCAGGGACCCGCACCACATCGTCGAGGCGCAGTTCAAGGCGCTTGCCAGGGCCCTGCGGAAGGCCGTCGAGCCGGACGCTCGGGTGCGCGGGATACCTTCCACAAAGGGAGCGTTATGAGTGAGCGCGACGAGGAACTGACGCCAGACCAGGAGCCCGAGGATGGCGGCGGGGCATCCGGGGAGTCGCCCGGCGAGAGGCCTGGCGACGAGGCGCCGGTGGACCCGTTCGACGCCATCGTTGCCAATTTCGGCATGCCTCCCGTCCAGCGGGATCTCGCGCTCGTGCTCACGCCGATCGCCTCGGCGGAAGTGCTCGCCGGGCTCGCATCGGTGGCGGGACTCGAGTGCACGGTCGTTCCTTCGAAGGGGGGCGCCGTCGCGGCGATGTACCTGCCCGAGGGCGATCCATTCGATGACCTGACCGGAGACGCGCCGAAGGAGGCCCTTGCTCTCGCCAAGGCAATCTCGATCATCACCAAGATCGACGTCGTACTAATGGTCTCGCGGTTCTCCGGTCCCGGATCGGAGGCCTCACCCGAAGGGAAACTGTCCGCGTGGCGGATCGCCGGTGCCGAGATCGCGGGGGAGATCCCGGCGGGTCTGGTGGTATCAAGCCTGGACACCACGGTGGAGGACCTCGTGATCGGCGAGAAGAGGCTGGAGGACGTTCCGGACACGGAGGACTCGGCGGACTTCCCGCGCTGGAAGGCGCTGAAGATGTTCGGCCGCGGACTGCGGCGGCACCCGAAAGACCCGAACGGCGAGCCCGGCGATGACGCCGGGGAACGAAGCAGTGACTAGTCGGGTGGTCGTGCTCGACTACGGTTCGGGCAACGTCCGTTCGGCCGCGCGGGCGCTCCAACGTGCGGGCGCCGCCGTGGAACTCACGGCGGATCCAAAGGCAATTCTGGCCGCTGACGGCCTCGTGGTCCCCGGGGTCGGCGCGTTCGCCACGGTGATGAGAGGCCTATCCGCCGTGCGTGCCCCCTACCTCATCGACCGGCGGCTTTCCGGTGGCCGTCCGGTCCTCGGGATCTGCGTGGGCCTGCAGGTCATGTTCGAGGAGGGGACCGAGCACGGCACGACGACGGCCGGCCTGGGCCAGTGGCCCGGTGCCGTTGTGCGGCTCGAGGCCCCGATCGTGCCGCACATGGGCTGGTCGGAGATCCGGGTGCCGCACGGGTCCGAACTCCTCGCCGGCCTCGAGGGGGAGCGGTTCTACTTTGTCCACTCCTACGGCGTCACCTCCGATCCGAGTGCGGGCATGGTCGGCCCGACGGCGCCGCCGCTCGTCACCTGGGCGACGCACGGGACCGACTTCGTCGCCGCCGTCGAGAACGGGTCGCTCACCGCCACACAGTTTCACCCCGAGAAGTCCGGCGACGCCGGAGCGCAAATGCTGACGAACTGGCTGGCGACGCTCTAGTTCGCTCGTAGCCACCCACCCAACCGGTCGGCCCTGCCCGGCCGGGCCCGGAACGGTCCCGAAAGAAGATGAAGGAGATCCACATGTCACTCGAACTGCTTCCTGCCGTCGACGTTGCCAATGGCATGGCCGTCCGGCTCGTCCAGGGTGAGGCCGGCACCGAGACCGGCTACGGAGACCCGCTCGAGGCGGCGCAGGCCTGGGTGGACGCCGGGGCCGAGTGGATTCACCTCGTGGACCTCGACGCCGCATTCGGGCGCGGCTCGAACGCGGAGCGGTTGGCGGAGATAGTCCGTAGCGTCGACGTGAAGGTGGAGATGTCGGGCGGGATCCGCGACGACGAATCGCTGCGCCGCGCGCTGGGCTCGGGCGCGGCGCGCGTGAATCTCGGCACCGCGGCCCTCGAGGACCCCGAATGGACGCGCCGCGCGATCGCGGAGTTCGGGGACCGGATTGCGGTTGGTCTCGACGTCCGCGGCACGACCCTCTCGGCTCGCGGCTGGACGCGTGAAGGCGGTGAGCTGTGGGAGGTGCTCGCCCGGCTGGACGCGGACGGATGCGCCCGCTACGTCGTCACCGACGTCACCAAGGACGGCACGCTGCGCGGCCCCAACCTTGACCTCCTGCGTGAGGTTTGTGCGCGTACGGACCGCCCGGTGGTTGCCTCGGGAGGGGTCTCCACACTCGACGACATCCGCGCACTGGCAGGCATGGTTGATCTGGGTGTCGAGGGGGCGATCGTCGGCAAGGCACTCTACGCCGGTCAATTCACCCTGGAGCAGGCACTCGAGGTGGCGCGTGGCTGACTCGGACGCGGGCGCCGCGGCGCGGCGGCGCGAGCCGAGCATTCCACCCGAGGTGGCCGCGCCCATGCCGGAGGCGACTGCACCGCTGGCCAAGAAGGAGAGGGCCTTCCGGGCGAACCCGTTCTCCGGAGACGACGGCTCGCAGCCCCCCGAATTCGCGGCCGCCAAGGTGGTGGAGCCCCCCGAACGCACGCCGGCCGTGGTGCGGGCGCTGGTGGCGGGGCGCGTTCTCGTGCCCGTCCTGCCGCACCCGGCCCCCGCCGATCCAATGAACCCGCACGAGGACGACTCGTGCGCGGCGCCGCCGTCGATCCTCATGGAACTTCCGGATGGCCGTCACGCCATGCCCGCGTTCACGTCCATCGCGGCCATGACGGCGTGGAACGAATCGGCACGCCCTGTGCCGATGTACGGCTCGCAGGCCGCGCAGGCCGCCTACGAACAGGGCGACGGGCTCATGCTCCTCGACCCGGGCGATGGCGCCGTCATCATCCCGCGTCCCGCCGTGTGGGCGCTCGCCACCGGGAACGAGTGGGTACCGGCATGGTCCGATCAGGAACTCGGGGGAGTCGCCGCGGCCGCACTCGCCGGTATCAGCGGCACTCTGGGAGTGGCGCTCGTCCCGGGAATCAAGGCCGAGGTGGCCGCCGTCGTCCTGGTGGAGGACGGGCTGGACCGCCACGCCGTCGAGACCGCGATGAACGCGGCGGCCACGGCCCTCTCGACCCACCCCGTGCTCCGCGAGCGCATTGACTCGTTGGAGCTTGTGCCGACCACGCGCTCGGGGGGACGCTGACGCCGCCCCCTTGCCTCTGGCGCCCTCTGCCTCTGGCGCCCTGGCGTCCGCGTCCCCTGCGGCGTGGATCCGGCCCTCAGGCCTTGGGCGCGAACTGCTCCCGGAGCACCCGCTTCTGGACCTTTCCGGCCGAGTTCTTCGGCAGCGCGTCGATGAAGTAGACGTGCCGCGGGACCTTGAACTCCGCGAGTTCCTCGCGGGCGTGATTGCGGAGGGTCGCCTCGTCGGTCTCGGCGCCGGGTTCCAGTACAACGATCGCGGTCACGGCCTCGATCCGCTTCGGATCCGGGAGCGGGATGACCGCCACCTCGTGAACCGCGGGATGGGTGAAGAACGCCTCCTCGACCTCGCGTGAGGAGACGACGATGCCGCCGGCGTTGATGACATCCTTCTTGCGGTCGACGACGGTGATGAAGCCTTCGCCGTCGATGCGTGCGAGGTCACCCGAGTGGAACCAGCCTCCGGTGAACGCCTCCGCCGTCTCCGCCGGCTTGTCCCAGTAGCCGAGGCACACCTGCGGCGAGCGGTACACCACCTCGCCGACCTCGCCCGGTGCGACCGAATTCATGTCCTCATCGACGACGCGCATGTCCACGAACGGTGTGGCGCGGCCGGCGGATGCCGGTCGATCGTCGTGCTCTTCCGGCCGAAGAACGGTGCAGAGCGGTCCCATCTCCGATTGGCCGAAGCAGTTGTAGAAGCCGATCGCCGGCAGTGCGGCGCGGAGGCGCTGCAGTACGGGTGTCGGCATGATCGATGCGCCGTAGTACGCCTTTTCCAGTTTGCCAACGCGTCCCGGATCTTTCTCGATCAGGCCGGCGAGCGCCACCCAGACCGTCGGGGCGGCGAAGAACGAGTTGATGCCGTGTTCGGCGATGGCGTCCAGCAGGCGCAGCGGGGCAGGGACCTCGAGCACCCAGTTCTCCGCACCAAGCATGAGGTATGGCATCGCGAAGACGTGCAGTTGCGCCGAGTGGTACAGCGGCAGGGCGTGGAGGACCCGGTCGGAGGCCGACTGATCGAGGGCCATGCACGCTGACGCGTAGTGGTGGGCGAGCGCCCGGTGGGTCAGCATGGCGCCCTTGGGGTCGCTGGTGGTTCCGGCCGTGTAGAGGATCTGGACGAGGTCGTCGTCGGAAATCTCTACGCTGATCTCGGGTGCCGGGGTGGTGGCGATTCCCCAGGCGAGGACGTCCCGGTCGGGAATGCCGCCTCGCAGCGATCCGGTGAACTCCGGAGTCGCGCCGGACGCTTCGACTTCGGGCAGGAGCGACTCGTCCGCGAACACGGCGCGTGCACCCGACTGGCGCAGGATGTAGGCGAGTTCGTGACCGCCGAGCGCGAAGTTCACAGGAACATGAATGAGTCCGGCCTTGGCCACGCCGAGCCAGAGCAGGATGTAGGCGTCCGAGTTCTTGCCGAAGGCGGCAACGCGGTCGCCCTTGCGGAGGCCGAGATCGAGCAACGCGGCAGCCACGCGCGTGGCGGCGTCGTCGAGCTCGGCGTATGTCCACGTACGGTCTTCGAAGTGGAGTGCCGTCGCCGTAGGGGCGCGGTGGGCACTGCGCGTGATGATGTCACCAATGGTGCTGCGGTTGAGCGAATTCACTCCGTCATCGTTTCAGTGTTGCTCGCTGATCACGCATAGGGGATCATCCAAAAATGGCGCCCATGGACTGATAGGTCGTCAACTGACTGGTCGCGGGATTATGACTGGTCGCGGGTTTGGAACACGGCGTTGGTCCAAATGACGTGGTTCACATGATGTGGTTCACATGCATGTGCCAGATGCAGGGTTGGGCCACCGATACTCGTCCGAATCGAACATTTTGCGCCTCCGGACCGGGCTGTGGAACTTCGTTGTCCGCTTCACGCACTCCGGAGACGCCAAATGCATGCTTGCGCGGCCAATTCCCGCCGCAAGCCGGCGTGTTGCGTCCCCGGAGCGTGCCGGTCAGACGGTGTGCGGAATTCCGCAGAGAGCGGGTTCTGCCGCCGCTTGTGAGGGCGCACGTCCGTCACACCATGGCGCACGTTCGTCACGATGGCGCAGTGACGTCACTGCGCCATCGTGACGAACGTGCGCCCTGGGCACTTTGCGTGTGACGATCGTGCGCCATGGTGTGACGAATCTGCGCCCTCAAGAATCCCGTGTGACGATCGTGCGCCCCGGTGTGACGAACCTGCGCCCTCAAGAATCCCGTGTGACGATCGTGCGCCATCAGGTCAGGGATTTGGTGCAGGGATATACACCGTCCGCCCGAGAGGAACGTCTGGAGCGTGTCAGGAGGAAGACGTCTGCAGCGCGTCAGGCAAGGATGACCGGCTGGCTGAGCGTGAAGACGACGGCGGCCACGAATGCCGCGGCGCTCAGCACGATCGTGAGGCGCCGCGCTTTGTTGCCGGGGATCTTCGAAGAGATGCCGGCGAGGAACAGTACCGAGGCGTAGAGGACGGCGGCGCGGACATAGTTGCCGGAGATCTCATCGGCGCGGTCCGCTTCCGCCGCTGCGGCGGCCGCCTCCTCGCTGAGCCGGGCCGACTCGAGGTCGGCGGCCAACACATAGTCAAGGTCGAAGGGCGTTGTCGGCGGAAGTTGGTCGTCCTCGGAGGTAGCCAGCCACTCCTCGAAGATCGGCACGAATTCCGACCGGAAGTGCTCCCTCATCTCGTCGGCGAGGGCCGTCTCGCCCTTGGCCTCGGCCTGGAACCAGTCCAGGAACAGCAGGATGTCGGTGGTGAGATTGCGGTTGGCAAGGTCGGAGGCGGCGACCGCCCTGATCCGCGCCGTGGTGGCAGCGCGGTTGGCCTTCGTGACCTGCGAGCCCCAGAGACTGGCCTCATAGCCGGTCCACGCCGACGCAAGCGTCGCGAGGCTGAGAATGATCGCCGCCACGAACATCCAGCGATTCACGATACGGGTCCGGAGTTCCTCATTTGCAGACTGCTCCGGCGCACTCTCTGCGCCTGATTCGTTCACCCTCCGATGATGGCGCAGTTGCCGGGCTCGGGGAGGCAACTCCGCTCCGTCAGTCCGCGGGGGCGAGACGGCTTGGCTGCGGGCGCGAGACGGCTTGGCTGCGGGCGCGAGACTGCCGACGGCGTGTAGTGCGCTTCACCACTTCTGGCGTGGAAGTCTCCCCAGGGTCCTTGGTACGATGTCACCCGACCGATCACGCCCACCCGGGCGCGATGTGCAAGCGGATGAATCCCACCTAGGTATCGATCTCGCACCCTGCCGCCCGAACAGCGGGCCAACGGGCAGCGTAACGGAGACCGGGTCCAGGTCGGCAGGCAGGTCCTGCCGGGCGCAGCCCCAAAGCGGCGCCACCACCTCCGTGCGCGCTTCCCGCGGAGGTTTTTCGTGGGGTCGGGAGGACACACGAATCAAGGAGTGCATCTCATCAGCGAACCCCGTATCAACGATCGCATCCGAGTCCCCGAGGTCCGCCTCGTGGGGCCTTCAGGCGAACAGGTCGGAGTCGTGCGCGTCGAGGACGCGCTGCGCCTCGCCGCCGAGGCTGACCTCGATCTTGTCGAGGTGGCACCGAATGCTCGCCCGCCGGTCGCCAAACTGATGGACTACGGCAAGTTCAAGTACGAATCGGCAGTCAAGGCCCGCGAGCAGCGCCGCAACCAGGCCAACACCGAACTGAAGGAAATCCGCTTCCGCCTCAAGATCGACAAGCACGACTTCGAGACGAAGAAGGGCCACGTCATCCGCTTCCTCGAAGGTGGCGACAAGGTCAAGGTCATGATCATGTTCCGTGGCCGCGAACAGTCTCGCCCCGAGATGGGCGTGCGCCTGCTCGAACGTCTCGCGGAGGATGTCACCGAGTACGGGGTCGTCGAGTCGTTGCCTCGGGTTGACGGCCGCAACATGGTTATGGTCATCGCGCCCCTCAAGAAGAAGACGCAGGCGAAGAGCGAGCAGGCGAAGCGTCGCGAGGCTGCCAAGGCCGACAGACGCGCCGCCGACGAGCGCCACAAGGCCCAACGCGCCGCCCGTGCCGACGCCGCCAGTGCAGGCAAGCCGGAGCCCGGTGAACCGCTCGCCCGTTTCGACGACGGCGCAGCCGCCCCGGTCGCGGATGCTCCGGAAACCCCGGTGTCACCCGCCGTCGAGGAGCCACCGGCGCCGCGCGCCGAGGAACCGGCACAGGCCCCGGCGGCGCCCCGAGAGCGCGCTGCTCCTCCTGCTCTCGCGACTCCCGCTGCTCCGCCCGCACAGCCGGCACAGCCGGCACAGTCGGCACAGCCGGCCGCCCCGCCACCTCGCCGCGCAACGCCCGCACCCCGCGCCCCCAGTCCGGCAGAAACGCGTCCGGCGCCTCCGGCAGCGGCAGGGCCGGCCTCGCCTCGTCCCGCACGGCCCGCAGCCCCGCGGCCGCCGGCAGGCACAACTGCTGCGCCAAGGCCCGCTGTACCGAAGCCATCCGCCATGGCGGCACCGAAACCCGCGGCGCCGAAACCGGCCGCACCCAAGCCGGGGGCGGCTTCGGCCACCCCGAAGGACCCCCGAAAGTAGAGGAAAGAGAATGCCAAAGAATAAGACGCACTCCGGCGCCAAGAAGCGCTTCCGCGTGACCGGCTCCGGCAAGATCATGCACGAGCAGCGCAACAAGCGGCACCTCTTGGAGCACAAGTCGTCCAAGCGCAAGCGTCGCCTGTCCAAGGACAAGGTCATCACCGGCGGCGACGCCGCCAAGGTCAAGAAGATGCTCGGCATCTGAGCCGGCCCCCAACCCAAGAACACAAGGAGCACCACCATGGCACGCGTGAAGCGGTCCGTTAACGCTCAGAAGAAGCGTCGCACCATCCTCGAGGAGGCCTCGGGCTACCGTGGCCAGCGCTCGCGCCTGTACCGCAAGGCGAAGGAACAGGTCACCCACTCGTACGTCTACAACTACGACCACCGCAAGGACCGGAAGGGTGACTTCCGCCGTCTCTGGATCCAGCGGATCAACGCCGCCGCCCGCGCGGAGGGCATGACGTACAACCGGTTCATCCAGGGCCTGCGCCTCGCCGAGATCGAGGTCGACCGCCGGATGCTCGCTGACCTCGCCGTCAACGACAATGCCGCCTTCGTGAAGCTGGTCGACGCCGCAAAGGCAGCGCTTCCCAAGGATGTCAACGCCCCCGCGGCCTGACGTTCGCCGGCACAGTGCAAGGCAAGACCGAACGCCCGGAGATCCTCGCCAATCCGCGGTCAGACCGCGTGAAGAAGGTGGCGGGACTCGCCGGGCGTTCGGCGCGTCTGCGGCACGGTCAGTTCCTGGTGGAGGGTCCGCAGGCCGTCGGTGAGCTCATCCGCTTCCGGCCGGACCTCGTCCGAGACGTCTACGGCACCGACGCTCCCAACCCCGCCGGACTCCTCGACGAGGCCTCCGCCGCGCGCCTCCACACGCACCGCGTCTCGGACGCCGTCGCGCGTGCCATGAGTCCCGACGCGCAGGGAATTCTCGCCGTCGCCGACATCCCCGGGCCCTTCTCACTCGCAGTCCTCGAGGACGCGCGGCTCGCCGTCGTCCTGCCGGCGATCGCCGATCCGGGCAACACCGGCACGCTCATCCGAATCGCCGACGCCGCCGGCGCCGACGCCGTCATCGTCTGCCACGGTGGCGTCGAAGTCACGAACCCCAAAGTGGTCCGCGCGTCCGCCGGATCACTGTTCCACCTCCCCGTCGTGTCGGGTGTCCCGTTCGACGACGTCGTCGAGGCCTCCCGTGGCGCGGGCCTCGCTCTCGTCGGGGCCGACGGCGGCGCCACCCTCTCATTGTTCGACGACGCCTTCCCGGCCGACCGGCCCACCGCGTGGGTCTTCGGAAACGAGGCGCACGGCCTGTCCGACGGCGAGCGGGTCTCCTGCGATGCGCTCGTGTCCATCCCGCTCTACGGCCACGCGGAGTCGCTCAACGTTGCGGCCGCCGCAGCGGTCTGCCTCTACCGAAGCGCCACCGCGGTTCGCCGCTGATTCGGCCCAGGGGAGTGAGCCAGGGGCGCAGGGGAGTGAACCACGGTTGCGTCAGGGGAGCCGCGCGAGCGCCGCGAGGACCGAGTCCCAGAAGCCCTCGAAGTCCAGCCCAGTCGCCACCTGGTGCCGTGGCGCCACCCGCCTGACAACGCCGTGTTCGTCGCGGCCGTGGAAGTCCGTGACGGTCATCCCACGAGTGAACTCGCCGCGCAACTCGATGCGCACGGTGGCGGGAGTGACCGGAACAAGACCGGGCTCAATCGCCCGCAGGAGCGCGACCACGTCGTGCACCGGCGGCGACGCGAAGCCCTGTTTGACCCGGTAGGCCTCCGCGAAGAAGTCGAGCATCTCGGACACGAACCGCCCCGCGCCGTTGCCGAGGTCCCGGATCCTGTCACGGACGGCCGGGGTCGCGAGGGCCTGCTGGGTGACCTCCAGGCCGACCATCGTGAGCGGCCACGGCGCGCAGAACACGATCGAGGCAGCCTCCGGATCACACCAGATGTTGAACTCGGCCGCTGCCGTGACGTTTCCCCGGGTGTATCCGCCGCCCATGAGGACCACCTCGCGCACCCGCTTCGCAATGCCAGGCTCGCGGCGCAGCGCGGCGGCGACGTTGGTGAGCGGGCCGCACGGCACGAGCGTGACCGTTCCCGGTTCGGCGTCCATGATGGTCTCGACGATGACGTCGGTGCCGTGCCTCGGATCGAGTTCGAACGACGGCGGCGGCAGCTCCGGCCCGTCGAGGCCGGTGGCGCCGTGCGTGCGCGGATCTGGAACGAGTTCACGGAGAAACGGTCCGGCGTGGCCGGCGGCGACCACCGGATGGCGCCCCGCGTCGTACCCTGCGACGGCGCATACCGCGAGCGCGTTGCGAGTCACGAGGTCGAGGGTCTGATTCCCTCCCACAGTCGTGATCGACCTGACATCGACGCCCTCGAGTCCCGCCGCGACGAGGATCGCGAGGGCGTCGTCGTGGCCGGGGTCGCAGTCGAGAAGGATCTGGTTGGGCCGCTCAGGGGTCATGGGGTAATCCTGTCAAGCCGTCACCGGAGCCGTGCCTCTTGTGCCCAGCCCATCGCGCCCTGCGCCTGCACGGACTGCGCCGCCGTCTCCTCCGCGAACTCGATCGCCTCTCGCAGGTTCATCCGGCGTGCCGCGGCCACGGCGAGGGCGCCGTGGAACACGTCACCGGCTCCGAGCGTGTCCACCACCTCGACGCTCGGCACTTCCATGGCGAACGTCTCCCCGGCTGTTGCCACCTCGATTGGCCCCGCGCCGTGCGTCTGGATCGCCACGCTCGCGCCGAGATCGAGGAGCTGCCGGAGCGTGCCACCGCCGCCCGGAAACGCGAAGTCGGCCGACACCGCCGCGAGGTCGATATGCGCCAGCAAGTCCTCCGTTCCGGGCTTGTAGGAGCCGCCGTCGAACACGGTCGGGACGTCCCGACGGCGCGCGTCGGACGCCAGCCCAATCGAAAGCTCCATGAGGTGGCCGTCGATTAGCAGCGCGTCCGCGTCACTCATGCCGATCGGAGCCGGGCCCGTGACCCGGAGGCGGGTCGCGTTGACCGAGACCACGGCCCGCCGCCCCAGCGCGTCCACGAGCACGGTCGAGACGGGTAGTTCATGGCAGCCGGGTGCGACATCGACGAGCCGGATCCCCTCGAGCCGTTCCCGCGCGAGATCCGCGAACGCCGAGCGGCCGAGCGCGGTGACGAGGGTGACTTCGGCGCCGAGAGCGTGCGCCGTACGCGCCGCGTTCGCCGCAGGTCCGCCCACGTCGTAACCCACGCCAGAGGCGACCACCTTCTGGTCCGGTCCGGGCGCCTGCGTGACCGAGTATGTGGCGTCGACCGTGGTCAGGCCGCACGCCAGGATTCTTGTGGCCAAGGTCTACTGCTGGACGCGGTCCGCGAGGCGGTCGTGTTCGGCCTGTAATCCGTCGAGCCGGGCGGTGCGTGCCACTTCTACCAACATGATTCGAAGGTATCAGCCGTGACGCCCGTCACGCGCGCCTGGCCTGGGCTCCGTACCGCTCGCGGACAGGAAGCGGACAGGAAACAGGGCCACCCGGCGCCACTGACTAGACTGACCCCCGGCAACAGAAAGGCAGTCATGTCGCAGGAGATCTCACCCTTGGACGAAGCGGCGGTCAATGCCGCGGTCGGGTCCGCGCTCGAGGCGATCACCGGCGCCGGCGATCTGGCACAGCTCAAAGCGGCCAGGCTCGCCCACACCGGGGACCACGCCCCGCTGACTTCGGCGAACCGTGCGATCGGCAAGCTCCCCAAGCAGGACAAGGCAACGGCGGGCAAGCTCCTCGGCCAGTCCCGCGGGCGTATCCAGAAGGCGATCGCGCAGCGGACCGTGGAACTCGAGGCACTGGCCGCCGAGCAGATGCTGCGGGACGAGACGGTCGATGTCACCATCCCCGCGAATCGCATCCCCTACGGCAGCCGTCACCCGCTCTCCACACTCATCGACGATATCTCCGACTTCTTCACTGCCATGAGCTGGGAGATCGCCGAGGGCCCGGAACTCGAACACGAGTGGTTCAACTTCGATGCGCTCAACTTCGGCCCCGACCACCCGGCGCGCCAGATGCAGGACACGTTCTTCATCGAGGGCGATGACTCACACCTGGTCCTGCGCACCCACACTTCGCCCGTCCAGGCACGCGAGCTGCTGACGCGCGAGCTTCCTCTCTACATCGCAGTCCCCGGGAAGGTCTTCCGCACCGACGCCCTCGACGCGTCGCACACCCCGGTCTTCCACCAGGTGGAGGGACTCGCCGTGGACAAGGGCATCACGATGGCCCACCTGCGCGGCACCCTCGATCACTTCGCGCGCGCGATGTTCGGCCCCGAGGCGCGCACTCGCCTGCGGCCGAGCTTCTTCCCGTTCACCGAACCCAGCGCCGAGATGGACCTGTGGTTCCCACAGAAGAAGGGCGGCGCCGGCTGGATCGAGTGGGGTGGCTGCGGCATGGTGCACCCGAACGTCCTCCTTGCCTGCGGCGTCGACCCCGAGGTGTACTCCGGGTTCGCGTTCGGCATGGGTCTGGAGCGGACCCTGATGCTGCGCCACGGCATCCCTGACATGCACGACATCGTTGAAGGAGACGTCCGCTTCTCCACCCAGTTCGGCACCACCTCGCTTGGAAGGGGAATCTGATGCCCTACGTCCCCATCGAATGGCTGCGCGAGCACGTGGACGTGCCCGCGGATCTTGACGCCACGAAGCTTGCCGCCGACCTCGTGAAGGTCGGCCTCGAGCCAGAGCAGATCGTTCCCGCCAAGGTGACCGGTGACCTCGTCGTCGGGCATGTCGTGTCCCTCGAGCGCCTGAACCACAAGAACAAGACGATCTCCTACGCGCGCGTGGACGTCGGAGAACTCAACGACGCCCCCGGGACCGGGGCCGAGGCGGCCCCGGTGCCGAGCCGCGGCGTGATCTGCGGCGCGCCCAACCTCGAGCAGGGCCAGAACGTCCTCGTCGCACTCCCCGGGACGGTCCTTCCGGGCGGCTTCGAGATCTCCGCGCGCAAGACCTACGGCCACATCTCGGACGGCATGATCTGCTCAGAGCTCGAACTCGGACTCGGCGAGGACCACACCGGCATCATCGTGCTCGACGAGTTCCTGCCGGAGGGTGAGATCCCGCCGGTCGGCACCAGCATGCTCCGGCGGCTCGGGCTCGGCACCGAACTCCTCGAGATCAACGTCACCCCGGACCGCGGCTACTGCTATTCGATGCGCGGCGTCGCCCGCGAGTACTCGCACTCCACCGGGAATGCGTTCCGCGACCCCGTCGCGTTCATCCGGCCCGCGCCCGCCACGGACGCCGGCTTCCCCGTCACGGTGCAGGATGAACGCCCGCTGCACGGCAACGTCGGCTGCGACAGGTTCGTCACGCGCGTGGTGCGCGGTGTCGACCCTGCCGCGCCCAGCCCGGACTGGATGAAGCGCCGCCTCACCGAGGCCGGCATGCGGCCGATCTCGCTTGCGGTCGACATCACCAACTACGTCATGCTCGACCTCGGGCAGCCCCTCCACGCCTACGACCTCGCCAAGATGCGCGAGGGCGTCGTGGTCCGCCGGGCCCGCCCGGGCGAGCGCCTCACCACGCTCGACGACGTCGACCGCGCTCTCGATCCCGAGGACCTCCTAATCACCGACGACGGCGGAGACCGCGTGCTCGGTTTCGCCGGCGTGATGGGCGGGGCGTCCACCGAGATCGACGCAGACACCACCGACGTTCTCATCGAGGCGGCACACTTCGACCCCTCGACCGTCGCCCGCTCGTCCCGGCGCCACAGGCTGCCCTCGGAGGCGGCGAAGCGCTTCGAGCGTGGCGTCGACCCGGAGCTCGCACCCGTCGCTGCACAGCGAGTGGTGGACTTCCTGGTCGAGTACGGTGGGGGAGTGGCCGATCCCGAGGGAACGGACCTCAATACGACTGCGGCACCCGCGCCCTTCCGGATGGACGGCATGCTGCCCGCCCGCCATGTCGGCGTCGACTACACGGTTGAGCAAGTGGTCGAGACCATGGAAGAGATCGGGTGCAGGGTTCAACGCGACGGCGACCAGCTCACCGTCATCGCCCCCACGTGGCGGCCCGACCTCGTCCAGGGCGTCGACATCGTGGAGGAGGTGGCGCGGCTCCGGGGCTACGACCAGATCCCCTCGGTCGTTCCGCCGGCGCCCGCCGGGCGTGGCCTGACGCCGGATCAGCGGCGCCGTCGCGCGATCATGCGGGCGCTCGCCGAGCACGGGCTGAACGAGGTGCTGAGCTACCCGTTCGCCGGTGACATCTACGAGAAGCTGGACGTCCCCGCCGACGACCCGCGCCGAATCATGATGCGCCTCGCCAACCCGATCGCGGACGACCAGCCGTACATGCGCTCCACGCTGCTCGCGACGCTCGTGGACGCCGCCCGGCGCAACGTGGGCCGCGGGAACGCGCTCGCGGTGGTTGAGAGCGGCATGGTCACCAAGCGCCCGGAGTCCCACGGCCCGTCGCCACTCCCACCTCTTGCGAAGCTTCCCTCCGACGACGACCTCGCCGCAATTCACGCCTCCGTGCCGGCCCAGCCGTGGCACGTTGCGGCGGTGGCGGCCGGCCCGCTCGCGCCAGGCGGCGCGCTCGGCGACGCCCGCGCGGTGGACTGGGGTGACGCCATCGAACTCGCCCGGATGGTGGGGCGGACCGTCGGCGTGGACCTCGTGCCGGCGCCCGCCACCCTGGCGCCGTGGCACCCCGGCCGTTGTGCGGAACTCCGCGCAGGCGACGCGGTGGTGGGTCACGCCGGCGAACTGCATCCGCGAGCACTGGAGGCGCTCGACCTGCCCCAGCGCAGCGTGGCGTTCGAACTCGACCTCGATGCCATATTCGCCGCCGTCCCCGAGGACCAGCACCAAGTCACTCCGGTGTCCACGTTCCCGGCCGCCAAGGAGGACATCGCGCTTGTCATGGCAGCGAGTACTCCGGCCGCCCGGGCCCTCGATGTCGTGCGACGTGCCGCCGGCGAACTCGCCGAGGATGTGCGCCTCTTCGACGACTACCGCTCCGAGAGTCTCGGTGCGGACCTGAAGTCGCTGGCCTTCGCGCTGCGCCTTCGGGCACCGGACCGTACACTTTCCGCCGAGGAGATCGCCGGCGTGCGTGAGACGGTCCTCGCTGCGGCGGCGGACGAGTTGAATGCGAGGTTGCGATGATGGTGGACCAAGTGAGGCAACGGCTCCGTGAGGGCGGACGTGACGGATCGTCCACGCGGGACCATTGACTGAAATCGGCCGCGACTCGATGGGTGACAATAGCCCTATGAGGGTTCTCGTCGTCGTCTCGTCGAAGTACGGATCCACCGCCGAGGTGGGAACGGCCATTACCGAGGAACTCGCCGATCTGGGTTTCGAGGCGAGGCGGGTGACACCCGGCGACGTGGACAATCTGGACGGAGTCGGCGCCGTGGTGCTCGGCTCTGCGGTCTACATGTCCCAGTGGATGGAGACCGCGCGGAACTTCGTCAGGCACTACGAGACCGAACTTCGCGGACTACCCCTGTGGGTGTTCTCCGTGGGTCTGTCCGGTGTACCGATCGGAAACGTGCAGGACCCGCGGCGGCTCGGTGAGATCCTTGGCAAGCTCGGCCCGATTGATCATCAGACCTTCAAGGGCCGGATGAACCTCGGTGCGCTCACGCTGCGCGAGCGTTCGGTCGCGCGGCTGGGCAACGCGCCTGAAGGCGACTTCCGCGAGTGGGAGAAGATTCGCGCCTGGGCGCGCGGCATCGGCCACGATCTCCGGGAGCACCTGGCCCCGGGTGAAGGCTGAGACCTACGCCCGCAGAATCACCTTCGCCGTCGACTCACCGGACTCCAAGGCGCGGTGCGCCTCGGCCGCGTCCTGGAGTGCGACGCTCTTTCCGATCTCGAAATCGAGGTTGCCCTCCAGCGCCGCATTGAACAGTTCGGCGGCCCGCCAGGTGAGTTCCTCGCGAGTGACGATGTAATCGCTGAGAGTCGGGCGCGTCACGAACAGCGAGCCGGCCCTGTTGAGTCGCTGGAGATCGAACGGCGGCACCTGGCCCGACGCGCCGCCGAACAGCACCAGCAGTCCGCGGCGCCGGACGCTCCCCAGCGTCCCGTCGAATGTGGCCTTCCCGATGCCGTCGTATGCGACGTCGACGCCCCCGGGCACGATCTCGCGGACCAGGCCCGGGATGCCGACCGCCGGGTCGTCCAGTTCCGAGAGTTCGACCACATGGTCCGCCCCGGCCGCGCGCGCGATTTCGGTCTTCTCCGGCCTGCCCACCGTGGCAATGACCGTGGCGCCCTTCGACTTCGCGAGCTGGGTCACGATCCTGCCCACTCCGCCCGCGCCCGCAGTGATCAGAATCGTGGTCCCGGGCCGCACCTCATACACCGAGTTCACGAGATAGTGAGCCGTCATGCCCTGCAGCGGCACGGCGGCCGCGACCTCGGCCGGAACGCCATCCGGCACGGGAAGGGTTCTGCGCGCCGGCACGGCCACGAGTTCGGCGTACGAGCGCGGCACGTTCGTCCACGCCACGATCTGCCCCTCGGTCACGTCCGTCACGCCCTCGCCCACGGCGACCACCCGCCCGGCGCCCTCGAGACCGGGAATGAGCGGAAACTCCGAAGGATAGACGCCCGAACGCTCGTAGGTGTCGATGAAGTTCACACCGGCGGCCTCGAGCTGTACGAGAACCTCGCCTTCGCCGGCTGACGCGTCCGGCACCTCCGTCCATTCAAGGACATCGGGGTTCCCGGGCCGCTGAGCAACGATTGCGTACATGGAGCCATTCTTCCACTACGTGCGCAGCAACGGCTTGGTGCATATATGCGCCGCGTCGTATGCTCACTCGCATGACTTTCACGGTGGCCGTCGCCGGCGCGTCCGGCTACGCGGGCGGCGAGATCCTGCGTTTTCTCCTTAACCACCCGGACGCGAAGATCGGTCCGCTGACCGCCGCGGCCTCGGCCGGAACACGACTCGAGCAGCACCACCCCCACCTGCGGCCGCTGGCGGGCCGTGTCATCGAGGAGACCCATCCCGAGACCCTCGCCCAGGCGGACGTCGTGTTCCTCGGTCTCCCGCACGGGGCATCGGGCGAGGTTGCCGCGGCCCTCGAAGCGCTCGGCAGTGACGCGCTCATTCTCGACTGCGGCGCCGATTTCCGGCTCACGGACGCCGCCGACTGGGAGGCCTTCTACGGTTCGGCCCACGCCGGGACCTGGCCGTACGGGCTGCCCGAACTCCTGCACGACGGCGAGACCTCGCCCTCGGCACAACGCGAAGTCCTCGCCGGTGCGCGGCGGATAGCGGTCCCCGGGTGCAACGTCGCGGCGGTGACGCTCGCCATCCAGCCGGGCGCGCACCTCGTGGACACCACGGATATGGTCGCCACTCTCGCCGTCGGCTACTCCGGCGCAGGCAAGGCCATGAAGTCCCACCTGATGGCCTCGGAGGCACTCGGCTCCGCGGCGCCGTACGCAGTCGGCGGCACGCACCGCCACATCCCGGAGATCGAGCAGAACCTGCGCGTCTCGGGCGCGGAAACCCCGAAGATCGCCTTCCAGCCGATCCTCGTCCCCATGTCGCGGGGCATCCTCGCCTCGGTCACCGCCTCCTACGACGGCGACGCCACGACCTTGCGCGAAGCCTGGACAGCCACATACGAGGATGAGCCTTTCGTCCAACTGCTCCCCGAGGGTACGTGGCCCACGACAGCGATGGTCGCCGGGTCGAACGAGGCGCTGGTCCAGGTCGGAGTCGATGCGCATGCGGGACGGGTGATTGCGATGTGCGCGCTCGATAACCTTGGCAAGGGCACGGCCGGCACCGCGATCCAGTCGATGAATCTGGCGCTCGGCCTGCCCGAGTCCACCGGCCTCACCACGGTCGGCGTCGCACCCTAGGAGCAACCATGAGTGTCACCGCGCCAGCGGGATTCCGGGCGGCCGGCGTCACCGCCGGTCTCAAGACGTCCGGGAAGCCGGACGTCGCCCTCGTCATCAACGATGGTCCCTCCGATGTCGCCGCAGCCGTCTTCACCACGAATCGGGTCGTCGCTGCGCCGGTGGTCTGGTCACGCCGCGTGATTGCGGGCGGGCGCGCCCGCGCCGTCATTCTCAACTCCGGAGGCGCGAACGCCTGCACGGGTGCCCGCGGCCTCGCCGACACTCAGGCCACCGCCGAGCGCGTCGCGGCACGGCTCGGTACCCGGGCGGAGGACATCCTCGTGTGCTCCACCGGTCTCATCGGCGAACTCCTCGACATGCCCAAGCTTCTCGCCGGAAGCGACGCCGCAATCGGTGCGGCGAACGCGGACGGCGGAGCCGGCGCCGCGCAGGCCATCCTCACCACCGACACAAAGGAGAAGCAGACGCTCCGGCAGGGCGGCGGCTGGAAGGTGGGTGGCATGGCCAAAGGTGCGGGCATGTTGAACCCTGCCCTCGCCACGATGCTGGTGGTGCTTACAACGGACGCCGTCGTCGACCCTGCGACCGCAGAGGAGGCCCTCCGGGAAGGCGTGCGCACCACCTTCAACCGGCTGGACTCCGACGGCTGCATGTCCACCAACGACACGGTGATCCTGCTGGCCTCGGGGGCCTCGGGCATCGCGCCGTCAGCGGACGGGTTCACCAAGACCGTGCGGGCAGCGTGCGCGGACCTCGCCCGGCAGCTCGTCGCAGACGCGGAGGGCGCGTCACACGATATCGCGGTGACGGTTCAGGGCGCCTCGAGCGAGGCAGCGGCCGAGGCAGTCGCCCGGGCGGTCACCTCCTCGAACCTCTTCAAGGCGGCCGTTTTCGGCAACGACCCCAACTGGGGGCGCGTCCTCGCCGCCGCCGGAACGGTTCCCGCGGAGACCGCACCCTACGACCCGGACCGGCTCGACGTGTGGATTAACGGCGTCCAGGTCGCCCGCGCCGGTGGCGTGGGCGAGGACCGCACTCTCGTCAACCTCGAACCCCGGGAGGTGAACGTTGTCGTCGACCTGCACGCAGGCGACGCGACCGTCACCGTCTGGACCAACGACCTCACCCACGACTACGTCCACGAGAACAGCGCATACTCCACATGAAAGAATTCCGGTCCGCGACGGACCTACCCCCCGACTGGAAAGCCGAGACACTCATCGAGGCGCTGCCCTGGCTGCAGCGGTTCGCGAACGCGCGTGTCGTCATCAAGTACGGCGGCAACGCAATGATCGACGAGGACCTGAAGCGGTCCTTCGCGCTGGACGTGCAGTTCCTCCGCCAGGTGGGGCTCTACCCGATCGTCGTGCACGGCGGCGGTCCCCAGATCAACTCGATGCTGCGGCGTCTCGGCATCGAGTCTGAGTTCCGCGGAGGGTTGCGGGTCACCACACCCGAGGTGCGTGACGTCGTGGGGATGGTCCTGACCGGGCAGGTGCAGCGCGAACTGGTCGGCCTGATCAACGCCGAGTATCCGTACGCCGTCGGGCTCTCCGGTGAGGACGGCGGACTCCTGACCGCGGAGGTGCGGCGTGCGACGGTTGCGGGGCGGCCGGTGGATGTGGGCCTCGTGGGGGACGTGGTCGCGGTGAACACGGCCGCCGTCGAGGACATCCTTGCCGCCGGAAGAATCCCCGTCATCTCGACACTCGCGCCCGACCGCGACCGCCAGGTCCTGAACCTCAACGCCGATACGGCGGCGGCAGCCTTGGCCTCTGCTGTCGGCGCACGCAAACTCATCGTCCTCACGGACGTCGAGGGCCTGTACGCGAACTGGCCGGACAAGGGGTCGCTGATCAGCAAGATCTCGCTGTCGGAACTCGACGAGATCCTGCCGACCATGGACGGCGGCATGGTGCCGAAACTGGAGGCGTGCTCCCGTGCGGTGCGCGCCGGTGTCCGGCAGGCCCATATCATCGACGGACGGCGGCCTCATTCGATGCTGCTGGAGATCTTCACGGACACGGGCGTCGGAACGCTCGTCCACCCTGACCACACCGGAGGAGCAGCATGAGCGGGAAGTACGCAGCGAGCGGCCTGGAGCCCGAGGCGGGTGCAGCGTCATCGGACGGAACGGCGGCCTCGGCCGACTGGCGGGACGATTTCGCCGCCAGCTACATGAGGGTCTACGGCAGCCCGCAGCTTCAACTGATCCGCGGCTCCGGTGCCCGCGTCTGGGACTCCGACGGCCGCGAGTACCTCGACCTGCTCGCGGGCATCGCGGTCAACGCGCTCGGGCACGCGAACCCGGCCATCGTCGAGGCGGTGGCGCGGCAGTTCGACACCCTCGGGCACATCTCGGGCCTCTTCAGCTCGCCTCCCCAGATCGCCATCGCCCGGAAGCTCCTGGAACTGGCGGACGCGCCGGCCGGCTCACACGTGATGCTCGTCAACTCCGGCAGCGAGTCCAACGAGACCGCGCTCAAGATGGCACTCAGACACCGGCCGGGTGGCCGGATGGTCGCACTCGAGGGCGCGTTCCACGGCAGGACCCTGGGGGCGGTCTCGCTGACCTGGAAGTCCGCATACCGCGAGCCGTTCGTGCCGATGACGGGGAACGTCAGCTTCGTCCCGCGCGACGACGTCGCCGCCCTGGCCGCCGAACTCGAGCAGGGCGAGGTGGCGGCCGTCTTCCTCGAGGTCATCCAGGGCGAGGCCGGTATCTACCCGCTCTCTCAGGAGTACGTGGAGGCCGCGAGGGCGCTCACCCGCGACCACGGCGCACTCCTCGTGATCGACGAGGTTCAGACCGGTGCCGGCCGCACCGGCGAGTGGCTCGGGCACACTCATTACGGAATCTCACCGGACGTCGTGACAATGGCCAAAGGCCTCGGGGGCGGCTTCCCGGTGGGCGCCGTCATCGGCTACGGCGAGGCCTCGAACCTGCTGGCGCCCGGGCAGCACGGCAACACCTTCGGCGGCAACCCGCCGGCCGCCACGGCCGCGCTCACGGTGGTGGACCAGATCATCCCGCTCCTGCCGCGGATCGCCGAACTGGGGGAGCGCTGGCGCGCCGAACTGGTGGAAGTCCCGGGCGTCACGGAGGTTCGCGGGCGTGGGCTCTTGATCGGCGTCGAACTCGACCGGCCCAGCGCGCCCGTCCAGGCCCGCCTCATCGAGGAGGGCATCATCGCGAACGCCGTCAACCCCACCACCCTGCGCCTCGCGCCGCCGTTCATCATCTCCGACGACGACGCGAGCCACTTCACCGCAACCCTGCGGCGGGTTCTGGGCGAGTAGGCCCCGCCCTACGGCGTGACCACCTGGTCCGACGCCGTCGCGACCATGACGGCCTTGATGGTATGCAGGCGGTTCTCTGCCTGCTGGAACACCACGGACGCCTCGGATTCGAACACCTCGTTGGTGACCTCGAGCTCGGGCAGGCCGAACTCCGTGTAGATCTCCTGGCCGACTGCCGTGCCCTGATCGTGGAACGCCGGCAGACAGTGAAGGAACTTCGCCTGCGGCCCCGCCTTCATCATCAGCTCGGCGTTCACCTGGTAGGGCCGGAGCCAGTCGATCCGCTCCGCCCACGCCGACTTCTTCTCACCCATCGAGACCCAGACGTCCGTGTAAAGCGCGTCGGCACCCTCGACAGCGCCGACGTCGTCGGTCACAGTGAGCCGTGCGCCGCTCTCCGCCGCGAGGCCGTGGGCGGCGACGACGACGTCGGGGGCGGGCAGAAGCTGCGGAGGAGCGATGATGCGCACGTCCTGGCCGATGAGGGCGCCGCCCACGAGAAGGGAATTGGCGACGTTGTTCCGGCCGTCGCCGACGTACGCGAATGCGATCTCTCGGTCCGCTTTGCCGGTGACCTCGCGGAGTGTCAGTTGATCGGCGAGCATCTGGGTGGGATGCCACAGGTCGGAGAGCCCGTTCCACACCGGCACGTCCGAGTACTCGGCGAGTGTGTCTACCACGGCCTGGGAATCGCCACGGTGCTCGATGCCGTCGAACATGCGGGCGAGCACGCGCGCAGTGTCCGCCACGGACTCCTTGTGCCCCATCTGGGAGCCCGCCGGATCCAGATAGGTGACGTTCGCGCCCTCGTGGTACGCGGCGACCTCGAAAGCGCATCGCGTCCGCGTGGACGTCTTCTCGAACAGCAGGGCGAAGACCTTGCCGGCGAGATACCCGTTACCACGCGGCTTCGCCTTGAGGTGAGCCGACAGATCGAGGAGATACGTCCACTCGGCGGCAGTGAAGTCCAGTTCGCGGAGGAAGTCGCGTCCGCGCAGGTCAATTGTCACGCGGATATTCTGTCACAGTCCGCAGGTAGGATTATGCACGTTATGCAGTCCGGCGGATAGGTAACCATGACGACCGACCGTGGCCAGATCCACTCGAAAGTGGCCCGTCAGGCGCACATCGCGCAGGTGCTCACGCAGCACGCCGTCCGTTCCCAGGCGGAACTCGCTGCGATCCTCGCCGCTGAGGGGATCGCCACAACGCAGGCCACTCTCTCTCGCGACCTCGTCGAGATGCGCGCGCAGAAGGTCCGCAACGCCGAGGGGCAACTCGTCTACGCCCTGCCGCCCGAGGGGGCGAGTGGCGCCGTCGTCGGTGTGACGGCGCCGCAGGAGACGGACCACCTTGAGGCACATTTTGCCCGCCGCGCCGCAGAACTGCTCATCACCGCCGAGTACGCCGGGAACCTCGTGGTCCTCCGCACGCCCGCAGGGGCCGCGCAGTACCTGGCCTCGGCCCTGGACCGCGCCCTCTACATGGGCGTGCTGGGCACGATCGCCGGGGATGACACCATTCTCGTGGTGACCCGCTCCGAGAAGGATGCCGAAGACTTCGTGGACTCCGTGCTCCAACTGGCCGCCCCCTGAAAGGATCTCGCTCATGTCCGACGCTTCGCTTGCCCTCTGGGGCGGCCGCTTCGCCTCCGGGCCGGCCGATGCGCTCGCCGCGCTCAGCCTCTCCACACACTTCGACTGGCGCCTCGCCCGCTACGACATCGCGGGATCCCGCGCCCACGCCCGAGTCCTTCACCGGGCCGGGCTGCTCGACGGCGAAGCCCTTGACCGGATGCTGGCCGCGCTGGACCAACTGGACTCCGACGTCGTCGACGGCACATTCACGCCCGATCCTGGCGATGAAGACGTGCACACGGCGCTCGAACGAGGGCTGATCGAACAGGCGGGCGAGGAACTCGGCGGGCGGTTGCGGGCAGGGCGATCCCGCAATGACCAGATTGCCACCCTCATTCGAATGTACTTGCGCGACGAGGCCCGCGCGCTGTCGCTCGAGCTGCTCGACCTGGTGGATGTGCTCGCGGCCCGGGCACGTGATGCCGGTGGCGCGGTCATGCCGGGCCGTACCCACATGCAGCACGCGCAGCCGGTCCTGCTGGCCCACCATCTCGCCGCACACGCGTGGCCGCTGCTGCGCGGGGTCGAGCGGTGGCGCGACTGGGACAAGCGCGCCGCACTCTCGCCGTACGGTGCGGGCGCCCTGGCGGGCTCCTCGCTGGGGCTGGATCCCCAGGCGGTGGCCGCGGACCTCGGATTCGACGGCGCCACCCACAACTCGATCGACGCGACGGCGGCGCGCGACGTCGTCGCGGAATTCGCCTATGTGGCGGCGCAGGTCGCGATCGACCTGTCGCGGCTGAGCGAGGAGGTGATCGTGTGGGCGACCAAGGAGTTCGGTTTCGTCACTCTCGACGACGCCTACTCGACCGGGTCCTCGATCATGCCGCAGAAGAAGAATCCTGACGTGGCGGAGTTGGCGCGAGGCAAGGCGGGCAGGCTGATCGGTGATCTGACGGGTCTTCTTGCCACGCTGAAAGGCCTGCCGCTCGCGTACAACCGTGATCTGCAGGAGGACAAGGAACCGGTATTCGACGCCATCGACTCGCTCCACCTACTGTTCCCCGCTGTCACGGGCATGATGGCGACCCTGACGTTCAACACGGAACGCATGGCGGAGCTGGCACCGCAGGGTTTCTCGCTCGCAACGGACATCGCCGAGTGGCTCGTGCGCGAAGGAGTGCCGTTCCGGCACGCCCACGAGGTGGCCGGCGCGTGCGTGCGGACCTGCGAAGAGCGCGGCATCGAGCTGTGGGACCTGAGTGATGACGACTTCGCGGCCATCGATCCGGTCCTGCATGCGGGAGTGCGAGAGGTGCTGACGGTGGAGGGTTCGGTTGCCTCCCGTTCCGGGTACGGGGGCACGGCGCCGGCAGCGGTAGCGGTCCAACTAGACTCGCTCGGAGCGGCTGCGGCGGAAGCCCGCGTGTGGGCCGCTGACCGCACCGATCGCTAGGAATGCACAATGACGGATCTGCTCGACGAACTGGAATGGCGGGGCCTCATCGCCCAGTCCACCGGCCTTGACGAACTGCGCAGGGATCTGGGCGCCGGACCGGTCACGTACTATTGCGGATTCGATCCGACCGCCCCCTCCCTGCACCACGGCCACCTCGTGCAGCTCATCCTGCTGCGCCACTTCCAGCTTGCGGGCCACCGGCCAATCGCGCTGGTGGGAGGGGCCACAGGCCTGATCGGGGATCCGCGCATGAGTGGGGAGCGGACCCTCAATCCCACGGAAGTGGTTGAGGACTGGACCGTTCGTCTGCGTGCGCAGATCGAGCCGTTTCTCTCATTCGAGGGTGAGAATGCGGCCCTCATGGTGAACAACCTCGACTGGACCGCGGAGATGAGCGCGATCGATCTGCTGCGCTCGGTGGGGAAACACTTCCGGGTGGGCCCGATGCTGGCGAAGGACACGATCGCCCGCCGGCTCGCCTCCGACGAGGGCATCTCGTTCACCGAGTTCTCCTACTCGTTGCTGCAGGCGAACGACTTCCGCGAACTCTTCCGCCGCTACGGCGCCACGCTGCAGACGGGAGGCAACGACCAGTGGACGAACCTGCTCTCCGGAGTGGAACTGATCCACAAGTCCGAAGCGCGTGACGTTCACGCGATGACGACGCCGCTCGTCACGAAAGCGGACGGGACGAAGTTCGGCAAGTCCGAGGGCGGCGCCGTGTGGCTCGCGCCGGACATGATGAGCCCCTACGACTTCTTCCAGTTCTGGCTCAACACCGAGGACGCAGATGTTGTGCGGTTCCTGAAGATCTTCACGTTCCTCGCCAGGGAGGAGATCGGCGAGCTCGAGGCGCAGGTGGCCGAGAAGCCGTGGTTGCGTGCCGGCCAGCGGCAACTCGCTCGCGAGGTGACCACTCTGGTCCACGGAGCCCAGAGTGCGGCGGACGTCGAGCGTGCGGCAGCGGCCCTGTTCGGTACGGAGGACGTGCACGGACTGCCGGCGTCCGTGCTGCGCGACGCCGTCTCGCACCTTCCCTCGGGTGAGGTGACTGTGGGGGTGACATCGATGGTCGATCTCTTGCTGGCCACCGGGCTCGAGTCGGGGCGATCGGCGGCACGGCGAACGATCGCCGACGGCGGGATGTACGTCAACAACGTGAAGGTGATCGACGAGGACGCCGTGCTTGCCGAAACCGACATCCTGGACGGCGGGCTCGTCCTGGTCCGCAAGGGCAAGAGGACGCTGGCAGTCGGGCAGATCGGGGAGCGCTGATCCGGGTGTGCGGTGTGCGGTGTGCGGGGACGTTTCCAGGTGCGCTGCCGGCCACCTCGGACAGGGCTCTTGTGACCGACCTAACAAGGTGCCCGGGATCACAAGAATGCGTGTCGTTTCAGCGTTCTCGCAGGTCAGAGGCCCGGCAGCCCCAGTGGCACGCCACTCCCGGGCGGTTTGACGGACCTCGCCGGGATGCCTAAAGTTTCATCTCGCCGCCCCAAACAGCGACGAGCGAGAACCTCCTGGAGGACCTCGAGCGGAGCGGGGGCGGTCACCGGGAAGGTTGTCGACGAACCCCAGCAGATGGGGTAAGCTTGACAGTCCGAACGGGGCTTCACGCCGAAGCGGACACATTGATCGTGGACGTGGCCGAAGCCGGAACCACCACCGAGGCAGACCCTGCGGGGCGAGCGCGGCGTGTGGTTGTTGTTTGATATCTCAACAGTGTGCTTTTTGTTTTTTGATGCCATTTTGGCCATGGCCTGTTTTTTTGGTGGGTTGTGGTTGTTTTGTTTTCTTGGTTGATTGATGCCTTGGCTGCTTTTTGGTGGTTGGGGTGTTTTT
>DASRMP010000073.1:0-14506 GCA_035647855.1 Actinomycetaceae bacterium | reverse complement strand
GTCCGGGGGTGCGTCCGGGGGTGCGTCCGGGGGTGCGTCCGCGCCGCCGAAATCCACCTCAAGCGCCCTGCCGGCCGCCTGAAGCTCGCCAAACCACGCGCGGACGGCGTCCGGATCCCGCACCCGCAACGCGGCCGCCTCCGGCGTCAACGGGCCGAGGCGCCGGAGCAGGTCCGCGAAGTCCTCGGCGTGCCGGGCCTGGCGTTCCTCCGCGAGCCACTGAAGCTCTGCCTCGGTGTCCCCCACCACCCCGGGGTCCAGCAAGTCCGCAAGCGACGCCGCGTCCGCGCCGAGCAGTTCCTCGAGCAGCACCGGATCGAGCGAGAGCGCTGCGGCACGCCGTTCGGCGAGCGGTTGGTCGCCCTCATAGAGGAATTTCCCCACGTAACCGAACAGCAAGGTCCGCGCGAACGGTGACGGTGCCGGCGTCGTCGCCTCAACCAACGTGGTCCGGCGGGCAGCGAGATCGGCCATCAGTTGCTCGAGCGCAGGGACGTCGAACACATCCTGCAGGCACTCACGCACGGCCTCGAGGATGATCGGAAACGACGGATACCTGGACGCCACCTGCAACAGTTGCGCCGAACGCTGCCGCTGCTGCCACAGCGCCTGCCGCCGCCCGGGGCTGCGCCGGGGCAGGAGCAGCGCACGCGCCGCGCACTCGCGGAACCGGGCGGCGAACAGCGCCGAGCCGCCGAGCTGCTCGGTGACGAGGTCCCGTACCTGACCGGGATCGAGCAGCATCGCCTCGCAGACCGCACGGGTGAGGCGGCCGTCGTCGACGTCGACGTCGGGGAAACGCAGGACGATGCCGTCGTCGCCCGGGTGGGCCTGGACGTCCAGTCCGAGGGTGTCCCGCAGATTCGCGGCGATCACGAGGGCCCACGGGGCGTTGACCCGCGCACCGAATACGGAGTGGATGACGACCTGCCAGTCGCCGAGCTGGTCGTGGAAACGTTCCACCACGATGGTGCGATCGTCCGGAACCCTGCCCGTGGCGTCGCGCTGCTCCGCCACGTATCGGCGCAGGTTGTCGCGGGCGAGAGCGTCGAGGCCGTCCGTGGCGAGCGCCGCGTCCAACTCGTGCGAGCCGTTCAATCCGTTCGACGACGCCCCGTTCGCCCGTGCCTCGCTCGACGTCCGCGATCCGTCGGCCGCCGCAGACGCCAGCCCGCGCACGAACTCCCCGACGGCGGCACCCAGCTCCGCCGGCCGGCCGAACAGATCGGCCTTCCAGAACGGGAGGCGGCCGCGCTGACCGCCCGCGGGAGTGACCAGAACGCGGTCGTGAGTGATGCTCTCGATCCGCCACGAGGAGGTTCCCAGCAGGAACACGTCGCCGACTCGGGACTCGTAGACCATCTCCTCATCGAGCTCGCCGACGCGCCGCCCCGGCCCCTCCCCCGCGATGAACACTCCATAGAGCCCGCGATCCGGAATCGTCCCGCCCGAGGTGACGGCCAGGCGCTGCGCCCCGGGCCGCCCATTGACGACATTGCGCTCGCGATCCCAGACGATGCGCGGCCGTAGCTCCGCGAACTCATCGGAGGGGTAGCGGCCGGAGAGCATGTCCAGCACCGAGGCGAGGACGCTCTCGGACAGCCCGGCGAACGGCGCGCTGCGCCGCATCATCGCGAGGAGGTCGGGGACCGCCCATTCGTCGAGCGCGCACATCGCCACCACCTGCTGGGCCAGGACGTCCAGCGGCGACGACGGCACCCGCAGCGCCTCGATCTTTCCCTCGCGCATGCGCCGCACCACCACGGCCGTCTGGACGAGATCGCCGCGGTGCTTCGGGAAGAACACGCCGCGGGAGACCGCGCCCACCTGGTGGCCCGCCCGCCCGACGCGCTGCAGCCCCGACGCCACCGACGGCGGCGCCTCCACCTGAATCACCAGATCCACGGCGCCCATGTCGATGCCAAGTTCCAGCGACGACGTCGCCACCACCGCTTGCAGACGGCCTGCCTTGAGGGCCCCCTCGATGTCGCGGCGTTGCTCGCGGGAGACGGAGCCGTGGTGGGCGCGGGCGAGGACGGCGGGGCGAGCTTCCTCCACCGGCCCGGCCGGGCGCGGGGCCGCCGCCGCCGCGGGCTCGACCGGCTGCTCCACGCCCACCCGCTGCCGTTCCTGCCAGATCTCGTTGAGGCGCGAAGTGATGCGCTCCGCGAGCGCGCGCGAGTTGGCGAACACGATCGTGGAGCGATGTTCGGCGATGAGGTCGACCATGTTCTCCTCGACATGCGGCCAGATGGAGGCCCGCGCGCGGGGGTCGTCGCGGGCGGGACGCGCACCGGCGGGACGCGCACCGGCGGGACGCGCACCGGCGGAACGCGCACCGGCGGAAATGTCGCCCATGTCCTCCACCGGGACGGAGATGGTGAGGTCCCAGTCCTTGCGCACCGGCGGCCGCACGACGGTGACCGGACGGCCGCCCGCGAGGAAGCGCTGCACCTCGGAGACGGGGCGAACGGTCGCCGAAAGCCCGATCCGCTGGGCGGGGCGATCCAGCAGTTCGTCGAGGCGTTCGAGGGAGACCGCAAGATGGGAGCCCCGCTTGGTGCCGGCGAGCGCGTGAATCTCGTCGACGATCACATACTGGACGCCGCGCAGCATCTCGCGGGCCTGCGAGGTCATGATGAGAAAGAGTGACTCCGGGGTGGTGATGAGCACGTCGGCACCTTTTCGCCGGAAGGTGCGGCGCTCCGTTGTCGGGGTGTCTCCGGAACGCACGACGACGTCGACGGGCGGCACGGGCTCACCGAGTGTGGTGGCCGCTTCGCGGATCCCACGGAGGGGGACGCGCAGGTTTCGTTCGACGTCGACGGCGAGCGCCTTCATCGGCGAAATGTAGAGGACGCGGCAGCGGCGGCTCGGCTCCTCGGGCGCTTCGGCGGTCAGGAGGTGGTCGAGGGCCCAGAGGAAGGCGGCGAGCGTCTTGCCGGAGCCGGTGGGCGCGATGACGAGTGTGTGGTCGCCGCGGCTGATCGCGTCCCAGGCGCCGCGCTGTGCGTCGGTGGGCTCAGTGAATGCGTCTGTGAACCAGCGGCGGGTGGCCTCGGAGAAGCGGCGCGTCACCTCCATGCAGTGACACTACTTGGCGGGTCCCGGGTTCACGCTCCGGCGGGGAGAACCGGACCGCACGGCCCCCGCGGACGGTCTCCTGACCGATGGCGCACGATCGTCACGGCATGGCGCACGAACGTCACACCCCTCCCGAACCTGTGCCGCCGTGGCGCACGAACGCACGCCCCCACGCTTTCATCGGCGGCGCGACGCGCTCCGGAGACGCAACATGACGCCTTCCAACAGAAATCAGCCACCCAAACATGCATCTTGCGTCCCCGGAGACAGGAACGAGACCCCCAGAAGCAAACGAGACCCCCAGAAGAGAGGGCCAAGTACCGCGGTCCCCTCTTCGCCGATTTGGGCCGCGCGGAGCGGAAACGCTGCAGCTATTGAATCGCTGCTGCCATGCGGTCGATCGCCTCCGCGATGATCGGGCGGGTGGTGGCGAGGTTGAATCGCGCCCAGCCGCGGGCAGCGACCCCACACTCGGAACCCTCGACCATCTTCACGCGCGCGTGATCCTCGAAGAATCGTGCAGGTTCGTCGCCCCAGCGGTCCGCGCCCTGAACCCCGCGGAAGTCCACGAGGGACAGGTAGGTGCCCTCCGGTACGGAAACAAACGAACCGGGGAGTCTCTCGGCGATCTCTGCGGCGAACCAGGTGCGGGTCTCATCGAGGTAGGCGAGGACCTCGTTCAGCCACGGCTCCCCGTGTCTGTAGGCCGCAGCGTTTGCCACGAGCCCCGCGTTGGACGCCCCGTGCTCGATGAACATGCCGACCTCCCGCCACAGGGCGGCGTCGGACTCGTTGGAGAAGATGATCTGCGCCGTCTTCAGGCCGGGCAGGTTCCACGCCTTTGACGCGGACGCCGCAGTGACGGTGTGGCGGGCGGCGGCCTCCGACGTCGAGGCATACGGGACATGCGCGTGACCGGGGAACATGAGGGGCGCGTGGATCTCGTCCGAGAAGACCCGCACGCCGTGCTTCTCGGCGAGTTCCGTGAGCGGAGCCATCTCGCCCGGCTCAAGGACACGGCCGATCGGGTTGTGGGGGTTGCAGAGGATGAGGATGCCGGCGTCCTCGGAGAGGGCGGCATCGAGGGCGTCGAGGTCGAAGACCCAGGAATCGTAGTCGCGGGCCATGGGGACCTCGACTATCTCGTGCCCGAGCATCGGCGGCAGGACGAAGAACGGCATGTAGGCCGGCGTGGGGAGGATCACCTTCGAGCGGGCGGGCACGAGGTGCTCGAGCATGAAGCTGAGGGCGGAGAGAACATCGGGCATCGGGCGAACCCATTTGGGATCGACCTCCCAGCCGTAGTGCTCGGCGGACCACCCCGCGTAGGCCTCCTGCATGTCCCTCAGCATGCGCGGCGGCGGGTAGCCGAATCGGCCGAGATCGACCATCTCGTGGAGCGCGGCGCTGACCGGCGCGGCCACCCCGAAATCCATCTCCGCCACGAACGCGCCGATCACGCCCGGCCGCGTCCACTTCGAGGCGCCCACGGCGCGGAGACGTTCCTCAGTGATCGCTGCGAAATCAATGCCCGTGGCCATGCGACTATTCTGCCCCGTGGGCGACAATTGACGTCAGACCATCCAACGGGCGCGTTCACGCAGGTTCGACCGGCGCCGCCCTCGCAAACGAAAGAGGCATCGATGCCCGAGTTCGATCACTTGACAGACGTCGTGGTAGTCGGCTCCGGAGCGGCCGCAGCCGCGACCGCGCTGGCCGCCAAGGAGAACGGGCTCGAACCCCTCATCCTGGAATCCACCAAGTTGTTCGGTGGCAGTTCCGCGATCTCGGGCGGCGGACTGTGGGTCCCCAACAATCACGTCATGAAGCGGGCCGGCGTCACTGACAGCCCCGAGGCGGCGAGGACCTACCTCGACTACTGCCTCGATCACACCGACCACCCCGCCGGCGCAGGTGAGGCCGCGAGTCCCGCCCGCCGTGAGGCGTTCCTTCGCTCCGGCCCCGAGATGGTCAAGTGGCTCGAGACCCTCGGCTTCGAGTGGCATTACGGGAAGGGCTACTCCGACTACTACCCGCAGTACCCGGGCGGCACGGCGATCGGGCGCGGTCTGGAAGCGAAGAAATTCGACCTCAACCGCCTGGGCCGCTGGTCCGAGAAGCTGCGGCACAACGTACGCGGCGTCGCGCTCCACACCACTGACGCCGCCGCGATGTCCACGTCCCGGCGCTCGGCGAGGTCTTTCCTCCGGTCTGCGAAGGCAATCGGGATCGATTCGATCCTGCCACGGCTGCGTGGGAAGAACATGGTCGGGTTGGGCAACGCCCTGATGGGACGCCTGCTCGAACTCCTTCTCGACCGCACGATCCCCATCTGGCTCGATGCGACCGTCACGGAACTGATCGTCGACGACGACGGGAGGGTGGCGGGCGTCGTCGTCGAACGTGGCCACGAGGCGATGCGGATCGGGGCGACACGCGGCGTGATGATCGCTGCGGGCGGTTTCGAGAAGAACCAGGGGATGCGCGAGCGCTTCCAGGAGCATCCGACCGAGGCGGATTGGTCATCGGGCGCGCCGGGCAACCTCGGCGGACCCATCGAAATCGCAGCCGGCGCCGGGGCGAAACTGGCCAACATGGACTCGGCCTGGTGGGGGCCAACCGTGATGTATCCGGGCGAGGGACCGGGCTTCATGCTGTCCGAGCGCTCACTGCCGCACGGCATCATCGTGGCGTCGGACGGCAAGCGCTTCATGAACGAGTCCGAGCCGTACGTGGACGCGGGGCACCACCAGTACGCGAAGAACCGTGAAGAGGGCGTCACCGCGATTCCCGCGTGGCACATTCTGGACTCGCATCACCGCACCTACTACCCGTACGGGACCTCAATGCCCGGGCTCGGTACCCGGCAGCTCGTGGAGACCGGCGTGTTGTTCGAGGCGGACTCGCTCGAGGGTTTGGCGCGCAAGATCGGGGTCGATGTTGCGGGCCTGCTCGGCACGGTGGAGCGGTTCAACGGTTTTGTTGCTTCCGGCCAGGACGAGGACTTCGGCCGCGGCTCCAACGCCCACGACCACGTCTACTCGGACCCACGCGCGAAGCCGAACCCGAATCTCGGCGTCATCGACAGGGCGCCGTTCTACGCCGCGAAGGTCTACCCCGGCGATCTCGGCACCAGCGCGGGGATCCTCACCGATGAGAAGGGGCGGGCGCTGCGGGAGGACGGCTCCGTGGTTGCGGGGCTGTATGCGACCGGGAACTCGACTGCCTCGGTGATGGGCTACACCTACCCGGGTCCTGGTTCGACGATCAGCGCGGCCATGGTGTTCGGTTACATCGCGGGCCGGCACATGGCGGCGCGGGAGTAGCGGGCGTTCGGGCTCCTGCCACCGGCAACACGCCCTTCGGTGCCCGGGCGACACGCCCTTCGGTGCCCGGGCAACACGCCCTTCCGTCTTGATAGCGATAGCGTGTAGCCACGGTTGGCGACGAGCTTCGAGCGGAGGGACCATGTCAGGAAACCCTGAGGAACCCTCCGCGGATTTCCTCGACGACGGCACCACGGAGCAACCTCTGCACGACGGCACCACGGAGCAACCGCCCGACGTCGAAGCTGCTGCCGTCGTCGAGGAACGCGAGGACAGCGCCGCTGCACGCTCGGAGACGAGCCCATCAAACTCGGAGACGAGCCCATCAAAAAGGGGTCGGCGGAGATCGGACGCGGTTGCCGGGATGATTCTGCTGATCGCGGCGCTCGTGCTCCTTCCGTTCGTTGGATTGCTGATGGTGTGGCAGATTCCCAGGTTCATATGGGCGGGCCTCGGAGTTGGGGTCGCGTGGATCGCGCTGTTCACCTTCAGCGTGTGGGTGTTGTCGCGCGGCATGCGGAAGAAGACGTGACGCGCGGCGCTCATCAGCGACTTCCGTGCGGCCTTCGTCACCAAGAGTCGAATCCAGGCATCGAGATCAGGATCCCGTGTGACGCGTTCCTCAGACCAGGTAGCCCCTCTGCAGAGCTTCCTGCGCCTGCGCGAAGATCTTCTCGAGGCTGCTCTCGTCCAGCGGTTCGGCTTCCTTGATCGAAATCATGACGTCGACGACGGCGCCACCCGGCTCCGCCGTGAATGTCAACGCTGTGACCTGCGGGTATTCCGTCAGGGCCTGTGCCCGGACCGGCCGGAGCGCCATGGCGATCTGGTTGTCCGCGAGCGGGATCACCAGGTTGAAGCGCCGCTTCTTCCTCGTCCCCTTCTTGGGGGGCACCGGACTCTTGGGTTGTGCCGGACGCCCGACATCCCGAGCAGGTCTCGGGCGATTGTTTACCTCACGGCGCGGCCAGGTTGGCATTTCCATCTCCTCGAGGACTCGTTCCTTCCGCGCTCGCCGCTCCTCTTCCTCTTGCAGCGCGCGCTTCACGAGGCGCACGATTCCGCCAAAGAAGAGCGCGATGATGTAGACGGGCCACGGCATACCGCGCACCTCCTGCTCGCTGGTCCGGCCCCCTCGCGGGTGATTCTTCTACTAGTGAACCACGTACCGCCTTTCACACTTCCGCAGAACCCGGTAATCTCGTCAACGTCGCGAGTCGCTCAGCAGTGAGTTGTTCAGCTTTCCCGGCGCTTCCGAGTGCCGAACCGATCTGGAAGACTTCGTCTCGCGCCGCGGCAGACATCGGGCCCCGAGCAGCGGGGCCCACTTCCAGAAGGAACAGGCAACACAGCAATGGCAACAGGCACTGTCAAGTGGTTCAACGCCGAGAAGGGGTTTGGCTTCATCGCCCCCGAGGACGGCTCCGCAGACGTTTTCGTGCACTACTCAGCAATCGATTCGAAGGGCTTCCGCTCGCTCAACGAGGGCGATGTGGTGGAGTTCAACACGCAGGAGGGCCCGAAGGGCCTGCAGGCTGCTGACGTCGTCGTGACGCAGGCGGCCGAGGTTCCCGAGCGCTCGGGCCGCGGCGGCGGCGGCGGTGGCTACGGCGGCGGAGACCGCGGTGGCTACGGCGGCGGTGACCGTGGTGGCTACGGCGGCGGAGACCGCGGCGGCTACGGCGGCGGAGGCGGCTATGGCGGCGGCCGTGGCGGAGGCTACGGCGGCGGCGGACGCGGTGGAGACCGCGGCGGCTACGGCGGCGGCGGACGCGGCGACCGCTACTAGGTCACCACGCAGGCGCCGGTAGGCGCCCAGGACCAGCTGAGAAGCGGGTGGATCACTCCACCCGCTTCTTCGTTGTCTTCGGAACCGCCGTCAGCGCCGTCAGCCCACCGAGAGCCTGATCAGGTTCTCCCACGGGTCACGGACGAGGAGGGTGCGGCCGTCGTCGTCGGGGCGGACCCCCTTCTCCCTCAACCGGGACGCGACGGCCTCCAACTCGGCGGCCTCGGGGACGAGTATGTCGACCTGACCGAGGCCGAGCGTCGCGCCGCGGGGGCCCGCGCCCGCCGAGTTCCAGGTGTTCATCGCCATGTGGTGGTGATAACCGCCGGCCGAGACGAACAGTGCCGAGCGGCCCATCGAGGCGGTCTCGTCGAAGCCGAGCGTGCGGACATAGAAGTCGCGGGCGGTTGGCACGTCGCCCACCTGCAGGTGCACGTGCCCGATCGTCCCCAACAGCCCCGACGGCGCCGCCTCGCCGCCGGCGATGTCCTGGCGGAGGTTCTCGCGCAGGAACTCTGCAGGGTCCAGCGGGAGCGTTGCCATCTCGACGCCGGTCGCGCGCCAGGTCCACGCGGAGCGCGGCCGGTCGACGTACAACTCGACGCCGTTTCCCTCCGGATCGCCGAAGTAGAAGGCGCGGGAGACGAGGTGGTCGGCGGAGCCCTGGTAGAGCTGCGAATAGCGCCGCAGAGTGGAGTAGAGCGAGGCGGCGAGGCCGGCGGCGTCGTCGAAAACGATCGCGGTGTGGAACAGGCCGGCGTCGCGGCGCGATGGAAGCCGCAGGTCAGGGGCGTGTGTGAGCGTCAGGACGGGGCGCGTGCCGAGGCCGAGCGTCACGATGCCGCGCTCCTCGTCCAGCGGGACGAGCCCGACGCCGTCGGTGTAGAAGGCGAGTACCCCGGGCAGGTCCGAGACCCTCAGATCGACGACGCCCATGTGGGTACCGGCGGCGAGTCGATCGCCGTCGCGATCGGAAGCAGCGGTGGTTGCGTTCATGTCCACTCTCAACTCGATTGAACGTTCAAGTATTCCAGAAGGGATGTGAATCCGCACGCCGTGCGGCCTCGGGCGCCGCCCGCCGCAGTCAGCGATCCATGGGCTCGAACGCCGCCCCGTTTCCGGCGAGCAGAACAACCTCCTCGTAGCGCGGCGCAACCGCCAGGCAGTCGAGTTCCTCCTCGAGGCGGTTGGCGAACACGCGGGCGACATCGGGCTCGCCGTGAACCGCGAACACCGCAGCGGGCGCGGGTTCGAGCGCACTCACCCAGTCCATGAGGTCGGAGGCGTCGGCGTGAACGGAGAACTCGCCGTCGCTGAGGATTTCCGCCCTCGCGCGATAGTACTTGCCGTGGACCTTCACTTCGCGCGCGCCGTCGAGAAGCTCCGCGCCGCGCGTGCCCACCGACTGGTAGCCCGTGAGGATGATGGTGTTGCGCGGGTCGACGACAAGGCGCTTGAGGTGGTGCAGCACCCGCCCGCCCTCCAGCATCCCCGACGACGAGACGATGATGCACGGCTCCGTCTGGCGGTTGATCGCCTTGGAGTCGTTGGAGCTCATGGCTTCCTCCAGGCGGGGCATGCCGAGGAAGTCGTTGGTGGTGAGCGGGGTTATGAGTTCGTCGAGGCGCGTGTCCGCGTAAACGGCGAGGGCCCGCAGGCCCATCGGCGAGTCGACGAATACCGGCACGTCCGGGATCCTCCCCTCCCGGTACATCGCGGTGAGCGCATGGAGAACCAGGGGCGTCCGGTCGATCGCGAACGCGGGAATGAGGACCTGACCACCCCTCGCGACGGTCCGCCTGATGGCCGCCGCCATCTCGGCGTGCGGCTCCTCGGGCTCGGGATGCTCGCGATCGCCGTACGTGGATTCCATGACGACCCACTCGGCGCCTTGTGGCGTGACGCGGGGCTTCAGGATCGGGTGGGTGGCGCGACCGAGATCCCCGGAGAACAGCACCGATGTCTCCGGCATCTCGATGCGCACGGATGCCGAGCCAAGAATGTGGCCTGCGCGCACCCAGCGCGCGGTGATGCCGTCCTCGAGTTCGATGTCCTCGTCGAGTGGCACGGAGTGGAGCAAGGGGATCGTGTCCTCGACGTCGTCGCTGTCGAAGAGCGGGAGCGGCGGCTCGTGCTTGGAGTAGCCGTGCTCGCGGGCGTACGTCGCGTCCTGCTCCTGGAGCTTGCCGGCGTCGCGCAGCACGATCTCGGCGAGGCGCGCCGTGCCCTCAGTGCACAGTACGAGCCCACGGAACCCTCGGCGTACGAGGGCCGGGAGGTATCCGCAGTGGTCGAGGTGGGCGTGGGTGAGGATGATCGTGTCAATGGAACGCGGGTCCACCGGGAACTCCTCCCAGTTCTTCCTGCGCCACTCCCGCTGGCCTTGGAACTGGCCGGCGTCGACCAGGATGCGGCGCTGGGTGTGCTCGCCCGCCCCCACCGTGAGCAGGAACCTCGATCCGGTCACAGTGCCCGCTGCGCCGAGGAAGGTGAGGGTGACGTTTCGTTCGGAGGTCATGCGTTCACTTTCGCCCATCGACGCCCGGCGTGTCCCCGGCTTCCGTGAAGAGCCCGGGGCCGAGCCGGAGCAGGTCCAGCAATCAGTGGGGCGGCAAACCGCACCCCGTTCCCCACTACATTTGGAGCCATGGCGAATCCGAACCAGAAAAAGCTCACCCCGATGAAGCTCCTGAAGTGGGCGATCGTGATCCTTGGCGTGCTTGCGGCGATCGCGTGCCTCGTGCTGCTGGTCAATCTCGCTTTCGACATGCGGCAGGTCATGGGCTACGCGAACGCGAACAAGTCCACCGAGGTGGAGAACCCGATGCCGCTCTTCTACTGGAGTGTCGGTGCTGCGGCGCTCGCCGGTCTGCTCCTCGGAATTGGTTTCGCCATGCCCCGGCGCACTGCGAAGGCGATCAAGAAGGAAGCTCTCTCCGAGGCCGGTGTCTCGGGGGATTCGTCCGGCCGGACAGCTGCGTCGCCCGCTCGAGAGGCCGCGTCTCCCGCTCGGGAGGCCGCGTCTCCCGCCTCCGCGAGCGCGCTCTCGCCCGCTCAGGCTGCCCAGGCGGGACCGGCGGCGCCGGCGGCCGGCAAGGACGAGCACTTCGAGATCGATTACGACGCCTACACCGACAACGACGAACCACGCCGAAGCTGACCGGCCAGGTCAGCCGCGGAGCCTGGCCTCCGGCCGCAACTGGAGCACGGCGCGGAGGAGGCGCACGTTCACCACGTGTGTCCGGGCCTCAAGAACCGCCGCCTCGCGCAGGTACTCCACGAGTTCCATGGGATCCAGGACGGTAACCGCTGCCGGGTCGGCGGGGCCGGTGTGCGTGACGGTGGGCTCGGAGAGCCGGCCGTTCGTCGAATGCAGCACCACGGCCCCGCTCACCTTCCACGGATCCAGCCACAGCCGGGCCTGGTCCATCAGCTTCGGCAAAGTGAGAACAGGCGCCCCGGGAGAGCCACCGAGCACCTCGCCGTCCCAGGTGTAGGCCCCGCCGTCGACCATGAGGGAGTCGATGAGGACGGCACGGTCCCCGACGACGACCGCATGATCAATCACCTTCTCCCTGCTGCCCGGATCGCGGAGGTCGTGGATGAGCCGCATCGCCGGATAGGCGGGCAGGACGGCCGCGTCGATGAGTTCTTCCGTGCGGCGGTCAGCTTCGCGCGCGAGGGCGGCCCCGCGGCCTCCGAGGACGGCGGCGCTGATCGCTTCGCCCGGCGTACCCAGGATGCGCTGGCGGAGGATGTTCATCGGGAGGATGTCCGTGGCCGCGCGCGGCTCCCTGCCACGTCCTCCGCGGAAGCCGACGGGTCCGATTCCACGGCGACGCCGGGTGCCCGGGCTTTCGTCGTCGGCGAAGAGTGGCGGGTCGAAGACGGCGCCGACCCGCGCCGTCTCGGCGTGCGGCGGCCGCTCCATCGGATGGAAGAGCGAGGAGTAGGAGGTGGGGCGGTCGGTGGGCTCGGAGCCGTCGGCGCCGGCGTTGGAGGAGGCGCCAGGAGATGTGCCGCCGCCGGCGCTCGAGGTGCCGCGCGTGCCGGCGCGGTCCGGGGCGGAATCGCTGCCGCGCTGTGGAGTCGGGACGTAGGGAACTCGGGGGTCGCCCCGGCGGAGGGCGTCGTCGTAGGCGGCGCGTCGGGCGGGATCGGTGAGGGTGTCGTAGGCAAGTTGGACCGCGCGGAAGAGGCCTGCGGTGCCGCCGGTGTCCGGGTGGGCGGCGCGCATGAGGCGGCGGTAGGCGGACTTGATCTCCTCGGGGCTCGCTGCGGGGGTGACGCCGAGGATCTCGTAGAGAGTGGGAACGTTCATCCGGTCACGGAGAGCGAGGCGTTGGTGCCGGAGTCCGCGACTTGTTTCACTGGCCGCTCTCCCCCGGTCTTCCCGAAGGTCCAGAGCTTGTTCACCACGAAGTTGATGGGCATGGTGAACAGGATGGCGATGATCTGTGCCCAGTACTCGCGCGATCGGAGGCCAACATCCTCGGTGAACCAGTCCGACGCCAGATAGAACGGCGTTCCCTGGTGGGTCAGCGCCCACTGGATCACGAGGCCGGCGAGCATCGCGACCGATCCCGTCACCAGGAACGGCCAGAAACCGCGCCACCACGAGACGGTGTGACCCTTGAACGTCCAGATCCGGTTGAGCTGGTAGTTCGACAGATTCGCGACCAGGAACGACGTGATCCACACGAGGTTCCGGAAGCGGAAGGCCATGTCCTCGCCGAACATGACCAGCGGTTCTCCCGCGTTGATGGTGCCGCCGTTGAGGCGGTGCATGATGATCCCGACGCCCATGTTCACCAGAACGCCCGAACCACCGACCACGCCGAACTTGATGAACTGGCGCAAGTTTCGGCGCACACGGGCGAGATCTATCGTCACGGTTGGCAAGTCTATTCGGCGGTGCATCGCGATCCGCGATTCCGTCGCGCACCTCACAGAGCGTCGCGTCACACCCGCTGCGGTCACGTTCCGCCGAGACACCTCGCAGCGGTGGCCTCCGCACCATCGGCCGCCAAGGAGCGATTTGCCCGAACAACGGCATCCCGGAACGGCGCGCGGTCCACCTCGCGGAAGAGATCGAGCGCCAGGAACACGCTCAACTCCAAGGGATCGGCGCGCACCGCGGTCGCCAGTTCGTCCGCGCGGCGGTCCACCACGCGGATCTCCCTGCCAAGCTCATCTGAGCCCAGCAGGTAGCGAGCCCAAGACGCCACCGCCAGCGCCGCAATCCCCACCGGACGCCCCGCGCGGAGATTGTCACGGGCTGCGGGCAGCACGAACTTCGGCACGCGCTCCGAGGTGTCCACGCACTGCCTCGCGAGAGTGTCCGCCATCTCAGTGTTCGTGAAGCGTTCGAGGAGCGTGGCGCAGTACTCGCCCAGGTTCACGCCGGGCACGGGCGCGAGAGTCGGGATCGCCTCCCGCTCGTAGTAGCGCGGCAGCAGCGCGCCGAACACCGGATGCCCGCAGGCCTCGTGGAAGTAGGTCAGTCCCGCGAGCACGCCCATGTAGCTCAGCACCTGGTGACTCGCGTTGAGGAGGCGCATCTTCATGTCCTCGTACGGCCGCACGTCGTCGACGAACAACGCCCCCACCTGCTCCAACGGGGGACGGCCCGCGGGGAAGCGGTCCTCGAGGACCCACTGCGTGAAGGGTTCGCAACTGACCGGGCAGCGGTCGTCCAACTGGTGGCGCTCGGCGATCCACAGGCGGTCGGCCTCCGTGGGGACGGGCGTGATGCGGTCCACCATGCAGTTCGGGAATGCCACGTTCTCGCCGATCCAGTCCGCGAGGGCACGATCGCGCGCGGCGGCGAAGCCGAGCACCGTGCCGCGCGCGGTCTCGCCGTTCTCCCGGAGGTTGTCGCAGGAGAGCACCGTGAACGGTTCGACTCCCGCATCCCGTCGCCGCCGCAACGCCTCCGCGATCAGCCCGAACGCCGACGACGGCGTTTCCCGCCTCGCGTCATCCTCCGCCGCTCGCGAGGTGGGGTCGTAGCGACCGGTCGATGGATCGAGATGGTAGCCACCCTCCGTGATCGTGAGGGAGACGATCCGCGTGGAGGGATCCGTCATCCAGTCGAGTGCGCCCTCGGGATCGGCGTTGCCGTCACGGACCGCGAGGATCGAACCTATGACCCGGGTCCGCCGGTTGCCGTCGGAAGGCCGGGTGGTCAGCGAGTAGAGGCCGTCCTGAGCGGCGAGGTCGGCGAGCAGCGGCGCGTCCTGCTTGAGCACTCCGCAGCCGCGAATGCCCCAATCGGTCAAGGCGCGCGCAGGCCCGCCCTCGGGCC
>DASRMP010000072.1:0-32903 GCA_035647855.1 Actinomycetaceae bacterium | reverse complement strand
CGATGGCGCCTACCAGTTCACGGTCGGCCAGCGGAAGGGCCTTCGGCTTCCGCGCCCCGCTGCCGACGGGTCCCCGCGCTACGTGACCGAGGTCCGGCCGGAGACGAACACGGTGATCGTCGGTCCGGCGAGCCTGCTCTCCGTCGATGAAATCCGCGGCACCGATGTCGTCTGGCTCGCCGGTGATCTGCCCGCTTCCGCGCCCACCCATGTCACCGTCCAGCTTCGCGCGCACGGGGAGCCGCTGCCCGCCGTTGCGATTCGCGACGGCAACGCCCTCACCGTTCGCCTCGACGGAACCGTCCGGGGGATCGCAGCGGGGCAGTCCGCCGTCGTGTACCAGGGCACCCGGGTGCTCGGCCAGGCGACGATCGCGTCCGCGGCGCGGCGCAGGGTCGTGGCGTGAAGCCCCTGATCGACCTGCCACTTTCGCGGCAGTCGCTCGATCCGGACACGCTCGGGCGCCGCGACGAGACACTCATCGGCCGGCTGTGCGAGGACCCGACGACGCGTGCCGTGGTCGTCGACGAGCTCAGCCGGCCCGCCCTCCTGGGCGACGCGCTCCACTACGTGTCACCGAACGGCGTGGCCGAGAGCGCCGACATGACAGTCGCCTATCTCGGCCGGCAGCAGGACGGCGCGGCCGTCATTCTCCTCGCGGGTCCCGAAGTGCCCGGGCTTGAATACCGGGACGTGCGGACTGTCGTCGGGATGATGGGAGAGCATGACCGCGGCGTCGTCGTACCCGCGACCGCGCTCGCCAACTGGCACCGCCGGCATCGGTTCTGCCCTCGCTGCGGCGGGCAGACCACGATCCTGGAATCCGGGTGGGTGCGGCGTTGCCGGGCATGCGAGACGCAGCACTTCCCGCGTATCGACCCGGCTGTGATCATGGCCGTCATTGACGGCGCCGACCGGCTACTGCTGGCCCACGCGGCGCACTTCGGGCCGCGTCGCTACTCGACGCTCGCGGGGTACGTGGAGCCCGGGGAGAACCTGGAGCACGCCGTCGTGCGGGAGACGTGGGAGGAAGTGGGGCTGAACGTGACCGAGGTGGTCTACCGTGGCTCACAGCCGTGGCCGTTCCCGCGCTCGTTGATGCTCGCGTACACGGCCCGCGTGGCGGGAACTCCGGAACCCGTGGCGGACGGCGAGGAGATCGTGCACGCGCGGTTCTTCACGCGGGACGAACTGGCGCGAAGCATCGCAGACGGCGAGGTCACGCCGCCCGGCGGAGCCTCCGTGGCGTACGCGCTCGTGGAGGACTGGTTCGGCGGGCCGTTGCCGGAGCGAGCCGGCTGAGGATCGACCTACCGCGCTATCGCCCACAGCGCTTGCCGCCACTGCTCGATCGTGTCGGAGGTCCGGGAGACAATGGCACCGATGAGACCCGATGCCGAATCCCTGCTTGCCCATCTGGACGATGATCAGCGCCACGTGGCGACCAACCTCCGTGGACCCCTGTGCGTGCTCGCGGGCGCCGGCACCGGCAAGACCAGGGCGATCACCTATCGCATCGCGCATGGCATCCTCCAGGGTGTGTATCGGCCGCAGGAACTCCTCGCCGTGACGTTCACGGCCCGCGCGGCAGGGGAGATGCGCTCGCGGCTCCGGGACCTCGGTGCACACGGCGTCCAGGCGCGCACGTTCCACTCCGCGGCGCTCCGGCAGCTCTCCTACTTCTGGCCGATCGCGCTCGGCGGAGGCCAGGTGCCGCGCCTGCAGGAACACAAGGCGCAACTAGTGGTGGAGGCCGCAGGCCGGCTGGGCATCTCGGTCGACCGCGCCACGATCCGTGACCTCGCGGGCGAGGTGGAGTGGGCCAAGGTCTCGATGGTGACGGCGGATGACTATCAGCGCCGCGCCACCGCTGCCGGCCGCGAGGAGGTGGGCGGGGTCGATCTTGCGACCGTCGGGCAGCTCATCCGCGCGTACGAGGACGTGAAGACGGAACGGGGCGTCATCGACTTCGAGGACGTCCTCTTGATGCTGATCGGCATCCTCGCAGAGAGGGAGGACATCGCGGATCAGGTGCGGCGCCAGTACCGGTACTTCGTGGTGGACGAGTATCAGGACGTCTCGCCTCTCCAGCAGCGACTGCTCGAGACCTGGCTGGGGGAGCGCCGCGAGATCTGCGTGGTTGGGGACGTCTCGCAGACCATCTACTCCTTCACCGGCGCCACGCCCGCCTACCTTTCCGGCTTCGCGCGCCGCTACCCGGAGGCGCCCGTGATCTCGCTGGCGCGCGACTACCGCTCGACCCCACAGGTGGTGAACCTCGCCAACCGCATCCTCACAACCCGTTCGGGCAGGATGCCGCCGGGTGCGGTGACGCTGATCGCGCAGCGTCCCAGTTCGGTCCCGGTCCGCTTCGAGGCGTTCGACGACGATGTGGCCGAGGCAGAGGGAGTCGCCGAGCGCATCGGTGATCTGCGCGGCGAAGGCGTTCCCCTCAGCGAGATCGCCGTCCTGTACCGCACTAATTCGCAGTCGGAAGTGATCGAGGACGTGCTGTCCCGTGCGGGCATCGGCTATCAGGTGCGCGGCGGCGAGCGGTTCTTCTCCCGGCAGGAGGTTCGCCAGGCGATCGTCGCGTTGCGGGCCGCGAGCAAGGTCGACGAGGCCGTTGCCCTGCCCGACCAGGCACGCGCGGCCCTCCGCCCGCTTGGCTGGAGCCCGGAACCACCCGCGGCGCGCGGGGCCGTGCGGGAGAGGTGGGACTCGCTCAACTCGCTGGTCCAACTCGCCGACGACCTGTACTCGGCCCGCGGCTCGAATCTCCCCGGTCTCGTGGCGGAATTGGAGGACCGGGCCGAGGCCCAGAACGCTCCCACGCTGGACGGAGTGACGCTCGCATCGATCCACGCCGCCAAGGGACTCGAGTGGGACGCCGTCTTCCTGGCGGGCGTCTCGGACGGACTGGTGCCGATCTCGATGGCCACCACGTCCGAGGAGATCGCGGAGGAACGGCGGCTGCTCTATGTGGGCATCACCCGGGCGCGGGAGCACCTGATGTTGAGCTATGCGCGGGCCAGAACGGTAGGGGGGCGCGGATCGCGGAAGCACTCCCGATTTCTCGCCGGGATCTGGCCGGAGGAGGAACCGCGGTTGTCGCGGTCCGCGCGCGGCGGCGCGGCGGCCCGGCAGAAGGTTCGAGACGAGGTTGCGGAGGAGGACAAGGAGCTATTCGAGCGCTTACGCGAGTGGCGCTCGGCGACCGCCCGCGAGATCTCCAAGCCGGCCTACACGGTGCTGCACGACACTACTCTCGCTGCAATCGCCACCGCGAAACCGAAGGACTTGCGGCAACTGGCGTTGCTCCGCGGCATCGGCGCAACGAAGCTCGAGGCGTACGGGGGAGCGATCCTCGCCATCGTGCGCGGCGAACCAGTCCTGCTCGGTTCGGAGACGCCCTGACGGGAGCGGACGAATGGCCGGACTTCGGTAAATAGGTGGACAACTCTTTGAGCGGTGGGGTTGACTGGGCCAGTTACCTGCGCACGGCACGGATATGGGAAGGAGGTGCCCCGGGATGATCAGCAACTTCGGCGCGCACGTCCGCATCGCCCTGTGGGGCATCCCGGCGGGCGCGCGGTTCCGCGGCAGCGGCGGAACTCCGCTCATTTCGACCCCCATCCGTCAGAACCCCCGGTCACGAGCCGGGGACCAACCCGGCAGGAGACCGCAGTGTCGATCGCACTAGGAGAACGGACTCTTACTACCCCGTGCCAGCAGTCGGACGAACCCGACCTCTGGTTCGCCGAGCGACCGGCCGACATCGCTCGCGCACAGGAACTCTGCTCGGGATGCCCGTTCCAGACGTCGTGCCTCGCCGGTGCGCTCGAGCGGCGGGAGCCCTGGGGAGTCTGGGGCGGCCGCATCGTCGTCAACGGAGTCGTGGTGGCCGCGAAGCGCGGCCGGGGCAGGCCGCGCAAGGACGCCACGAAGGCTGCGTGAGTCACCCGCTGAGGCTCGTTTTTCGCCTTGGCGCTTCGTGCTCGACCCCGAACGGTTCTGGCCGCCTTATGTCAGGCCGGGTCCACGCATCCGCAGTCGGGACTCAGCGGCACTCGAAACCGCCCGACACCTGCGTGCTCCACGCGCCAGCCCTCTCCAGACGCCTTGGGAAGCCCGTCCGATTGAGTGCGGGCTTCCGACCTGAGTGCCATGACAGCGGTCGCGGCGGCGATCGCGACGAGCATCCTGTCCACTCGGCCCGGCGGCAGGTGCAGCAGTTGGGGCGCGAGGGTGGGCCACGCAGGGTCGGCTTCGGTGCGCGCAAGCTCCAGGCAGCGCGTACATGGGCCCATGCCCGGCCGCACGAACGGACCGACTGAGACGCCGTCGTCGTCGATGACAAGAGGTAGGTGCGGGCGGTCCGAACGCATGAGCGGCGCCACGCGTTCGGGGTCGGATACGAACCGGTCGGTGAGGACGGCCAGTTCCTCGAAGCCGTCGCAGACCGGGTCCAACGATTCGATGACAGCGCGTGTCAGTGGGTGTGCGTCGAGGGGGACGGGGCGGAAAGGCAGTGCGGTGAGAGGTTCGGGCAGCTCGCGGTGTGCGCTCGCCAGTTCCTCGAGATGCGCCCAGCGCTCCGGGGTGACGCCCGCACGGCCGAGTTCGGCCGGCATCGGCTGGTTGCCGAAGCCCAGTTCCGCCAGGAGTCTCGTTTCATTCTCGGTGAGCTCGCCCAGGATCACGGCAGACGGCCCAGTACCGATCTGCACTTCTCCGTCTTTTCGCCAGAGGATGGGACGGGAGGTGCGCATGAGGAAACGGTGTCACAGATGCGCGCCCCAGTGGATGCGCCTTGTGGATAACTCGTGAGCCGTGCCGAAACCCGCATGGCAGTCGCCCCGCGACTGGCACGCGGGTTCCTGCGGCCGTGCAGCTTGAGTTCCGGTCAGGAATCGAGGCCACCTGCCGGGTGCTCGTCGTCGCCCTCGTCGTCGGCGTCGGCGTCGCTCGCGCCGACCTCGCCGTCTTCTGCCGCGCGTGCGCGCTCTGCCGCGACCTCGTCCTCGGCCTGGGAGAGGAGCGCCTCGATGGCGTCGTCGAGTTCGCTCGCTGCGGCTCGTGATGCCACCAGGGACGACGGATCGTCGAGCTCGTCCGATGACGGCATCAGATCGGGGTGTGACCAGTACTTGTCACGCTCGGTCGTGCCGAGCTCGGAGGTGAGGGTCTGCCAGAGCGTGGCAGCCTCGCGGCAGCGCCGCGGCCGGAGTTCCAAGCCCACCAGTGTCCGGAACACGTCTTCCGCAGGGCCGCCTGTGGCACGACGGCGTCGCATCATCTCGGTGAGTGCGACTGCGTTCGGCAGCATGCCCCGAGTGGCTTCACTGGTCACGTGCTCCACCCAGCCCTCGATGACGGCAAGAGTGGTCTCGAGGCTCTCGAGCGTGCGCTTCTGGGCGTCCGTGACATCCGGCGCGAAGATTCCGGAGCCGAGGGCTTCGCGCAGCTCCTCCGGGTTGGTCGGATCGATCGAACGGAACGACTCCTCCATGGCGGCGACGTCAATGCTGATCTCGCGCGCATAGTTCTGCACCAGGCCGAGGACGTGGCCGCGGAGCCAGGGGCTCGCCGAATAGAGGCGAGCGTGCGCCACCTCGCGGACAGCGAGGAATTGCGCGATCTCGTCGACCGAGATGTCGAAGCCGTCCGCGAAGGCGTCCACGTTGGCGGGAATGAGAGCGACGCCTGGGGTGTCCGTGAGCGGCACACCGAGGTCCGTGAGCCCGAACGCCTCCTGCGCGAGCGATGCCACGGCCTGGCCGAGTTGCATGCCGAAAGTGGCACCGCCGATTCGGCGCAGGATGTCCGTGGCTTGCGGTCCAGACAGCCCGAGGCCTGCAAGTTCGCCGATCTGATCTCCCATCTCCTTCATCTGGGAGGTGAGCAGATCGCTGACCGCTCGCACCACGTTTTCAGCGACCGGCTCGCCGAGCGGCCGGAAGGTCGGCAGCGCCTCTTCGATCCACCGGGCGCGAGAGAGCGCGCCGCGCCGCATGGCGGGCCCCACCAGGTCGGTGACGGAGTCGAGCCACAGCTCGGCCGCCTGCAGGTACTGTTTCGCGCGGGCGTCCTGAGAAGCGGTCGGCGACGGATCGCCTGCGGCGTGCACCTGCTGGCGGGCGACATCGCGGGCAAGATCCCAGTTGACGGGGCCATCGCCGGAGCTCGCCATCATGTGGCGGATCTGCGCAAGCATGTTCTGGAGCTGTGCGGGGTCGGTCGGAATGCCCGCGGCACTCCCGAGCGCGTCCGGGTCGAGACCGGCCTCGCGCATCGATTCGATCGCACGGCGTGCACCCTCTGGGCCGAGGAGGTTACGCAGCACCTCTTCCCACCTCGGGTTCTCGCTCGCCATGGGGGCTCCTTTCGTCCACACGAGAGTAACCGTTCAGACGGTTCATTCCCTCCCGATTTCACTGAGCGCCGATGATTCGCGCCGGTGGGTGCAGAATGGCCAGGTGACACGTACACGCCGTCGAACACGAGACCCCGCCCGCGCACTGTTCACGGTGAGCGCGGCAGTAGTGCTGGCGGCGCTGGCCTTCATGGCGTTCGTGCCCGTTCCGTTCGTGGTTCGCTCGCCGGGTCCCACGATCAACACGCTCGGGGAGACCGACGAGGGCCACAAGCTCATAGAGATCTCGGGTGCCGAGACCTTCCCCACCGGCGACGGCGAACTGCGGCTCACCACCACATCTCTCTCGGGTGGGCCGAGCCGTGGCATCCCACTTTTCGAAGCCATCCTGAAATGGATCCGAGCGGATTCGTCCGTGCTGCCACGGACGCTCCAGTATCCGGAGGACCAGGACCAGGAGGAGCTGTCGGAGTACCTGATCGCCCAGATGGATGCATCACAGGAGTACGCAACGGCAGCGGCACTCCAGCACCTCGGATACGAGATCAAGATGACGATGACCGTAGCGGAGCTCATGCCGGATCTGCCGGCGGCCGAGCATCTCGAGGTCGACGACGTCATCACGGCCATCGCTCCCGACGGCGGTGAGCGGGCCGAACTCGCCGACTTCACTCAGCTGACGGACATCCTCGAGTCCGTTCCGCCCGGCACCGCGGTGACGCTCGAAGTGGATCGGGTTGGCGATGCGGTGACAGTGAGTTTCCCCACATCGCCTCGGTCCGAGGGTGACACCGCCCCTGGCTCGCTGTTGGGCGTGTGGTTGTTCACCGAGATCGCGGAACTCCCGCTCGACGTCAGCTTCGACATCAATCGGATCGGCGGCTCGTCCGCCGGCAACATGTTCGCCCTGGCAATCGTAGATCTGCTGACTCAAGGAGAGATGACGGGCGGCGAAGTCATCGCCGGCACCGGGACCATGTCGGCCAATGGCCGTGTGGGTGCGATCGGCGGGGTCGAGCAGAAGATGCACGCTTCGGCGCGGGACGGCGCGGACTGGTTCCTCGTGCCCGAGAGCAACTGTGCTGAGACCGTGGGCCATGTCCCGGGAGGGCTGACCGTCGTCGCCGTCGCCACGCTGGAGGATTCCGTGGCCGTGGTCGAGGCGATCGGCGCGGGCGAGACGGACGGACTGCCGACCTGCGAGGCCGTACTCGCAGATCAGCGGGGTTGACCTCGCCGGCCGGCGCGGTTGAGCGTGGGGGCACCTGCCAGGTCAGAGCGGCTGACCGGATGAGGAGTCGCCGGGGATCGGTGCAAGCGTCCCCCTCAAAAGTTCGACCAGGCCGGGGACCACGTCAGGGCCCTGGAGGCGCATCGCGGCGTCGTCGTTGTCACGTAGTCGCAGCACGCACCAGGACTCGCCGCTGCGAATGACTCCCGCCGCGATGCGGACGTCCCTGCGGTCTGGTGATGTGAGGACGTCCTGCGGGCCGACGGCGGCGCCGTCGTCGTCCACAAGGATCACGCGTTCGACGACGACGGCCGCGCCCCCGACTGTCTCCGGCCAAGCGAGGCGGGCGAGCAACTCCTCGAGCGACTCGGCCTCCGGCAGTTCCTGTTGCTCGACGGGTGTCAAGTGGCCCTCGGGAAGCTTGGCGAGGTCGGGCTCGAGGAGCTGGGCGGCGAACTCGGCGTCGGCGCGCGCGGCGTGCGCAGTTGCGACGAGGGCGAACACCCGGAGGGGCCCGTCCCAGCCGGAACCTGCCGCCGCCTCCTCGATGAGCGACGTCACGGCTGCCAGGCCACGTTCTCGTGCCGTTGCGGGGTGTGACATGAGATCCAGATTCTCACGGAAATGTGCGAACCTTGTATCCAGCAAAGCCACTACGCGAGGAGCACAGTGACGAACTCCGAATACGAGATGCCACCACAATCCCCACCGCCCGCACGGCAGATGACGTTCCAGCGGCCCCAGATCGGCCCGTTCTGGATGACGGTCATCATTTTGGTGATCCTGACGATCGTCGTTGTCGCGTTCGCTGGAATCTGGACCGAAGTCCTCTGGTACAACCAGGTCGGCTACTCGGAGGTCTTCTGGACGAGTTGGCTCGCGCGAATCGGCCTGTTCCTGCTGGGCGCGCTGATCGTGGGCGGCACGGTCGGGCTGAACATCTTCCTGGCGTTCCGCTCCCGCCGCGCCTATCGCTCCATGAGTGCCCCGGACAGAAACCTCGAGCAGTACCGCCGCCAGATCCAGCCGCTGCGTCACTGGATCTTCTGGGGCACGGTCATCGTGGTGGGCGGATTGTTCGGCTCGGCGCTGTCCAACGGCTGGCAGACCGTGCTGCTCGTCTTCAACCAGCAGCCGTTCGGAACCGTGGACCCGGAATTCGGCCTAGACATCGCGTTCTATGTCTTCACGCTGCCATTCCTTCGCCTGGTCACGCAGGTGCTGATGACCGCGCTGGGCCTTTCGCTGGTCACGGTGGCCGCCGTCGCGTACCTGTATGGCGGCCTGACGATCACGCCGAAGCTCAGGGTTTCGCGCCCGACGCGGATCCACCTCGCAATCCTGGCGGCGCTCATCATGCTGGTCGGTGCGGTGAACCTGTGGCTGGACCGTTACTCCGCCCTCGTAGCCGACGGTGAGCGTTTCTCGGGTGCCGGCTTCACCTCGGTCAACGCGGGCATCCCGGCCTCGGCAATCCTGGCGGGCATCGCCGTGGTGGTCGCCATCCTGTTCCTCGTGTCCTCCGTCCGCGGGGACTGGAAGCTCCCGGTCACGGGACTTACCCTGATGGTCGTTTCGGCTCTCGTGGTGGGTGTCGCGTACCCGGCGATCGTGCAGCGATTCACGGTGGACCCGAACGCGGTCGAGCGCGAGAGCGAGTTCATCTCCCGCAACATCAGCGCCACCCTCGAGGCCTACGGCCTGGCCGACCACGTCTCGATCTCGTACAACGCCGAGACCGAGGCCGGGCCAGGTCAGCTTCGCGACGACGCCGAGTCCACCGCGCAGATCCGCCTCTGGGACCCGACCATCGCCGACCAGACGTTCCGCCAATACCAGCAGTCGCGGCAGTACTACGACTTCGCTGACACGTTGTCCGTGGACCGCTACAACCTTGACGACTCGATGCACGACACGGTGATCGCCGTCCGCGAACTGAACCTGAACGGCCTCTCACCCGAGCAGCGGACGTGGATCAACGACCACACGGTGTACACGCACGGCTTCGGGGTCGTGGCGGCGTACGGCAACCAGACCGCCGCCGACGGGCGCCCACGGTTCTTCGAACAGGGCGTGCCGTCCCAGGGACGCCTACCGGAGTACGAGCAGCGGATCTACTTCGGTGAGGGCGTGGGTCTCCCGGAGTTCTCGATCGTTGGCTCCCCCGAGGGCACGGCGGCCTGGGAGTTCGACTACCCCTCCGACCAGGCCGACAGCCAGTACGTGCAGTACACGTTCGAGGGTGACGGCGGGCCGTCGCTCGGGGGAATCAACCAGTTCCTCTTCGCCATCAGCATGCAGGACCTCAACATCCTGTTCTCGGACCGCGTCACGTCCGAATCGCAGATCCTCTACAACCGGGATCCTCGGGAGCGCGTGGCGCAGGTCGCCCCATTCCTCACGCTCGATGGCCGCACGTACCCCGCCGTCATCGATCACGACGACGATCCGGACACCCCGGCGCGCGTGCTGTGGATAGTGGACGCCTACACGACCTCGAACGAGTACCCGTACTCGAGCCGCGAGTCGCTCGAGTCGGCGACGGCGACGTCGCTCGAAACGACCATCCTCGCGCCAGTGAGCCGCGTGAACTACATGCGGAACTCGGTGAAGGCAGTCGTGGATGCGTACGACGGCACGGTCACCCTGTTCGAGTGGGAGAGCGACGACCCGGTCCTGAACGCCTGGAAGGGCATCTTCCCGGAGATCATCACGCCGACCTCGGAGATCTCCGGCGACCTGATGAGCCACTTCCGGTACCCGGAGGACCTCTTCAAGGTCCAGCGCCAGTTGATGACGCGATACCACGTGGATGACCCGTCCTCCTTCTACTCGGGCAACGACTTCTGGATGGTGCCGAACGACCCGATCGCGGGCGAGGCAGTGCCCCAGCCGCCCTACTACATGACCGTCACGATGCCGGATGAGGATCAGTCGGCGTTCGCGCTCACCTCTGCGTTCATCCCCGGCGGCCAATCAGGCCGGCAGATCCTCACGGGCTTCATGTCCGCGAATGGCGACGCCGGCAACCAGCCGGGAGTGATCGGCGAGGACTACGGCCGGATCCACGTGCTCGAACTGCCGCGCGACCTCACGGTCCCGGGCCCGGGCCAGGTCCAGAACATGTTCAACGCGGACTTCACGATCTCCACGGAGTTGAACCTGCTGCAGCAGGGTGGCTCCGCGGTGCTGCGCGGCAACCTGCTGACGCTGCCCGTCGGTGGCGGTCTGCTGTACGTACAGCCGGTCTACACGCAGTCCTCGACCGGCACCCAGGTGCCGTTGTTGCACCGCATCCTGGTCTCATTCGGTGAGGAGATCGGCTTCGCGCCGACCCTCCAAGAGGCTCTCGACCAGGTGTTCGGCGGCGATGCCGGTGCCGAGACGTCCGACGCCGGCGCGGCGGAGCCCGGAACCGAGGTGGACCCCGCAATCGCGTCCGCGGAGGAACGCCTTCGTGACGCGCTCGAGCGTGCTGCCGCGGCGATCCAGGAATCCGAGACTGCGCTGGCGAGCGGCGACTGGGCGGGCTACGGCGCGGCTCAGGACCGTCTCAACGACGCGCTCGTCGACGCGATCGAGGCCGAAGCGGAGATCTCTGGCGAGCCGGCGATCCCGGACCCGACCGCGGAGACCCCCGAGGCGCCTGCGGGCGAGGACGGCGCAGTTGCCCCCAACGCTCCGGCCGACGACGGGGCCGGTGAAGCAGATGACGGCGGCGGTCTGTTCGGCGGACTCTTCGGTGGTGGCGACGACGACACCGGCAACGGCTGAGTGAATCTCGCCTGAACACGGTGGAGCAGGGCGGGGCGGCGTGTGCCATGCGCGCGGCCCCGCCCCTTTGCTGTGACAGGCCTCTCTCCTCAGGCGATTGCCGAGCCCGCGACGCTGGCCTAAACTGGTCAAGCACCAACGCGGGGTGGAGCAGTTCGGTAGCTCGCCGGGCTCATAACCCGGAGGTCGAGGGTTCGAATCCCTCCCCCGCTACGAAGGAAGCGCGGAATCTCAACGATTCCGCGCTTTTCCTTTGGGTGGGAGGAAGGGGGCCAAATCCACCCTTTGACGGCGTAGGCGCCGGTCCACAGGGCCGAAACTCCTACAGTGGTGGCTGAAAGACGCGGGCGAGAGGCTTGCAGGCGGCGTCGAATCGCCCGAACCCGCACAGCCCCGCGCGCCGCCAGTGCGGGAGAGTAGATGTACGCCTCCATGGAAGGAACTGCGACATGCCGTCGAACCGCGTCCAGCTGATCACCTACGCCGATCGCCTCGCGGGCGATCTCCCCGGGCTCGCGCGCATGCTCGCCTCCCCGCCCTGGAATCGAGCGTTCGGCGGCGTCCACATCCTGCCCTTCTACACGCCTTTCGACGGCGCCGACGCCGGCTTCGACCCAACCGACCACACCGCCGTCGACCCGCGGCTCGGCTCATGGGACGACATCGCGGCGCTCCGCGCGGCCGGCTTCGACGTCATGGCAGACCTGATCGTCAACCACGTCTCCTCGGATTCCGCCGAGTTCCGCGACGTCGTCGAGCGCGGTTCCGACTCGCCGTTCTCCGGAATGTTCCTCACCCTCTCGTCGATCTTCCCCGACGGCGCCACCGAGGCGGAACTCGCCCGCATCTACCGGCCACGGCCCGGCCTGCCGTTCACACCCGTCACGTGGGCGGGCGAGAAGCGTCTGGTGTGGACGACGTTCACGCCGCAGCAAATCGACGTCAACGTCGCGTCCCCCGCCGGACGCGCCTACCTCGGGTCGGTCCTGGCCGCCGTCGCGGGAGCGGGGGTGAACCAGGTCCGTCTCGACGCTGTCGGCTACGCCGTGAAGACTCCCGGGACCACCTGCTTCATGACCTCCCAAACATTCGAGTTCATCGATGAGTTCGCCGAGCGCGCCCGGGGATATGGGGTCGAGGTGCTCGTTGAGGTGCACTCGTACTACCGGCGCCAGGTGGAGATCGCCGAGAAGGTGGACCGCGTCTACGACTTCGCACTCCCGCCGTTGGTCCTGCACGCGCTTACCACGACCGACTTCAGCTCACTCGCACACTGGCTGGAGATCCGCCCGGGGAACGCCGTCACGGTGCTGGACACCCACGACGGGATCGGCATCGTCGACGTCGGGGCCGACCCCGACGCGCCGCCGGGGGAGGGCCCGGGTCTCATCCCGCCCGAGCAACTCGATGCACTCGTGGAACGAATCCACGAGAACTCGGGCGGCACGTCGCGTCTTGCGACGGGTGCAGCGGCCTCCAACCTCGACCTCTATCAGGTGAACTGCACGTACTTCGACGCCCTCGGCGCAGACGAGGGTCGCTACCTCGCCGCACGCGCCATCCAGTTCTTCACTCCGGGCCTCCCGCACGTCTACTACGTCGGCGCGCTCGCCGGCTCGAACGACGTCGAACTTCTGCGGCGAACCGGGGTTGGTCGTGACATCAACCGCAAGTACTACGCGCCGGAGGACGTCGCGGCCGCTCTTGAACGCCCCGTAGTACGAGCCCTCTTCGCGCTCGCGGCCTTCCGGAACGAGGCCGGGGTCTTCGACGGCGAGTTCGACTCCACCGCACGCGGCGGCGGCCTCACCATGAGTTGGCGAGCTGACGGTCACCACGCGACCCTCGACGTCGGCGCTGACCACGCACGGCTCGAGTGGGACCTCCCAAGTGGTAGCGGCGCCACGGGCAATCTCCTCGACGAGCCCCCGGTCCTCGCCTGAAAGCTGTCTTCTTGTAGCCGATCACACTGCCCCGCGACGGCGCCAGACGTCCACGCGCCAGCGCGCGTCGCCTGACAACGGCCGCCAGCCGGAGTCGGATCGGGATTCATCGCGTTCCCACTCAGCAGCGTCGATGCGTGGCGCCGTTACGCGACCGTCCTCGTGGCCGGTCGTGACATCGACGTCGATCTCGGAGACGTGCAGCACACTGGCGCGGCCGAGGGCCTCGGCGTACACGCTCCCGCCGCCCGTGATCCAGACTAGTTCTCCTCCCGGAGAGCGCGCTGCCATCTCCAGCGCCTCCTCCAGAGATCCGACGACGGCGGCACCTTCCGCTTCGTAGCCTCTCCGGCGGGTCATCACGATGTTGCGGCGGCCCGGCAGCGCCGTTCCTCCGATGGCCTCCCACGAGGCGCGGCCCATGATGATGGGGTGCCCGATGGTGGTTTCCTTGAAATACCGGAAATCGGCGGGCACACGCCACAGGAGACGGACGCCGTCCCCGATGGTTCCGTGGCGGTCCTGCGCCCAGATCATGCGGATCTCGGGGGAGCTCCGGCCGGAGCCACTTCCTCTTGCGGTGCCGCGTGCTGCCACTCCACTCGCTGCCGACTCGCGCGCCGTCACACTGCGACCTCGGCGGTGAGCTTCGGGTGGTGGCGGTAGTCCCGCGTGAAGATATCGTCCATTTCGTACTCGAACAGGCTCGGCGCCTTCTTCAGGTCCAGCCGCGGGAACTCGTACGGCTCACGCGAGATCTGTTCCCGCACCTGCTCGACATGGTTGGTGTACACGTGGCAGTCCCCGCCCGTCCACACGAACTCGCCCACCTCGAGTCCCACCTGCTGCGCCACCATGTGCGTGAGCAGCGAGTAGGACGCGATATTGAACGGCACTCCCAGGAACATGTCCGCCGAGCGCTGGTACAGCTGGCAGGAGAGCTTCCCGTCCGCCACGTAGAACTGGAAGAACGCGTGGCACGGCTGCAGCGCCATCTTCTCCAGGTCGGCAACGTTCCAGGCCGAGACGATCATCCGCCGTGAGTCCGGGTCAGTGCGGAGTTGCTCGAGCACAGTCGAAATCTGGTCGATATGCCGCCCGTCCGGGGCCGGCCAGCTCCGCCACTGGTAGCCGTAGACCGGGCCCAGTTCGCCATCGCCGCCCGCCCACTCGTCCCAGATCGTGATCCCACGATCCTGCAGCCAGCGCACGTTCGTATCACCGCGCAGGAACCAGAGCAGCTCCCCCTTGATGGGTTTCATGGCCACGAACTTGGTGGTGATGCGTGGGAACCCCCGCGAAAGGTCGTATCGCAGCTGTTTCCCGAACAGCGAGAGCGTGCCCGTTCCCGTGCGGTCCGACTTCTGCGCGCCGTTCTCCTGGATCTCGCGCAGCAGCTCTTCGTAGCCTCGGTGGATCGCGGTCATGGGGGCGAGTCTACGTGCGGGCACTGTCATTCCCGCTCGGCCACACGGTGGACCCGCTCGGCCGATGCCGAAGGGCAGCAACCGCCCGAACGCCACTCCGGGAGACTCACTGGCCGTCTCCCCGGATCCGGAACTCGTAGCCGGCGCCGGCCTCCAGCGTGCGTCCCACCGTGCAGTGCCGGCGGACGGCTCGATCTGCCCGCTCCTCGACCTGCGCCCTGGTCTCCTCGTCGAGGTCCTGGATCGGGGCCGTCAGCGTCACGGTGAAGCTCTGGTACCGGTTCTCGCGCGTGTTCGTGACGGTCTCGATCATCGTCTCCGATGGGAAGTCGGGCCCGAGCGCATGCGCAAGCCGGGCGTCGGCACTCATCGCGTTGCACGCCGCCAGCGCCAACTTCAGCAGTTCGCCCGGCGTGAAGGAGCCGGGAACTCCGCTGTCGCCGATCGTGAGGTGGGCGCCGTTCTCCTTGCGCGCCACGTAGGAGACCACACCGGTCCGCTCGATCGTCATCGCCGGGGAGGGCGCGAGTTCGTCCGCCTTCGTCGTCATGTCGGGATGGTACTTCGGTGACGACAACGCGCGCGACCGGTCAGCCCGCCGTCCCTCGTCAGGCGTCTCCGCGCTCCTTGACGTACGCCTCGACAACGCGCTTCTCCACTCCCAGGATGCGGTCGATATTCTTCACGGCCTCGTTCTCGGCAAGGCGCCCGACGAGCGGGATGTTGACACTCAGTTCGCCGGCGTAGTCGCGGGTGGATCCGGCACCGACGTCTCGTAACTCGAACGTGGCACGCACGGTCGCCTTGTCCGGTTTGGTCCTGAGGTGGAACTCTCCGGGGTGGACTCCATCGGCGGTCACGGCGTCCCATCGTTGCCGAATCGTCACCTCGACCCCATCCGAGAAGAAATTCCGCGCGGGGGCCGGGAGTTTCTCCGCGGCCACGAAAACGGTGGCGGTCACGGCAGTCGCGCCGCCTTCGGCCGCGACACCGCGCGAGCGGACCTCGGCGCCGAGTTCGCCCGCGAAACGCTTCACGAGGAAGTCTGCGAAGTCCTCGGAGGTCTGAATCTCACGAACCCGCGCGGCGGGGACTGAATAGGTCACATTTGTGGTGAATCGCTTCATCGGAAATCCTTGGTCGGTACGGATGGCACGAGTCCCAGGCTACTTCGAAGGGGTCGTAGAGTTCAGGCGTGGCGAACCTCGGCGAGATGCTCCGTGCTCATGGATCTCTGTCACCCATCGAGGCGGAGTGGCTCCATCTGCTCGTCGTGGACTGGCAGGTCGTCGCGGACCTGTCCTTCTCCGATCTGGTGCTCTGGCTGGACAACGGCGACGGCGGCTTCATCGGCGTGGCGCACTGCCGGCCTTCGACCGGGGTGACGGTCCACCAGGACGACGTCGTCGGGCAACGACTGCCGCAAGGGCGGGTTGAGCCGATGCGGCGCGCGCTGACCGAGGGGATGATCCAGCACTCAACGGAGCCGCGTTGGACCGGGTCGTACGCCGTACGTGAGGATCTCGTGCCGGTGGTGTGCAACGGACGCGCCATCGCCGTGATGGCGCGTGAGGCCAACCTCGGGATCGCGAGGAGCCCCTCCCGGCTCGAGGTCAACTACCTGGCGCTCGCCGACGATCTCTGCGGCATGATCTCGCGCGGGGAGTTCCCCCAGACGTCCGCGCCGGCCGCTCGCCTTGGCGGCCCCCGCGTCGGCGACGGCGTGCTCCGCCTCGACGCGGACGGCGTGGTCCTCTACGCCTCGCCGAACGGAATGAGTTGTTTCCACCGGCTTGGACTGCCGGACCAGCTCGCTGGAAAGGTGCTGGCCTCGGTAGTCAGCTCCGAGATCGATATGCGCACCGTGGTGGATGAGACGTTGCCGGTGGTGCTGATGGGCCGCGCGGCCTGGCAGGCCGAGGTGGAGTCGCACGGGGTGGCGCTCTCGCTGCGGTCGATCCCGTTGACCGAGTACGGAAAGCGGCACGGCGCGATCATCATGGTCCGCGACGTCTCCGAGATCCGGCTGCGCGAGCGCGAGCTGATGAGCAAGGATGCGACGATCCGGGAGATCCATCACCGGGTGAAGAACAACCTTCAAACGGTGTCCGCGTTATTGCGGCTGCAGGCGCGGCGCTCGGAGAATCCCGAGGTGAAGGCGGCGCTGGCGGAGGCGCAGCGACGGGTCGCAACTATCGCCATCGTGCATGAGAACCTCTCGCAGACGGCGACCGAGACTGTGGATTTCGACGAACTCCTGGACCGGATCCTCTCGCTTACTGTCGACATCACTCACCGTGAACACCGGGTCCACACCCGGGTGGAGGGTTCGGTCGGGATGATTCCGTCGTCGGTCGCGACCTCGCTCGCGGTCGTCATCACCGAACTCGTGTCGAACGCCGTGGAGCACGGGTTGTGCTACCAGCCGGGCACCGTCACGGTAACCTCGGCGCGCGACGGGGACGAACTCGAACTGCACGTCATGGACGACGGCGAGGGCATGCACGGTGACGGCCCTGGCTCAGGCCTCGGCACGCAGATCGTCCGGACGCTGGTGACGGCCGAGCTCCGGGGCACGATCCGCTGGTCGGATGCTCCCGGAGGCGGCACGGACGTTATTCTGCACGCGCACATGTAGCAGTTCGGGCAAAGGAATGGGGCGCCGCCCCGAGGTGGGGACGCCCCATTCGGAACCAAGGGCTATCAGCTTGCGCGGCGTGCGCGGGCAGCGCGGCGCTTCATCGAACGACGTTCGTCCTCTGAGAGCGCGCCCCAGACACCGGCATCCTGGTTGGTCTCGATGGCCCATTTGAGACACGTGTCGACGACCGTGCAGGAATGGCAGACAGCCTTCGCTTCCTCGATCTGCTGGAGGGCCGGGCCAGTGTTCCCGATTGGGAAGAACAGCTCGGGATCCTCGGTCAGACACGCGGCACGGTGGCGCCAATCCATCGAAAACTCCTGCTTCGAGCCTGCGCGCCGCCACTTGGGCGACGCATGAAAACCCGCACCGTTTCATTTGGTGCGGAATTCAAGGTTCGCACGCTCCTCCGCGAACGGACAAGGGTTGCCTCCGAGACAGGTGGGTTAGGTTCCTCACAATGCGCTCACCGGACGTTCACTCTCTCTTTTTGCTGGGCAGGAAGTCCCACGTGACTATCATCGGGGCCATGTTCGAGCGCCCGTCTCCGCCGTGGAGCGTCGCCGCGGTGGCGGCCGTCTCAGCATTTGAGATCGTGGCCGCTGCGGTGCTGATGGCCGTCGAGGTCGTGGGTGATCCTTCGGGACTTCGCTCATCAGCCGGAATCTTCATTTTCTGGGTCATCGCCGGTGCCATCATCCTTACCGCCTCGTGGCAGCTGGCACGGGCGCGGCCGTGGGCCCGAACTGTTCTCGCGACCTGGCACATCATCGCGCTTCTGTCGTTCATCAGCCTCATCCGGGCCCTCGGAGTCTGGAGTGTGTTGGGGGCGGTCGCCTCGGGGGCGGCGCTCGTCCTGCTCCTCACCCCGTCCACGCGCGCGTACATCGTGGACCACCGCTCCGACGTCCTCGACGACTGAACTCGCCAGCCGCAGCGGCACCGCCACCCCGCCCTGCACGAGGACCGCATACCCGGCGCTCCCCGGCTCGAGGGATCCCTCGAGCGAAAGCCCTGACGGCGCGCCCACCAGATCCGGCCGCACCACGAGCACCGCCGCGGTCTCCCGGATTCTGCCGAGTTCCCCTGACCAGCCTGTTGCCCACCCGCCGGGAGTCACGGCGATGACGGCTCCTTCCCGGCGCTGCGACGCCACGAGCGCCGTCGCTGCGTCCCGCTCGCGTCCCAACCCCACGACGACGAGGTCGGTCGCCACTGGCAACGCCACTTGTCTCAGAGGGTCTCCGCCGGTGCCCAGAACGATCTCGTCCGGCCTCCGCTTCTGCACCGCGGACGGAGGGAGCGGGGTGAATGACCGGGTGCGCCCAACGGTCCGGGGGACGTGGGGTGTCCATCCGAATTGGATCTCCAACGAGGTCGTGAGGCACAAACCGCGCCCGGGAATGGCCTGTTGCAGGTTGGCAATCGCTGCCCGGCTCACTCCGGCGAGAAGCGCAGTCGCCGTGTCTGTTCCGCCCAGCAGGTACCGCCTGGAGATCGCCGACGCCCACCTCGCCGTGAGGAGGTCACCGCTCCCGACAATGACGATTCTCGAGCCCGCAGCAGCGATCGTTCGCAGTGACTGAGTGAGAAGGCCGGCACCGGCTCCCGGTCCGTGCAGGTCATCATGCGCGGCGAGCCACATCTCCGCGTCGTCGACCACCAGAGTGCGCCGTGCCCGGTCAGCGCAGTGCGTCAGAGCAAGGGCGATGAGCCGTGTCTGGGCCGCGTGGATGACACAGCCGGCGCCCGCGTCCGCGTCACGGTCCGCGGTGACGAGCCAGGCCTCGTCGCCCTGGGCAAGGGCGGCGGTCACCACGGCTCGCGCGGCGGCGCTGCGGCCGGACCGGGGCGGACCGGCGATCAGGATGTTGCCCGGGGCCAGCACGAGCGGTTGCTGCGACAGTTCGTCCGGTTCGTCGGCGAGGGCGAGGGCATCCGGGGGCAGCGTCTCCAACTCCACGATGCGCGGCAGCGGTGGGCACCACGGAGCCGCCGTCGCTCCGCCGGTCCACGCCCTCTGAATCGCCCGCACGGCGCTGCGGACCTCGGCCGCGTCCCCTGACCACGCCACCTGGAACTCGCGGGTCCCCTCGGCGCCGAGGAGCGCGCGCCCCGGAACCCGCGGCAGGGACGCGGCGTCGGGGACACCGAGCACATCGTGTGAGTCTCCGGCCTCGGCGACACGGAGGCAGACGCGCAGGGCCATGTTCGCGCGGAGTTCCGGTACTACCGCGCCCGCCGGCCGCTGTGTCGCGACGATGAGGTGGACCCCGAGGGAGCGACCCTGCGCACCGAGGCGCAACAACTGTTCGAGCAGGTCCGGGTGGTCATCCGCCAGGGCGCGGAATTCGTCCACAACGAGCAGGAGCCGCGGCACCGCGCCTGGCTGCACGGCGTCCATCTCCGTGACGTCGCGGCATCCCGCTTCATAGAGGAGTCGCTCGCGTTGCCGCAGAAGTGCGCGAATCGAGGCGAGTGCCCTCCTGGTTGCGGCGGGGTCCAAGTCGGTGAGTACCGCTGCGCAGTGCGGCAGGTTCGCAAGCGATCCGAAAGCGGCGCCGCCCTTGAAGTCGACGAGCACCAACGCGAGGGATGCCGGCGAACTCTGGGCCGCGAGCCCCAGCACCCACGTGGTCAGCAACTCGGACTTGCCCGCACCGGTCGTCCCGGCGACGAGTGCGTGCGGCCCGTGTGCCGCCAGGTCGACGACGACGGGGCCATCCGTGCCGAGCCCCAACTCCACCGCAAGATTCGCAACGGGAGCCTCCCAGGCGCGGGCGAGCGATCGCGAACCGAACGAATTGGGGCATGTCCGGACTGTCTCGGGGATCCCACGAGCGGACGTCTCCCTCCCGAGCGAACGCGCCCATACCGGGGAAGCGCGCGCGGGGACGCGTAGCGGCACCGCCCAGCCGGGAGGCACCCACGCCTCCGTTTCGGCCCACGTCACCACCGCCTCCCCGTATGCAGGTCCAGATCGCGCGTCCGGAACGAAACGGACGGTCAGGCCACGCCCGGTAGTGGTGAGCCAGGGGGACGAGACGACCAGGACTTCCGGATCGTTGTAGGCCGCCAGATAGCCGGCGAGCCAGCAGGCCTCCTCCTCGGACCGGACACACCACCCGGTACCCGCCAGTTCGCGGCGCCTGAGCAGTCGTGGTCTCCGCGGCAGCGCCGGCTCCGAATAGGACGTGTGGCCCTCGCGGCACGCGAGGGAGATCTCGTGCGGCCGCTCGCCGCGCCGCGGACCACGAACCGTTCTGGCGGTGCCGCGCAGCAGTGCGACCGCAGCCACTGCGGGTACCAGCATGACGAGCCAACGCCACGGCGAACCGCCGAGCACAAGTGGGAGCGCGAGGACCAGGCTCAGCGGTAAGAACCGGCCGACTGCACCCCCCGGACCGCCTTCCCTTTCGAGGCCGCGCGGCCGCCGCCGCGCGAGGACGGCGAACGTTCCCGATCCGAGCCGCAGGCGTGCTCCGGGCGGGAGAGTCATCCAGCGGGATGGAATCCGCGCGCGGAGAGGGCCTGCGGTCATGACGGTGGGGTTCGTGCCGCCGTCGGGACGGACACGAACCCGGCCTCCGCGCCACCGCAGCGTCGCCTGACGGCGGCTCAGGAACGGGTCATCGATTGCGATATCGCCCTCCCTCCCGACGCTCGTCGTGCCCGCGAGGGGCCAGGACATGCCCCGATGCGGACCATCCACCGCCACCAGCAGCAACTGGGACGGTGGGGCGGACCTGAACGGATTCACGGCAGCCAGTCGACCATGCCCGTCCGGTCACGGCTGGGCCGGTGTGGAAGGCCGCGCACTAACGAGGTCTTTCCACCGCCGCAGGGTCACATCCCGGGGGTCACGAGGCCCGTCTCGTACGCGGCGACGACGGCCTGCACCCGATCCCGCGCCCGCAGTTTCGCGAGAATCCGCCCGACATGGGTCTTCACGGTCGCTTCCGCCACGAAGAGTTCGGAGGCGATCTCGGTGTTGGACCTACCTCGTGCCATGTGGATCAGCACCTCACGCTCGCGCTCGGTCAGCGAGTTGATGATCTCGGGGCTGGTGCGTTTCTCGCTCGGGAGCACGTGTGCCAAGTGCTCGATCAGGCGTTTCGTCGACGACGGTGCGATCACCGCGTCGCCGTGATCGACCGTTCGAATCGCGGCGAGCATCTCCTCCGGAGGGGCGTCCTTCAGCAGGAATCCTGACGCGCCCGCCTTGATCGCCTGGAGCACGTACTCGTCCAGGTCGAAGGTCGTGAGGATGATGACGCGGGGGATGGAAGCTCTGCTGGTGATCCTGGCCGTCGCCTCGAGTCCGTCCATATTGGGCATGCGGACATCCATGAGCACAACGTCGCACTCGTACGACCTCAGGGCGCGCAGCGCCTGAGCGCCGTCGCTGGCCTCAATCACCACCTCCATATCCGGCTGAGAGTTGATGACGAGCGCGAAGCCTGCGCGCACAAGTTGCTGATCGTCGACGATTCCGACACGAATGGTCACGGCGGTTCTCCAATGGGCGTGGTCGGCGCGGTGGACGGGGGACTCTCGAAGGCCTGCGCGACAGAGGTAGCGGACGGTGTTTCCTGCGATGGCACGTGCGACTCGCGTGCCGCCGGAAGGGGGATGAGGACCTTCACCTCATAGCCGCCTCCGCTGCGTGGCCCCATCGAGACGGTGCCACCGAAGACTGCGGCCCGCTCACGTATCCCCACCAGACCCTGGCCTTTGCCGTCGCTCGACGCTGCGGCCCCGCGGCCGTCGTCGGTGATCTCGAGTGCGAGGCCGGTCCGCAGCCACCGGATCAGGACTGTGACCTGTGCGTTCGGACCCGCATGTTTCATGACGTTGGTGAGGGCTTCCTGCACGATGCGGTACACGGAGAGGCCCGCACCGGGTGGCAGGGCGCGCTCCCTGCCGATCCGGACGACGGAGACGCGGAGGCCGGCCTCACGCACGCCTGCGATGAGTTCCTCGAGGTCCGAGTCGCCCGGTTGCGGGAGCGTGAGGGACGCAGATTCGGACGGTTCCCGCAGCACTCCGAGGAGGCGCCGCACATCGGCGAGCGACGCCCGGCCGACCTCGGCGATCGTTTCCAGCGCGCGCTCGCCCGCCTCGGGATCGGACACGGCGGCGTACCGGCCGCCGTCGGCCTGGGCGATGATCACGGACAGGGAGTGCGCGATCGTGTCGTGCATCTCGCGTGCGATGCGGGTGCGTTCGTTCGAGGCTGCGAGCTGCGCCTGGCGATCACGGCCGATCTCGAGTTGGTCAGCGCGGGACTTGAGCGCGGTGACCTGCTCGGCGCGAACCCGTGTCGAGGAGCCGAGTGCCCACGCGGCCACGCCGACGGAGATCAGGACGATCGAGTTCACGGCCATTTCCGAACTCCGGACCTCCTCGACGCCGAGGTTGAGCGCCGTGTAGCCGACGGCCACGAAGATCATGACGCCGAGCCCGATCCGGGAGACCAGCACATGGCCGTAGGCGGCGAGCGAGTAGATGGCCACGATCGCCGCGATGTCACTGGGGAGCAAGTCGACTCCCAGCGCGAAGTGGAAGGTGCCGATCGCGAAGACCGCAAGCGCCGTGGCGGAAGGGTGCGAGCGCCTCCAGATCAACAGCAGCGACTGCATGAGAGAGGCGGCGATGATGGCGAAATCGGCGGGTGAGTCCGGTGAGGTCCCGGATCCGATTGGCCAGAGCACGATCCAGGTCCAGACGCAAAGAGCCACCGCGAGGATCACGGGCAGCACGAGGTCGCCCCGTGTGGGGCGGCTCACGTCCGGCGAATCCATGGGCGGAAGCCTAGTGCCGACAGGTGCTCGCTTGGTCACTCCATCGGTGAGCGTCCGGATCAGAGCAGCGTGCTTCCCTGCACGGATTCGACGAGATGAGGGGTGTTGTTGCGGGGCGCGTTCACCTCGGTAGAGACCTCGTGGAACACCACGGCCGGGCGCGGGCCGGAGAGCATCGCCGCCACCGCGTGCGGGTCCCGCTGGGACGGATTGAGCCATTCCGCAACGTCCTCAGGGCGCAGCATCGCCGGTTCGCGGTCGTGAATCTCGGCGATATCGCCGCTGGCCGCTCGGGTTGCGATCGTGAAGGTGCGAAGTTCGTCCCGCCACAGGGTGGTGAGCCCGGCGAGTGCGATCGGGCCGCCGTCGGCGGCGTGGATGAAATACGGCGTCTTGGCGCGTCTGCCGGGAGGCGCGGCCTTCCACTCGTAGTAACCCTCGACCGGGACGACACAGCGGGAGTAGATGGCCGGACCGCGGAACGAAGGCTTCTCCGTGATGGTCTCGCTGCGGGCGTTGATCAACCGGTTCCCGATCGATTCGTCCTTGGCCCACGTGGGCACGAGGCCCCACTTGCCCGCGTCGAGGATGCGCACGAGTTCCTCGCGGGGCGCCTCCTCACGCACGATCCGCGCCGCCTGCGTGGGCGCGACGTTCCACGACGGCGGAAGCGACTCTGCCACGGGACTCACGACGTCGATCTCGAAGATGTCCGCGAGTTCCTGCGCCTGCCGGAAGGATGCATAGCGTCCGCACATGCAGGTCAGCATCGCACGGCGCACCGACAGCCGTCACCTGAGCGTTATGGTGACGATCTGCGTCATCCTCTCGATGCGATCATGCTCGGCGGGAGTCTGGAAGTGGGTGCTGTCAGAATGAACGCGTGGAACTGAGCGAAGCACGCGATCGCTGGACGGAACTGGCGGAACTGATGCAGGCGGCCTCGGACGCCTACTACGGTTCGCCGACCCAGATCATGACGGACGCCTCCTATGACCGTCTGATGCGTGAGATCCGTGACTTGGAACGGGAGTTCCCGGAACTGCAGTCAGCGGATTCGCCCACGCAGCTCGTGGGCGCGGCCACGAGATCGCCATTCCCACGCGCTGAGCATCGTGAGCGGATGATGAGCTTGGAGGACGTCTTCTCCGTTGACGAACTGCGCGCTTGGATGGAGCGGGTGCGCCGCGCGGCCAGTGCCGAGGAGGTAGCCACCACTTCGGAGGTGAAGGTGGACGGACTCGCGATCAACCTCACGTACGAGCACGGCCAGCTGGTCCGCGGTGCCACTCGCGGCGACGGCCGCGTGGGCGATGACGTCACTCCCAACGTGCTCACAATCGGCGGGATCCCAAACCAGTTGCAGCGAGAAGACGTGCCCGCCCTGGTGGAGGTCAGGGGTGAGGTCTACTGGCCGGTCCCCGCGTTCAACGAGTTCAATGCGTTGCAGAAGGCGGAGGGCCGGGCGGAACTCGCCAACCCACGGAATGGTGCGGTCGGCTCGCTGCTGCAGAAGGATCCCTCAGTGACCGCTGAGCGGTCGCTTGCGTTCATCGCACACGGCGTCGGTGCGCTCGAGTGGCAGGGTGGCGAACTGCCCGCCACTCAGTGGGAGATCTACCGACTGTTCGAGAGTTGGGGGATCCCGGTGTCCGAGGACACCCGCCGGACGGAGACGCTGGCCGAGATCGAGCAGATGATCAGCGACTTCGCCGAACGCCGCCACAGCGTGGTCCATCAGATCGACGGGATCGTGGTGAAGATCGACGACCGTGCGCTCCAGGCAGAGATGGGCGCCACCTCGCGGGTGCCGCGATGGGCGGTCGCTTACAAGTATCCGCCCGAGGAGGTCAACACGCGCCTTCTCGACATTCGCGTTCAGGTCGGTCGTACTGGCCGCGTGACTCCCTACGGCGTGATGGAGCCGGTCACTGTCGGCGGCTCGACCGTCCAGCTCGCCACCCTCCACAACGCTTCGGAGGTGACGCGCAAAGGTCTCCGCATCGGTGACACCGTTGTTCTTCGGAAAGCCGGTGACGTGATCCCGGAGATCGTCGGGCCGGTTGAGAGTGTGCGCGATGGCAGCGAGCGCCCGTTTGTAATGCCCGAGGCGTGCCCGTCCTGCGGGAGCCGCCTCGCGCCTGCGAAAGAGAACGACGTCGACCTGCGCTGCCCCAATGCCGCCACGTGCCCTGCCCAGCTCTCCGCCCGCGTGGAGCACATCGGGAGCCGCGGGGCACTCGATATCGATGCGCTCGGTGAGGAGACTGCGATGGCACTCACCCAGCCGGACCGCGGCCGCGACGATGTGCTCGCCGCCCTCGCCGGTGGGCACGCCCTGCTCCTCGAGGACGGCACGCGGCTCGCCCTCACCGAGGACCAGCGCTCCGAACTGACGCCCGCCGATGTCGCTGCGGCCGTCGAGGAACTGCTTCCGGCACCGCAAGAGCCGGTGTTGAGCTCCGAGGCCGGCCTGTTCGATGTCACCGCCGGGGATCTGAGGGACGTCTTCGTCTACCGGCCGATCCGGGTGAAGGGCGAACTCACCGGTGACTGGCGGCTTGGCCGCTACTTCTGGACGGCGGCGTGGCACAAAAAGGGCAGAACGCACGTCCCGATTGACATCCGCCCTCACAGGAATACGCAGGTCATGCTCTCCCAGCTGGAGGGCGCCAAGGACCGGCCGCTCGGGCGTTTCCTCGTGGCGCTCTCGATTCGCCACATCGGGCCGACCTCCGCGCAGCCGCTCGCGGACCGGTATCGGAGCCTCGCCGCGATCGAGGCGGCGAGCGTCGATGACCTCGCCGAGACCGAGGGCGTGGGCCCCATCATGGCCGCGGCGGTGCGAGAGTGGTTCGAGGCGGACTGGCATCGTGAGATCATCCGCCGCTGGCGTGCCGCCGGGGTGGAGTTCGAGGACCCGGAGCCTGAGATCACTGGTGGCAAGGACGTGGGTCCGGGCACTCTCGAAGGGCTCACCGTCGTCGTGACGGGCTCCCTGGATGGCTACACGCGCGCGGGCGCCAATGAGGCGATCACCGCCGCGGGCGGCAAGGCCGGGAAATCGGTGTCACATAGGACGGACTACGTCGTCGTCGGGGGGAACGCGGGCTCGAAGGAGAAGAAGGCGCGCGAACTCGGCCTCCCGATCCTCGACGAGGAGCAGTTCGGGGCCCTCCTCGCCGGAGGCCCGGACGCGCTCGCCATGTGACAGGCGTGCCGGGACGTGGTAGACGTGCCGGCACGTGGCAAGCAGAGCAACCGCTACAGGAGCGGCGCGAGCGGCGCCATCGCTCGCTCCACGACCATCTTGTAGCGGGGACGCGCCTCCCATTCGTCGAGAGTGAGCTCACGTGAGTTCGTGAGGTCCACCGCGAAGACGTCATCCATGTGTCGGGCGAGCGCCTCGTCGTAGATGGCGAGATTGATCTCGAAGTTCCCGGTGAAGGAGAGTCTGTCCACATTTGTCGTCCCGAGCGTGGTCCATCGCCCGTCCACCGTCATGGTCTTGGCGTGGATCATCGCGTGACGGAAGCGGTGGATCCGCACGCCTGCTTCCAGCAGTGTCTGGTACATGTGCCGGGCGGCCCAGTCAACGACGATGTGGTTCGAGTATTCGGGAATCAGCAACTCGACCTTCACGCCGCGCGCGGCGGCCCGCACCATCGCGTCGATGAGGGTCGAGTCGGGCAAGAAGTACGCCTGGCTGATCCTCACGGAGACCGTGGAGCGGTCGATGGCATCGATGTAGACGCCGCGCACGGGGAACAGCATCCGGTCCGGCAGGTTCTGAATGGCGCGAATACGCGGCTCCCACTCACCGGCGCCACGGTCCGGCAATTCGGGCTGGTCGCGCTTCCTGCGGTTGTTCCAGTAATCGGTGAACGCGTTTGCGAGCTCCCAAACGGAGGGACCCTCCACCCGGAGGTGGGTGTCCCTCCACGTGTCCGCGTAGAGCTGGCCGATGTTGTAGCCACCCACGTACCCGATCCGTTCGTCCACCACCAGCAACTTCCGGTGATTTTTCGCGTAGGTCTGGATGGCGAACGGGTTCCCGCCCGTGATGATCGGGTGCGCCTGCACGTGCAACGCGGGGTCCAGCTTCTTGAACGACGGGGGGACCACGAGATTCGCGAAGGCGTCGTACACCACATACACGTCGACGCCGCGGTGCGCGGCTCGCGTCAGTTCCTTCTTGAACAGTTCGCCGAGCGCGTCCCCCTTCCAGATGAAGGTCTCGAGAAAGATGGAGGACTTGGCGGAGCGGATGTCCTCGAGCATGGACTCGTACAGCCCGGACCCCTCGGTGAAGACCGTCAGTAGGTTGTCACCCGGAATCCTGACATCACCAGACTCGAGCCGTGGGAACCTGCCGGTCGGAGGTGACCTTCGCAGCCGCACCCGGTCCACCGCCATAACGCCCGCAGCAGCGCTCAGCGGCACCGCGATCGCAACCCCCACCGCGCGCCGGAGAGCCCACGTCGTCTGGGAACGGGTCGGGAACAGGGAAGGGGCCATACGCGTCAGAGTAACCAGAAGTGGTTCCACATGCAGACCCGAAACACCATCCTTCAGCTGCCGGGTCTTAGACTCAGGGACATGTCCACTATCGACCGCCTCGAGGTCGCCCGTGTCGCGGCGCTTGCACGCATCGATCTCACCGAGGAGGAGGTGGACCGGTTCGCCGGAGAGCTCAACGTCATCGCGGCTGCCGTGGCCACCGTCAGTGAGATCTCGACCGGCGATGTGCCCGCCACATCCCACCCGATTCCCATGACGAATGTGATGCGTGACGACGTGCCGATTCAGCCGCTTTCCGTTGAGGCGGCGCTGGCCGGCGCACCCGCGAGCGAGGACGGGCAGTTCCTCGTGCCGCAGATCCTGGGGGAGGAATGATGAACGACCTCATCCGTCTCGATGCCGAGCGCATCGCAGAACTGATCGCGGCAGGCGAGGTCTCCGCCGTCGAGGTGACGACGGCGTTCCTTGAGCGCATCGACGACGTCGGCGCGCCCGTCCACGCCTTCCTGCGCGTCGACGCCGATGGCGCGCTCGCCGCCGCGAAGGCCGTCGACCACGCCCGTTCGGCCGGCCACACGCTCGGGCCGCTTGCGGGCGTGCCGATCGCGCTGAAGGACAACATGGTCACCGCGGGACTGGAGACGACGGCTGCCTCCAGGATGCTCGACGGCTGGATCCCGCCGTACGACTCCACGATCGCCCGGCGCGTACGCGCCGCGGGAATGCCGATTCTTGGCAAGACCAACCTTGACGAGTTCGCGATGGGCTCGTCCACCGAATTCTCCGCGTTCGGACCCACCCGCAACCCGTGGGACCTGGAGCGGATCCCGGGCGGATCCGGCGGCGGATCCGCAGCCGCGGTCGCGTCCTTCCAGACCCCGATCGCGCTCGGCTCGGACACGGGCGGCTCGATTCGCCAGCCCGCCGCGGTCACGGGAACGATCGGCGTCAAACCGACCTACGGCGGCGTCTCCCGTTACGGACTGATCGCATTGGCGTCGTCGCTCGACCAGATCGGGCCGGTCGCGCGCCGTGTGCGCGATGCGGCCCTTCTGCACGGCGTCATCGCAGGTCACGACCCGCTCGACTCGACCTCGCTCCCGGACCCGGTCCAGGACTTCGCCGCCGCTACGGATCGGCCCGACCTTCGGGGCCTCCGCGTGGGCATCATCAAGGAAATGGGCGGCGAGGGCTACCAGGACTCCGTGCTGGAGGCATTCGAGAACACCCTCGACGTGGTGCGTGAACTCGGGGCCACGATCACGCAAGTCTCCTGCCCGTCCTTGGAGTACGCGATGGCGGCCTACTACCTGATCCTGCCCGCCGAGGCATCGAGCAACCTCGCGCGATTCGACGGCATGAAGTACGGGCTGCGTGTCGAGCCGGCGGAGGGGCCAATCACCGCGGAGCGCGTCATGTCCGCCACTCGCGGTGCGGGCTTCGGTCCCGAGGTCAAGCGCCGCATCATCCTCGGAACGCACGCGCTGTCCGCCGGCTACTTCGACGCCTACTACGGCTCCGCCCAGAAGGTCCGCACCCTCGTCCAGCGTGAACTCGCGAGCGCATTCACCCAGGCTGACGTGCTGGTATCGCCCTCCGCGCCGACGACGGCGTTCAGGATCGGCGAACAGATCGACAATCTCCTCGCCATGTACCGCAACGACATGGCCACGATCCCGGCCAACCTGGCAGGCGTCCCGGCGCTCTCGCTGCCGGCCGGCCTCGCTGCCGATGGGCTCCCCGCAGGCTTCCACATTGTTGCGCCGATGCGGGAGGACTCCCGGATGTACGAGGTCGCCGGCCCGCTGGAGCGCGCCCTCGAGGACCGGTGGGGTGGCCCGCTCCTCCAGGTCCATCGGACCAGGCTGGACGCTGAACTCGCGAAAGGACGGGCGTGATGACGGTGACGAATAGCGTTGCGGACCTGATGGACTACGACGAGGCCGTAGCCCGCTTCGACCCGGTGATCGGCCTCGAGGTGCACGTCGAACTGAGCACGGTGACCAAGATGTTCGACGGTGCGCCCGTCACCTTCGGCAGCAAGCCGAACAGCCAGGTCACTCCCGTCTCGCTCGGCCTACCCGGCGCGCTGCCGGTTGTGAACCGCAAGGCCGTCGAGTACGCGATCAGGATCGGGCTCGCGCTCGGCTGCGAGATCGCGGAGACGTGCCGTTTCGCGCGGAAGAACTACTTCTACCCTGACGTGCCGAAGAACTTCCAGACCTCCCAGTCGGACGAGCCGATCGCCTTCGACGGCCGCCTCGACGTGGAACTCGGCGACGGCTCGATCTTCGAGATCGAGATCGAACGCGCACACATGGAGGAGGACGCGGGCAAGAACACGCACGTTGGCGGCGCCACGGGACGCATCCATGGCGCCGAGTACTCGCTGATCGACTACAACCGTTCCGGCGTGCCTCTCGTCGAGATCGTCACGCGCCCGGTGCTGGGTGCGGGCGCACGCGCACCGGAGGTGGCGTCGTCGTACGTGCAGGCGCTACGTGGTATCTGCCGGACGCTTGGGGTCTCGGACGCCCGCATGGAGCGCGGCAACATCCGCGCCGACGTCAACGTCTCGCTGCGCCCCTCGCCGGACGCGCCACTGGGCACCCGCACCGAAACCAAGAACGTGAACTCGTTCCGATCGATCGAGCGCGCCGTCCGTTACGAGATCCAGCGCCAGGCCGCGGTCCTCGCGATCGGCGGCGCGGTGGTCCAGGAGACGCGGCACTGGCACGAGGAGACCGGCGGGACGTCGTCGGGGCGCGTGAAGTCCGACGCCGAGGACTATCGTTACTTCCCCGAGCCCGACTTGATGCCGATCGTCGCCCCGCGCGAGTGGGTGGAGGAGTTGCGCGCCGCGATGCCGGAACTGCCCGCGGACCGCCGTCGCCGGCTCCGTGAGGAATGGGGCGTGACGGACCGGGAGATGCGCGACGTCGTCAATGCCGGCGCCCTCGGCCCCATGGAGGCGACCGTGCGCGCCGGCGCCAGTGTCTCCGACGCCCGCAAGTGGTGGATGGGCGAGTTGTCCCGGGTCGCGAACTCCCGCGACCTCGCTCTCGATGACCTTCCAATCTCTCCCGAGGACGTCGCCGACATCGCCGGGCGCGTCAACTCGGGCGAACTCAGCGACGCGCTCGCGAAACAGGTCATCGACGGCGTCCTCGCAGGCGAGGGCAGCCCCTCACAGGTCATCGACGCGCGCGGCTTGCGTCTCGTTTCCGACGACGGCGCCCTGCTCGCCGCCATCGACGACGCGATCGCCGCGAACCCCAATGTGATCGAGTCGATCCGGGGCGGACGAGTGCAAGCCATCGGCGCGCTCGTTGGCGGTGTCATGAAGGCTACGCGCGGGCAGGCCGACGCTGCCCGGGTCAGGGAGCTGATCAGCGAAAAGCTGGGGCTGTAACCTGTCCATATGATCCTGAGTCCGTCCAACACCGTCATCCTGCGCGTCGAGGCTGCCGCCGACACCGCGGTGACGGCGCAGATCGTTGCCGAGCTCACGGACCTGGGCACTGCCCTGCGCGGGATGGACGTGAGGCGCGGTGATCACGACAAGGTCATTCTCGACATCACCTGCGACACGCGCTCTCCGGAGCACCAGGAAGAGGTGGTCGAAGGCCTGGAGCAGATCCCCGAGGTGAAGGTCCTCAGAGTGTCGGACGCCACCTTCATGGCGCACAAGGACGGAAAGATCGAGGTCTCACTGAAGGCGCCCATCAGGAACCGCGCCGACCTGTCCCGCGTGTACACGCCCGGTGTCGCACGTGTGTGCACGGAGATCGCCAAGAACCCGGCGCGAGCACGCGACCTGACGATCAAGCGCAATACTGTCGCCGTCGTCACCGACGGGAGCGCCGTCCTCGGTCTTGGGAACATCGGGCCGACTGCCGCCCTGCCCGTGATGGAGGGCAAGGCGGCGCTCTTCAAGCAATTCGGCGGCGTGGATGCGTGGCCCGTGTGCCTCGATACCACCGACACGGAGGAGATCATCCGGATCGTCGAGGCGATCGCGCCTGTCTACGGGGGAATCAACCTGGAGGACATCGCGGCGCCCCGCTGCTTCGAGGTCGAGGCACGGCTGCGCGAGAAGCTCGACATCCCCGTGTTCCACGACGACCAGCACGGCACGGCGATCGTGGTACTCGCGGCGCTGATCAACGCATTGCAGGTCGTGGAGAAGAAGCTCGAAGACGTCCGGATCGTGGTCTCGGGCGTGGGGGCGGCCGGCAGCGCGATCATCAGACTGCTACTCGCGCAGGGTGCTCGCGACATCGTTGGCTACGGCCGCACCGGCGCGATCCACTCGGGCATCGAGACGAACGACCCGAGCCGGCGCCGGCTCGCGGAGAACACCAATCCCCGTGGTGTGACCGGTTCGCTCGTGGATGGACTTGTCGGCGCGGACGTCTTCATCGGCGTTTCGAAGGGGAATATCCTGACCGGCGCAGACGTTGCAACAATGACCTCGGGAGCGATCGTCTTCGCGCTCGCCAACCCGACTCCCGAGGTGGACCCGCTCGAGGCGGCGGCCACGGCGGCGATCGTCGCGACTGGACGCAGCGACTACGCGAACCAGATCAACAACGTCCTCGCGTTCCCCGGCTTGTTCCGGGGACTGCTCGACGTGGGCGCCCGCGAGATCTCCGACGAGATCCTTCGCGCGGCGGCCGTGGCGATTGCAAACGTGGTGCCGGAGGATGCGCGCACGGCCACGTACATCATCCCGGGAGTGTTCGATCCCAGCGTCGGCGAGGCTGTGGCCGTAGCTGTACGCGAGCAGGCGACCCTGGAACTGAGTGGCGGAGGCAACAGCGTCCAGGTTTGACCTCGGTGACTCGCCCCGCGTAAAGTGAACAAGCCCGCTGCGGGAGGAACGGACGGAGAACGGCCGGTCCCGCGCGGAGGATCTGAAGAAGATCAAGACCTCGAAAACGCGAGCGTCGACGCGCGGCTTGACAGCCGGGATTCGAAGACGTAACGTAGAGAGGCTGCCTCGGAGCCGGAAAGCCGCCCAAACGGTGATCGTCCGAGTGTGTTTGTTGTTTGATATCTCAACAGTGTGCTTTTTGTTTTTTGATGCCATTTTGGCCATGGCCTGTTTTTTTGGTGGGTTGTGGTTGTTTTGTTTTCTTGGTTGATTGATGCCTTGGCTGCTTTTTGGTGGTTGGGGTGTTTTT
>DASRMP010000071.1:0-5570 GCA_035647855.1 Actinomycetaceae bacterium | reverse complement strand
CGCCAAGCCTCGCCGCCGCCTCGCCCGCCGCGCCAAGCCTCGCCGCCGCCTCGCCCGCCGCGGGGCGGACTTGGCCCTTCCTGGGCGGTCAGAATCCCAGCAGCAGCCTCCACTGCGGCCAGAACGCCACCACGATCAGCGCGATCACCACGAGGAACGTCGCGATCGTCAGCAGCCGACGCTCGCCGAACAGGAACCGCGCCACGCGCTCTCCCACCGGCAGATGACCGGCCTGCGCCGCCCTTCCGAGAGTCTCGAATGCGAGCGGAATCACCACCACCCACATGACCGAGCACCATGGGCACAACGACCGGATGTTCACGAGCGACTGATATTCGAACCACGCCACGAACGCCAGGCCCGCGAGCGACACGGCCGCCATCAGCTGCCAGAACCATCGCGCCACCCGTGCGCCGGCGAGGAACACCACCCCAACGGCCGCCACCATCCCGAAGGCGGCGATCCCGGTGACCGCGTTCGGCCGGCCGAACAGCAGATGAGACTGCCACAGCCCGAGCGAATCACCGCATCCGACCACCGGACTGATGTCGCATGACAACGCCGCGTTCGGATCACCCAGTAGTTCCATCTCGGCGAGCACCAGCTGAATCGACGAGAAGACCCCGAGCGCGCCGCCAACGATCATCATCCATGTGTGACCGCGCGTCGCACCGCCGGCAAGCTGGTGCTCCGACGCCCGGAACCTGTCGAGTGCAAGGAGTTCGCGCTCCTCATCGAGGAGCTCCCCGTCCGCGTCCAGCGTCTCCTCGCCCCGAGTCTCCTCGCCCCGATCCGTCACTGGTACGAGATGAACAACGGCGTCGGATGCACGTTCGCGATGGTCTGCGCCGGCGTCAGCATCGCCGGTGAGTCCTCGTCGTAGAAGTTCTTCCAACCCCAGTACGGGATGTTCGACGCGTGGTTGTGCAACACCCGCCAGGTGTCCTGCTTCGCGCTCTGGCCGCCCTGCCCATCCACGTGGACAGTCAGCGCGAGCTCCGGACGGCTCGTGTCCACCGAGCCGACGTCCGGGAGCATCCTCACCTGGAACGAGTGCAGGATGAGGATCTTCTGCGGCAGGTCGTTGTCGCGAGTGAGGTCGGCGAGCCATGTGATCACGGTGTTCACCTCGTCCGCGCCCACAGATCCGATCTGGCGCAGGTGCACCTGATCGGGCTTCAACCGCCACTCGGGATCCAGCGCGAGACCGACGTGCGGCATCAGGAGGAACTCCTCGTAGAGCTTCGCCTGCGTCAGGAAGTCCGTGCGCCCAGGCTGCAGGTCCAGCACCACGTACTGCCCCGCCTCCCCCGCCGCGTTGATGAGCGGCCGCAGGTGCTCCAGGTCCGACTCCGCCGAGTAGTTCCCGTCCGCGCCCGCCGACGCCGATGCCACCGTCGCAATGATCTCCATGGTCGGGACCAGGTTGAGGTCCGTGTATGGCGCGTAGGCGTAGGCGTGCTCGGCTGCCCGCGCAATGGTCGCCTCGACGCCCTGCTCCCCCAGCACCCCGAGTGCCGCCGTGCCTGGGTGGCCGTACAGCGCGACGTAGATCCGATTACTGGTCGCGGACTGGTTATCGCCGCCGGGCAGGATCACGCCCGTCCGCGCGGTCCGCACCTGCCAGGCGAAGCTCTCCTCGTCGGGGAGCCCCTCGCCGATACCGATCACGGTCGTGCCGGGGTCGGCCGCAAGGGTGGCGATCAGCTCGCCGGATTGGCGCGGTTCCGCTGCGACCAGCACTTCCGCCCCGTCCCGGTCCGCATACGGTCCGACGACGGCGGCGGTGGCGTCGTCGGCGACGATCGCCGTCCACGTGGCCGAAGGAGTCTCCGCCGGCGCGAGGCGCTTGCCCTCGTCCCCCTCGCCGGGCATCGCGGCGGTGGCGATCGCCTCCGGCAGTTCCTCGATCCCGACGCTCGTGACCACGCCCGCGCCGAGCCGTGTCACCTCATCGGCGATGACGTCCACCTGCTCCGGCGCAGCCTCCGCGGGCAGCACCAGCAGCGGAATCCCGAACTCCGCGGCCACGTCCGTCGCCTCAGGGTCGTCCCCCGAGGTGGCGACGACGACGCCGGGCGACGACTCGTAACGCACCTCCGAGAGCGCAACCGAGAGAGATGTCTCATCGGCGGCGGGCTGCAGGATTATGTCGCCGTCGGCGGCACGAGCGACGGGTGCGTCAAAGTACTCGGGCTCACGCCCACCGAACAGTGACTTGCCCGGCCCATCGCCGGAGCAACCGCTCGCGAAGAGCGTCAGAGCGACTACCGCGGCACCGAGAATCCTCAGGTGCTTGGGGCGGTGAGCCCGGTTGTCATTCACAGGGCGCACCTCGCAACCATTCCGTCCATGAGTTCGTCGATGATCTCGACGGTCTGCTCGGGCCCGGTGGTGTCCACGGACGCCACTCCGAGCTTCTTCACCGGGTAGTCATTGCCTTCGGGGTCGAGGCGGTCGCCGACGAACACCATCTCGTCCAGCGGAATACCCGTCTGTTCGCTGAGGCGGAGCATGCCATAGGCCTTGTCGATGCCTTTGCGGGTGATGTCCACGGAGGTCGAGCCGCCCGAACGGATCTCGAGATCCGGGAGCAGCGGCTCCAGCGCGCCGACGATCGCGGAGCGCTTCTCGCCGGTCGGGTCCCAGGCGCGCTTGGCGTCGATGGGCGCGGACTGGCCGAGCGCCGAGAACGTGATCTGGGTGCCGCGGTCCTCGATGACCTCGCCCCAGGTGTCCTCTTCCCAGAGTCCGAGGCGGCGTGCCTCCCGCTCCAAGAGCGTGATCGCAGCGTCCCGCTCACGCGGACGAAGGGGCTGCTCGTAGATGGTGCGCCACTCTTCGCCGTCGTGGCGGAGGTAGCGGGTTCCGCAGGTCGGCATGATGTGCAGCCGGGAGAGGTGGGCGGGGTCCGTGTAGAGGTGGGTGAGCACCTGGTCCTTGAACTGCTTCCACTGGCCCCCGGAGATGATCAGGACTTCGGTCACCTCGAGGAGCCGGCAGAGGGACTCCGCCATCTCGGCGGAGATCGCCGACTTGGAGGGAGCGAGAGTGTCGTCTAGGTCGAATGCGACGAGGCGCACCTTTGTCATGACGGCCTTTCCTGGGCGGGAGTGCTGATCAACTCCCCATTGTGCCGCAAGGGGCGCGGCTTTCCCCCAAGGCGTGACGCGTCTCATGGCAAGATGGCCACAAACCGATCGAGGAGCTGTATGGCCACGCCGCACATCGCCGCCGAACCGGGCGACTTCGCCCCCGCCGTCCTCATGCCTGGTGATCCCAAACGCGCCGAGCGCATCGCCCACCAGCTCATGGACGACGCCAGACTCGTCAACGACGTCCGCGGGATGCTCGGATTCACCGGCACCCACCAGGGCCGCCCGCTCTCCGTGATGGGCTCCGGCATGGGCCAGCCCTCCGCCACGATCTATGTCACGGAGCTCTTCAGGTTCTTCGGCGTCGAGCGTGTCATCCGGGTCGGCACCACGGGTGGCATCGCGTCGCACGTCAGAGTCGGCGATGTCATCGTCGCGACCGGAGCCCACACCGACTCGAGCATGAACCAGCGCCGCATCCCCGGAATCAACTTCTCCGCCGTCGCCTCGTTCCAACTCGCGGCCGCCGCGATGGCCGCCCCGGCTGCTCAGGGCAATGACCGCATCCACGTTGGCACGATCGTCTCGAAAGACCACTTCTACTTCGCCGGGCCCGGCGAGACCGAGGCGCTCGCCCGCTACGGCGTACTCGGCGTGGACATGGAAGCGGCGGCGATGTACGGAGTCGCGGCAGAATTCGGGAAGCAGGCGCTGACGGTCCTCACCGTCTCCGACCACCTGATGGACCACTCCTCGGACATGACTGCCGAGGAGCGCGAGACCCGCTTCTCGCTGGCACTGGAACTCGCCGTCGCCGCCGCGCTCGGCTGACCGGACCACCGGCACCCGCAGCCGCCGTCATCGGTCGCGGAAACGGAAGATTTCCCAGGTGAGGGGAGTTGGAGCACCCCATGTGAGAGTGCTGTGAACCTTCGCCGGAGAACAGCTCACAGCCCGCCATGCGCCTTCGACAACGTGGGACACTCATACGTCGAAGGAGGTCCCACGCGTGGTAGTCACACGATTCGCGCAGACGGTCCCTCATCCGCGCGATTTCGTCTACAAGTGGCACAGCCGCCCCGGCGCGGTCCGCCGCCTGACTCCGCCGTTCCTCGCCGAAGTCCTCGGTGAGCCCGACGGCGGCCTCAGCCCCGGCGCCCAGTCCCATTTCCAGATCAGGGGCCTGCCTCCACCCACGAATCGCTGGACAACCGAGTACGCGGAGATCGTCCCGGGCTCGCAGTTCACCGAGCGGCTCGTGCGCGGTCCCGTAAGCAAATGGACCCACGTCCAGCACTTCGAGGAGCACAGCAACTGCACGCGAGTCCTCAGCGAACTCGATTTCCGGTTCATGCGTGACTATCCGTTCGCCGCACGCCGCAGGATCCAGGACTCGATCTCGCGCATGGTGTACTACCGGCACGAGCAGCTTCTCAGTGAGCTGGAGTTCGCGTCGTCACATGACGGTCCGCCGCTGAGGATCGCGGTCAGTGGTTCGAGCGGCATCATCGGTCGCGAACTCGTGGCCCTGCTGCGCACGCTCGGCCATGACGTTGTACCGATCATCCGAACCGATATTCCTCTCGACGACGGCGTCGCCATCAACACCGAATCCGGCTGGGTGGACGAGGAGGCACTGAGCCGCGTCGACGCAGTCGTCCACCTCGCCGCCGAGCCTGTGGGGAAGCGGTTCACCCCGGAACACAAGCGGCGGATCGCCGAGTCACGGGTCAGTATGACGAGCGACCTCGCTGCGGCAGCGGCGCGGTCCGCGAGGGTCCGGACGTTCGTCTCGGCGTCGGCGATTGGCTACTACGGTGCGGCGCCATCCGGTGAGGTCACGGAGGAATCGCCCCAGGGCGCCGACTTCCTCGCGAGAGTCTGCGCAGCGTGGGAGGAGTCCGCTGATCCGGCACGTGATGCCGGGCTGCGCGTTGTGAACCTGCGGACGGGGCCGGTGCTCACGCCCGACGGCGACTTCCTCCGCCCGATGCTCCGTTCGTTCCGCGCCGGGAACCGCGGATCGCCCGCCGGCGGCGCGGCGTGGCACAGCTGGATCTCCATCGACGACGTCGTGGGGCTCTACGCGCACGCAGTACTCGACGCTCGGATGTCGGGGGCGGTCAACGCCGTGGCGCCCCAGCCCACGACTTGGAGCGAGATGGCGAGGGAACTCGCGCGCCAGTTGTCGCGGCCAGAACTCGTTCCGATGCCGCGCCCGGCCGCGGCTGCTTGGTTCGGCAGGGAGGGTTCGCGGCTGTACGTGCATGCCTCCCAACGTGCCTCCGCGGAGAAGGCGGCGGCGGCCGGCTACGAGTTCCGGCACCCGGCCCTGTCCGGAGCTCTCCGCCACGTGCTCGGCCAGACGATCTGACTCCTATTTGATGCCTCGCTCCACCTGAGCGTGGCCCCGCTGCCGCCCCGCGTGCGCGAGGCCCCGCTACAGTATTCCGCGAGCTGACTGCTACCACGCCG
>DASRMP010000070.1:0-76357 GCA_035647855.1 Actinomycetaceae bacterium | reverse complement strand
CCCGCCCACGGAGCTGGTGCATCTGAGCGAGACCGAGCATGTCCGCCCGGTCCACGATCAGCGTGTTCGCGTTGGAGATGTCGAGACCGGTCTCGACGATCGTGGTGCACACGAGCACATCGAACTCGCGGTTCCAGAAGTCCACGATGACCTTCTCGAGCTGGTGCTCGTTCATCTGCCCGTGCGCGACGGCGACTCGCGCCTCCGGCACGAGTTCCTGGACGTGCGCGGCCACGGCGTTGATGGTGCGCACCTTGTTGTGCACGAAGAACACCTGGCCGTCGCGCAGCAATTCGCGCCGGATCGCGGCCCCCACCTGCCGGTCCTCGTACGGTCCGACGAACGTGAGGACGGGGTGCCGCTCCTCCGGTGGTGTGGCGAGGGTGGACATCTCCCTGATTCCGGTGATCGCCATCTCGAGGGTGCGTGGGATCGGGGTCGCGGACATCGCGAGCACGTCCACGTTCGTTCGCAACTGCTTCAGGGTCTCCTTGTGCTCGACGCCGAAGCGCTGTTCCTCGTCAATCACGACGAGCCCGAGGTCCTTGAAGCGCACGTCGCCGGTGATCAGCCTGTGTGTGCCGATGACGACGTCGACAGTGCCGCTCGCCAGCCCTTCCTTCGTCTCATTCGAAGCCTTGACGGACTGGAACCTTGAGAGCGCCCGCACGTTGATCGGGAAGCCCGCGTAGCGCTCGGAGAAGGTCTCGAAGTGCTGCTGGACGAGCAGCGTGGTGGGGACCAGGATCGCCACCTGTTTACCCTCCTGCACGGCCTTGAAGGCGGCGCGCACCGCGATCTCGGTCTTGCCGTATCCCACATCGCCCGAGATGAGACGGTCCATCGGGACGGGCTTTTCCATATCGGCCTTGACCTCGTCGATCGTGACGAGCTGATCCGCCGTCTCCGTATAGGGGAAGGCGTCCTCGAGTTCGCTCTGCCATGGCGTGTCGGGGCCGTAGGTGTGGCCGGCCGCCGCCATGCGGGCCGCGTAGAGGCGAATCAGTTCGGCGGCGATCTCGCGGACGGCGCGGCGCGCCCTGGACTTGGTCTTGGCCCAGTCGCTGCCGCCCAGTCTGTTCAGGCTCGGGGACTCGCCTCCGGAGTACCGGGTCACTTGGTCGAGCGAGTCGGTGGGCACGTAGAGCCGGTCGCTTCCCTGGCCGCGCTTGGACTCCGCGTACTCGATGACGAGGTACTCGCGGGTGGTCGCGCTCTCGCCGCGGCCGATGGTGCGCTGCACGAGTTCCACGAAACGGCCCACCCCGTGCTGCTCGTGCACCACGTGGTCACCGGGCTTGAGCGCGAGCGGGTCGACCACGTTTCGACGCCGCGACGGCATCTTGCGCATGTCACGTGTAGTCGCCCCGGCGCGCCCGGTGAGGTCCGCCTCCGTCACGACGGCGAGCCGCAGCGACTCGACGACGAAACCCGGGCCCGCCGACGCCGTCGTCACGAGGACCAGCCCGCCCTCCGGCGGCACGTCAATCTCCTCGACGACGCGTGCGGGGACATCCACTGCGCCGAGTTGCTCGGCCATGCGCCGCCCGGGACCGGGGCCCTCGGTGGTGAGCACGATGCGCCAGTCATCGTGAACGAGGCCCCGGATATCGGAGAGCGCGCCCTCGACGTTGCCCCGGTAGGAGCGCACGTCGCGGGCGCCGACGCGGATGGCGTGACTGCCGGGCTCCGGGTCGATATCGGCGAAATCGGCGAGTTCGGCGTCCTGCGGCAGCACCGAGAGGGACCACCAGCCGAGTCCTCGCGTGAGCGCGACGGCGCGCGCCTCGGCGAGTTCGGCGAAGCTCGCCTCGCCGAGACTGACCGGGATCTTTCCCCCGGCCGCGGCGGAGGTCCACGCGGCGGCGAGGAACTCCTGCGTGGTGGCATTCAGATCCTCGGCGCGGCGCCGGATCCGCTCCGGATCGGCGAGCATGACGAGAGACTCCGGGTCCACGAGATCGAGAACCGCCTCCATCCCGTCCACGAGTGCGGGGGTCAGTGCCTCCATGCCCTCGACGGCGATTCCCTCGCTGATTCGATCGAGCATGTCGGTGGCGCCCGGGAGCTGCTTCTGGAGCATGCGCGCGCGCTTCCTGACGTCCTCGGTGAGGAGGAGTTCGCGCGCCGGCGTGGCCCACACGCGGTCCACCTGCTCCATCGACCGCTGGTCCGCGACGGAGAAGACCCGGATCTCCTCGACTGTGTCACCGAAGAACTCGATGCGGCTCGGGTGCGCGTCCGTGGGAGGGAAGACATCGAGGAGCCCTCCGCGCACCGCGAACTCCCCCCTGCGTTCGACCATGTCCACCCGCGTGTAGGCTGCCGCGACGAGGGAATCCGCCAGGGCTTCCATATCGACGTCGTCGCCGACCGTGACCGAGACGGGCTCAAGGTCGCCGAGGCCACGGGCGACCGGCTGCAGGAGCGCGCGCGCCGGGATCACGACGACGCGTGGTGAGGCGGTCCGCGGATCCGAATCGTCAGGGTGGGCGAGGCGGCGCAGCACGGCAAGCCGCTCGGAGACCGTGTCAGGGCGCGGGCTCAGCCGTTCGTGCGGCAGCGTCTCCCATGCGGGGAACACGGCGACGGCGTGGGGATCGAGATCGAGGTAGCTCCGGATCGACGCTGCCGCCTGGTCGGCGTCCCGGCCCGAGGCGGTGACGACGACAATGGGGCGGGAATCGGCCGCGGTCGCCACGAGGGCCGGCCGGACACCCGCGGACGCGGTGACCGAGAGAATTCCGCGGTTCGGGACGTGTTCGAGCGCGGCGGCGAAGCCGGGATCGGAGCGGAGGAGTGGCAGCAGGCCGGTGAGCTTCATGGCATATTCCTTGTGGGACCGTCCGCCCGGAGGTGTGGGCCGGAGCGCGGGCCGGGGAACAGTCTAGGCCCCGCGGCCGCCGGCCCCGCGAGCGCGCTGGTGCGATGCCGATCTCAGGGAACGCGCGGCGGCTCGCCGGGGCGGACGCGGATGGCGGTACTTGCGCCGTCGGGAAGCGCGATGGCGGCACCGGATCCAACGGAGGTGGTGGTGCGGACGTTGCCGGCATCGTCGTTGCTGATGACGGCACCCGGCACCAGTTCCAGGGCGGCGAGTTGAGCGAGGAGGGCGGGGTCGTCGTCGGAGACTCGGGTGATCTCGTAGGTGCCTGGGCCGGCGTCGGCGAGGCGGAGCGAGCGGGGCGAGGTGTGGCGGCCGTCGGGCAGTGGGATCGGGTCGCCGTGCGGGTCGGAGTCGGGGTGACCGAGGTGGGCGTCGATTCGCTCGACCAGTCGTGGCGAGACGGCGTGCTCGAGGCGTTCGGCGTCGTCGTGGACCTCGTCCCAGCTGTACCCGAGGACCTGGACGAGGAAGGTCTCCAGCAGGCGGTGCCGGCGGATCATGGCGAGCGCGAGCCGTTCTCCCCTGGTGGTGAGGCTCACCGGACGATAGGGCTGGTAGTGGATGAGGCCCTGCGAGGCCAGCCGGCGGGCGGTCTCGGAGACGTTGGCGGACGAGGAGCCGAGGCGTTTCGCGAGACGGGTGGTGGTGATCGGAGGATCACCCCATTCGGTGGCGGCCCAGACGGCCTTGATGAAGTCCTGGGCGGCAGGAGTGATGTCCTCGACGCCGGCAGGCTCCCCCGGCGTGCGCGGCTGCTTCGCCGCGCTCATTCGACACCCAGCATCACGAGGATGACGAGGGCGAGGTTCAGCGCGACAATCAGGCCGACCACGATCCAGGACACCGCCTGCAGCCTCGGGCTGTTCGCGTTGCTGCCCATGAGCTCGCGGTTGCTCGTCAGCGAGACGAGTGGGATCAGGGCGAACGGGATGCCGACCGAGAGCAGCACCTGGCTCAGCACGAGCGACCATGTGGCCTCCACTCCGGACGCGATCACCAGCAGCGCCGGGATGAGCGTGATCAGCCGCCGGAGGACTTTCGGTATGTGGAAGTGGAGCAGGCCCCCCATGATGACTGATCCCGAGTAGCTGCCAACCGAGGTCGAGGCGAGCCCGGAGAAGAGGAGCCCGATGCCGAATGCGAGCCCGATTCCGGGCCCGAGCGCGCTCTCGATGGCGGCGTGCGCGCCCTCGATGGTGTCCGTCCCGGGGACCCCGGGGAGGTTGCCGGCGGCCAGCAGGAGCATCGCCATGTTGACGCTTCCCGCGACGATCAGGGAGATGAAGACGTCCCAGCGGGAGGCCTTGAGCAGCCTGGGGAGGGCAGCGCGTTCGATCTCGGAGCCGTGGCGGTCGCGCACCAGGGAGGAGTGCGCGTAGATCGCGTGCGGCATGACCGTGGCGCCCAGCATGGAGGCGGCCAGCAGGACCGTCTCGGTACCCTCGAATGCGGGAATGAGACCCTGAGCTGCCGCGCCCCAGTCGCTCTCCCCGAAGAAGAGCCCCACTGTGAAGCCGAGCGCGATCACGACCAGCATGGCCGTGATCACCTGCTCGAACGTCTTGGCGCCGGCGCGGTCCTGAACCACGAGAAGTCCCATCGATACCGCCCCTACGATGACTCCTCCCCAGATCAGCGGTATGCCGAACAGGATCCACAGCGCGATGGCTCCGCCGATCACCTCCGCGAGGTCGGTGGCCATGGCCACCAGTTCTGCCTGGAGCCAGTAGGCGATCCGGGGACCCCTCCGCATCCGCCTGCCCAGAACGTCAGGGAGGGATTCGCCGGTGACGAGACCCAGTTTTGCGGAGAGGTACTGAACGAGCATCGCCATGATGTTCGCGAGCAGGAGCACCCAGACGAGCAGATATCCGTAGCGCGCACCGGCAGTGATGTTCGCCGCGACATTCCCCGGATCGACGTACGCGACGGCGGCAACGAATGCCGGTCCGAGCAGCGAGGCGATCGAGCGTTTGCCGCCGAGAGAGACTTGGGGATCGGGTCTGCGGTCCTGGAACACGAAAGTTAGGGTACCCTAACTTTTGACGTGCTACTCCGAGAACTGGGTGTGATGGAGCTCCGCGTAGAGGCCGCCCAGTGCCAGCAACTCGGCGTGGGTTCCATGCTCGACGACACGTCCCCGGTCCAGCACCACGATCCGGTCCGCCGCGCGCACCGTGGACAGCCGGTGCGCGATCACGAGCGAGGTCCGTCCTTCCATCGCCGTGTCCAGCGCCCGCTGCACGGCGGCCTCCGATTCGGAGTCGAGGTGGGCGGTGGCCTCGTCCAGCACGACAACGCGCGGTGCGCGTAGCAGCACCCGGGCGATGGCAATGCGTTGCTTCTCCCCACCGGAGAGCCGGTGGCCCCTGTCCCCCACCACGGTCTCGAGGCCGTCCGGGAGCCGGCGGATCATCGCGCCGATCTGTGCGTCGTCGAGGGCCTCCCACATCTGCCGCGTCGTGGCCTCAGGGCGCGCGTACGCCAGATTCGCCCGGATCGAGGAGTGGAACAGGTGCGAGTCCTGGCTGACCACGCCGATCGCGCCGCGCAGCGATTCGGTCAGCAGGCCCCGGACGTCCGTGCCGCCGACACGAACCGAGCCCGAGTCGGCGTCGTACAGGCGGGTGACGAGGGACGTGACCGTTGACTTGCCGGCGCCGGACGGGCCGACCAATGCCACCATCTCGCCGGGGCGGACCGTGAAGGTGACGTTCCTCAGTACGGCCTTGGGAGTGCGCGAGCGGCCGAATGCCTTGGCAGGGGCGCTGGTCTCCGGGCCTGTCCGGGGTTGATCGGTGTAGGTCCGGTCGATGTCGTTCCGCGGCGACTCGAGCGTGAGGAGCGAGACCTGATCGCCGGTGGGATAGGTGAACGTCACGTCATCCAGTTCGATGCCGATCGGTCCGTCCTTCAGCGAGCGCGCACCGGGTTCGTCCTCAACCATCGGATGGAGATCGAGCACCTCGAAGACCCGTTCGAACGAGACAAGCGCCGTCATGATGTCCACCTGGACGTTCGAGAGCGCGGTGACCGGCCCGTAGAGCCTGCCCAACAGGCCCGCGAACGCGACGAGCGTGCCGATCGTCAACAGGTCTCGGACGGCCATCACGCCGCCGATGCCGTACACGAGCGCGGTCGCGAGCGACGCCATCGCGCCGAGCGCGGTGAAGAACACGCGGTTGCTCATCGCCTGCTTCACGCCGATATCGCGTACCGCGGCCGCCTTGGACGCGAACTCGGCGTGCTCCCGTTCGTGCGAGCCGAACAGCTTCACGAGCAGCGCGCCGGCGACGTTGAACCGCTCCGTCATCATCGATCCCATGTCCGCGTTAAGGGCCATGGACTGGCGGCGCAACCCGGCGAGCCGCCGTCCCACGCGCCGCGCGGGGAGCAGGATCAGCGGCACGATCAGCAGCGCCACCACGGTGATCTGCCAGGAGAGCGCCAGCATCGTGGCGAGCACCGCAACGAGCGTGACAACGTTCGAGACCAGCGAGGACAAAGTCGAGGTGAACGCCTGCTGCGCCCCGATCACGTCCGTGTTCAGGCGGGTGACGAGAGATCCGGTCTGGGTGCGGGTGAAGAAGGCGATGGACTGCCGCTGGACGTGATCGAACACATCGGTGCGGAGATCGTAGATCAGTCCCTCGCCGATCCGCGAGGAGTACCACCGCTGCACGAGCCCGAGGATGGCCTCCACGATCGCGACGACCGCAACCAGGCTCGCGAGGATGATCACGAGCCGTTCGTTCCGGTTCGCGACGCCGTCGTCGATGATGCGCTGCAGCAGCAACGGCGTGGCCACCACCAGGAGCGATGCCGCCACATTGATCAGCAGGAACACGACGATCTGCCCGAGGTACGGCCGCGCATAACCCGCCACCCGCCGCGTTGTCCCCGGAGCGATCCGATGCTCGACGACGGAGGAGTCCTTCCGGAACGACGCGCCGACACTCGGGCCGCCCATCCTGCCCATGCTCATACCGTGTGCAACTCCATCTGGGCCTTCGAGAAACCCTGCGTGAGCACGGCCTCGACGGCGTCGGCCGCCTCAACGACCACCACGGCCATCTCCTCGCCCTCCTTGCCGCGGAAATCGCGGAGCACGTAGTCGGCGGGATCCATCTGGCCGGGTGGCCGCCCGATACCGATCCGGAGGCGCGCGTACTCCTGGGTGCCGAGGTGCGAGGTGATCGACTTCAGGCCCTTGTGCCCGCCCTCACCGCCGTCGATCTTGAGGCGGAGTGTGCCGGTGGGCAGGTCGAGTTCGTCGTGCACGACGAGGATCCGCTCCGGGCCGACTCCCTCGGCCTTGGCGAGCGCGCCCAGCGGCCGGCCCGACTCGTTCATGTAACCGGCCGACTTCGCGAGGATCACCTTAGGGCCGGGGGCTCCCCCGGCAATGGTTCCCACCCGCACGTTCGCGACGACGGCGCGCGAACGGTGACGCTGGAATCGCGCTCCGGCACGGGCGGCGAGAACGTCGACGACCATCTGGCCGACATTGTGGCGGTTGCGGGCGTAGCGGTCCCCGGGATTGCCGAGTCCCATCACGATCCACGTCTCGCTCACGCGTGTCACTTCCTTCCGTCACCGGCCTGCGGCATTCGCCTGCCGCCCCCGGCCCGGTCGTTTCCTTCCGGCCCCGGCCTATCGTGTCACGAAGGCGAGGGGGAGGACACCAACTGTGCCCTCCCCCTCGGCCGACTCTCGGCAGAACGCGAGTCGGTTACTCCTCGTCCGACTCCTCGGACTCGGCCGCTTCGCCCTCTTCGCCCTCGCCCTCTTCCTCCGGCTCTTCCTCGACGCGCGGCTCGGCGATGACGACCAGCGCGGATTCGGGGTCGACCTCGGTAGTGACGTCCTCAGGCAGTTCGATGTCGCCCACGCGAACGATGGTGCCATCCGTCAGGCCCTCGATGTCGACGACGATGCTCTCCGGAATGGCCGTGGCCGGCGCCTCGACAGAGAGTTCCATGAGCTCCACCTGTGCGATGTTGCCGGGGTAGGGCTCACCCTTGGTGACGACGGCGACGTTGACGACGACCTTCTCGCCGCGGCGGACGAGGATGAGGTCGATGTGCTCGATTACGCGCAGGACCGGATCGACCTGGACATCCTTGACCAGCGCGAGGCGCTCCTCGCCGTCGATGTCCATTTCGATGAGGGCGTTGCGAGTGCTGCGGACGATCAGGAACGTCTCGTGACTGGGCAGTGAGATGTGCACCGGGTCAGTTCCGTGGCCGTACAGAACGGCGGGAATGAGGCCCGAGCGGCGGGTGCGGCGGGCGGCGCCCTTGCCGAACTCTGTGCGCTTGACAGCTGTGAGCTTGTTGGAAGCCATGGTTTCGAACCTCTCGCTAGTGAACTCGCCCCCGGCGCGGGAGATCGCACGGGCGAAATCCACCGCGTCGATCACGGAAGCTCCGCCGGGGCCGGTCCAGCCGGCGGCCCATGCGGCTTCCCTCGCCGAGGCAACTCCGTCATGCTACCGGCCGCGCAGCACCGCGACCAAAGCGCTGCCGTGTGGTTCCGGCGACACGTGGGAATGGCCGCCGCCACGGTGCCAGGTTCAGCTGACTCCGTCGAAGAGCGAGGTGACCGAGCCGTCGTCGAAGATCTCGCGGATGGCGCGCGCGAGGAGCGGCGCGATCGGGAGCACGGTGAGGTTCGGGAAACGCTTCTCATGGGCGATCGGCAGAGTGTCCGTGATGATGACCTCCCGGACACCGCTCTCCGAGAGGCGCCGGACCGCCGGGTCGGACAGGATGCCGTGAGTCGCCGCGACGATCACGTCGGTCGCTCCGGAAGCGAGCACTACTCGAACGGCCTCGCTGATGGTGCCACCGGTGTCGATCATGTCATCGACGAGAACCGCCGTGCGACCCTCCACATCGCCCACCACGCGGTTCGCCACGGCCAGATTCGGCCGGCTGATGTCGCGCGTCTTGTGCACGAAGGCGAGACGCACGCCGCCCATCTTCTCGGCCCACTGCTCGGCGACACGGATGCGGCCGGCGTCCGGCGAGACGATCGTCAGATTCTCTATGTCGACGCGAGTGCGCGTGTAGTCCGTGAGGAGTGACATTGCAAAGAGGTGGTCCACGGGCCCGTCGAAGAATCCTTGGATCTGTGAGGCATGCAGGTCCACCGACATCACCCGGTCCGCGCCCGCCTTCTTGAACAGGTCCGCCATAAGGCGCGCGGAGACCGGTTCACGGCCACGATGCTTCTTGTCCTGGCGCGAGTAGGGATAGAACGGCGCCACCACGGTCACCCGCTTGGCGGAGGCGCGCTTGAGCGCATCCACCATGATGAGCGTCTCCATGATCCAGTGGTTGATCGGCTCGCAGAACGACTGCAGCACGAACGTGTCGGCGCCCCGCACCGACTCGTTGAACCGGACATAGATCTCGCCGTTCGCAAAGTCGTAGACAGTGGTCGGCACCAGATCGATCTCGAGTTCGCGCGCGACGGCGATCGCAAGCTCCGGATGTGCGCGACCCGTCGCGAGGACGAGCCGCTTCTCGCCCATGCTCTTGATGCCGCTCAAAGCGATGCGCCGCCTTTCGTGCCCGTGCCGGACACTCCCGTGGCGGGCTCTTCTGCGGCGAGCTCTTCTGCGGCGGCCTCCTTCGCGGCACGTGCCGCTGCCGCGGCGTCAGCCGCCTTGGTACCGGGCCGCTTGGCCTCGACCCAGCCCTCGACGTTTCGCTGCTGCGAGGGGTTGATCGCGAGCGCGCCCGGAGGGACGTCGCGGCGCAGTGTGGTGCCGGCACCCGAGTAGGCGCCGTCGCCAATTGTGACGGGCGCCACGTACATGTTGTCCGAACCCATTCTGCAGTGATCGCCGACGATCGTTCTGTGCTTCGTCACCCCGTCGTAGTTCACGAACACCGACGCGGCGCCGATGTTCGATCCCTCGCCGATCGTTGCGTCGCCCACGTAGGAGAGGTGCGGCACCTTCGAGTCCTGGCCGATGATCGCGTTCTTGGTCTCGACGAAGGTGCCGATCTTGCCGTTGGCGCCAAGGTCGGTGCCGGGACGCAGGTACGCGAAGGGGCCGACCATGGCGTCCGCCCCGATCACGGCGAGCAGCCCGTGCGTACGGATCACCTGAGCGCCGCGCCCGACCTCGCAGTCGGTGAGCGTGGTGTCCGGGCCGATGACCGCGTCCTCCTCGATGCGGCACACTCCGCGCAGCTGCACGTTCGGAAGAATGGTCACGTCCGGCGCCAGCTCCACATCGACATCGATCCAGGTGGTGTCCGGGTCGATGACGGTCACGCCCTCGCGCATCCAGTCCTCGACGATCCGCCGGTTCATCTCCTTCGCGAGCTGCGCGAGCTGCACCTTGTCGTTCGCGCCCTCGATGGTCCAGGTGTCTTCGGCCACCACGCCCTGGACGCGCTTGCCGGACTGGTGAGCGAGCCCGACGACGTCGGTCAGGTAGATCTCACCCTGCACGTTCGCGGAGCCCACTGCGGCGAGTGTCTCCTTGAGGAGCACTCCGTCCACCGCGTAGACGCCCGTGTTTATCTCGTTGATCTCCCGCTCCTCGGCGGTCGCATCACGGTGCTCAACGATCCGGGCAACTGCACCCCGCTCGCGCACGACACGCCCGTAGCCGGCGGCATCCTCGACGACGGCGGTCAGCACGGTCACGGCGCATCCCGACTCCTCGTGGTTCCGGACCAGTTCGGTGAGCGTGCCGCCGTCGAGCAGCGGGACATCCGCGTAGGTGATGACCACCGTGCCGTGCAGATCGGAACCTGCCTCCTCAAGCGCGTCGAGCGCGCACTGCACGGCGCGCCCGGTTCCGGGGATCTCATCCTGGTCCGCGATGACGAGGCTCGGGTCGTACGAGAGCGCGTCCGCTGCGACCTTGTCACGCTCGTGCCGGACGACGACGCACATCCGGCCTGCGCCGACCTGTCCGCCGGCCGTGATCGCATGCCCGAGGAGGGATCGACCGGATATCGAGTTGAGAACCTTGGGAACCTTGGACTTCATCCGAGTACCTGCGCCGGCGGCGAGGATCACGACTGCTGCGGGACGATCCACGAGGAGCTCCTGTGAAGAGGGCAGTGGGCGTTCCCATTCTAGTCACGGGCACAGATGCCCGGACCTCGACCTCACGGCTCCGCCTCTAGGAATCGAACCCAGACTAAGGGCACCAAAGGCCCCTGTGCTACCACTACACCAAGGCGGACCAGATCCCGCTGCGCGGGAGCGCCAAACCATTGTGCCAGACAAGTGGCAGTGTCCCTACCCCTCGGACAGGACCCCCACGCCTCGGCGCGGGCCCTGCCGCAGACTCCGCAGAGTGCTGTCGATGACAGAATGGGGCGTATGTCCACCGAACGACGGCGCGCTTCGCGCATGACGGGGCAACAGCGGCGCGAGCAACTCCTCTCCGTTGGCCGCGCCCTCTTCGCCGAGAAGGGTTTCGACGGCACGAGCGTCGAGGAGATCGCGGCCCGTGCCAAGGTTTCGAAGCCCGTGGTCTACGAGCACTTCGGCGGCAAGGAGGGCATGTACGCCGTCGTCGTGGACCGGGAGGTGCAGCGACTGACCTCGACGCTGACTGAGGCGCTGCAACGGGGCGGCCATCCGCGGGTGATCGTGGAACGGACGACTCTCGCGCTCCTCGACTACGTCGAGGCGGAGGGCGATGGTTTCCGCATTCTCGTGAGGGACTCGCCCGTTGCCCAGAGCACGGGGACGTTCTCGTCGCTGATCGGGGATGTCGCGGTCGAGGTGGAGCACCTGCTCGCCAACGAATTCCGCAAGACCGGACTCGACCCCGCCACCGCCCCGATCTACGCACAGATGCTGGTCGGCATGATCGCGCTGACCGGCCAGTGGTGGCTCGACGCACGCAAACCCAAGAAGTCTGTAGTGGCGGCCCACCTGGTGAATCTCGCCTGGAACGGGTTGCACCAGATGGAGAAGAACCCGAAGATCCGGTTCACGGACCGCGAGGCGCCGGCAGACGGCAGCAGCCCTGCCGAGGACCCCCTTTGACCTCCCCATGCGTCTGGCTGACGCGTTTGGTAACGTGAGCGACTCGCCTGCCCGGCTGGATGGGGAGCGACCGTGGACCGCAAACCGTGGACTGCAACTGGAAGGCTCCATGTCTGATCTCAAGTTGGATGGACTCAGCAAGAAGTTTGGAAACGTGGTTGCACTGGACGGGCTTTCCCTGACCGTGCACGACGGTGAACTCTACGGTTTCGTCGGATCGAACGGGGCCGGCAAGACCACGGCGATGCGGATCGTGCTCGGTGTGCTGAGCCGTGACGCCGGAGAAGTCACATACGGTGGCAAGCCGATCGACTTCGAGATCCGGCGGCAGATCGGCTACATGCCCGAGGAGCGCGGCCTCTACCCGAAGATGAAGGTGGACGAACACCTCGTCTATCTCGCCAGGCTGCACGGCATGGATGCACCCGAGGCGAAGGCGTCCATGGAGGCGTGGACCGACCGCCTCGGCGTCGGGCACCGCCGGCATGACACGGTTGACAAGCTCTCTCTCGGGAACCAGCAACGGGTCCAGCTCTCCGCGGCGCTGGTTCACAACCCGAGGATCCTGGTGCTCGACGAGCCGTTCTCAGGACTCGACCCCGTCGCGGTCGAGGTGATGAGCGGCGTGCTGAGGGACACCGCCGCGAGCGGCGTGCCCGTTATCTTCTCCTCGCACCAACTGGACCTCGTGGAACGGCTGTGCGACCGGGTCGGGATCATCAAGGACGGCCGCATCGTCGCGGAAGGCACGATCGAGGACCTCCGCGTGACGGACACCGCCCGGATGCGGATCCGGGTCGACGGCGCACGGCCGGGCTGGCTTGCCGGCGTGCCGAACGTGCGCGAAATCTCCCGCGACGACGGCGAGGTCGTGGTCGAATTCGCTTCCGGTGACATCACGGCTGAGCAGGCGTTGCTGAAGGCCGCGACCGACGCGGGAATGCTCCGCGAGTTCGCGCGTGAACGACCGCGACTCCAGGACCTCTTCCGGCACGTCGTGAGCACTTCCGAGGAGGTGGCGGCATGAACAGGATCCTTCTGGTCGCACGGCGCGAGATCCTCGCGAACGTCGCCCGGCGTTCGTTCGTCATCTCTCTCGTGGTCGTGCTGGTCCTGATCATCGGGGCGTCGTTCTTCGCCTCCTTCATGATGAACCGGAGCGCACAGGAGAATGAGGTCACCGCGATCGGGGTCTCGTCGGAACTTGCGGACATCGGTCCGTCGCTGGCCGCGATCGGCGCGACGCTGGACCTGCAGATCGAGACCGCCGTCGTCGAAGAAGCTGACGCGAGCCCGGCCCTTGACGAGGGCGACATCCGTGCCTGGCTCGGCGGCGAACTCGGGAACTCGGAACTGCGATTCCCGGAGGCTCCGTCAGATCCGGTCATCGAGCAGGTGGTCTACAGCGCCATGCAGTCATTCGCGGTGGCGGCCGAGATCAGCGAACTCGGCGGCGATCCCGTGGAGTCCATGACGGCCGTCGCCGCCTCGATGCCGGAGATCACGTTCGCCGCCGACAACGAGGGCGTGGGCACCGACTGGGGGAAGCTCATCGTCTCGTGGGCGATGATCGCGCTGCTCTTCATGGGCATCGTGATGTCCGGGTCGCTGGTCTCCATGGGCGTGGTGGAGGAGAAGTCCTCCCGGGTGGTGGAACTCCTGCTCGCCACCATTACGCCGTCGCAACTGTTCGGGGGAAAGATTCTCGGCATCGGCGTCGTGGCGTTCAGCCAGGTGCTGCTGTATGCGCTCACTGCCGTCGGCGCCGCCTCGGTGTCCGGACTGCTCGACGACGTCAGCATCCAGCTGGGCCCGTACATCGGCTGGCTGGTGGTGTGGTTCCTGATCGGCTTCGCGATGTTCGTGGTGTTGTGGGGCGGCATCTCGGCGCTCGCCTCCCGGCAGGAGGATGTCGGCTCGGTCACCGCGCCCATGATCTTCCTCCTGCTTGTCCCGTTCTACGTCGCGATGTACCTGCCCACCAACGCACCGAACTCGACCGCGTCCGTGATCACCTCGATCCTGCCGTTCACCGGCCCGTTCGTGATGCCGGTACGTCAGGTCTTCGTTGATGTCCCGGCCTGGCAAGTGGCGGCGTCGATCGGAGTCGGGCTGCTGACGATCATCGTGTGCGTATGGATCGCTGCGAAGGTGTATCACCGCGGCGTCCTCCACACGGGTGCGCGTCTCACGCTGAGGGAGGCGTTCGCCCGGGCGTAGTCCCCGGGCGTGGTCCACCCGGGGGGGGGAGTCCACCCGCGCGAGATATCTTGATGTCGAGTAAAGTCGCGTCATGGCATCGCAGGACGAGGTGGACCGCATCATCGCGGCGTGGCGCGCTCAGCGGCCAGATCTCGACCTCGAGCCCCTCCAGGTCTTCTCCCGCGTCAGCCGTCTCAGCCGGCAGCTCGAGATCGCGCGCCGCTATGCCTTCACCACCTCGAAGTTGGAGACATGGGAGTTCGACGTCCTCTCCGCGCTCCGCCGCGCCGGCGCGCCCTTCGAACTCACGCCCGGCCGACTGGTCGAGGAGACCCTCGTCTCCTCGGGCACGATGACCAACCGCATCGACCGGCTCGTCGCCAAGCGACTTGTGACCCGCGAGGCCGACCCCTCTGATCGGCGCGTCGTCCGAGTACGTCTGAGCGCCGCCGGGAAGACCGCCGTCGACACGGCGATGGCGCACCTGCTCGACTTCGAGCGAGAATTGCTCGCGCCCCTGCCTGACGGCCGGCGGGACGATCTCGCCGCCAGCCTGCGCGATCTGCTGATGCAATTCGACGACGCAACGGCAGCTCCCCGCGGGCCGGGATTCAGCCCAGACGCTCCGACAGCTCCAGCCACTCGTCTTCGAGTACCCCCAGATGCGATTGAAGCTCCCTCAGCTCAGCCGTGAGTGAGCTCAGGCCCACGTAGTCGGACTGGTCGTGGGCGGCGATGCGACGGTGAATAGTGTCGACTTCAGTGGTCGCCTTCTCCAGCCGCCGCTCGAGGGACGCGAGTCCCTTCTGCGCGGTGTGCCGCTCGGCGCCCGAGAGCCCGGAATCGGGTGCCGTGGCCGGTGGCAGGGCGTTGCCGCCGTCCCCACTCGCGCGGCCACCATCACCTCCACCATCACGGCTGACAGAGCGGCGCTCCCCCGCAGCCACCAGCCGCAGGTACTCATCGACGCCACCGGGCAGATGCCGCAAGCCTCCACCGAGGATCGCATACTGCTGGTCGGTCACGCGTTCGAGGAAGTACCGGTCGTGGCTGACCACGATCAACGTCCCCGGCCACGAGTCCAGCAGGTCCTCCATGGCCGCGAGCATGTCCGTGTCCAGGTCGTTCGTGGGTTCGTCGAGCAGCAGGACGTTCGGCCGGCCCAGGAGAATCAGCAGCAACTGCAGCCGCCGTTTCTGCCCGCCTGAGAGGTCCTTCACCTGGGTCGAGAGCTGCGCGGAGGCGAATCCGAGCCGCTCCAGCAGTTGCGCGGGCGTGAGTTCCTGCGCCTTCGAGCCGGAGCCGAACGTGTAGGTCGATTTGAGTCCGCCGATCACGACCCGGACCGGGTCGTCGCCGAACTCGTCGACGTCGTCGAGTCGCTGGCTCAACGCGGCCACGCGGACCGTGCTCCCGCGCTTCACGCTCCCCGACGTCGGCGCCACACTCCCGTCGATCAGCCCGAGCAGCGTGGACTTGCCGGCGCCGTTGACGCCGAGGACGCCGGTACGCTCCCCCGGAGCGATCCGCCACTCGACACCGCGCAACACCTCGTTCTTGCCATACGCGACGCCGGCGCCGAGCAGGTCCACCACACGCTTGCCGAGGCGTGAGATCGCAAGCGCCTGAAGCCCGATCGAGTCCCGCAGCGGCGGCACGTCCGCGATCAGGGCATTCGCCGCATCGATCCGGAACTTCGGCTTCGCCGTCCGCGCGGGTGCGCCGCGGCGGAGCCACGCCAGTTCCTTCCGCGCGAGGTTCTTGCGGCGCTGCTCCACGACAGCGGCCTGCCTGTCCCGCTCCACGCGCTGCAGGATGTACGCCGCATAGCCGCCCTCGAACGGCTCGACCGTACGGTCGTGCACTTCCCACGTGTCAGTCGCGACTTCATCCAGCAGCCAGCGATCGTGGGTGACAAGGAGCAGCGCGCCCTGGTTCGCCGGCCAGCGCTTCTTCAGGTGGGCGGCGAGCCACGTGATCGCCTCGAGGTCGAGATGGTTCGTCGGTTCGTCGAGCGCGAGAATGTCCCAGTCCCCCACGAGCAGCCGCGCCAGCGACACCCGGCGCCGTTGCCCGCCCGAGAGCGTGCCGGTCCGCGTGTCCCAGTCCACGCCTCCGAGCAGGCCCGCAATCACCGCCCGCACGTTCGGGTCGCCCGCCCACTCGTGTTCTGCCCGTTTCCCGACGACGGCGGCGCCAATCGTCTCTTCATCATCGAGATCGTCATGCTGGTCCAGGACTCCGATTCGGACGCCGCGTCGCACGGTCACGCGGCCGGAACTCGGTGGGACACGGCCGGCGAGCATGCGCAGCAGGGAGGACTTGCCGTCGCCGTTCCGCCCGACGATCCCGATCCGTTCGCCCTCCTCGACGCCCAGAGTGACGCCGTCGAAAACGATCCTGGTGGGGAATTCGAGGTGCAGGGCTTCGGCCCCGAGAAGGTGCGCCATGGTGCATCCAAGGCTAGATCACGGACGCGCCCGCCACGGGTCCGCCGGCGCTGATGCACCCCGTTCCGGGGACCGACCGTCGTATGTGCCCGGACAGCGAATCGGCGTCCCTGCCCGGCGGGACATGCACCGCAATCGTCGGACCGCTGCCTGAGACGAACGCGGAAAGCGAAGCTGCCTCACACACTTCCATGACGGCGCGTGCTCCCGCGTGCAGAGTGAGCGCCGCTTCGGCCAGGTCGTTGAGCGCGTACCGAGCGACGAATTCTTCGTCCCCTTGCGCAAGCGCACTGGCGAATGCCCTCTCGATCTCCGGGATCTCGGGCGCGTCCGGCCGCAGTTCGTCGAACCGCCGGAACACCTGGGGTGTGGACAGGCCCCGCTGCTGTGTGACGAAGAGCCACGAGTACAACCCGCGGCTGATCAGCGGCGTGAGTTGATCACCTCGTCCCAGCCCGAGCGCGGTGCCGCCCATGAGGCAGAACGGCACGTCTGCTCCGAGCTGCGCTCCGAGCGCGAGCAACTGCTCTGTACCGAGGGCAAGGTTCCACAGCCTGTCCAACGCGACCAGCGTGCCGGCCGCGTCCGCCGAGCCGCCGGCCATCCCGCCGGCAATGGGGATCCTCTTGTCGATCTGGATGTCCGCCCGGGCCTCCATCCCAGCGAAGTCCGCAAGGGCACGCGCAGCGCGGATCGCGAGGTTGGAGCCGTCCACGGGCAGTCCGTTCCCCATGCCGCGCATGGTGAGCGTGAGATCGTCCGACTCACGCACCGTGACCGTGTCGTACAGGTCCACGGCTTGGAAGATCGTGGCCAACGGGTGGTAACCGTCCTCGTGCGGGCGCCCGACGGCCAGGTAGAGGTTCACTTTCGCCGGCGCCTTGACTCGAACTGTCATGTTTGGCACTTTGTCACGCTTCGGAACCGATGGCCTCTCGGGTCACTGATCCGGTGACCGGGGAATCCTGGAACCCGCGGCAATCCTGCAGAATTCGCGCACTTCAAGAGTCTCGCCGCGCCGGCTCGGTTCTATGCCCGCGGCGCGCAACGCCACCTCCGCCGCGGCCGGGCTTCCGGCCCAGCTCGCGAGTGCGGCCCTGAGCGTCTTCCTTCGCTGCGCGAAAGCAGCGTCGACGACGGCGAAGACGCCTTCTCGCGACACGTCCAGCTCACGGCACGGCGGATCCCCGCGCACGATACGGACAAGCGCCGAATCGACGTTGGGTACCGGCCAGAACACCGTGCGCGACACCATTCCGGCGTGCGACGCCGTCCCGTACCACGCCACCTTCACCGAAGGTGCGCCGTACACCCTGCCGCCCGGGCCGGCGACGAGCCGGTCAGCGACCTCCGACTGCACCATCACCAGCACGTCCGAGAGTTCGGGGAGGTTCGCCAGGAGTGTGAGGATCACGGGCGTCGCGACGTTGTACGGCAGGTTCGCCACGAGTTTCGTGGGCGTCCGTCCGGGCTCTCCGGCGAGCGATTTCGGCAGCGGCAGGTTCGAGGGCGACGCGATGGTGAGCGCGTCGGCGGTCAACACGGTGAGCCGATCGGCGGCCTCGGGCGCGAACCGCTCGACCGTACCGGGCAACGCGGCGGCCAGTTTCGGATCGATCTCGACGGCGACGACGTGCGCGCCCGCCTCGAGCAGCGCCAGCGTGAGGGAGCCGAGGCCCGGACCAACTTCGAGCACGAAATCTTCTTGGCCCACGCCGGCGACCCGCGCGATGCGGCGCACGGTTCCGCCGTCGTGGACGAAGTTCTGGCCGAGACGCTTGGCCGGGCGCACGCCGAGGGAGTCGGCGAGCGCCCGGACGTTTGTTGGAGTCAGCAGGTGCACGGATCGCAGGTTAGCGGACAGTCCGCTGCGATCAGTACCAGTTCTTCGCGACCGAGTGGTTCCATGCGGCGCACGGGGTGCCGTAGCGGCCGGCGATGTAGTCGAGGCCCCAGGCGATCTGCGTGGCAGGGTTGGTCTGCCAGTCGGCGCCGTGGCTGGCCATCTTGGAACCCGGCAGCGACTGCGGGATGCCGTACGCGCCCGAGGAGCGGTTCATGGCGGAGGGGTTCCAGTTGGATTCCTTCTGCCAGAGGTTGTAGAGGCAGCTCCACTGGTCACCGGTCCAGCCGCGGGCCGCAGCCATGGACTGGCCGGTGCCGATCGCGTCACCGGAGTAGGCCGACGGCGCGGGTGCCGGGGAACTCGAGGTCCCGCCGGAGCCGGAGTTCCGGGGTGCCGTGGCGACGGGGCGCTCCTTGGTGCCCACCTCGACGACCTCGTCCACCCGGTTCTGCACCACGAGTTGCGCGACGATTTCCCGGCTCTGCTCTTCGCCATCAACCATCACGGTGGCGTAGGTGGTGACCGTTCGGCCGTCCACGCCGGGGGTCTTCACGCGGCTCTCGCCCGTGTAGAGGCTGTTGGTCCTGACCTCGCTGGTGCCGTGGGGGTCGATCGTCTCCTCGACGACCTCACCGTCCGACACGCGCAGGATCGTGATGACCGTGCCGGCCATGGGGAGGACGTTGAGCGGGGAGGAGACGACGTCATCGGGGCCGAGCACGATGCCGGTGTCGCGCAGAGCCTCGGCCAGTGAGTTGGCGTTGCTCTCGACCTCCACGGTGGCGCCGTCGACGCTCACCGTGAAAGTGCGCAGCGCAGGCATCTCGAGGGACGCACGGCCACCGAGAATGTCACGGGAGGCCATCACGCTTCCGGCGCGCATGTCCCACGATGAATCGCTCGCGCTCGCCTGCGTCTCGGCGGCGCCGGCCTCGCTCGTCACCTGGCCCGCCACCACGAAGCCCGTCAGGCCGAGGGCGAGAGCCCCGACAACCGTGGCGCGTGCGGCCGAAGTGAGGGCGTGTCGTTTCGAAGAGGTCCGGTCGTGGCTCGTAGTGTTGTCCTGGGCCGGCAGATGCTGTTCAGTCACTACTTGTTCCCGTTCAGGAGGGTTCGCGGTCAAGACACGACCGTAACCGAATCGTGATCTTCGAGGAAGATTATCGGAACGTCAGATGGGTCACGCCCGCGAGCAGGCCCTTGACCTGCGGAAACACGAGAATTGGGCGGCGACCGCGATGGCAACTAACTTGTGAACCAGTCCCCGTACACTCGCCGGGTGTTCGCGAGCAGCACCTGGCACGCGTAAGTGAGTTCCATCCCCATCGCCTCTGCCACGGCACGGACCGTATGCGTCATGACATAGGGGGCGTTCGGGCGGCCCCGGTATGGGGCGGGCGTCAGGTAGGGCGCGTCCGTCTCGACCAGGACGCGGTCCGGATCCATGACCCTGCAGGCGTCGCGCAACTCCTGGTTGGACTTGAACGTGATCGGGCCCGCGAAGCTTGCGTACCAACCGTGTTCGTTCAGGATCTCGGCGAGTTCGCGATCGCCCGAGAAGCAGTGGAAGACCGTCATTTCGGGTCCGCCGTCGCGCCTCAGGATGTCGACGATCTCGGCATGCGCCTCGCGGTCGTGGATCTGCAGGGGCAATCCGAGTTCCTTCGCGAGCGCGATGTGCTCCCGGAAGGCCCGCCGTTGCACCTCGAGCCCCGATGCAGCGGTCCGGAACAGGTCCATGCCGCTCTCGCCGATTGCCACCACGTGCTCGGGATTCGCGGCGGCCAGGTCTGCTACCTGCGCAATTGCGTCGTCGAGGGAGAACGCGCGGTGGTGGTCGGCGAGGTCCTGCTCCCAGCCGTCCGGCGCGGTTTCGGTGACTCCGGCATGGCGCGGCGCCTCGTTCGGATGGATCGCGATCGCGGCCGCCACGGGCTTCCACCGGCGGGCGAGCTCCACGGCAGGCTCGAGATCGAGGATTTCACACCCCGAGTGGATGAACCCGATCACCCCTGCACGCCTGCCGCGCTCGATCTGCACGTCCATCGGCAGTGGCTCGGCACCCCCCGGAAGTTCGGTCCCGTCACCAGGCAGGGAGAAGTGGGTGTGGTTGTCCACCACCGGGCTTGGCAGTTCGCCGGTCTCCGGCGGGAAGGTCACGGGCTTCGACCGGGCCATGGGCGAGATCAGACCTCCAGGCCCATACGGCCGAGTTCCTCCTCGACGATCGACTCGTCGAGCTTCGTGAACACCGGCGTGGGCTTCACGATGGGAGCGCCGACGAACGCGTCACGCGGGCCCCATGCCGGCACCGAGGAGTAGTCACCGGCGATGACGAGGTGATCCGGACCGCCGCCCAGGTCGGAGACCAGTTCCGAGCGCGGCATCGGCGCGATCTCGCCGGTCCCGCCGAACATCGCGTCAATGGTGTTGGATGAGTGCGGCAGGTACGGGGAGAACATGAGATCCAGGTTCACGACGGCGGTCGCGAGGGTGTGCAGCACCGTGGCGAGCCTCTCCCGCTCGTGCTCCCCCTTGAGCTTGAACGGCTCGGTCTCGGCCACGTACTTGTTGGCCTCGCCCACCAGTCGCATGATCTCGCTGATGCCGGCCTTGAAACGGTGGCGCCCGATGTAGTCTCCAACGGTCTTGAATCCGGCGTCGATCGCGCCGAGCAGGTTCTGATCGATCTCCTCGAGCTCACCGGGCGCGGGGATCTCGCCGAAGTTCTTCGCCAGCATCGCGGCGGTGCGGTTCACGAGGTTACCCCAGCCGGCCACGAGCTCGCCGTTGGTGCGGCGCAGGAACTGGGACCACGTGAAGTCGGAGTCCTGGTTCTCGGGTCCGGCCACGGAGATGAAATAGCGCAGCGCGTCCACTTGGTAGCGCTCGAGGAAGTCGCGCACGAGGATCACCACGCCGCGCGAGGTGGAGAACTTGGCGCCCTCCATCGTCAGGAACTCCGACGAGACCACCTGCGTGGGCAGGTTGAGCACCCCGAACTCGCCGGGTTCGCCGCCGTGATCGCCCTGGCCGTTGTAGCCGAGCAGTTCGGCGGGCCAGATCTGGGAGTGGAAGACGATGTTGTCCTTGCCCATGAAGTAGTAGGAGCGGGCGGCGGGATCGTTCCACCACTTCCGCCACGCCTCGGGATCGCCGGAACGGCGGGCCCACTCGATCGAGGCGGAGAGGTAGCCGATCACGGCGTCGAACCACACGTAGATGCGCTTGGTGGGCTGGTCCTCCCAGCCCGGTACGGGGATGCCCCAGTCGATATCGCGGGTGATCGCCCGCGGCCGGATCTCCTCGAGGATGTGCTGGGAGAACTTGATGACGTTCGGACGCCACTCGCCGGTGGCCTCCCGGCCGTCAAGCCATGTCCCGAGTTCCTCGGCGAGCGCGGGGAGATCGAGGAACCAGTGGCTGGTGTCGACGAACTTGGGAGTCTCGCCGTTCACGCGACTGCGCGGGTTGATGAGGTCGGTGGCATCGAGCTGGTTGCCGCAGTTGTCGCACTGGTCGCCGCGGGCGCCGTCGTAATCGCAGATCGGGCAGGTGCCTTCGATGTAGCGGTCGGGCAACGTACGGCCGGTGGAGGGGCTGATCGCCGACTGGGTGATCTGCTCGACGAGGTAGCCGTTGTCCCGGACCACGCGGAACATCTTCTGAACGACCTCGTAGTGGTTCGTGGTGGTGGTTCGGGTGAAGAGGTCGTACGACAGCCCGAGGTCCACCAGGTCCTTCACGATCAGCTCGTTGTTGCGATCCGCGAGTTCCCGCGGAGGCAGGCCCAGCTGCTCGGCCGCCACGAGGATCGGCGTGCCGTGCTCGTCGGTCCCCGAGACCATCAGCACGTCGTCGCCGCGCATTCGCATGTAGCGGCTGAAGACGTCTGACGGGATACCGAATCCGGCGACGTGACCGATGTGGCGGGGGCCCGACGCGTAGGGCCACGCGACGGCGGAGAGGATCGAGGCCATGTGCCCAATCCTAGGGTGTGCGCGGAGGCGGCCTCGAATGCCGGCCGGAGCGCGCGGCCGGAGGCCGAACTCGGTTTCGCCCTGTGCGTTCGACGGCCCCTTGACTACCATTGACGTATGCGTGCACTCATCGTCGTCGATGTCCAGCCCACTTTCTGCGAGGGCGGTGCGCTTGCCGTCGAGGGAGGCAACGCCGTCGCCGAACGGATCGCGGAGTTCGCCGAGGCGAACCGCGAGCGCTACGACCTGGTCGTGACCACGCGGGACTGGCACATCGATCCGGGCGAGCACTTCTCCTCGACCCCGGACTTCGTGGACACGTGGCCGCCCCACGGCGTCGCGGGTTCGAGTGAGGCCGAACTCCACCCGGCGCTGGCGGACCTCGGGCCGGATGCGTCCGTCAAGAAGGGACAGCACGCCGCTGCCTACTCCGGGTTCGAGGGCAGGGACGAGCAGGGCCGCGGCCTTTCGGAACTCCTCGCCCGCGCGGGTATCAGGAAGGTCGATGTCGTCGGGATCGCGGAATCGCACTGCGTCAAGGAGACGGCGATCGATGCCCGCCAGGAGCATCTCGCCACGCGGGTGATCTCGGACCTGACCGTGCCCACGAGCGAGGAACTCGGTGTCCTTGCCCGCGAGAGGATGGCGGACGCCGGCGTGGAGTACGTGACGGCCGCGGAGGCCTTCGCCTGACCTACTCCCGCGCCTCCAGGGCGCGCTGATAGAGCTCCCGAGTCCCCAGACCGGTCCGGGCGGCCACGTGCGCCGCCGCGTCCTTGAGCCTCACTCCCAGGTCGACGAGCGCGCCCACTTCCGCGGTCGCCGCCGCCACGTCCGCCCGCTCCCCCTCGTCCGCCCCGGCGACGACGACGGTCACCTCACCCAGCACCCCGTCTGCTGTCGCCGCCGCGAGCTCCGTCAGGCTCCCGCGCAGCACCTCCTCGTGTGTCTTGGTCAGCTCGCGGCACACGGCGGCGGGTCGATTCCCGCCGAACGCGCGCGCCATTGCGGCAAGCGTCACGCCGACGCGTCTGGGTGACTCGAAGAAGATCATCGTGCGCGGATCATGCGCAAGCGCGTCCAGGGCACGGTCGCGATCGCCGTCGCGCCGCGGGAGGAATCCCTCGAACGTGAACCGGTCGGTGGGCAGTCCCGAGACCGCGAGCGCGGTCAGCGCGGCCGATGGACCGGGCAGGACCGAGACTCGCACACCGGCGTCGATGGCGGCGCGGGCAACTCGGTAACCCGGGTCGGACACGGACGGCATCCCCGCGTCCGTAACGACGACGACGAAAGCGCCGCCATCCGCCGCCTCCACGACCTCGGCAGCGCGAGCGGACTCGTTGTGCTCGTGCAGCGAGACGATCCGTCCCCCGATACGGATGCCGAGGCGTTTGGCGAGCGCGAGGAGCCGCCGCGTGTCCTCTGCGGCGACCACGTCTGCCTCCTGGAGCGCGGTGAGGAGACGGGGTGGGGCATCCGTGGTCTCGCCTATCGGCGTTGCGGCGAGGAGCACGAGGCTCTCGGTGGGAATGTTCACGCCTCCCAGTCTCTCGTATCGGTTGCCGCAGGGCTCCCCTAGGATCGTCCGGTGACCATCCCGCTCCGCGGCAGCGCCGCCGCCCGAGAAGCCGGAGCGGAATCCGTCCCCGAGGGCGGAGGCCGGGGGGACGGCGTCGAGCTGAGGGAGGTCACTCCGCAGCAGCGAGAACCCGTGCTGCGCGGCCGCCTCGGGTTGCTCCAGATCGGGGAGCGCCTGCCGCGCCGGACCATCCTGTGGGGATGGCTGGGACCTCTCCTGATGACGATCCTCGGCGGCGTGCTGCGGCTGGTGAATCTGGATCATCCCGAACGCATCATGTTCGACGAGACGTATTACGTGAAGGATGCCTTCACTCTCGACAGGTTCGGCTTCTCCACCAAGTGGGAGCCGATCGACGAGGACAACCCCAACCACTACTTCAATCAGGGCGACCACCGCGAGATGACCGACGTGCCCTCGTACGTGGTGCACGGCGAACTCGGCAAATGGCTGATCGCCCTGGGCATGCGCCTGTTCGGGGCGGACAACGGACTCGGCTGGCGATTCGCCGCGGCCGTGGCGGGCACGTTGATGGTGTTCCTTGTGGGACGGATCGCGCTGCGGCTGTTCCGTTCCGCGACGCTGGCGACCCTTACGGCGGGACTCGTCGCCATCGACGGCATCGGCCTCACACTCTCTCGCATCGGTCTGCTGGACGTCTTCCTCGCGCTGTTCATCCTGCTCGGCTTCTGGGCCGTCCTCCGCGATCGCGATGCGAGCCGGGCGCACATGGCACGGCGGTACGCCGCGGACGACTGGTGGCAGCACCCGAAAGGTCCCGGGACGGGATTCCGTGGCTGGCTCGTCCTCGCGGGCGTGTTCATCGGCGGCGCCGCGGGAGTCAAGTGGTCGGGCTTCTACGCGGCCGCCGTCCTCGGACTCGCCGCATGGCTCTGGGATCTCAGCGCACGCCGACTCCTCGGAGTGCGCCGGCCCGTGTCCGGCAGCATCCTGAGGGGCGGCGTCCCCGCATTCCTTGCCTTCGTGCCCACAACGATCGCCGCCTACCTCGCCAGCTGGTTCTCCTGGTTCACGCACCCCGGCTCGTACATGCATCAGTGGGCGGCGGACCTCCGGTCCTCCGGTCAGCACCCGCCGCGTGCCTGGATGCCGGACACGCTGAACTCGTTCCTGCAGTACCACCTGCAGATGTACGACTTCCACAGCGGTCTGGACTCGGAGCACACCTATCAGGCCCACCCGATCGGCTGGCTCCTGCAGATCCGCCCAACGCTGTTCTACTGGCAGGGCTACGACGACGTGGACCAGCAGGCCCTGTGCGGCGCCGACCGTTGCGTCGGGGTCATCACGGCACTCGGCAACCCATTCATCTGGTGGTCCGCCGCGCTGGCCCTGCTGCTCGTGACGTGGCTGGCGGTTCGCTGCCGCGACGGACGCGCCGGGATCATCCTCACCGGATACGCAGCGACCTACCTGCCGTGGTTCCTGTACATGAACCGCACGGTCTTCAACTTCTACACGATCACGATCCTGCCGTTCGTCGCGCTTGCACTCGCCTACGCCATCGGCATCATCACGCAGCGACTCCCGCTGGCGAGCGCGTGGGACCCTGAAGCGCTCCGCAGCTCGCGGCGCTTCCGCTTCCCCGGCCTCCGTTCGGGTGACCAGCACGGCGTTCGCACGCAGCGCATCGGCATCGTGGTCTCGTCGGTGGTCCTCATCCTCGCCGTCCTCGCGACCGTCTTCTGGTGGCCGATCTGGACCGGGATGGTCGTGGGATACGAGTTCTGGCACGTCCACACCTGGCTGCTCACCTGGTAGGTAGCAGGTATCACCGACTTCTCCACATAAGTGCCAGATAATGCACCCGAGATTTTCAGGATGCGTTCAGGATCACAAAGCATATTTATTGCAGTCGGCAACCGAAGCTTCTGAGGGGATTCGCGCGGAAGCCGGCAAGCGGGACTGATACGACACCGGTCCCGCGGAGGGTATCGCCCGACTGAGGGGAAGGGCGGGCCCGCCGAGCGGAAAGCTCGGCTGACTGGTGATAGACCCCCGGCGTGGGCCGGCGGGCCAGGTTCCTCCCCCCTGAGCCCGGCCTCCCACCCGGGGGTCAGCCAGGTTCGGCATCCGTTCCGGAAAGGGCAGGGCGCGCGGGTTAGCGGCTCAAAGAGCGCGATCCCTGGGGGGCGGTTGCCGAAAGATGCGGATAGGGGCGCAGACCCATTCGGGTGCGCCCCTCATTCGTGTCCACGGCACGAGGCGGTACGAGAAGGGCCGCTGCGGACCGACATCGTGCACATTCGCGCGATACCCTGTTCATCTCCCACGAAAGGAAACTCTCGTGCGCATCATCCTCACCGTAGACGGCACCGAGTACTCTGCGACCTTGAACGACAGCTCCGCGGCCCGCGACTTCACAGCCCTTCTCCCCCTCACCCTGCCTCTGAAGGACTTCAACAGCGCGGAGAAGATCACCGAGCTCCCCGAGCAGCTGTCCACCAAGGACGCACCGGACGGGACCGCGGCCACGGCTGGGGACCTCTCGTACTACGCACCGTGGGCCAACCTGGCGATCATCTACCGCGACTTCGAATCCGGCCCCGGTCTGTTCTCGCTCGGCCGTCTCGACAGCGACCTCGGCGCGCTGCCCGAGATAGCCGACGGCACCACCGTCACCATCACCGCAGCGGAGTGAGCCGGCAGGCTGGACAGGTTGTTACGGTTGTCATTCCTCCGGCAGTGCTCGCGATCTATCTCACCGCCGGAGCTGCCCTCGGTGTGGTCCACGATGGTCCGGCGACATCAATGTCCCTACTGCCATGGCTCTTCCTCCTATGCCTGTTCGGTGCTGTTCTGGAGGAAGCGGGCTGGGCCGGCTACGCCACTGCACCACTGGTGGACCGCCTCGGCATACTCGGTGCCAGTGCGGTGATCGGAGTCGCCTGGCCTGGCGGCTTCTGATCCGTAGGTCTGGTTGCCGGCGCTCCTGGGCAGTACTCTCCTCCGGACTCTCCTCCGGGCTGTGCTGTCCTCCGGGCTGCCATCCCCTTTGGCCGCTCTCCCCATTTCTTCCTTGAAGAGCGCGCTGCGTAGCACGCGAGGCAGAGCGGAAATCAGACCCGCGTACGATGTGACGCAGTTCACATTCGCAGGGTGTGTTTGGGCCGGGGTTCGTGTCAGTGGTCCCTGATGGACTTGAGTCATGCAGGGGAACAGAGACCAATCCGCGTCGGCTGGAGGCGCCGCCCGCGGCGGCCGTGATGTTGCCAACGGCGGCCGTGACGCCGCGAAAGTGGGTCGTGAGCTTGTGGTGCGGCCGTGTGCGGGTCTGCCTGTCCCGTATGTTCCGGCGGGTTCGGGCGAGCAGGGGCCGTCTACTCCTGTCGATGATCTCTCGCCTCTGGAGCAGGCGGCGTCTGTGTCTGCGGCGATGCGGGGCGTCGTGGAGACGGGATACCTGACGGCGATTAGGACGCTTGAGCATGTGGCTCCGCTGCTGGATGAGGAGTTCTTCGCTCCCACGCCGTCGGATCGGCTCGGCCTGATGGGGTCGGTGGCCCTGCTGGCGAATCAGGCAAATGCGGCGTTGGTGCGGCATGCCACGGAGTTGGCGGAGGATCTGCGGTTAGAGTTCGCCGATCGCCACTCTGTTCACAATTTCGCGGCTGAGGAGATTGGGAGTGCTTTGGGGATCGCCCCGTTCACGGTTTCGCGGTGGATCAAGGCGGGCCGGCAGGTGTTCGGCAGGCTGTATCAGACCGGTGACATGTTCGTGGCCGGGGTCCTGTCGGTGGAGAAGGCGTGTGCGATTGCGGAGGCACTGGCCCGGGTGGATGCTCCGCTCGCGTTCGCAGTCCAGGACGAGATCCTCCCGAAGGCCGCGTCGCTGACGCCGCGGGAGATCACCCGTGAGATCGCCCGGCTGCTTGTTGAGCTGGATCCGGAGGGTGCGGACGAGCGGCATGGGAAGGCCCGCCGCCGCCGGTACGTCTCCCGGCTGCGTCCCGCTGCGGATGGGATGGCCTCGTTCAACGTGTTCATGCCCGCCGACCACGCCGCCACCGTGAACACCGTGTTGGAGCGGTCCGCCACAGCAGCCAAGGCCGCCGGCGACAGCCGCAGCCACCAGGAGTTGCGCACCGATACTCTCGCCTCCCTCGCCGTGAAAGCGCTGCGGGAGGGGACTGCCATCACCGTGGGAGGGCACGTGGATGTGCCTCCCACGAGGGTCAACGTGACCGTGCCCCTGGAGGTCCTCGCCCGCACCCTCCCCGACTGGGAGGGCCACGCCTCGCCTCTGGGACGGATCCACGACGAGATCATGGGAGCCGAAGAGTCCGACACCCCAGCTCCGGATCTGACAGCCTCCGCCGGCCCGGACCTGACCGCCCCCGCAGGCGCCATCCCGGATCGTGATGGTCGGCTGGAGTGTGCTTGGCTGGAGGGGTACGGCCCCATCTCGCCCGCGGTCGCGATCCTGCTGGCTGCGGGTGGGACGTGGCGGCGGATCATCACGGACACGTTCGATGGCCGGCCCCTCGACGTCGGGCGAGCCCAGTATCGGCCCCCGAAACACATCGCCGTCGCGGTGGACCTGCGTGACAAGACGTGCAGCAGGCCCGGCTGTGACAGTCCCGCCCTGTACTGCGAACAAGACCACCTCAAGGAATGGTGGAAGGGCGGCACCACAGCACTCCACCGGCTGATGCTGCTGTGCCGCAGGTGCCACCGCGCCAAGAGCCTCGGCGCCGGCCAGTACATGACTGAGAACACCAACAGTCGGCGGATCTGGAAGAGCCCACTCGGCACCATCTACACCGGACCGAAACCTCGCCCACCACGAAGACTCATCCGAGAGTCTCAACCCGAGGAACCCCCGGGCATCCGCACCTCAAACTCCCCTGCTCAACGAACAGATTCGACCCCACCACCCGGAGCGGACCGAGACCCGCCACCAACAGATTCCGGGCAACCGTCCCCAAAGGACTCCGGCCCACCACCCTTCTGATCAAACATGCCGCTCCCGGATCCGAACGATCAGGCCCGGATCCGGTGAGGCGCTCTCACCCCTGCGAGGCGTCTCGGAGTTCACCTTCACCGTTCTGGACCCCGCCGATCATGACGTCCTCGCCCAGTCATGGGTTCGAGCAGATCACGCCTACTTCGACCGAGCCCTTGTGGACGCCGTCCGCCAGTGGATCCGCACCTGGAAACGGGTGGAATATCAGCCGATCGGTTGAGCATCCGTCCGGCTGGTCGTCCGATGTGCTCGGTCTCCACAACCCGAACCATGGATGACATGCCCGCACCACATGTCATGAATCCGTCCGATCAGGATTCCGCTCTGACCATCCGACGGCTACGCCGAATCTTCGGCGAGAAGGTCGCCGTCGACGACGTCGACCTGACGGTCGATGCAGGCTCGTTCACGGGCCTGCTCGGACCCAACGGCGCAGGGAAGTCCACTCTCATCGGTTGCGCTGTCGATTTCGACCGGCCGGACGCAGGCGTCTCGGCCGTCTTCGGCCACGATGTCTGGGAGGCCCCGAATCAGGCCCGCCGCCTTATGGGGTGCTGCCGGACAACCTGGCACTTCCGGAGCACCTGTCCGGCCGAGAATTGCTTGGTTACTGGGGCCGACTGCACGGCATGGAGCCGGCAGTGGTGGATGCCCGCGCCGAGGAGTTGCTCAGCGTGCTCGAGTTGGACGGGTCCGCGGAACGGACCATGGTGCTCGACTACTCCACCGGTATACGCAAAAAAGATCGGGCTCGCCGTGGCTCTCATCCACCGGCCCCGATTGCTGGTGCCGGACGAGCCCTTCGAGGCGATCGACCCGCTGTCGGCCATCGTGATCCGCCAGATCCTCGAACAGTTCATCACCTCAGGTGGGTCGATCATCATGTCGAGCCACACGATGCTCTTGGTCGAGCAAATATGCGACAGCGTGGCGATCATGGCGAGCGGTCGGATCGTCCTGAGCGAAGCCATATCAGAAATCCATTGCCGCGGAAGCCTCGAAGAGGCCTTTGTCCACGCGGCCGGCAGCGCGGAGAGCCTCGTCCCACGGGAGTTGTCATGGTTGGTGTGATCGTTCGCCTGCAATGGTGGCGCTGGTTGCCTTCGCCGTACTCATCGCGATCGCGGCCCCGCTCGGCTCCGCGGCCGTCATCGTCGCAATCCTGTGCACGATCCTCAGCGTCTCGATGCTGGTGCTGGTCGGGCGATTGGCCGCGATCTGGTTCGGCGCCGTCTCGGGATCCCGGCTCGGATCGGTCATAAGCTCGATCGTGACCGCCGCCATCATCGTCATCGCACAGCACAGCTGGCCTTGTGGCCGTCACGGCGGCTGGAGACAGCGAATGGGCAACGTTGACCGCGGCCGTCACCGGGCTGGTGCTGCTCTGCGGTCTTCTCTACCTGCTCTGGACCCGGGTGGTCACCACCGCACGCGTGCGGTCCAGCACGGTGCGCGCCCCGGCCAGGCGGCAGCCGATCCATCCGGGAGCGACCCACAAGGAGCTCCTCGGTTGGTATCGGGACCCGCTGCGGCTGCAGGACGTCACCCTGGCGCTCGCCTACGCCGTCGGTACCTGTGCACTGCCGCTCATCCTTGACTTCGGCGGACTCCTGCCGTTCCTCGGCGTCGCCGCCGTGCTGTTGGGCACGGCCACGAGCAGCAATCTCTACGGCACAGACGGAACCGCCCTGTGGATGACGCTGGCAGTTCCGGGTTCGGAACGCCAGGACGTACGCGGACGGCAACTGGCGTGGCTGATCGTCTTCGGTGGCATGGGTGCCCTGCTCACGATTCTCGGCCTCCTGCTCCACCCCGACCCTGCCTTGGTGCCGTGGGCCCTCGGGGCCTTCCTGGCGAGTGTGGGGGCAGGGGCGGGACTCGTCGTCGTGATGTCGTTCTATGCGCTCGCACCGAGCCGCGATCGGCGACAGGCGCGGCACTCCCCGGCAGATCAGAGCGACGAGACCGGACCAGCCTTCGCCACGCTGTTCCTGAGCCTGCTGCTGATGGCGCCCACCATCGGGCTCCTGCTCGCAGGTCAGCTCACCGGTAACCCGTGGCTGCTGTGGGGTGGAGTCGCGGCAGGTGCCCTCACCGCGATCCTGTCCCCGCTCCTGTCGGGAGCCGCTGCCGCCCGCAGACTCACCTCGCACGGCCCGGACCTGCTCCACCGGATGCGCTCCGGTCCGGTCCGGGCTGTTCCCGCCGGAACCGAGGCGTCGAACGAGCCTGGACAGACGTCGTCGGGTACTCTCGGCGCCGGATTCGAGGCGATGCGTGGGCACGAGGCGCTGGCGTTCTGGGCGCTGTACGTGATGGCGATCCTCGCGATCGTCCCGCAGGGCCTCGTGGCCGGTGGCCACCTGCTCGCCGGGAGCGATGTCACCAGTTGGTTCCTCGCCTTGCACCTGCCACCAGAGCAGCAGTGGCTTGCCGTGGTCGGTTTCCTGACGCTTGGAGCGGTACTGGTGGGGATCGCGAGTGCGATCCACAGGCGGGCCAGGTCTCGGATCAGACGTGATGACGCCGGCTGACCGGGCCCGCCCGGGAGGGTCAACCATTTGACGCCGGACGCTGACACAGAACGAGTTTGGTTACGTCGCCATTCAGTCCACCAGGCCGGGCCTCGTGGGCGCGATGACCGCGGACAGTCCGGTCTCCACCCTGGCCTGGGTCCTGGACAAGCTTCAGGCCTGGAGCCATCCTGCCGAGGCTTCGGCAGAGGACGTGCTGGGTGCCGAGTTCGTTCTCGCCAACGTGACGCTCCACTGGTTGACCGCCAGCGCCGGTTCTGCCGCATTCGTCGGATACGCACAGGACGAGGGTTGGGGCGAACCCGGGAGTTCGGGTGTTCCGACCGCCGCGATCCAGTTCGCCCACGACATCGGCCTGCGGTACCTGGCAGAGAAGTCCAACAACATCGTGCGCTGGACCGACGTCCCCGACAGGGGCGGACACTTCGCCGCGCTCGAGGAACCGGAAGTCCTGCTCGCAGGCATTCGGGACTTCATCCGGCCGCTCAGGGGGATGCACGCCCTCGGCGGCGCGGGGAGCGCGAACCCTGTTCCGCAGACGTACTGCTACCTGCCGAAGCTGAAAGAACGTATCGCCTGCAGGATTCCGAGAACGACGAGCGAGATGCCGAACACCCACCACAGCACCGTGACGTACATCGGTGAGAACAGCAGCACGGCGCCAGCGATAATGCTGAGAACCGCGAAGAGGATCGTCCAGCCCTTGGATCTCGCAAAGCCGAGGGTCGAGAGCGCGACGACGCCCTCCACGATCCAGGTGATTCCAATCATGAATGCAAGAAGCAGGGCGAGCCAGGTAGTGGTCGCACCGAGATTGAGCAGCGCGGCAACACCGACTATCACGAATACGATGCCGAGGAGGACATGCCCGAGGCGAGACCACCCTCCTCTCCCCGGCGAGAAGGCACCGAATGCCGCATATGTGAGCCCCACTGTGATGGCGTAGATCGCGAGGATGAGCGCCACGATCATTGCGGTCTTGGCGGGCCAGACGAGAATCAGCACGCCGGTGACCGCGGAGACTATCCCGCCGAACAGAAGCGCATTGCGAGTGGCGTTCAGCCCGGACTTCTCGGTTTCGGAAGATGGGGGCATCGTGACGTCCTCTCCAGGAGTTACCAAGCTCGGGACTCTCGGATGTACACCATCAATGCGTATCGCTGGAACTCCAAGCCCTGACGGCCCTAGGCTACCGGACACCACGTCCACGACGAGGGGGTAGGGCCATGCGTACGAGTTGGAAGTCGACACTGAGGATCGCCGCCGTCGCCACCGCTGGTCTGGCTCTTGCCGGATGCGCGGGCGGAGCGAAGTTTCCGCGGAATGAGGACGGAGGATTCGTCGGCACGGTGACGTCGGTCGGGCGGGACAACCTCCGCATGGACGTCGGCGAGGGCAACATGTGGGTCGACACGTGGGCCGTCTGCGGCGACCATACGTCGCAGCACATCTCGGTGGGCGATGAGATCGTCGTCTTCGCTGATCGTGAGCTCTTCTCCTACGACGCCTGGCGCATCCTGGACGTCGCGGGCGAGCCTGCCTGCGACCGCTGACGGCGCGCCGAGCGGATCAATCCGCAGCGACCGCTCGCTGCCCGGGGTGGCGGGAGTTCACAAAGCGTACGACATCGGGGCGACGCCGGAGTCGGACCAGATCCGCCTGGAGGCCGCGCAACGACTCGTCGGCAACCCGGCGGATCTGTTCGGGCCTGCTGTTCAGACCCACGCTCTTCCCGTTCCAACTGCGCAGACATCTACGCCCGCTGCGACAACACGAACCGGCGGCTCTGCAACCAGGCGTTCTTCACCAAGGTCTACATCGACGAGGACAACGAGCTGCGCGTCGAGCACAACCGGCCCTTCGAAATGCTGCTCGACCCGCAGGTCAACGCCAACGCGCTGACCTGGGCCGCAGATGCCGACAAGGCCCGAACCTCCGCCAACATTGACGTTGGCGAGGGTTCGAGCCTTATGCGTGGGTGGATGCAATGGAACGCTGCGGGAACAGGCGACCGCGGGTGGAGAGGCTTGTTTCCGCGTGGAATCAAGGTATCCGCGAGGATGCCGAGTCCGAAGACGGGGCCGATGACCCGTTGATCGCGGCGTCGGCGTAACCAAAGAAACGACCTCGAACACGCCTCACGGATGAGGAAGTGGACGCTATGAGAACAGCCCGTGCGGAGGGCATGAGCGTGAATGGACTGGCGCGTCGTTTCCGGGTTCACCGGGGCACGGTGTGGGCAAAGACGCGTTGAGCGGAGCCCACGACGGCGGGAAGGCGAGCTTCACCACGCTTCCTCATGGGTACCACATGGCGGGGCTTGTCGGCGCTATGCCCAGGGCGTGCTGACGAGATGGCTCCGGGTTCGGCGGGCGGCGCGCTTCGAACGTTCCGCCCATCGCACTCTTCTGCAGTCATGTTCGAATCAGAGAACTTCGTCGACGCGGATTCTGCGTGTCTGAATGCTTAGCATGACGACAGCGATCGCGAGGCTTACGCCGGTGACGAGCCAGGGGGTGCCGTTGAGGGAGACGGCGACGGCGTTGCCGAGGAGTGCGATGAGGATGATCGCCGCGACGAGGGTAGCGATCATGGAGCGCCGCCAGATTCCGATCGCGCCTGCGATGGCGGTGACGCTGACAGTGAGGAGTACGACGCAGCTCGTCGAGAGCAGCGCGGTCAGCCAAAGCGCGCCATCGTGGACGCCGTCGACGATGGGTGTGAAGGACTCTGTGAGGAGGAACACGCTGACGGCGGCGCCGTATCCGACGAGACTCGCCGTGCCGATGACGAGAGCGTAGGCGATGTTCTTGGCTTGGAAGAGCGGGTCGCGTCCGCCGGGGTAGCTGTAAAGGACGATCCGGCGGTTCCCGATGTAGTCGGCGACGATGCGGCGGGCGTAGATGACGGCTCCGTAGACGACGAGCACACACAGTGCGACGGTCAGCGCGAGTGGGACGACGGCATCGTAACTGCGGAGCATGTCGCTGTCGGGGCTGTCGTCGAATCGTCCGACCCCGGCGAAGAAGTAGAGTGCGGCCAGGAGCGTTCCCGCGGCCGTCAAGGCGACAAACAGCGCGGTGTGGCGGTATCGGTTGATTTCGAGTCGCAGGAATCGCGTCATCGGGACTCTCCTGTCACGGAGTCTCGGTAGAAAGCTTCAAGCCCGCCGTCGGTGCCGTCCAGGACGGTTCGGATGTCCTGCTTCCGGCCGAGCCGGCCGGCGGTGAGGACGGCCACGGTGTGGGCCGTGCGTTCGAGCTCGGTGAGGATGTGGCTGGCGATCACGATGGTGGTGCCCTGCTGCGCGAGAGAAGCCAGCAGTTCGCGAAGGTCGGCGACGCCTGTCAGGTCCAGGCCATTGGCCGGTTCGTCGAGCACGACAAGCTCGGGGCGGTGCCCAATGGCGCGCGCCAGGGCGAGGCGTTGCTTCATGCCCAGGGAGAACGACGCGACGGGCGTATCGGCGGCGCCGGTGAGACCGACCCTGTCGAGAAGCTCGTCCACGGTTGTGGGAGAGGTGATCCCGAGAAGATCGAAGTGCAGCCCGAGGGCGGTGCGCGCGGTGGCGGCGGGGTGGAACTCGGGCGCTTCGATGGTCGCACCAATCCGCGAGAGCAGTCCGTCGCGAGTGGCGTCCGAGAGCGTGTGCCCGAGGATCGTGATCGTGCCCGACCTGGGGAAAGCCAGGCCGACGATGGTCTTGAACAGGGTTGTCTTCCCGGCACCGTTGGGTCCGATGATCGCGCAGATCTCACCCGACGCGACCGCGAGGTCGCAGGAGGTGAGGATCTCCCGACCGGCGATGGTCTTGGTGAGTCGGCTGATGTGGAGGGCCGGTTGCGCTGTCGCCATCGCTACTTCCTCTTTCGCAGCGCGAGATACGCGGCCAGATATGCCGCCCCTGCCCATACGACAACGACGATGATGTTCAACACCTGGCTTGCGCCGGTGCGGAAGGTTGATTCCCGGATGATGTCGCCCAGCGGCGTGAACGGGAGGAACTGATGGAGGGTGACGGCCCACTCGGGGAGGCGTTCGGCAGGGAACGTGATCGGTGAGAACAACAGACCGCCGATCATGATGACTTGGGTCGCAAGGGACGTTGCGCCGATCGGCAGCCAGAGCGCGATGGCGTATCCGATGCTGACCGCGGTGAACTGTGCGCCGAGGATCGCCGCGACTGTGAACAGGTCGATGTGGATGTCGAGGCCAAAGCGCAGGAACGCGGCGAGCATTCCGACCGCGATCCCGGGCAGCGCTGCAAGGCTCCATACGACGGCGTCGGCGAGAAGGATCGCCGAGCGCGGCACCGGGAGGGTCTTCTGGTAGTCGAGCAGTCCTTCCTGCTTCGAGGTGCTCATGATCTGCGGAGCGAGAACGCAGCCGACAGCGATGATCCCGAGCGTCCACGCGCCGGAGGAGAGGTAGCGGGCTGCCTCCTGGTCGACGTCCGGGATCATCAACGCGAGGCCGTAGACGATCGCGACGGCGAATAGAGCCTGTACGGCGGTGAACGCTGGCAGCAGGTACTTGTGCCGCGTAAGGCTCCACCGGACAAGGCCCCACCAGCTGATCGGCCAGGCGCGTCTGCGAGGCACCGCCAGTGTAGGTGTGGTGAGAAGGTCAGCGGACATTGGTGATCCCTTCGTAGAGGGTTTCGAGCGATGCCGGGGCGAGCGAGTAGCTGTCAGCTGCACCTGTGTCGACCAGGTGGAGGACCCACTCGATCGCGGCCGGAATCTGCGCGGGTTCCAAGTCGAGCGTGAGCTGTCCGTCTTCGTCGACCGCATGCGCTGCGGCTGGCGGTGTCGAAGAGGTCTCGGCGCCTGGGCGTATAGACACAGTGAGGGTGGCGGTGCGTGCCTGTTGGGCCAATTGTCTCGGTGTGCTGTCGACGAGAACGGCGCCGTTTTGCAGGAGCACGTACCGGTCGGCGGCGCGCTGGACTTCGAGGAGGTTGTGAGTGACGACCACGACCGTGTGGCCGTTGTCGGCGAGCCGGCGCAGATGCCGCCAGATGAGCGGACGGCGAGCCGGGTCGACGTCGTTGGTGGGCTCGTCGACCAAGAGCACGGGAGGCGGCGCGACCACGGCCATCGCGTAGGACGTGAGCCGACGCAGTCCACCGGAGAGCTTCTCGCCACCGGTGTCCTTCCACTCGCCGATGTCGAGTGAATCGATCAGGTCGAGCGCAGCGCGCTTCGCATCCGCTGCGGAAAGACCCCGCAGACGGGCGATCGACGTGATCGCCTGCGGCGGCGTCACTCCCGTCAGCGGCGCGTACATTTGCGGCATCATCGACGCGACCCGGCGCGCGAGGTCCGGCGCGGCAACAAGGGAGGATGGGCCGTATCGGATGTCGCCGGAGGTGGGTTTCACTGTCCCGATGATCTGACTGAGGAGCGTGGTCTTGCCCGCCCCGTTGTGCCCGATGAGCGCGATCAGCTCACCCGGCTGGAAGGTCAGGCTGATGGCTTGATTCGCCAGAGCACCTCCTCGCTTGTAGGTCTTGGTGACCTGATCCAGCGAGAGCGCGTCGGCGCGTGGCGTCGCACTTGTCATACTCAGATACTAGCAGTATTTGAAATCCGCGTCTATGGTGCGGCGGGGCTCAAGGGTGCCTGATGGGGCTGTTTTACAATGGAGTTCATGGCACGGATGACCCGCGATGAGCAGCAGCAGCACAACAGGGTGCTGTTGCTTGAGGCGGGCGAGCGCATCTTCGCCACACGCGGCGTCGAAGGCGCCTCCCTCGATGACGTGGCGCTGGAGGCCGGGCTGACCAAGGGCGCGGTCTACTCCAACTTCCGCAACAAGGGCGAGTTGATCCTGGAGGTGATCCGCTATCGGCAGACGCTCTCGCAGGAGGCGCAGGACTTCCATGCGATCCTCGATCGTGCCACCAACGACTATGAGCGGCTCGAAGCCTGGTGCGACATCTGGGTACTCACCGCCAAGAGCGGCGACCGCTCCAGCTACGCGCGGCTGCTGTTCGACTTCATCCCCTACGCGCTGCGTGACGAGCACCTCACGGCCAGCTTCCTCGAGCTCATCTCCCCTGCAGATGACGTCACGGCAGACGCGTCCCCGATCCCGACCGACAGCAGATTCGCCCGCATCCCACCTTCCGACCAGTTCCGCATCCTGACGGCCCTCGATCTGGGGCTGTCCGCGCTGGCGCTGTTCGACCCGGCGAACGTCAAACCCGAGCTCTACAAGACAGTAGTGCTGTCACTCGCGCAGACGCTCTACGACGCCAGCGACCAGTCAGAGGACGCCCAGCAGTCGTAGTGCGGCAGGGGCCAACCACACCGCGAACAGCGCGAGTTCTGCGAGCACGCAGGCAGCGACGACCGCCAGCCACAACCATGCCGAACGCGGTGCCGATGTCCACAGCCTCGCGGTGAGTGCCCGCTTGGTGTCAGTGTCGATCGTGGGGTTGTCGATGAGCATCTTCGCGATATGTCGGCCGTCGCAGTTCCGGTGGAACCGCAACTGCCACACGATGCGCATGACCATGACGGTCGCCGCGACGGTCGCGACCCACGCTCCCGTCGTGGTGCGCAACACGAGCACTAAGGTCAGGAACGCGAGGTCGACGACGATCCCGGCGGACACCGCCGCCAGTCGTGGAGACGACGACCAGGCCCACACGTGCGTCAGGTTCGTTGTCGCAGATGCCCGACGCACCTTTACCCGGACGGAGCCGCGCCGGCGTCCGAATGTCCGGCCGAACATGACATGCGCAAGCTCATGCGGCACCGCCGTGATGATCGCGATTCCTACCGCGACCGTGATGGTGAGAAGCGAATGCGGGCCAACGGAGATCGCGTCGGCACCGGTTGGGACGCCGCCGAGCAGCAGGAGCGCGGCGGACGCAGTGAAGAAGGCTGCTCCGAGCGCCCACAGCACTGCTCGCGCCGCTCTCCCACCGGCACCGACTGGTGCGCTCGGAGGTCGCAGCAACCCATCGGCGGAGCTGTCTGTGAATCCGGCATCCGAGAGCGTTTCGGTCAGCGGACCAAGGGTGGAGCTGGCCTCGATGGCGTCCGGATCGCACAGCGCCTTCGCAATCGCCTCATTGACCACGAGAGGCTCCGAGTCCTCGGCGACCGCCACCCACATGCCATCGCGAAGCTCACGAACCCGCACTGGTTTCAGCAGCACCATGATCTCCGGCGTTGCGGCCACGATCAGACCTGTTGGAGGTAGTGGCCGAAGACTTCCCATGTGGCGGGGTCGCCGTTGCCGCATGTCGGGCAGTCGTCCGGTAGGCGTGGCCACGACGGATGCGCGAATGCGGAGCCGTCCTCGAAGTTGACTTCGAACTGGGTCCCGAGCGATCGCGGTGGAGCGTAGCCGGTGAGGACGCGGATCGCCTCGTCGACGATCGTAGCCGTGAGGATGAAAACGGAGGGACCGTACGCGATGGAGGGCGGGTCGAAACCCAACTCGCTGGCGTTCTACACCCGGCTCGACATCACTGACGACGAACAACTCCGCCCACGCCTCGCAGAACCGTTCGCCACCATCATCCGCGAAGCACACGAACACAGCGACGACGGAGGCAAGGGACCCTTACGGGAACACGACACGCCTACGCATGTCGTGTTCCCGTAAGGCACTTTGGGTGGAGCTAGGGGGATTCGAACCCCCGACCTTCTCATTGCGAACGAGACGCGCTACCAACTGCGCCATAGCCCCGAAGGCGAGAGCCAGCCTATCACCCGGAGCGACCGAGTCCGAGTGCCCACTGGGCACTCGTGACGGATCCCACGTCCATTTCTCCACTCAGGCGCCGGCGGCGCGGCGGCGGGCCAGGACGTCGTCGAGAACGAATGCCGCAGCGTCCGCGTCCTCGTCGTCTTCGGCGGGCCATGACGGCGCGGCACCCGTCGGTCTTGCGGGGACCGGCGCGGCAGCGGCGCCGTCGTCGGACGACGGTGCCCACTCAGCCGCCTCACGGCGCGGCGCCTCCGCCTTGAGCGTGTAGGTGGGCAGCGGCACCGGCACGGGCGTCCACTCGGGGCCGCCTTCGGTGGGCAGTCGCTCGTCAGCGGAGCGCGCGTGGGCCACCGCGCGCTCGCCCGCGGTGGATGAGTCGCCGAGTTCGACGAACACCGACTCCGCGGAGTGCAGCGCGTGCCGCGGCGGCGCAGTCTCGTCGAGACCAGGCGTCTCTGCGTGCGCGCCCTGGTACGGCTTGAGGATCTCGCTGAAGGACGGCTTGAGTGCGGCGACAGGCGCCGCCGAAGCTTCCTCGGTCCTGAACAACCGCAGGCGCTGATCCAGACGCGCAATCTCCGCGCGGGCCTTGGCATCGGCCGCGCGGTCGCCGAGCGCGGCTCGCACCGCGACGTATCCGACACCGGCAGCGAGCAGCGTTATCGGCACCGCCCATCCCCAGGCGATGGGTCCGGCGGCCGCAAGGACCCACAGTGCTACCGCGAAGACGATGAGAAGTCCCGTCAGGAGCATGCGCCGGCGGCCGGCGGCCGCGCGACGAGAGATTGCCGCGGCCCGAGAGGCGCGTGCGGCAGCGAGTTCGCGGGCGTTGACCCGGTGCGCTGCAGGTGCGGTAGGGCGAATCATCGCGAGGGCCTCCGTTCGTCGTCGTGAGATCTCGGGCGGGTGGACGTATGCCCGAGCCTCTGCCCGACGCTCCGTCGACGGTACCGGTGGCACGGGGTCCACCAACCGGAGCTTCGGAGAGAATCGGTCGGCGGCTCGTGACTGGGTGACCACTCCTTGGCGGCGCGTCAGGTGGGGCACGATGTACCCGAGGACAATCAGGGTGAGCCCGACTAGCACCCACCCAGAAAGATCCACATGTCCAAACTACGGACGCCTCATCCCCACGGTGAGGAGGCGCGGCGGCGTGTTGCTCCATGGACTCCACGCCGCGTCTCGCCGAGGGCGTAACGCGGCGTTTGGCTTCTGCATCAGATGGTCAGAGATGCGATGATGAGAGCATGTCAGAGCCACTGCGGCTTCCACTCACGACTGGATACGAGGTGGAAGACGCGAAGGCCGAACTTCGACGTGTGATCCGGGAGCGCCGACGCTCACGGACCGCGCGGGAAATCGAAGATTTCGGTCGCGATTTTGTGTCCAGCGGACTTCAGGCGGTCGGCGACGCCCGAACGATCGCCCTCTACGTCTCCTCCGGGTGGGAGCCACCGACCTTGCCCCTGCTGGACGAACTCTATTCCCGCGGCGTCCAGGTTCTGCTTCCGTCACTGGGGCCAGGCCTCGCGCGTCAGTGGGCGGTCTACATGGGAAGCCAGGACCTCACACCTCGGGCGCCATCCCGCCCGCCGGAGCCCTCCGGGCCCCGCCTCCCTGCGGACGCCATCCGGAACGCCGAGGTGATTATCACGCCGGCGCTCGCCGTCGACGGCCTCGGGAACCGGCTCGGTCAGGGCGGCGGCTGGTACGACAGGATGCTCAAGCTCATCGATCCCGCGACCCCGACGTTCGCGATGGTGTTCGAGGACGAACTCGTGAGCACGCAGGCGCTGCCTCACGACGACATGGACGTGGCGGTCAAGGCCGTGCTGACTCCTTTGGCGGTCTTCCTGCTGGAGGGGTCCCGCCTCGAGCGAGAGACCCGTGCCGCTGGGGCCGTGTACGTCGGCGGGCATCTGCGGTAGCGATCGCCCGATCGCCGGGCCCGGGAGGCACACCGCCGCCTCCCGGTCGCAGCCCGCTACTCCCCTGGCGTGAGTGTCAGAGTGTGCTGTGACGCCTCCGTGACAGCCTCCTCCGTCCACGGCCACGGATAGCTTTCACCATCACGCCAGGCAGCCAGTTGGTCCTTGAAGTGCCCCGACGACGGGTGACCCGATGTCCCGGTGGTCACCACCCATGTGGAGGCGTCCAGATCGGCGAGGTCGACGACCATGCGCATCGCGGGACCGGACGTCATCGAGAAGTCGGGACGGCCCCGCTCGTCGAAAGTCACGGCCCAGTTGGTCGCGTTGACGGAGGCGGTGCCCCCGTCGACGGGGAAGGGTGCCGGATTCATCAGGCGGGCGATCGGAGCGGGCGCGGCGGACGGAGAGAGGACCGGATGAGTGAACTGCGCCTGGTGCAGATCGCCCCACAGCCACCGTGCGGGGTCCTTGGCCTGAGTGTTCGTCAGTTCGGCACGAGCGTCCTGCAACGACTGCAGCAGGATCTCGTCCCGCGTCTCCGTCACTGAGACAGTCGTGACATCGTCCCACCAGCGGTTCTGCGGCGATGCCAGCAATTCACGGACAACCTCGATCCAGCGGGCGTCTCCGAAGGAGGACTGATCGCCAAGCTCGTCAGCGAACGTCCGGGTGACGAGATGGGCCCACACGGTGTTGAAGAACGCGGCTCCCGAGGAGCGGGCATCGTTCGGATAGCCCGCGTCGCGCCATTCGGCCAGCACGCCGACGGCGTCCGCGACGAAGTCGTCCTTCAGTTCGAGCTGCAGGATGATCGGCACGAGCGCCTCCGCGATCGGGTGCTTCGAGTCCAGCATGATTTCATTGGCGCTCTCGACGGCGATCTTCCCGCCACCGTTGAACATGCCGTTCAGGAGCGCACGGATGCGGTTGGAGCGGAAACCCGGATCGACGTCTGCGCCGAGGAATGGGCCCTCACCCGGAGCGGTGACCGCCTGGTTCGCCGCGACGACGAATCCCTCGCCCGGGTTGAGAACGCTGGGCATGTCCTCGGAAGCAACGAAACCCTGCCACTCATATGCCGGGTCCCAACCGGGCCGCGGCCAGGTACCGTCCGACGCCACCGGACCTTCGATGACCGGACGGATGGGGATGCGCCCGGGCGCCTGGAAACCGATGTCCCCACTGGTGGTGGCGAACACGATGGCCTGGGCGGGGACCTCGAAGAGCGCGGCCGCGCCCGCGACGTCCTCGGCGGTGCTGGCCCGGTTCATCGCGAAAATCGCATCCACGGTCCGGCCCGGGTCCAGCGCCGTCCAGCGCAGCGAGACCTCGTAGCCGTCGAGACCGCCGGACGGGCTGCCGGCGGGAACCGGGGTGCTCGTGATGGCCTCGGGGAGGATGTCCGAGATGATCGGGCCGTGCGCCGTCGATCTGATATCGATCTGGACGGGGTCCGCCCCGTTGACCACGATGGTCTCGGTTCGCCTCTCGAGCGGCACGCGATCGCCGTCGTACTCGTAGGTGTTGTTGGAGTAGACGCGTTCGAGGAAGAAGTCGGTCACATCTGCGCCCATGTTGGTCAGGCCCCACGCGAGGTCGCTGTTGTGGCCGATGATCACGCCCGGCATACCTGCGAAGGAGAACCCGCCGACGTCGAAAGTGCAGTCCGGGGTCTGCTGCGTGCAGTGCAGACCCACTTGGTAGAAGAGGTTGGGGGCGCCCAGGACGAGGTGCGGATCGTTCGCGAGAATCGGCTGACCGCTCTCGGTGTGCTCCCCCGAGACAACGAACGAGTTGGACCCGATGCCATCTCCCCGGCCGACCAGCGTGGGGACGGCCTCGAGCGCGGCGATCGCGGATTGGATCGCGGCGCTGCCCAGGGCCTCGCCGTGACGGATGCTCGTGACGGCTCCGGAAGGATCAGAGGTGGCGACCGGCGAGGACTCCGAGGGGAGGACCGGCGCGTGGATGGCGTACGGGAAGCCCGGGAAGATCTCCTCGATACGGTTGAGGTCCCCCACTGCCTGATATGAAGCGGCGCGCTCCAATTCCTCGTCATAATTGCTTCGCAGATCCCAGGCCATGGCCTTCAGCCAGGTGAGCGAATCCACCGGGGTCCAGGGCTCGGGATTGTGCACTTGGACCCGAAGCCCCAGCACCATGTACTCGAACCCGAGTTGCGAGGCCTCGCGCCCCGCGATGTAGGCGTTCACTCCGTCCGCATAGGCGGTGAGGAAAGACTGACTCTCGCGGCTGAGGAGCGGCCACTCCTGCTCGGCGACGAACCGCCAGCCCAGGGTCCGGATGGCTCTGTCAGCGTTCAGCGCCTCCTCGCTCTCCCCTACGAGTTCCGACAGGCGGCCCGCAGTGACCTTGCGCCGATAGTCCATCTCGAAGAAGCGGTCCTGCGCGTGGACGTAGCCCTGGGCGAAAAAGAGATCGGAATCGTTGTCCGCGTAGATGTGCGCGACTCCCCGCGCATCGCGCTCGATCCGGACCTCGCCACCGACATCGGTGGCGATCGTACCTGCGTGGGCGGGCAACGGCCGGCGCAGCGCGATCACCGATATGGTCACGGCGAGCGCCAGCACCGCGACCAGGAATGCCGCAACGGCTATCAGAATCCTGCGCCGAAAGGCTCCTTCGTCTTTCACCCTCTGAGCCTATAGGTGCCCGCGGACACATTCGTCCCGGCTGGTCCAAGACCCGGACATCTCCGTCCGCCGCCGGGAAGTTCCTTCGCCCCTCTGCTGTTGCGGGAGTCGAGCGCTACGATTGCAGCCGGCGGAAGCCCAGAGGAGTTCAATGCCCACCTATGCGTACCGCTGCACCCAGTGCAGCGACGAGTTCGACGTCTACCAGCGCTTCGAAGAGGAAGCGCTCTCCTCTTGCCCCAAATGCTCCGGGGAGTTGCGCAAGCTCTTCACCCCTGCGGGAATCGTCTTCAAGGGATCGGGCTTCTATCGCACCGATTCCCGGAAATCCGCGGGCGCCCGGGAATCCGCGGGTGCCCGGAAGTCTGCGGGCTCCCCGAAATCCACACCCGCCGCCAAGGACTGATTGTCCACAGCCGCCGCCCACTGCCTGCCACTCCCATACGCGCGGTGAGCTAGCTTCTCGGCATGGTGCTGCTCAACCGTCCCTTCCGGGCCTCGCCCGTCCGCCGCGCCTCCCGGGCCGCCGGTTGGCGTGCCGCCGCGTGGCGTTGGCGGCACGTATTCCTCGCCATCTCACTCGCTGCGGGCACCCTGACGGTCGCGGATGCCCTCGCGCACGACGACGACGGGGCCGCCGCCGTCGTCCTCACAGCGGAACTGGCCGCGGGTCATGTCCTTCGAACCGGGGATCTTGAGTTGACCGCCTTCTCTCCCGCCGTCGAGGGTTCACTCTCGGGGCTCGCGGACGCCGTCGGGGAGACGCTTGCAGTCGGATTGCCGTCGGGCACGCCGCTGACCGCGGGTATGCTCCTCGGTCCGGAACTGGCCGACACAGCGCCGGCCGGCACCACGGTGGTGACGGTGCAGGTCGCGGACCCGGGATCCCGCGCGCTCGCCCAACCGGGGAGCAATATCACACTCGTTGGCGAGACCGTTGACGGCACAGGCCTGATGGTGGCCCGTGACGTGCGGGTTTTGTCACAACTTGACGGAGAGGTTTCCAACGGATTGCTCGGGACCGAGAACTGTAATGCGTTTCTGATAGTTGCGGTCCCCGATGAAATCGTTAACTTGGTTCTGGCGTCGAGCGCGCGCGCGTCCCTGCGCGTAGCGGTCACGCCCATTGACTGATTCTCATCATCTCCTCCACGAAAGGACTGAGCATGCTCAAGGGATTCAAGGAATTCATCACTCGCGGCAACGTCATCGAGCTTGCCGTCGGCGTCATCATTGCCAACTCCTTCACGCCCGTTGTCGAGTCCGTGACCAACCTGATCATGGGACTCATCGCGGCGATCTTCGGATCTCCGAACTTCGACGAGGTCGGCATGTTCACCCTCAACAACGCCGTCATCCAGCCAGGCACAATCATCACGACAGTCGTGAACTTCCTGCTGGTCGCCGTCGCGGTCTACTTCTTCATCGTCGTTCCGATGAACACGCTGGCCGCGCGTCGCAAGACCGAGGAGCCCAAGGAGAAGCCGGAAGACGTCGTTCTCCTCCAGGAGATCAAGGACATCCTCGCCGCCCAGCGCAGCGCGTGAGCACGGGCGCGTGAGTACCGGCGCGTGAGAACCAGCGGCCTCTTGGCCGGAGCTTTCAGCCACCACTGTAGGAGTCTCGCCCCTGCGGACCGGCGCCTACCCCTCGAAGGGTGGATTTGGTCCTCTTCTGGCCTGTTTGCGGCCCCTCCGGACCGGCGGATTCCTCTACCGTAGGTGCTTCGCTTCTTCCGTAGGCGTTTTACACGTGTCTATCTCCTACAGAAGAAGCCAAACGCCTACAGTCGTCGCTCCGCCACCGGTCAAGAGGCCCCGTCACCCGGTTGAACAGGCTCAGAAGCGCCTCTGGACCGCACGAAACCAGCAGACGCTGCCGAAACTCCTACAGACGTGACAGAACGCCCGCGGAAGTCCCTGCTCTCCGCTACCGGGGAGGCCCGTTCGGGGCTGAAGATGGCTGTTTTCGGGCTAGAAGTGACAAGAACACCCACGGAAGCGGCTCCCGCGAAAGCGCAACAGGCCCTCCAAGGATCAAGACTGCGCCGCTGGGGAACTTCACACTCCCTTCGGGGTCAGAGTCTGCCGCGGTTACCCCAGTGGGGCGGCACGTCCTCTTCGAGACGCTGGTCGTTCGAGTCGGGAGCGTCGCCCCACGCTTCGTCGCGGTCCTCGGCGGCACGGTCGGGCAACTCACGGGGCCTCACAGGACCGGCTTGGGGATCTTCCCGGTCTTGACGCATCTTGTCGACCTCCGACGGCACCACGACTCGCCGACGCTTGCCACGTTCACCCATGTCTTTTCACCGCTGACCTCAGCGCCTCCTCGATTCTTGAGCCACGGCGACTGAACCCGAGCTCGCGCCGCAGCTCGACCACCATCGTATCCGTGTCCCTTGCGACCCCATCGGACGCAACCCATGCGACGAGTTCGTCCAGGTCACGCTCCGAATACTCCCTGATCGGCAGGCCAGGTGGAACATCGGGACGAGGCACACGCAACCGCGGTGCATCCGGTTCGATGTCAGTTGGTTGTGGTTCGGAATCGGTCACCTCAGGTTCGGGCCCGGCAGTCCGCGGTTCCAACTCGGCCGGCTCCGGCTCCGGCTCGGGGTGCGCCACCTCGGGCTCCGCGTTGGTCAACTCGGGCTCGGCGCCCGCGCCAGGCTCACTCGACGCTTCGATGGCGGAGCGCACCTTTGCCGCAATGGCCCGCACCTCAAGGTCCGGGTCCATGAACACCGCCTGGGAGAAGGCCATGTGGGGAACCCAGCCGTGGCTCTCCAGCCGCTCCACCCAGTAACGGTCCCGCCGCCGGAGTGACGGTTCGGCAACATAGTTCGCGTCGTCGGTGAGTACACCCACGAAAAGCTCCCCGGGCCGGTCCGGGTGCCCGACGGCGAGCGGAATTCGGACGCCGCCCTGGAACCCGTACTGCGGCACGACCTCCAGGCCATGCCGCCGGAGGCGGGTGCTGAGGTCGACCAGCAATCGGTCGGGTTCGCCCTCGTCAGGCCGGCTGCGAGCCTTGGTCGAGCCGGGCTGACCCGGGCGGTCCGAGGCGAAGTTGAGGAGTTCCGCGAGGAGCTCGGTGCCAGGGTGGTGCAGTCGATCGGGTTCGATGTCATCAGGCGCGAGGCACGAGACGATCTCGAGGTCGTGCACGACGACGTCGAGAATGTCGATCATGAGGGCCAGACCCTCCGGGGCGGAGATCGGCCCGAAGCGGTGCAGCACGCGCCCATGGGGAGTCTTCCCGAATCCGACCGAAAGAATCACTACGTCGCGGTGGAGCCCCGCGGCACCCTCCGCATCCACGACGATCAGGCGATCGTGATCGGCGAGGACAGGCCCCAGTTCGAGGTCCTCCGCCATCGCCTCGCGGATGCGCGCCGCCGTCACCTGCGAGAGCGACACCACCGCCACCGTCTCGCCCTTCCTCACATGCTGCCTTGCCAGCGCAACAGACGCCTCGACCTCCGCGGGCACGCCCTCGACGGCGACAGCCCCGATGGCGGGCATCCCATACCCCTCCACAACGTGAAGGCGTATGCGCGACGGCGACGGCGGCGCAGGCAGCGTGGTGATGGAGCCTTCCCATCCCCCGCCGGCGAGGAACGACGCGAGATGCTCCTCGCGGCGCGAACGGTCGGTGGGCAGGAGCACCGGCGGCAGCGTGCCCGCCAGTTCGTCGATCAGGCCGCCACCAGGGCGGCTGGTGTCGCCGACGAGCACCACCTGGGAGGCCCGCGCGATGGCGGCTGCGACGTGCGCGGTGGGGAGGTGGTGGGCGCCGTCGATCACGAGGAGATCGATCTCCTCCTCTGGGGGCAGCGCCTGGCCGACAGCGAGCGGCGGAATCACCCAAATCGGGCGGGCGGCGACCAGCAACTCGCCGAAGTCTGAACGCAGCATCCGAAGGTTGGTGCCGTGCGGACTGGACAGAGCGATCCAGAGTTCGCGCGCCTTCTCCTTGTCGGCCGAGATCACGCGGGCCCGGCGGCGGTCCACCGCGCGGCGCACGGGTCCGGGAAGCGACGCCACCTGGGCGCGGTCAAGCTCGCGGAAGCTGTCCGCGAGTGCGTTCAGGGAGGCGCCGTCGTGGCGGGCGAGGGCGGGGTCGGACTCGAGGATCGACTCGAGCACCGACGCCCACCAGCTCAGCTCGAGCTCGGCAGCGACGCAGTCAGGTTCCACCTGACGTTCCCGCAGGTCCACGACTAGTTCGTTGAGCCCGAGGTGGTTGAGCTGGATATCGAGGGTGTTGAGTTCGGGGAGGTAGCGCAACGCTGACGGGTCTGCGCCGAGGCCCAGAAGGAATTCGCGCAGTTCCTCGAGCGGGATATCGAACAGTTCGCGGTCGGGGAAGACCTCGCTGAGTCCGTCGAGGCGAGCGACGGCGTCGCGCACGCTGCGGCGCGCCTCGCCCAGCCCCTGTGGCAGTTTCGGCCAGCCTCCCGACGGGTTGTGACGCCGCCACACTTCGCGTTGCCGCTGCACGCGGGAGAGCGCCTCGTGCAGGTTCTCGACGACCACCCCGGGCCGCTGCATGTCCTTCGCTTGCTTCGTGAGCCGGCGGCGTGCCGCGGCAGGCATCTCGACCTGGTGCTTCGTCCGCCACTTCGCGGTGGCCGTTGCGATCACCATGTCTGCGGCGGAGCGCTCGAAAATCATGGGCTGGAAGACATCCAGCGATTCCCGAATGCCCTCCATCATCTCGAGTTGCTCGTGCAATTCATTCAGCGAGCCCGGTTGCCGGAGACCGGTCTCATCGGAGACTCGCTCGGCGTCCGCGATGACCTTGGGGAGGACGACCTCCGCGAGGATTTGGCTCCGCTCGAGCGCGTCGGACGCCTCACGGTGGTTGCGCACGCGTGCACCGAACCAGGGCGTGTCCGTCCGCCGATTGGAGAAGCCCCCGAGGATCGCGAACCGGCGCAGCTTCTCGGCCGCGTCCGCGCGGGTCGTATCGTCCAGGCCGCCGATCGTCTCGCGGCTCAGCCGGACGCTCGTGGACGGGCCGCTCGCGGAGGTGGTGAGCTCCGCGAGATGCTGGAGCGAGTCGTGTGCCGAAATCCGCCACGGGTCGCGTTCGCGATGCAACGCCTTCATGTAGGTCTCGAGCCGCCCGCGTGCCTCGTGGAGCGTGGCACGACGACGGCGCACGGCGTCGTCGTCGAGACGGTCCTCCCACGGCTCCAGACCGCCGCGCAGGCGAGCAGGGGCAGTACTGCGCCAGGCGGATTCCTGGAGATCGAGGATGAGATCCCCAAGTCCGTGCTCGCCGAGCGCCTTCACCACGGCGCGTCCCGCGCGGCGAGTGCCTGGGACGTGCACCACCCGCCGTCCCGATGCCGCCGCGTCCGCGAGGACGGCCGCGACGACAGCCGGTGAGTCGGACCCGGGACGGGCATCAAGGATCAGACTCCGGCCGGACGCCACCTGATCGATGGCGCTCTGCTCGATCGGGTCGAGGTCGCCGACTCCTCGCTCGGCGTCCGGTTCCCGGTCGAACCGGTTGGGAGGAGGCAGTGGACGCGAGAGCTCGAGCTTCGCCTCGATGTCACCGGCCAGAGCCCGCACGATCTTGTTTCCGCCCACGAGCGACTCGACGGCGTCGAGATCATCGAGGAGCAGTTGTCCTGGATGTACGAAGGGACCGGCGTAGAGGCGATCTGCAACCTCGAAGTCTGTCAGGTGGGTCTCGGCGAGCTCGGACAGCCGGTCGACTGTGGCGTGCGGGGAGAAGCCGTGCTCGGTCAGGGAGAGAGCGGCGAGGGCGTCGAGGTCTTCACCGGCTCCAGCGCGCCGGAGTGCCCGCGCGAAGACGGGGTTGATCTCGATGCCGGGTTCGAGCAGCAGCACGTAGTCGTCATCTTCTCCGCCGGCCGACGAGAGATGGAGCGGCCTCATCAGCACCGGGGCGTGCGCGAGGTTCACCTCGCCGGGCAGGCCGGCGGATTCGGACTCGACGTCCGCCCATCGCGCCAGACCGACGACCAGATAGATGGGCGCGGTCGAGTACCGCTGCGCCAACTCCTCGGCGTACTGGAGGACGGCACGTGCACCCTTGCGGGCGTCCGCGAGAGCGCCCTTCTCCCTCACCAGGCTGGTGAGGCGGGTGTCACGTCCGGCGTAGAGCCGGGCTATCCCCGAGGGGTGGGCCTTCGAGAGGTCGAGTAGAGCTGCTCCGAGTTCGCCCACGTCGAAGAGCGGCGAGACGCCGGAGTGCTCCCGCAGGTGGTTGCGCCAGCTCGCGAGGGCACGCTCGATCAGATCGGCGCCGCTGCTGCCGGTTCCCGCATCTGCTCCCTCGGCCGCGACGTCAACGTTTCCGGGCCGCTGGTCCTCCTCGGGGGTCTTCTCCCGGTCCGCAGAATCATCCGTGGCCACTGCCTCGCCGGGCGTGCGCGGCTCGCGTTCGCCCGAGGCCTCGTCCGGTGTGGGCTGCTCTCCGTCCGCGCTGAAGGCGGCTTGGGCGGGGGACTCGGCGGCGACGCCGGACGTGGAGGTTTCTGCCGCGTTCGAGTTCTTCGCGGGCAGCGCTTTGGCAGTCGCCTCGTCCGTGCGACTGTCGCGATCACGCCGGCGGCGCGAGATGAAGCGCAGCGGTGCCATTCCCCCAAGCTAACCAGCGCGAGAGCACTCGCGCGTTTGGGCGCGCCGCTACCGGGCATTACTGACAGGAGAGAGGCGCGACACTGTCCGACAAAAAAGGGACGAAGTGCGACACGCAGGGGGGCAGGCGTCGCACTTCGTCTGCGCAATATCGTATGCCGAACTTTTTCCGGATGCAAACCCTTCAGCGATATCGCCGCAGGTAGCGGAGGAGCAGCGTGCCGTCGGCGCGCAGAATACTGGCCAGCCGCATGGGTCTTTGACGCTCCGCGCCGTCACGTGAGATTCGCCACGCGTTCCCGCCTTCCAGCACTGGACTGAGGGTGAGGCACAACTCGTCGACGGCGTCGGCCTCGATGAACGCACCGAAGAGTTGCGGCCCGCCCTCGCACAGGATCTGCGGCAGCCCGCGGTCGACGAGGGCCGCCCGCAGCGCGAGCGGCTCCACCTTTTCGGTGCCGCAGGTGACCACATCGGCGACCTCCGCCAGGGCGCGCCGTCGATCAGGCGGTGCTCCGGCGTGGGTGAGGACGAGGGGTCGAACCGGCGCGTCGGTGAACACGGGAGAGCCTGGATCGAGAGCGAGCGAACGCGAGACGAGCGCGAACACCGGCTGGGGGGCGAGGCCGCGTTCGAGGCGCCACGCAGCTGCGTAGTCGGGCAGCCGCATCGCGCCGTAACCTTCGATGCGGACGGTCCCCGCGCCGACCATGATGACGTCCGAGAGCCTGCGCAGGAGGTCGAACACCTGCTTGTCCGCCTCGTTGTTGAGTCCGCCGGAGAGTCCGGCGTGTGTGGCTGCACCGTCGAGGCTGGAGACGAAATTGGCGCGCAGGTGCGGGACGGAGCGGTCCTCCACCTCGTATGCGCGCAGGAGTTCGGCGACGTCGAAGGGACCCATCAGACGTTGTGCCTCGTCCAGGCGGGCTCGCGCAGCCCCAGCACCGCCTCCGTCATGCGCGCCACCTGGACCGTGGGCGCAACGTTGTGCGCGCGTATGATCCGCGCGCCCCGCTCGATGCACATCGCTGTGACCGCGAGGGAACCGGCCAATCGCTCACCGCGCTCGGCGTCCAGGGTCTCCCCGATGAAGTCCTTGTTCGAGAGCGCCACCAGGGTCGGATACGGGAGGACGGTGATCTCGGCGAGGCGCCGCGTCAGTTCGAGGGAGTGCCGAGTGTTCTTGTTGAGGTCATGGCCGGGGTCGATCACGATGCGGTCCGGAGCGATTCCGGCACCGAGCGCGAACTCCACGCGGGCGCGGAGGTAGGCGGCCACCTCGCTCACCACGTCGCCGTACCGCGGATGCGGGTGGTGCCGGTGCGGCTGTGCGAGGGAGTGGGCGATCACCACGGTGGCGCCCGTGGCGGCCAGGACGTCGGCCATGCCGTCCACGCGCAGGCCCATCGTGTCGTTGATGACATCGGCACCGGCGGCCACGCACGCCTCGGCGACCTCCGGGCGGTACGTGTCCACCGAGATCACCACGCTTGAGACGGCTCGCACCCCCACAATCACGCCCAGCACGCGGTCGAGTTCCTCGGCGGGCGTGAGTTCGGGAGTGTCCGGCGAGAATGCCATCCCGCCGATATCCACCCAGTCGGCGCCGTCGTCCACCGCGCGGAGTGCCGCCGCAACCGCGGATTCGAGCGTGAAGGTGGCTCCGCCGTCGTAGAACGAATCGGGGGTGCGGTTGACGATGGCCATGACGGACACGCGGCCCGCGAAGTCGAACTCGTGAGCGCCGATGCGGCGCGGGGTGAGGGCGCGGACGGAGTCGGGGCAGAGCGTGGCCGTCATCGGGTCCTCAAATATCCGTGAGCTCGACGGCGGTGTCACTCAGGCGCGCCACGTCCACGCCCCGGCCGGAGGCAATGAGCGAATCGATGGTGGCGTTCACGTCCCAGATGTTGACGTTCATGCCGGCGACCACGCGGGCGGCGCGGTCCGGGCCCGTGACCCAGAAGGAGATGAATTCGCCGGATTCAGGATCACCGCGATGGACCACACGAGCTTCGGCCATGAGGGGGCCGTAGCCGGAGAATTCCATCCCGAGGTCGAACTGGTCGGTGTAGAAGTAGGGCACACGGTCATAGCTCACGTCCCGCCCGAGCATCGCGCGCGCCGCCGCCTCGCCCTGCCACTGCGCGTTTGCCCAGTGCTCCACGCGCAGATGCCGACTGAGCACGGGGTGGAACGCGTTGGCGACATCCCCGGCGGCGTACACGCCGTGGCCCGCGTGCAGACTCGCGTCCACTTTGACGCCGTTCTCGACGTCGAGGCCTGCGTCCTCCGCGAGTTTCGTGTTCGGGATCGCGCCCACGCCCATCACGACGACGTCCGCCGGCACCACCGTGCCATCGCCGAGGCGGACGCCGGTGACGTTGCCATCATCGTGTTCGAGGCCCGCAGTGCGGACCTGCATGCGGAGATCGACGCCGTTGCGGACGTGAAGGTCCCTGAAGTAGGTGCCCAGCTCACGGCCCAACGCCAACTGAAGGGGGACCTCCTCCATGCCGAGCACGGTCACCGCGTTGCCGTGACTGCGGGCCGCAGCCGCCACCTCGAGGCCGATCCAGCCCGAACCGACAACCACCACCCGGCGACCACCGCCGGTGAGTGCGTCCTTGAGCGCATCGGAGTCCGCAAGTGTGCGCAGGTAGTGGACGCCCTCGATCTCGGGGAAACTCTCGCCGCCAAGACGGCGCGCGGACGATCCGGTGGCCATGAGCAGCTTGTCCCAGGCGAGGCGTCCGCCGCCAGTCAGGACGGCCTGTTTCTCGACGACGTCGATGGATTCGACGGGAGTGCCGAGACGGAGGTCGACGCCGTGATCGCCGTACCAGTTCTCGGGATGAACCTGGGCGGCCGACCGCTCGGCCTGACCCATGAGGTACTCCTTCGAGAGCGGTGGCCTGATGTAGGGCACCTCCGGCTCGCCGGCGAGGAGCACAAGCTCGCCTTTGAAGCCCTCCCCACGCAGGGTGGTCACGGCGCTCGCGCCGGCCAGTCCCCCACCCACCACCACGAATGTCTGTTCCGCCATGGCGTTCTCCTTCCCGTCCGCCCAGTATGGTCCGGGACGGGCAGACTGGCGCGGGGAGATGCGAAGCAGCGTCAGGTCCAGTGGGGAACGCAAGAGGGTCAAGGCGCCATTTTCGACGGCGCTGCGGCATCGCGGCAGCGGCTTCCCGCGAAAGCACAACAGGCTCCGAAACTCGATCCGTGGCCGAAAGCGCGTAATCCCACTGCGGAGCACCGCTCTTCGAGAGGATTGGTGCACCATCGGAAAGAGGACGTCCGCATGACATTTCCGGATCCATCACGCTGGATACGCTCGGCGCCGGCGATCATCCTCAGCATGATGCTGGTGGCCTGCAGCGGCACGCCGGCAGCGGATCGGTCCCCGTCAGCGCCGGACGCGAGCGTCCGCGCCACCCCGTGCGGCGCGATCGCCGAGGAAATCGTGGACGCCATCCAGCTCTACGTGGACAGCTTCGCCGGCATCGCCGCGGGCGATCTGGAACGCGCGTCCACAATCGGCGTCGAGCGGCTGCAGATCGAGGCGGACCGGCTCCGCAGCAAGGCCGGGGTGGAGGACTGCTCGCAAGCCGAGCTCACGGACCTTGTGCGGGCAGAACTGGCGCGCCTCCGCGGCGGCACTGCGGTCCAGGACGCGGTGGCCGAAACCTTCAGGGCCGATCCCCTGGGTACTGTCGATCCCTCGGACGCGGGCGCGGACGAGCTCACGGTCACCACCGCCGATGAGTTGGTGGATGCCGTCAACCAGGCGGGCAGCAATTCCGTCATCACGATGTCAGCGGGCCGCTACGAGCTCGAGAGTCCGCTCATCGTGCTCCGGCCGCTCACCCTGGCCGGTGCCGGGGTCGACGACACCACAATCACCTCCGGCGCCGCCGGCGCCACCCTCGTCAGCGTCGTCGACGGCGACGTCCAGCTCCACGACCTGACGGTTGAGCACACCGGTGAGCTTGGCGCACATGTGGTGATGGTGGCCCAGGGCGGCTACGACCTGCAGCACGTGCACATATCCGGCGCCCGAGTCGCCGACGACACCGGCGGCTTCGGGATAGTGCTGCAACCCAACCGGGCACCTCTCGACAGCCAACCCACCTCCCAACGACTGGCTGACGTCACCCTGGCCGACAACTCTGCCGGCGGCCTGGTAGTCGCCGGTCACCAGACACCTACGATCCAGTCACTCACAGTCACTGGCACCGACGGCTGCGCCCTGTGCTACGTCGAAGACGCCGCCGGCGCAGCCTCGGACGTGACCGTCATCGACGCAGGTATCGGTGTCAGGGTCGACCAGCGGGCCGCGCCCACGCTCACCGGCCTGGACAGTACGGACGCGCAGGTGGGCCTCGGCCTCACCGGCAGCGGCGCCGTCAAGATCACGGACGCCCGGCTCACAGGCGGCGCCATCGGCGTGCAGGCCACCGGGTCGGGGACGCTCGACCTGGTTCGTGCCCGCATCTCTGACCCCAGCGAACTGGGCGTCCGCCTGTCCGGGACGACCACCACCACCCTCGACGACATCGCTGTTTCGGCCGCGGTGCCAGTGGCGATTGCGGTGGTCGGGCAGGCCGGTGCCAGGATCAGCGGCGGGTCGATCTCGACCAGCGGCGATGCCGGGGTGGTCTGGGATGAGCAGGCGACTGGTTCGGTGGCCGGGCTGAGACTCAGCGGACAGCGGCTGGGCATCCAGTTGGCTGGCGCTGCGCAGGTCGACCTCACCGATGTCACGACCCAGGGCGCCCAGGCAGCGCTGGTGGCTGCCGGCACCACTTCAGGCACGGTCAGCCGACTGGTTTGCGGTGAGGTGGCCGTGGTGCTGGGTGAGCAGACCAGCGTGCGCGTGGTGGACAGCCCATCATGCCCAGTCATTCGCGAGTAGGGGTGGCACGGCTGCCGAGGATCCGAGGATCATCGCCGTCGATCGTGATGGAGTCCGGGTAGCGCTTTCGTCCGTGCGGGCACCACTTTCGTCAGAGTCCCGGTGACAATCGGTTGGCCCGGAAGTCTCCACTGTGGGGGTGGAAAGGTGAAGGTGACGTGGGGCGTCGGCTGTGTGGTGCCGGGTCGGTACCGAACCCCGTGGCGGTGGCCGGGGGCCGCGACTGCCAAGGACACGACCATCGGGATCGTCCAGGGTCGTGCCCAGGGTGACAGCACGGCTTGGCTTCGTGGATCCTGCTGCGACTGCCAGGCCATTGCGCGGTCAGTCGCGGTCGACAGCAGCACCCACCGATCGTCGTGCCGGGTACCGGATACTCGGTGTCCGCCGGGGCCGCGGCTCAAGGCGGCCCACTCCGAGACGGCTACGCCGATCGTGATGGAGCGGACTCGGGCTTCGGTGCACCGGTGGCCGCCCGGCAGGGTGATGTCGATGCGCACCGGCAACACCAGCGCGGCGGCGCGCAACTGCAGCGGACTCTCGCCGGCGGTGGTAACCAGCGACCCGGTGATCCCGGTGGGTCGGTTCAGACCCAGCAAGCCGAGGAGCCGACTTGACGTCCACGGACCGTTCACCAGGACGCGGGAATCCGCCGGCCGGACCCGGTGACCGGTAGCCTCGCGCACCAAGGTCGCGAGCACGTCTGGCAGTACCAGCGGCAGCGCCATCGCCTGCCAAGGGAATCCCAGACCCGGCATGGCCAGCGTCCCGGAGAGCGAGCCCTGCTGCACATCCACAGGGGGCATCGTGCCCGTTGGGTGCGGGTGATTGCCGACAGCAGCTCGTTCAGAACCAAGGACGAGGGCCAGAATCAGTGGCTGGGGGGTCACCGTCGCGGCGGCGAGCAGGCGCGGTTCGGCGTGCCGGCATTCTTGGGTTCTCCCACCGAAATCCCAGGGCCGGTTATTCCGTCCGTCCCCTGTGAACACCGACACCTGGATTGGATCGGTCCACGGCAGGGTCCATTGCGGTGGCTGCAGGGCGGACTCCGGTTGCGGATACCGCTGGGGCCATTGCCCCGCCCAGCTGCCCAACGGGTCAGGAAGAGCACCGATGCCACCCGCGGTGTCACGACACCTGCCGCCGCGCTTGCTCGGCAAACCGATCAGGAACGCCACATCCGACCATGCAACCGCGCGCTCCACGGCCCACAGTTGTGGCCCGGGCGGTGGAAGATGTATCGGCCGACCGGGTTGGCCGCCGGGATGATGACCGGGTTGCCCGCCGGGATTGATGGCCATCGTGGTCGCGACCGGAGTGCGCCACCACGGCAGGGCGGCGAAATCGGCCAGCGTCTCGGTTCCCCCGCCTGCAGGCGGCAGAGCCGGCTTCAACTCTTCGGGCACCCAGGGCGCCGGCCAGTTGAGCGCCAACCCCACTGTGGATGGACCCGAGACGGTGCCCAACCAAAGGGACTTGTCGAGCTGGTAGCCAACTGCCGGTTTGCTGTGACACCCTGTGTGACGGTGGTGCCCGGCCGGCAGGTCGACCAGAACCGCCACGGCCATCGGCGTCACCCACGGGATCGTGGCCAGGTTGATGAACTCCGCGTCCCGGCTGTCAGCCCACGGCTCACCTTGATCGAGCCAGCCATCGACCGCACCCACACCCGGTAGCCAGGCCGCCGCAACCAGCACTGGCGTCTCCGGCCGGCCGGCGCCAAGCTCACCAACCGGATCGTCAACCGGTGAGACCGGCGGATCGTCAATCGGTGAGACCGGCGGATCGTCAACCGGTGAGACAGTGGCGGCATCGGTGACCGGCAGCATGGACATACCGGCAGCCAGCTGGATCACCGTGGCCAGGTTGTCGCGAGACAGCGGCACCGGCTCGGCCCGGCCGGGGCGGCTGTTGGCATTCCGGCTGTTCCGATGCCGGGGAGCCAGATCGGCCACGACGTCGACCAATTGAATCGAAATCGGCAGCACCACGGTGGTGCCGATCGTCACCAGCAGCGTGGTCGCGCGCGCCAGGCATGCCGTCCGGCCACGCCCATCCGCCTGGCAGTGCATCGAATCGTAATCGGCTCCCCAGCCCAGATTGCCGGAGTCGCCACGATACGGGTTGTCCACGGCGGCCGGCTCGGGCAGCTGGAAGTAGACCGGTGACCAACTTGCGGCCGAACCTCCGGGCGCCGATCCTGCGATCGGAGTGAGGTCTGCGGTGCCTGTCGGCAGCGGATCTTGCACTGGCACCGCCACCACCTGTGGCCCGGCCACCTTCGGCACGTCGCGCAGTGCACGCAGCATGGCGGAAGGCACCATCCGCAGCACCGGCCAACGCGCGAACGATCCGGACGGCAACTCGGCCGACTTCAGCCCGGCACGGCACTTCGATTTGCCGTCACCGTGAATCACTTCATCGGCGCGGTTGTTCGTGATGAACTCGTCACGGCCATCGCCACCGATCAGCAGATCGCCATAACTGCCGCTGCGGTCGGCATGCCGGTTGAGCCCCTGATCGGTCCACGGATCGTCGTCGCCGTTCAGCAGATCGTTGCCGGCACCGCCCCACAGCGCATCCTGACCAGTGCCGCCGACCAGCCAGTCGTGGCCGTCCCCGCCGAACAGCACGTCGTCGCCGTCAGTGAACGTCCGCGGCGTGCCGCAGCAACGACCGCGGCGACCGCAATTCCGGGAGAGCGGATCGCCGTCCGCCGGATCGTTGGTCATGAACCACACCAGTTCGGAAGGCCCGGTCCATTCCTTGACCCACGTGTCGTAGGTCTTGGTCGAGGTAACCCCGGTCCGCGGGTTTGTCACAGTCTTGGTCTCGGTCACCTTGACCCGATGCCAGCCGACATCCACTTGGCTGCCGTCGGGGTTGAACGTGATCACGGTCTCGGGATCGAACTGGCCGTCCGGCCTGCCGGTGACCGGGTTCACCCCGAGCAGGTTGCCGTTGTTGACCGGCCGGTTCCAACCTGTTTCGAAGACACCACCGGCGTAGTCAGGTGCGTAGGAAGTGGCCAGCGCCTCGGCTCCGGACAGCGCATCGTGGCCCCACCCGCCGTCGATCACGTCGTCGTCCCAACCGCCGAAGATCACGTCGTTGGCGAACTGGGGCTGCGGGGGCACCACGTGGCACTTCGCCGAATGCTGCCGGACCTTCGAACCCTGGGTGGTCAGGGTCTGCACCTGGTAGGTCGCCCACGCCTCGTCACCGTGCAGCACGTCGACGCCGGTCCCACCGGAGATCCAGTCGTGTCCCCAGCCACCGACCACATTGTCGTCACCCGCGTCGGCGTAGACCACGTCGTTGCCGCCGCCCGCCCAGATTGCGTCGTCGCCGGACTCGCCGTGCAGCTCATCGGCACCCCAGACGTCGACGACTCCGGTACCCGCGCCCGCGGCCGCGGCCTGGGTGATGTCCGGGAACAGTTGCGGATACGCATCCGGCCCGCCTTCGGTGTAGTCCAGCAGCACGACCACCCGGAGCAGCAGACCTTCGTCCAGCTCCTGCCGCTGCGACCGCTGATCCCACGGCGCCCTGGTCAACACCGTGCTGTCGGCCACCACCACGCGCAGGACGTTGCCGTTGTCACCGATCAGTACGTCGGAGTCGCGCAGATGGCCGCGGGAGTCCTCGTTGCGTTCGATCCGGGTACCGGCGCCGCCGAAGAGCATGTCGCTGCCATCGGGACGCTGCGCCATCGTCACCAGCGAGAACTGCGCCGAGCTGCCACCGATGATGTCATCGGCGCCCAGTCCGCCGAACACCACGTCGTCGCCGCCACCGCCCTCGATGTAGTCGTCACCATCGGTGACCGCCTCGTAGCTGGGCCGCACCGCCAGGTAGCCGGCGGCGTCACGCTCGGCACCCACCTTGGCACCGTTCACCCGGAAGTCGATGTCGCCGTCGCCCTGGATGACGTCGTTGCCCAACTGGCCCCAGATCATGTCGTCATCGGGGCCGCCGGCGATGTAGTCATCGCCCCACGCCAGTGGACCGGCGGCGAGGGCTGCCAGGTCGTGGTCGAGCAGGGTGATCTGCAGGTAGCGCAACTCCCCGGCGGCGGTGGCAGGCAGAGCCGACGAAGGCAACCCCAACTGGTCGGTCTGCTCGGGCACGTATCCGTGCGCCAGCACGAGGTTGAAGGCCGCGTTGTCACCGAACAGGTAGTCGACGCCGGCGCCGCCGTCGATGTCGTCGTTGCCCGTGCCACCGAGCACGATGTCGTTGCCCTCGGCGGCGTACACCACGTCGTCGCCACCGATCGTGTTGTCGGTGGAGGTCACATTGAGCCCGCGCAACACTGTGGTGATCTCGATCAGGTCGAAACTGCCGTTGTCGCCGAGCACCACGTCGTCACCTGCGCCGGACGCGATGATGTCACCGTCAGTCCCACCGGCGACCAGATCGATGCCCGCGCCGGTGGTGATCCGGTCCGGCCCGCCGAAGGTGGGGTAGGTGGTCTCCAATCGGGAGATCGTCACTGGCAGGATGGACCAGTCCGGAGTCAGTTCCGTGTATCGGACGAAGCGCCCGTTGTCGCCCAGCACCCGGTTGTCGCCGTCGCCGGCGTCGATGAAGTCGGCGCCGGTGCCACCGAAAGCAATGTCTTCCCCGTCACCGGCGACGATGCGGTCGTTACCGAAGAAGGCCGGGTCGGTCGTCTCGACGCGCAGCCCCACCAGCAGCGACACCAGGCCGTTGTCGCCGAGCACCACGTTGTTGCCCTCGCCGGCCTCGATGACGTCGTCGCCGGTCCCACCGAACAGGTAGTCGTCGGCGCCGCTGCCGATGATGAGGTCGGGCAGTCCGTCGGTGCGATCGGTTCGCATCGCCAGGATGGCGCCCGTGGTCTGAATCTTCTGCGGACGCGCGTCCGGCAGGTTCGGATCGGCGACGTCCTGGTCGACCTGACCGAAGTCACCAAAGATGACGTCCATCCCGGGCAACTCTTCTGTACCCGGCCGACCGTCACCGAACAGCGAATCCCGACCCGGTGCCAGACCATCCGCCAACGGGTGGGTGCTGGTGTTGACCGAGGGCAGGGTGAGCGCGCGGGTCAGCACGTCCACGTTCACGCCGTTGTCACCGTAGATCTGGTCCAGCCCGCCCTGTCCAAGGATGATATCGTCGCCCGACCCACCGGCCAGGAAGTCGCCGGCCTGGCTGCCAATGATCGTGTCGTTGCCGGCACCACCGTAGATCGTCAATCCGACAGTCGGCAGGTCGCCGACCGCGACGCCGGCGAACATCCCGGACGCGTCGATGATGTCGTTCCCGGCGTGATCGAACCCGTTGGCGACCGGGAAGATGAAGTCCTCGTCCTCATCGGGAATGCCGTAGAAGGGGTCGAACGGCTTGGGCCCGAAGTTGACGCCATCGACCTTCTTGGGGTCTCCCGAATACCAAACGCCGTCCTGCGAGGTGTCACCGTAGATCACCAGCGGCGAGTTGGGCCCACCCAGCACCGGCCCGCAGGGCACGGGGTTACCGGCAGCATCCACCGCGTCCGGGTTGCAGACCGTGATGCGATCGCCACCGATCAGTACCCCGCCGCTGCGGGCCGGGTCGTAGCCGAATACCGTTACCGGGCCACCAAGATCAAGACCATGCAGCCGGCTGCCGGTCAGCGTCAGCGACGTGTCGGTGACCTCGGTGATGGTGCGCAGTCCGGCCACCCCGGAAACCGCGACCTGCATACCCACCAGGAAGCCGTCCGCCACGAAGGAACCACCATCGGAGCGAGTGAGGGTGCTTGTGGTGGGCGGGTCGATCAGGGCCGGGTGATCGGGGGTCTGCACCAAATCCATCGGCGCGGTGGCTTCGATCTTCAGCGGGGTGGTCACCTGGATCGTGCGGATACCGGACGCCACGGCTCCGCCTGACAGCAGGATGACCGCACCCCGACCGCAACTCGGGTCGCCGGTCTGGCCGGGTGCCGGAGCCGGGCAAATGGCGTCAGCGAAGCCGAGGACCGTGCGGGTGCCGGTCTCGCCGTCCAAGTGCACCAGCTGGCCGACGGCGAAGCCGTCTGCGCTCCATGCCATGCCGTCCGCGCGGGTCAGGCTACCCTGCCCACCGGTCATGTTGCCGGTGATAATCAGCGGAGCGTTGCCACCGCCGTGGACCACGGTCAGACCGCCGTGTTCGCCGGGCAGAGTGACGGTCCGCAGACCCTGGGTCAGGGTCGTGCCGGTCAGGGTCAAGGTCAGGTCGTCGACGGCCACCACTCGCCACTGCCCGGCCTGGCCGTCGAGGATGACCCGCTGACCGGCCACGAAGCCGTCGGCCACCCAACTGCCTGAGTCGCGCCTGACGACTCCGCCGGTGTCGGTGCCGGTGGCCGTTCCGCTTCCCTGCACCGTGGGCTCACGGGACGCCACGGTGTGCACACCGGTGATCGAGTCGGGCAGCGCGGCGTCAACCGTGAGGGTCAGACCGTCCTTGGAGATACCGGTGATCACCCAACTGCCGGCAACGCCCGAGATCGTCAGCAGCTGACCGGGCAGGAACCCGAAGTCGCTCCAGCTGACCGGGCCTTCACGCGTAATGGTCGTGCCGGAGTAGTTGAAGGCACCGGAGGAGCTGACCGCGAAAGCAGGGTTGAGGGTGCCCTGGATGTCAAGGGTGTCGTTACCCTCGCCGAGCAGCAGGTTCAGGACCTCGATCGAGGTGCCCGCCGCAGTGCCGAAGCTGATCCCACCGGCATAGGACACTGGGTCGCCGAACGGGTTGGAGCCTGTGAAGACCAGATCGCCACCCATGCCGAACCCGGACAGGTTGGTCGAGGTCAGGATGCCGCTGCCGTTCTGCCGGCTGGAATCGTTGAAGATGTTCAACACATCGATCTGGCGACCCTCGGACGCCTGGGCGGCGACCGAGAAGCCTGGAGCGTCCTTCTCGCCGGGCAGCTTGACCGCGCTGCGCAGCGACCGGTCGGCGCCTGTGACGCCGCCCTCAACGCTCAACGGACCCTGGATCGCCGAGAGCAGGTGGGTGGTCGCCGGATAGGTCTTCGAACCCTGCCGGACCACCGGCACGGCGTAGCCCGGGTCGGCCTTGAGCACCACTGTCTGCTCTTGGTACCAGTTGGTCTGGTCGAATGTCACGACGGCGCCGAGGCGAACCACTGTCACCGTGGCTGCGGTGGACCACCAGTCCGGGGTGGCACCTTCTGCGGTGAACTGCAAGGTGTCGTCCTGGGTGGGGTTGGTGCCACGGATGACTGCGATCTTGAGATCGACGAATTGGCTGGTGTCTGCCGCGTTGTAGATCCGAACGCGCTGGCCCTCGAGGAAGCCGTCGGCCAGCCACGAACCGGCGTCGTCACGGGTGATTCGGCGGCCACCGAGGTCAGACGGATCGACCGGCTCCGGTTCGGCAGTCGTGGTGCCGTTGCCGGTCCACCGGCCGTCACCGACCTCGCCGATTTCTTCCGGCACCACCGGCACGCCACCGACCGAAACCACATCGGTCAAGCCGTCGGTGAGCACTACCACTTGGACCGTGCCGTCGGGACTCTTGGTAAGGCGGATTGTGTAGCTGTCGTGGTTGGAAGGCAGCAGGGTCTCGTCGGCGGCGGTGTTCGGGTCATCATCGACCACCACGGTGCCGGTGCCGGACTCGGTGATCACCAGGCCGGGGGTCTCGTCGTCGACGACGGTGACGTCCACCGAGGCGAAGCCGGAGCGCAGGTTGTGCAGCCGGTAGGTGGTATCGTCCCCACAGGTTTCGCCGGACGCGCACTCGAAACCGATGACTGCGGTTTGCGGGTCCTCGGCGCGGTAGTCGTCAGCGGCCCGGATCGCCAGCCGGACTGCGGCGTCCCAGTTGCCCGCCGCCCCGCCGGTGAAGGTCAACGTCAGCGCGTTGGCATCCCACCGAATGTCGGTGGACGACAGGATGATCGCCTGGGCGCCGGCGGAGTTCAGAGTGAGACGGACCACCACGGTGACTCCATCACCGGGGTCGCCGGCCAACTGGACGAGGATCTCATCGTCCACACCGGTGTAGGCGCCTCCGGCATGCGGGTTGTGACTGCCTTCGACCACTATGGACTGACGGTCCTCAACGGTGCTGCCTGGTGACACCTCGGTCACCTTGAGGCCTGGGGTGTCGTTGTCGCGAACGGCGACTTCTACGTTCGCCACCGCTATGCCGTGGTACCTGGGGTCATCAGACAGCACGCTGTGTTGCACGACGACCACCCGGTCGCCCTCGGAACGGGCGTCGTCCGGTGCGTACACGTACACCGACTGAGCGGTGGCGTAATCGTCGGGGCCGAAAGTGAGTACCAACGCCTGGCCGGCGACCCCGGTCAGGACACCGTTACGGTAGACGAAACGCTGGAAGTCGCTGGGCGCGGCGCAACTGCCGCCTGAGGCGGTGGTGCACAACCAGATCGAATCGCCCACCCCGACGGGCAGCAGTTCGGCGATGTTCGCCAGGTTGACGGCGGCGGCGTCAGTGGCCTCCTCCTGCGGGGACGCGGCCGCCGTGACGCTGACGTAGACCTTGCCGCTGGGCCGAGTCGCCAACCGGATGGTGTAGGAATCGATGGTGCCGCCCTCGGTCACCCAGGTGCCGTTGGTCTGTTCGATGACCACCAGGCCGCTGTCGCGAACCACGTTGGTTTGCACGCCGCCCGCAGTCAGCCCGTCGTAACCGGCGTCATTGTCCGACCTGATCAGGTGGTCCACCGTGCCGGATACGCCTTCGAGTTCGCGGACGACGATGTCTTCGGTGACGTCACCGGCCACGTTGATGGTGTCGCTGCCCAGGCCGCCGATGATCCGGTAGGCGACTCCGAACGCGGTGGACAGCACGAAGAACTCGTCGTCGCCCTCGAGCCCGTCGACCTCGACCATTTCTACCGCCGTGAACCTCAGGTTGATGCCGGCGCCATTGACCGAGTCTGCGGTGATCACGATGTCGTCGGCGAACTCGGTGCCGAGGATGACCACCTTGTCGATTCCGGTGCCGCCATCCACCGAGACGGGGGCGTTGACGTTGTATTGGACCTCGTCGTCCCCACCGCCGGTACGGATGTCCAGCGGCCTGCCGGTGGACACTCCGATGATCGGCCTGGGCCGGCCGTTCTCATCGAGCAGGATCAGATCGTCGGTCCAGGTTTCGTTCCTGCTGTGCCCGGCGTCGCACCTGCCGTCGCCGTCCGCGTCGTCGCAGGTCTGGGCGAGCGCGAACGCGCGAACCACGAACAGGTCGGAGTCGTCGTCACCTTCGAGCCGCAGTTCGGCCTGGTTGGAGTAGACGGTGAAGGTGTCGTTGCCGGTGCCACCGGTGGCCAGCAGCGGGGCGTGCGTGCCAGGGCTCAGCCAGCCGCGGGTGGTCGCGACCAGAGCCGGGAACAGGTCTTGTGGTGCCACGCCGCCGGACGCGGCGTCGCGCTTGGTACCGAAGATCTGCCCGATCTGGAAGTTGTCGAAGCCTTCGCCGCCGTCCAGGGTGATCGTGACGGTGGTGTCGTCGACGTAGAAGTGGTCGTTGCCGGCCAGGCCGTACACCGTCAGGCGCCCGTTGAGTGCCGTGTCGTAGTTGACCCGCTGCACTGCGGTGGTGGGTTCGTTTCCGGCGATCAGATCGGCATAGTTGGCGACCGAACCGTGCAGCAGGGCCACGAAGGCGGGACGGTCAGCGGTTTCGTTGTCACCCTCGCACGTCTGGCCGCCGGCGGCCGGAATGCAGGTGGCGGCCCGGAGCAGGAAGACGTCGTCATTGGGGGCCGCGGTGGTGGTCCCGGGCAGGTAGCCATTCAGCGCGGGGTCGAGATTGTCCGCACCATAGATGGCTGCCAGGTCGGCACCGTCAGCGGGATCGCCGGTGTCCAGCAGGTTGATGACGTAGTTGCGGACGCCGCTGGCAGTGGCGCGCGAACCGGTGGTGTACACGGTGTAGGTGTCGGTGTCCGCCTGGCCGTCCAGGGTGAGAGTGTGACCGGCCGCCACGTCCATGGTTTGCAGGTAGTAGACGAAGAACCGGTCTTCGCCGTCGTCGGCTCCGGTGGTCTCGGACGACGAGCCGTAGACGCGGGTCTGCGAGCCGAGGTGGATGTAACCGGGGTCACCGAGCTGGTCGCCCATCTCGATGGTGGTGTCGGCCTGCCCGGGGGCAGCCGGGTCGCCGCCGAATTGGATGATGTCGGCATCGGTGTTGCCGAAGATCCTGGTCAGTTTCGGTGGGCTGTTCGAGCCGACCGCCAGGTACCCGGCGGCGATGTCGCCGGCGAAGACCATGGTGGCGCCGTAGTTCGGATCGAGGTTGAGCCAGTCACCGAAGATTTCGATCTGGCCGGAAGCCCAGATCCGGGAATTGGAGTCGGTGGTGATGTTGTCGCCGACCCGCAACTGCACGTTGCCTTCGGCGAGGCCGGCACCGGTGGCCCAGATGGTGCCGATCGGGATGTCGAACGGCGAGAGTGGGGCATCCTCGGCGAAGTGTGCCGAGCCGGACGCGACCAGGACCAGGTCCTCGTCGAGGTCGGCGCTTTCGCGCACCGTCAGCCGGATGTCGCCGGCCTTCGCGCGGGCCCACACCAGCCGCAGGCCGCCCTCGGTTTCGGTGACGAAGATCGAGCCCGACGCTTCGAGTGCGACATCATCGGACTCGGTCCAGCCCGGGTACTGGGAGTGGATCTCCAGGTCATTGTCAGCGACGCCGATGCTGCCACCGTTGGCGTACAGGTCGATCGACAGCCCCTGGATGTTCCAGCCGTCGTCGCCCTCGCCGCCGTTGCGGGCGTCCAGGATCGAGCCGGCCACTGTGCTGAGCCCGACGTTCGAGACGGTCTGGATGGTGTCCACCTGGAAGTCGCCGTCGATCTCGGTGAGGAAGATGCCCTGTGTGCCGGTCACCGGGGCGATCACGTCGTAGGCGTTGACCACGCCGAGAGTGACGCCAACGCCGTCCAACCGGTCGACATCTATCTCCAGCCAGTTGTCCGGTGCGCCGATGCCGCCGGTGAGGCCCGCCAACCCGGCATGCATGGTCAGGTTGACACCGGCGACGTCCGCCTCCACACCTGCACCGGCGTCGCGCACTGCGTCGACGATGGCCGCCGGCGAGAACAGGGTCACGTCGTCGAAGTTGGCGCGAATCCGGCCGACGCGCAGGTCGCCAGTCTGCTCGGCGTTGGTGATCTCACCGTTGGTGAGGATGTCGATGTGGCCGGTACCAGTGATCTCGGTGATCGCATCCACGTTGATGCGCTTGGCGGGTGCGGTCGACGGGTCGATGGTGGGTGCCGCCGCCTCGATGATGATGTTCCCGCCCGCGGTGACGCCGGCATTGGTCGGCGCGCCGCCGGCGTCCCGCGCCTTGAAGACCCACGTGGACGCAACGTTGCCGGTGCCGGAACCGAACAACCCCAGGCCCCAGCTCGGCACCGATCCGCTATCGGGCTGGAAGAAGTTGTAGTACTTGGCGCTGGCGGTCGGCAGCACCACGGTCACACCCGGCGACGCGGCGGTGCCGGTCTGCCGCAACGCGGGCTGCAGCAGGACGTCGGCATTGCCACTGATCGAGGCAACGCCATCGATCAGCACTTGGTGGCTGCTCACGGTGGACGCGCTCGGCACCCGCAGGATGGCCCGGACATCCAGATACAGCGAGCCTTGCGAGACCACCGAGAACCGCTCCAAGGGTGTGAGGCTCGCAGTCGCCGAGCCGGTCGGGGTGAGCTGGATGGGGTTCCAGGGGTCGGCCACCGCCGCCAGTTGCAGCGATTGGCCGTCGGGGGCAGCAATGACCGAGTAGACCGTGCCGCTGGTCAGCCCACCGATACCGGTGCCGGAGTAGGTCACCAGCTGGCCGGTGAAGAACGAATGGCTGGCGATGGCGATCGAATCTGTGAAGCCGTTCACCACCAGAGCGGTGAAGGTTGTCGCCCTGGGCAGGATTCGGCTGCCAACCGGGTTCTCGACGTCCACCACGTCCACGTTGATCCGCCGGCTCGAGGTGCCGATGGTCGAGTTGGGGGCCTGCAGGTCCAGGATGTTGGTGCGGATCAGCGATGCCGGGTCGCCGCTGGTGTCCACCGCGCGCTTGGCGGCGCCCAGGATCGGGCCGAACGAGTTCCGCACACTGGTGGTGCCGATCGGGTTCTCGATCACGCCATTGATCGTGATCGCCGGCCCGTCCGTGCCGGCAACAGCGGGTGCATGGGTGCTGAGGATCTCCACGAAGGTGGGCGCTGCGGCGGTCACGATGTTGAATGTCAGGTCAACAGTCGTTCCCGACAGGGTGACGATCGGGTTGTTGGAGTTCGCGACCGTGATGTCGTTCATCTGCAGGTCACGCAGCCAGTTGTTGACGATCCGCACTTGCGTCAGGGTTGGCACGAAAGTCCAGGTGCCGTTGGTGATCGTGTCGCCGGCTGTCCCACTGCCACCTGTGATTGTGGTCGCCCGGAAGAGCACGTTGCCGGGGCCCGGGTTGCTGATGTCGTTGACCACGATGCGGGTGTTGCCGGCATTGATGGTGGCCCCTTCACCGAGGTCGGTGTTGGTCACCTCGTCGTGAACGGTGACGCCGACCGCGGTCACGATCTTGCCGCTGGCGTCGATCACCAGAATTGGGCTGCGGCCGGAGAGGATCCGGACATCGGTCTCGCCGAAGTTTATGGTGAGTACGCTGCCGAGCATGCTGCCGCCCTGGTCCGCGCCCCCGCCGGCGAGTGCGCGCCTGCTCACGTCGGAGTCCCTGGTGACCTTGACGTCGGTGTTGTTGGTGTCCACGAACAGCGCCAGGTTGGCGGTGCCGGGGCGCTCGAGGTCGGTGTTGCCGGGGCCGGGATCTCGCGGTCCGGCGGTGATCAACGCGTGGTGGGTGTCGGCGGTGCTGCCGTTGACGGCGCTGGTGAGGGTGGTGGTGGTGTTGCCATCCGCGTCGACGTGACCGAACAGCCCGGTGGCCCGGGCGAAACCGTAGGCGTGCGTGGTCACGTTGGTGAACCGGGAGATGAGGTCCACACCCTCCCAGCCGGTGACCTGGGCGCCGTCCTTGATGGCGACGGTGGTGGACGGTGTGACGGTGACCGTGCCCTCGCCGGAGCCCTCGCCGTAGAAGCCGGCGCCGTCCGCCCTGCCCTCGGTGGTGGCGGTGAGCCCGGAGACGGTGGCGACGATGCTCGTCCGCTTGGCCACCAGTGAGGCGTCGTTGTCGATTGTGGCGGTGGTGGCGGCCGCCGAACCGCCCACGGTGGTGGTGGCGTTGGCATCGCCGTCGGCACCGAAACCGGCACCGCTGGCGTAGGCGTGGGACGACGCGTCAACCGCACTGCGGGCAGTCACAGTTGCGGACTCCCCCGCGATCACGGTCGCCTTCGGATTGAGCTTCACACTGGTCGCGAAGTTGGTGCATGTGGCCGCATCGCTCTCGGCCAACGCGATGCCACCTGCTGCCCTCGCTTCGGCGGACGAACGGCCGGTGCTCGAAGATGTGGCAGCCAGCCTGAAGTTGCGGCCCGCCACGATCAGGGCGCGATCCCCCACGCTGGCGCTGGTCGAATTGCCCGTCTGGTTGACGGTGGCGGTGGCGCTGCCGATCGCGACGCCGCCGCCGGTGCCGTTCTTGGCGAAGGACGACAGGCTGGTAGTGGAGATGGCGCTGATCGCAACATCGGTCGTGGTGGTGATCTCGGCGTCGGCTCCGACGTAGGCGTTGACCACCGGGGCGGCGGTGACGGTTGCGCTGTTCTCCCCGACTCCGACCAGGGACCCGCTTGAACCCTTGGCGGTGGCGCCGGAAGTGCCGTCGCCGGCCGTCGGGGAAATCACCGCGAGCGAGACGCCTCCGGGGCCGGTGATCTGCTGGCCGGCAGGGACGGTGGCAGAGGTGAGGTTGATGCGCAACTCACCGGACACCGCACCGAGGTCGACCCCCTGCGGGCCGATCCGGTGCCGGCCGGAGCCGGTGGTGGTCGTCGGCCGGCTCAGTGTGAGAGCGATACCGGCCATGGCGTTGGCGTAGCTGGACGCAAGCTTGAATCCGGAGGCTGTGGGGTTGGTGACGTAATAGGTCTGGCCGCTGGTCAGCCCCACGATGGGCTGGTCGGCCACCTTGATGATGCTGTGGGTGTCGCCATCGGTCCTGTTCACGGACAGGGCGATCGGGTTGGCCTCGTCGATCGTCACCCACACCTGGCCACGATCGACAGTGGCGGTGCCGGAACTGGCGAAATTGGACGCCAGGGACTGCGGCAAGAGCCGCAATTGAGTCGCCGTTACCCCGATGACGGTGTAGATGCCCGCGTTGGTTCCGGTGATGGTGATGACACCGGGATGGAATCCGTCGTTGGTCCAACTGCCACCGGAGCGGGTGATGGTGTCATAGCTGTCCGCTGCCTGATTCGCTGCCCGCGAGAACGTGAAGTTTCCACTGACCTGGGTTGCGTCGGTCAGCACATTGGGATGGAGCGTGAGCGTGGTTTCGCTGACATGGGCCACCGTGTAGGTGCCGGCGCCGCCACCGGTGACCACGATCTGCTCACCGCTGAAGAACCCATCGGCGAGCCAGTTGCCCGAACCGCGTATGATCTGGTCACCGGAGCCGCTGCGCACCAGGGTGACGTTGCCGTCGAAGAGCACCGAGTGTTTCAACTGGATCGAGTACTCGTCGATCACCACCACGGCGTAGGTCTGCCCATCGACCAGGCCGATGATCGGGGTGGCGGTACCGTCAGTGGCGTTCACCCGGTAGACGACCAGATCGTTGTTGCTCAAACCGTGCGGCATCCGCTGGCCTTCGGCAGTTCCGGACTGGTAGGCGAAGTAGATGTTGTCTGCGTTCGGGTTTGCGGTGAACTTGACGGTCTGGCCGTCCAGACTGGTGTTGACGTCCACCTGCGCAGAGGCGAACTCCAGCGGAGCCACCGTGATATAGGTGACTGCCTGCCCGGTGGTGAAGTTGTGCGAGCCGTCGGTCACCGTGATGGTGTTGCCGCTCACCCCGCCGGAGGTGAACGATTCGAGGTAGTTGCCCGGGCGCTGCGCCATGTCCTTCGACGTGGTCAGCCGCACAGTGCGCTCGTCGATCACCGAGACCCAGTACGCGGTGCCGTTGGTGAGCCCCCCTGCGCTGGTTCCGATGAAGGTCACCTGATCGCACCAGGTGGCATCGCAGCGGAAGTTGTGCGGGGCACTGAAGGTGATGGTGTCGGTCAACGCGTTGACGTCCTCGGCGGCGAACTGATTGCCGAACGCGATGGTGTTCGCGCTGACCGCGATGATGTTGTATTGCCGCTGCGTGGCCACGGTAATCGTTGTCTCGACGCCGTCCACCACCTTGACCAGCGTCTCGCCGTACGGACCCTGGAGCCCGGAGATCGGAGTGCTGCCGTTCGGATCGTATTCGACGACTTCCCCGGTCTGCAGGCCGTGGGAGTCGACTGTCAACGTCTCCGTTGCGGTGTTGATGGGCACCTTGATCAGATAGGACGGCGCACTGCCGGATGGCGCGGTGGCGCTGGCGGTGACCGTCAACGAACCAGCCCGCACCTTGCCGTTGGCTGCGATGAAGGCGGTGGCGGTCGGCGAGACCGTGACGTTCGAGCGAGAACCGCCGACGTTGATAACCCCGCCGCTGGTCCCGTTGGCGGACGCGTCGCCTTCCGGGTTCCCGATTGCGCGCACGGTCACCGCGCCGGTGGCGTTGACTGCACCTGAGCCGATGGACGCCACCGATTTCGGCTTGACAACGGCAGTTGCGTCGTTGCTTTGGTCGGGGTACAGGCCACCGCCGGCGGCGTCCGACCTCGCCGTCGCGATGTCGGCCGAGATGGCGTCCACCGTCACGTTGGCGGCGCCGGCCGTGGTCAGGTTGCCGACTGAACCATTGAGCTGCGCCTCGACCGTGCCCGGCGTTCCTGCAGAGTTGACTCCGGCGTACGCGGTGGCGTCGGTCTCGCCGAGAGCTGCACCCAGCGCGACGGCCAGACCACGGGCCTTGGCATGTGCGGTCGTGTTGGCCTTGGCGCGCAGGACCACGTCGTCGCGGGCTGCCAGCACCGCACCGCTGTGCACGATCGCCTGCACGCTCGGCGATGCCGTCGCAGTGGAGTCGGCCTTGCTGCCGGAGCCGAAGAAGGAACCCGCAGACGTCTGGGAATCGGCACTGGCCGGCCCACCGGTTGCCGCCGTCGAGTCGAAGACTGCGTTGTACAGGCCGAATACTGCGATCGAACCGGTGGTGCTGGTCACCGCTCCGGCGCCGATCGCAGCGCGAATCCAGGGTGTCAGCGAGGCCACCGCGGTGGACGCGCCGGCTGTGACCTTTCCGGCGAGTGAGTAGCCGACCGATGACGCGGTGGCGCCGGCGGTAAGGGTGGCGTTCACCGTGATCGTGCCGGTGGCGGTGATGGTGCCTGCACCCAGCGATGCACCGGCGTTCGGGCTGTCGGCATCACGAGGGACGACGACCGCGTTCGACTCGACCGCGTTGCCCGAAGCAATGATGCCGCCGGCCAGCGCTTGTGCGGTGGCCGACGGTGTGGTTACGGCAAGGGCGACGACGTCGATGGTGGCAGCGCCGGTGACGTTGCCGTCCAGGGACGCGCGGGTCGCGGTGGCTGCGGTGGACCGGGTCGACACCGCGCCACCGGCGCCCACCAGGCCGAAGCCCTCTCCGACGGTTCGGGAGATCGGGGCTGAGTACGAGGTGGCCAGCAGCGTGATAGCGCCTGCGGCGCTCAGGGTGCTGGTGCCGACGTAGGCGTCCACGGTCGCCTTGTCGACGGCGGTCGCAGAGGCCCCGCTGCTGGCGATCAAACCACCGGTGGATGCGCCTGCGGTTGCGCTGACGCCGTTGGCCAGACCTTCGGGCGCATTGTTGGCGCCGGAGTCGGTGGCGTTGTAGCGCGCGGTGAGCGTGATCCCACCCTGGGTGCTGCGCACCGAGCCGCCGTCGATGAATGCGGCCACGCTCGCGCCGATGGTCGCGGTCGCCACCGAACCGGCGGCGTCGAGGAGGCCGTAGGCATTGCCGTTGGCAAGGGCGATTGCCTTGGCCTGCTCACTGCTGGTCACCGACACCGGGCCGGAGGCGTTGACAGTCGCCGCAGACAGGAACGCCTGCGTGGTCGGGCTGACATCGACCTTTGCGTAGGAACCGGCGGCCGCGAAACCGAGAGCGACTGCGGCCGACGCAACCTCCGCTTTACCGAGGGAGGTGTCCTTCGCGGTCACCTCGAGTCCGCCACCGAGGTTCAGCGTGCCGCCCGAGACACTGGATGTGGTGGCGGTGGTGATCGATACGTCCTCGATGGCGCCGCCACCGGCCAGTGACCAGCCGCTGAAGCTGACTGACAGCGCGGCCGCGGTGGAGGCGGCATCGACCTTGGCGTAGTTGGTCGCTGACAGCTTGGTCAGGCCCGAGGTGACGTCCACTGTGGCGCCGGAAATGGCGGCCTGGACCGTGCTGCGGATGTCGTTGCGAGCCACTGACGTGGCGATGGCCGCGGAGAAGGAGGAGATGAAGCCGAATGCGGCGGACACTGCAGCGGCGCCGCCGATGCTGCTGATGGTGGAGTTGTCGATCGCGCTGGCGCTGATCGCGCTGCCCGCGCGGCCCCGCACGTTGATGGTGCCGCCGGTGATGATGGCCATGGTGGCCTGGCCGACGCGGTTGACGACGTAGACACCGGCGGCAGCGAACGCGACCGCCACGCCACCCCCAGCCAGCGCCACCGAGGCTGCCTCCACGGTTGCGTTGATGGTCTGGCCCGACTCTGCCGACAGCGCGAGGGTGTCCGCGTGGACGCTGGAGTCGGTGATGGTCGCGCTCGTGCCGCCCGCCCCGGTGGTGCCGAGCTGGCGCCACAGCGAATCGTCGGTGTAGTCTTGGGTCTTGAGGTTGGGGTTGGTGAGTGCTGTGTCACCGATGTACTGGTAGACATCGCCTGCCGCGGCGCCGGAGGCGATCTTCACCTTCTGTCCCTTGGTGATCCTCGCCGGCGCGTCATCGGTGGTGAGGACCACTTCAGTGTCCAGCACATCGACGGTCTGCGGATCCCATCCGATGTAGTTCTCGGCGACCGCGACTCCGATCGCGGCGGCGCCGGTGCCCAGACCGGCTGCGATGGCAGCAGACAGACCGGTGACCAGGGCGTCGACCTTGGTGCCGGTGCTGGTGGCGGTGAGCGATACCGCAGCCGCGCTGACAACACCGCTGTCCTCGATCGCGGCGCTGGTCCGGGTGCCGATGACGTTGCGGGCGTTGGCACCCGCGCCGGCGAACCCTATCGCAATGCCGCCGACGGCACCGGCGGCAGCTGCGGCCGCCGTCGTCGCCTTGATGGTGGCGGCCTCTGTGGCCGTCAGGGTGACCGCGCCCGCCGTGGTGACCTGGCCGACGTTGATGATGCCGGCATGCACCTGGTTGGCGATCTCGTTGCGGGCGATCGCCACACCGACCGAGCCACCGGCACCCAGCGCACCGATGCCCACCGCGATGGCGGCCGCGCCCGTGTTGGCGTCAATCGTTGAGTTGTCCTGCGCAGTCAGCAGCACCGAATGGGCTCGAACGCCGGCGTTGACCGTTGCGCCACCATCAATGGTCGCTTCGATGCGAGTTGCGATGCGGTTGATCGCAGCGGCGCCCGCACCACCCAGGCCGACACCAAGCGGTCCGCCGGCCACCGCCACCGACCCGGACAGGACAGTAGATTCGATTCTCCGGTTCGGCCGGTTCGGCTCGGCTGCGGGGTCCGGGACGGTTGTGGCGACCAGACTCAGCGTGCCGACCGCCTCGACGGTGGTTTCGAGCAGATAGGCGCGCACTTGGGAGGGGCTGGCGAGACCATCGAGGGTCCATCCGATCAGGTTCTGAGCCAGAGCTGCGCCGATCGAGATACCGGCCGCCCCGCCGCCGGCCGCGAGCGCGATCGCGGTGGCCAGGATTGTCGCAGTCACCACGGCCGTGTCGATGGCTGCCAGCGTGACGTCGGCCTGGCTGTTGACGTCGCTGCTGGTCATGAACGCATTGGTGGTGGTGAGGATGACGTTGATTGCCTGCGCGCCCGCGCCGCTGATGCCGATGCCGACTGCGAGTCCACCGCCGATGGCCAGGGACGCGGCCGCCGAGATCGCCGAGATGATGGCCGAGTTGTCGGCCGTGACGGCGATGCCCGTCACGGCCGCGGGATCGGTGGGGTTGTCGGTAGCGGTGGCCCGGACCGAGACGTTCAGCAGGTAGGCGGCCACATCGGTGGCGATCGTGTTGAGCGCAGTGGTGGCGCCGATCGCGATGGCGGCACCGCCGAGCAGCCCGATGCCGGCGGTGAGGCCGGCCGAACCGGCGGTCGCCGCGATCGCCGAGCGGTCCGCGGCGCGTAGCCGAACGCTTGCCGCGGTCACGGTGGCGGAGGTGGTGGCCGAGATGAAGGCACGCACGTCGCTGGTGATGGTGTTCTCCGAACGGACGCCGGCGCCGCTCATGCCCGCACCCACACCGGCGCCGGCGCCAACGGCGGCGGACATGGCGATCACCACGGCCGCGATCGTCTGGTTTCCGGCCGCATCGAGGCCGACCGCTCCGGACGCACTCACCGAGGTGTTCCGCATGAACGCGCCCACTTCGGGCAGCGCGTCGGCGCTCTTGACTGCGGTGCCGATGGTGTTTCGGGCGATCGAAACGCCGATCGACGCGCCCACGCCTGCGATCGTGACGCCGATGCCGATCGCAGCGGAGGCGGAGGCTATCGTGGCGATCACCGAGGCGGAGGATGCGGCATGGATGTCGACGTCCACGGCCCGGGTCACAGCGCTGGCGTCCAGGTAGGCGTTCACGGTACTCAGGACGGTGTTCTCGGCGACGGCGCCCGCGCCGCTGACCGCCACGCCGATCGCGCCGAGCCCGGCGCCCACCGAAGCGGCGACCGCAACCGCGCCGATTGTTGGACGAGAAGCCACCAGCGTGTCACCGGACCGCGTGATGACGTACACCTCAGATCCGGACGTCACGAGCCACGAGCCGTCGGCCGCAATCGTTGAGACTACGGGCGCGGTGGGCAGCTCGTGCCCGGCCGCCGTGAACGCCGCCCTGATTGGCTTGAGGTTCGCCTCGGTCGGGTTCGAGGCCGCGTTCTTGAGTTGTGTTGCGTTCACGCCGGTGAGTGCGAACGCGTCCGGACCTTCGGCGGTGGCGGCGAGGACGATGTCGCCGTCGGAGTCCACGGTGGCGTGTGCGATGTAAGCGGCAACGTCGTTTGCCACCAGGTTGAATGCGAGAGACAAGCCGATTGACACTGCAGCACCGACCCCGCCGATCGCGGCGGCGATAGCGGCCGCACCGGCGACGGCGTTGATGCCAGAGGCGTCGGTTGCGGTGATGTCGATGCCGCCGGCGTCGATGGTGGTCTTCTCGGTGACGGGCGTGGTGTCCGGGTCGTCGCCGTCGACGAACGCCTGAACGTCGGTGGCGATGCGGTTCTCTGCATACACGCCCGCTCCGCTGACTCCCACGGCCGTGCCACCACCTGTGAGCGCCACGGCGCCCGTCGCAACGAGCGCATCGATCGTCTGCTTGGCGTCCGCGGCGAGGGTGAGCGCGTCCGCTTCCACGCGGGTGGCACCGGAAATGTACGCGCGGACCTGCGCGCGATCGTCCGTGCCGACCAGCCTCCACTGGGTGGTGTCACCGTACTCCAGCGTGGACAGGTCGGTCGTGGTCAGCGGACTGGCCGCCACGTACTCGTAGACGTCGCCGGTGCGGGCCCCGGACACGATCTTCACCGTGTTCCCCGTGATGACGGAGACCGGAGCAGTGCTCGAGGCGTCGGCGGAGGTGAAGTCCGGGGCGATGTCGCTGCCGGGGTCCCAGCCGATGAAGTTGCGGGCCACCGAGGCCCCGAGGGCGACGCCGATGCCTGCCGCGCCGCCGGCGGCCGCTGCCGCCACCGCCAGCACCTTTGCTTCGATGGCCGCGTCGTTGGTCGCCTCGATCGTGATGTCGCCGTCGCTCGCCAGTGAGCCGCCGTCGACGTG
>DASRMP010000069.1:0-70260 GCA_035647855.1 Actinomycetaceae bacterium | reverse complement strand
CACCTGCGCTCGGCGGCCCAGATGCTGAAACTCCACCACCGCCATCCGGAGGCCGTCACCAACGCCGCCAACCTCGCGGACGAGCTCTCCTTCGATCTGACGCTCATTGCCCCGGACCTGCCGCCCTTCCCGGTCCCCGAGGGTCACACGGAGGCCACCTGGCTGGCCGAGCTCACCGAACGCGGCGCCACCCAGCGTTACGGCCCCCGCCATGCCGAACGCACCACCGGCGCGTGGAAGACCATAGACAAGGAACTCGCGATCATCACCGAACTCGGCTTCCCGGGCTACTTCCTGATCGTGCACGAGATCGTGGATTTCTGCCGTTCCCGCGGGATCCTCGCGCAGGGGCGGGGGAGTGCGGCGAACTCGGCGGTGTGCTTCGCGCTCGGGATCACGGCGGTGGACGCTGTGCGGCACAAGATGTTGTTCGAGCGGTTCCTCTCACCCGGCCGCTCCGGCCCCCCGGATATTGACGTGGACATCGAGTCCAAGAGGCGTGAGGAGGTGATCCAGTTCGTCTACGAGCGGTACACCCGCGAGCATGCGGCGCAGGTGGCGAACGTGATCCAGTACCGGCCCCGCTCGGCTGTGCGTGATGCGGCGCGCGCGCTCGGGTACGGCATGGGGCAGGCGGACGCGTGGTCCAAGCAGATTGAACGCTGGGGGGAGATCCCGCAGGATGTGGGCCTGCCGCCGCACGTGCAGGACATCGCCACCCGCATGTTGCGTCTGCCCCGCCACCTGGGGATCCACTCGGGTGGGATGGTGCTGTGCGATCGCCCCGTGATTGACGTGTGCCCCGTGGAGTGGGCCACCATGCCCGGGCGTACCGTACTGCAGTGGGACAAGGACGACTGCGCGGATGCGGGGCTCGTGAAGTTCGATCTGCTCGGGCTCGGCATGCTCACGGCCCTGCGGGTGGCGTTCACCGAACTCACCGAGCGCGGGATTCTGCACGAGGGCCGGTCCATCGATCTGCACAACATCCCGCAGGAGGACCCACGCGTCTATGACCTGCTCTGTGCCGCGGACACGGTGGGGGTGTTCCAGGTGGAATCGCGCGCGCAGATGGCCACGCTGCCGCGCCTGCGGCCGCGCACGTTTTACGACATCGTGGTGGAGGTGGCCCTCATCCGGCCCGGCCCCATCCAGGGCGGGTCCGTGAACCCGTACATCCGCCGCCGGCTCGGCCGGGAGCCGGTCACCTATCTGCATGAGTTGCTGAAGCCCGCGCTCGGCAAGACCCTCGGTGTGCCGCTCTTCCAGGAGCAGCTCATGCAGATCGCCATCGACGTGGCCGGCTTCAGCGCCACCGAGGCTGATCAGTTGCGCAAGGCGATGGGCTCCAAGCGGTCCGTGGAACGTATGGCGGCGCTCAAGGACCGCCTGCTCGATGGCATGGCCGAGCGCGGTATCGATCGGGAGACCGGTGAGGCCATCTACGCGAAGCTGCAGGCATTCTCGGACTTCGGTTTTCCCGAGTCCCACTCCTTTTCTTTTGCCTACCTCGTGTACGCCTCCTCGTGGTTGAAGGTGCGCCATCCGGAGGCGTTCTACGCCTCGATTCTCGCCTCGCAGCCGATGGGCTTCTACTCACCGCAGACCCTCGTGGCGGACGCCCAGCGCCACGGCGTGCGCGTGCTGCCCGCGGAGATCAACCGTTCCGACGTTCAGCCGTGCGTGGAGGACCGCCCCGTGGGTGGCTGGCCCGAGGACCCCGACGACGACGCCGCCCGCCCTCCGTCCGATTCGGCGCGTTCGCCCGGCAGCCAGTCCCGTCACGAGAAGGTGGTCCCGGCACTCCGGGCGCTCGTGGAGCCGGATCCACGGCTCGCGGTGCGGCTCGGGCTCGCTCAGGTGCGCGGGATTGGCGAGGAGGCGGCCGAGCAGATCGTGGCCGAGCGGGAGCGGGGCGGCGGGTTCACCTCGGTGGAGGATCTTGCCTCCCGGGTGGCGCTCAGCCGAGCCCAGCTCGAGGCCCTCGCCACGGCGAATGCACTGCGAGCGTGGGGGAGCAGGCGGGAGAACCTGTGGCGTGCCGGGGCCCTCGATCAGGAACACGGCAGCGTCCACCGTTCCGGGACTGCCGTGTGGATCCAGCCGCCCCTGCCCGGCACCGCAGTGGGGACGAATCCGCCGCGACTGCCCGTGATGGGCCGCGAGGAGGAGGCGGTGGCGGACGTGTGGGCCACCGGCACCACCACCTCCGCGTATCCCACTTATTACGTGCGCAAGTCCCTGGAGGCGGCGGACGTGGTCCGGATCGGAGACTTGGCTGGGCGCCCGCACGGGGAGCGGTTGAGGGTTGGGGGAGTGGTCACGCACCGGCAGCGGCCGCATACGGCGGCGGGAATCACGTTCCTCTCACTCGAGGACGAGACGGGTTTGCTCAACGTGGTGTGCTCCAAGGGTCTGTGGAAGCGGTACCGCAGACTGGCCCGCACCTCGGCGGCCCTGGTCATCCGGGGCACGCTGGAACGCGCGGACGGCGTAATGAACCTGGTGGCCGACGGGATGGAATACCTCTCGCTGAAGGTGCCAAGTAGGTCTCGGGATTTCCGTTGAATCAGGAGATCAGACTTCCTGCCTACGAAATACCCGAGTAGCATAGGTCTATTGTGTGGACAGGAACGAAAATCGCCAGCCTAAGACACGCGCATACCGCTCAGGCTCAATGATGTTCCAGTCCGATAAATTCTTCTCGACAACGATATGTGGACCCGACCCAGGTCAGGACGCCCGAATCACCAGCGTCGGGTATCGTACTCTGGTAGTTAAGAACTTAGGAGGACCTATGGTGCAACATTACCGGGTGGGAGTAGAGATATCTGATGCGTCCCAATTGAAACTAGGGCGTGCAAGAGAGTTATTTGAAGAGGCTGCACAACTCATCGAAGACTGGGCGGATGCCGCAGATTTCGAAATCCTGATCAGCAAGAGTGATGGTGGTCGCAGCTGCGACATCCGAACTGTAGTGGGATCATTCCCTGATTGTTCCCATTTGCAAATGCTCACTGGTGACATACTGCACAATCTTCGAAGTGCGCATGAAAATCTACTTTATGGCATTTTTCAGTTTCATAATAGCGGCAAGAAGGTGCCGCGTTGGTTGAAATTCCCCTATTCTACTGCGCCTCAAGATTGGCTTCGGCAGCGAAGCCAGCTGGCGCAATTGATGCCACGAAAGACGCTCGATCGGATTCGCCGAATACAGCCCTACACGGACCGACCGGATGGCATCCTTACGTCTTCAACCTACATTAAATCTGCAGCACTCCGATCTATTGCCCTCCTAAATAACGATGATAAGCACAAGGACTCCCACAGGTGTAGGGTGGAGCGGCATGAATATGGCAGCAGAAGCCCAATCCGATTCGGCGGTGATGCCGATATGCTCTCAGTTCACAGGGCGGACCCTGCTGAATACCTGGACGGGAGTGAGCCTTCGTTACGCGCGACTCAGTCGGATCCTGATGGTAAGATTGTTGCTTGGCCGATCGCCTATGGGCTTCGAGTGGCACTTGTGGACGCCAATGGGGTCTCAGAGCCGTATCTATCCTCTCTCGAGATACTTATTGCGCAGGCGGTATTCAATTTGTCATTTGTAGGTCTGGGTGAAAATGGTGCGCAACGGATTCCTTTGAGATTTCAGGATAGACCATTTGATGTAACTTCCGTTAACTTGGACGGCAACCCGGAGCCTTGTATCGCTGCTGACTCCGATTCATTTGGGGCCGGAATGGATGATCTCCCGCCTTGGCGACCACACCGCCATCTTGCTCCCGAGTATCGTGGGGCGTTCGGAACCGGTCGTTTCAGTCAGTACTGATTTCCGATCTAGGGCGCCGAAGAAGGTTGCACAGTGCTGCGCGCTTTGCCCATATTCAGTTTGATGAACGGATTGCCAATCCGGATGGAGTTGTAGCGCCCGACGAGATCCACACTGATCTCAAGACAAAGTGCAGTTCGCGCCAGTGACCAACCAGATGTCAGTGAGGCGCGTCAAGCCACCGCTGAACGGCAGTCTTGTCCGGCCACCCCGGGGGATACCCTCGGTTTGCACCTGTGAGCGTTTGGGCATGCACGTAGAACTGTTCGACCGTGATTCGTCGGACTCGCGTCATCAACCTGAGAATGTCCCACGTGGTTACGACCGGGATGCCTTCTGATTTCGCTAAGCGGGCGGCGTCTCGGTCGTCGGTGACGAAGAAGCCTTTGAGTCGCCGACGGTTGATGATCGCGATTGTCTCTGCCTCACCCAGATGCTCAGTGGGCTGGTCGCCAGGCCGCCGCATCTGGTCCTGAATCGTCTGTGTATCGGTGAACTCTACCCCTACCGGGTACAGGGGTTCACCGAAGATGATGGTAGCTTTCGCCATCTCCTCAAGGCCGGGTTTCGTGGCGCCCTTGGCGCATTCCTGCGCGACTGTGGCGCACCAGGATCCGCGACCGTTGATGAGTCTTCCGAGTTCATCCATCAGGTGGATAAGCGCAAAATTGTTCAGGACCGTGTTGTCTGGAAAGAACAGCGATGGACGTTCAGGCAATTTCTATCCCAAGTTCGGCAGCAAGGTCGTGGACGCTGGGGGCGCCAATGCCGGGCGCATAAACCTCGGCGATCCATGCCTCGGCAACACCGCGCATCCATGCGAGGTAGGCGGGACCAATCTGGCCAGTCTCCACCTTCTGCTCATGCGCTTCTTGGAGGGCCAGTGGGAACCGGCGGGTAGCGGCGGCAGTCATGCGCTCGGTGATCTCATCTCCGAACGCATTGGACCAGCTTCGGGCGCGCCGTAGCAGCCGCTGCGTGGGGCAGTCGAGCATCGTCCGAACGTGCTCGTTCACCAATCCGAGGGTACTAAGCCTGTGGCGCAACGCTTCCGTGGAAACACCTGTCTCCCAAAGAAAGTCAGCAAGCGTCTGTTCGGATGCAGCATCCCAATCCACCCGCCGAACGAGCTCTTCTGGGAGCAGGAGCTGTGCGGCATATGCGTTCGCGTCATCCTCGGCCTCCAGACCGACTAGATGCGCGAGCTCGTGTGCGAGATCCCAGTTCTCCCGAAACCAGTTTCCCTTCGCCGGAATGATGATCACCGAGCGGCCCACGATCGTAGCGGTGTATGCAGTACCGAGTTCGGGGACGCGGACAACGTCCACCCCCAACTCCGATTCGATGCGATCGATGAATGGTCGAACGAAGTCCTCACCCAGACGGCCGCGCATTTCCTCGGGTGTGTCCGGTAGATCTTCGATTCTGTGGGCAGGAAGCCCCGACTGTGTGTACGCGAGGCGCACGTTCTCCAGCGTTTCCTTGTCCTCCTCGAAACTGGGGACGCTGCGCTTGTACGTCGAGCGATCAAAGTCATGGCGTGCGGCCAGCACCACGCGCCGTGGGTCCGGTATACCCGTCACCAGTTCGTGCATGTCCGCATCGAGAGCATCCGCGATCTGCAGCAGTTCCAGGGAAGAGATGCCGCGTTGCCCGCTGAGGGAGCGAGACAAGGCGTCGGGGGTCAGCCCGATCTTCTCGGCGAACGCCTTGCGTGTGATCGGTGGGTCCAGCGCGTCGATTCGGTGCGCGATCCGCTCCCCGATGTCCTTCTCCATCCCAACATCCTACTTAAGTATTGGTGATTTCCCAATAGCTGCTGCGATGACCCCACTCCGCATCCGGTTATGGCTTGCCCCGCGGTGGTCAAGCCTTCACTCATGAAGGTGACACGTCTACCAGACACGGGTGCCGTCCGCTGGGGTCCATGCGTCGAGGATCTCTCGGCCCCGCCCGTGATCCTGAGCAAGGTCAAGTGCCACAAAGAGTGGGCGTACCAGCAACCAATCCGTGGGATTGGATTCGGGGTCTACTCTGTCTTCACATACGGCTGGCACGGGCGCGAGGGCACGAGCGTTTGAGCAGCACGCTTCCAGCAGGTTGCGCTACACGATGTAAGAATTCACCATGCAGCGTACGCAGATTTCGTTGACCGAGGAGCGCAGAGCGCTTCTCGATGCGGAGGCCGCGCGCACCGGCAGGTCGATCTCCGCATTGATCCGGGACGCGGTCGTCCAGACATGCGGTTTCCGCAGAGATGCCGAGCAGGATGTGCAGGCGATCAACGCCGACTTGGGGGCATGGGCGGATCGGGATTTCGACGGCGAAACCTACGTTGAAGGCATCCGATCAGGCGATCGGTTCCGTCAGACGATGGCTCGATGAAGGTTCTCGTTGACACGGCGTTGCTGCTCGATGCAACGCTGCTCACACGGAACATCAAGCACTACCCGATGTTCGGTGACTTGGCCGCGCCACACTGACCCGACCTGGCCGCGACTCGCGCGGTTCCGGCTCAGAACGGCTCGATTCACCCGTCTGGTGAGAGGAATTCGACGAGGGCGGGACTCACTCACCACGATCCTGCTTGACCGACCAATCCTCACCAAGGTGGTCCCTTCGATCCACGGGCTGAAACGTGCATTCAACCTGGATACCGCGGGATATGGTGAGTGCGGCTTCCCGCAGGGCGGGAGGGTGAGGCGCACACGGAGGGAATGCGCCAGTCCGAGGCAGCCCGTATTGGACATCGTGCGCGCCGGCACGTGATTCAGGGCTGAGTATTGGGGTCACTGATGGCGCTGTTCTCGAAGAAGTCGGCAGATGGGGCGGAGGAAGCTCCCGAGGACAGGGCACCGAAACCGAGGCGCCGTTGGGTGCGGCCGGTGGGCTGGATCCTCGGCATTCTTGGGCTGCTGCTCATTGGCTTCGCGGGAGGCCAGCTGTTGTTCCCCCGCACGGTGGTGGCTCCGGAGTTGGCTGCCGAGCCGGCGCCAACGGAGAGTATTGAGGTTCCGGAGGAGGCTCCGGTTCCCACGATGCCGGACATTCTGGGACTGAGCGAAGAGACAGTTGCGCGGGTGCTCTCGGATGCACAGATTGTGGCTGAGATCGTTACAGAGAGGGCACCGGCCGCCGGCCCGGAAGGCGTGGTTATCGTCCAGGTACCGGCTCCGGGTGCAGAGGTGACCGATGAGGTGACGGTGACGTTCTCAGAATCTGTGGTGATGCCTGCGCTGGTGGGACTCACTACTGCAGAGGCCCGTGAGGTGGTTGAGCAACTTGGCGCCGTCGTGCAGGTGACACGCGAGGTGGATCCCTCCGTTGTGGAGGGCACCGTGCTCGCCACCCAACCGGCGGCTGGAGAGCCACTCGGAGTGGTGGTCTCGCTGACGGTGGCGGACACGCCTGACGCTCTGAGCCTCGCCCAGCTGCGCATGGTGGAGCGGGATGACTGCAGGACCATCCGCCAATCAACTCTGAACGGCAACTCTGTTCAGGACAGCATCGAATGCTCACCGCGCCAGGACGCTGCCTCGGCGGAGTGGGTACTGTCTCGCCGGGTGGCGGCGCTGGAGACCACGATCGGAGTGGCGGACCGCGGGGACGTAGGCTCGGCCACGATTCGGATCTATGCGGACGGCGAGCTCGTGGGCGAATCCGCGGCACAGTATGGGGAGGCGAGTGAAATCCGCGTTGACCTGCGGAACATCATGCGGATGAGTATCGAGGTCACCACGGAATCGGGCGAACCCACCGTGGTCCTGGGTGACGCAAGACTGTTGAGTACTGCGGACCAGTTGGCCGCGCTCGAGTCCGACCAATGAGAGCGGCAGAGCGGCGGCTTGGGAGAACCACGTGGATGCTGGCGTGGCTGGTTGCCTTCTCGTCGCTCTTGCTTGGGTTGGTTCCACACGCTGCGGTGGCACAGGACTTCCCCGATGCTGATCCATTTGGTCTGCACACGCCGATCATGGTTGTCATGGACACCTCGGGTTCGATGGATGAGGCCGTAGGGGCGGGATCGGACGTAACCCGCATCCAGGCGGCGCGGTCCGCAGTCTTGGACCTCGTCACCAATCTCGGGAATGACCAACCGTTCGGCCTGCTCGCGTATCCGGGCAGGGGAGCCCAGACGGTGGATGGGTGCCAGATCGGGCGGGTGGAGGTGCCGCTAGGGCCACTCGATGTTGGCGCCACGGCCGCAGCGGTCCGGAGGCTCAACCCAGACGGCGGGACCCCCACGGGGCCGGCCCTCGAACATGCCGCCGAACTCATCCATGACACATATGGCCCGGAGGCGCGGGGCGTCATCGTGCTGGTGTCCGATGGAGAGTCCAACTGTGGTCAAACACCGGTATGCGAGGTCGCCCAACAGATCCGCGCAAGCGGACTGGAGGTGCAGATCAATACGGTCGGCCTGAGCCTCGAGGGTGCCGCGAGGCACGAGATGGAGTGCGTTGCAGACGTAACCGGAGGCAGGTACACGGACGTCGGAAGTGGCAGTGGCACGGATCTCGCCACTGGGCTCAACCTCTCCGCGCAGGCCGCACTCAGACTCAGCGTGACGGCCCCGAGCGAGCTCCGTCCCGTCACTGGCACAGGTGACGGCGGGAGCGAGTTCACCGTGACCGTGCGATCTGACGGCCGGGTGACTGCTGCGGACGTGCGTGTCTCGCTTGTGGTTCACGAGAGTGACGGGACCCGAACCACCATCCTTGTTCCGCGCCCGGTCCGATTCCTCGGCAACCTCGGCTTGGGGGAGTCTCAAACCATCACGTTCGTGGTGCGCCCAGATGATCAGATGCCACTGACCAACGCAACATGGACGGCTGTCGCCACCGCCCGGAATGCAGCTCCTGAGATCAAAGACGGAAGTGTCCGAGTCGAGTACGATCTCTCCCCGTCACAGATGGGTGGCGTGCTGGCGGGGGTCGAGAATGTGGTGATCCTTGGTGACTCGTACTCCTCCGGGGAGGGGGCTGGCACCTACCAGGAGGGCACGCGGGGTGGCGACGGCGAATCGGAGTGCCATCGGTCCGAGACAACCTACGGACATGCGATCTGGGGCGACAAGACCACGGTGATTGCATGCTCGGGCGCAGTCACGTCGGACTTCTTCGGCAGCCAAACCTCCGGGGAAGTTCGTGTAAGGGCACAACTTGCTGTGCTGCGAGACATGATGCTCGAAGAGAACCCACCTGACGCAGTCCTGTTGTCCGTTGGTGGCAACGATGCCAACTTCGGGGGGATCGCGATCGGGTGCATCTTCTTCCCCCGCTGCGATGCGAGACTTGCGTCCTTGGGGGGCGGCATCAAATCCACCATGACCAATGCACTTGAACTTGGAATGGGGATTCAGACCGACATCACTACGGTGCTTCGATCGGTTGATGCTGCAGTTAATGACCCTGTTGCGCTTCAACTCAGAGAAGGACGGTCCATACCAATTGTTGTGATGCCCTACCCGCGGGTGATTCCAGAGACTTCGAGCATGCCGCCCTCCGGATGCTTCTTCGGGATCGGCCACAACGAGATCTCGTACCTCAACGGATACTTCGACTCAATCAATACGAGTGTTTCATTGGCAGCGTTCACGCTGCGCAATGAAGGGCGACCTGTCTATGTTGCGGCCGATGTTGAGAGTGCATTTCAGCCAGACCACACTGTCTGCGAGGGTGAAGGTTTGAGCCACGCCGTCTTGATCAGCACAGACACGCTAAACAACCAGATCGCTCAGACTTCGCGTGTTGCGACCTTCAAGGATGTCCTCGCCAACAAGTCAGAGCTACTCCACCCTACGCCCGGCGGTCACACCGCGATGGCGCGCGCACTCGTCGACTGGTCGCACAGTCGTGCCGCGAGAGAGATCGACCCGACTGGAACACCGGAATGGGACCCGAGGGTGCTGCGGCGAGACGTTGCGGCAATAGATCGCATCACGACATACGCACCCCCATCTGGGCTACCCCAAGCTCAGGCAGGTGGGCCAGTTCGAGTGAGTGCTGACGGATTCATGCTCAACTCGGAGGTTTTGATCCGAGTTGAGTCCGATCCGAGGACACTGGGGACCGCGATGACCGACGATGTCGGAGAGCTTTCGACATTTGTCCGGCTGCCAGACGACCTAGCCATGGGAACGCACCATGTCGTCGTGACCGGGTTCGATCAAGACGGCGAGCTCCGTAGAGTCGCTACAGAATTGCGCGTGCTGCCTCAGGGCGGGCCTTGGCTGTATGTACTTCTGGGCCTCGGGACCCTACTCGCGCTAGTAGGGGTTGCGATGCGGCGCTGGCGCCCATCCCGACGCTCTGTGACGGAATTGACGCTCAGTTGAGTCAGACGGGCGATTTGCAGCCTGACTTGGACCGCATGGAGTGATGTGCGGGTTTCAGTGCGTCGCGTTGGCTCCGGGCAACGTGTTTGGGCGCCAGGTGGGTCGAGAGTGAACAGGGTGATGAAGAAACCTATGAGCCCGGTGCCGAGATAGGTTGCGGCTCCACAGTCGAAGTGAAAGCGTCCAGGATTTCATGCCAATGCGATCAACCTCCAAACACCAACCATGACGTCAGCGACGGTCCGCACCAGACCATGGGTCAGCGGTTGTGTGGAGGCCCCAGGGTCCCGATGCGGGCGACGTCTTGCGTTGTGGTCGGGGAGTGGTGACCCGCCGTCAGCGTCTCGGGACGGCGGGCGGGATCACATTCCCTCTCTGAAGGACGAAACCGGACTGCTGAACATCGTCTGCTCCACAGGAGTCTGGAGAAGGTACCTGCGCCTCGCGCGGACGTCAGGCGGCCCCGCGTCACCTTCCGTCCGCGAGCCCGACGAGGGTCCCCACCAGATCCGCCGGCAGTTCGACGACGGCGTCGGCGTACGCACCCTCGGCCCGGGTGCCGTAGCCCCAGGCGGCGAAGACCGCTGGGATTCCGTGCGACCTGGCACCTTCGATGTCGTGGTAACGGTCACCGACCATGATCGGGCCGCCGTGATTGCCCAGGCCCTTCGCCCCGAGGCGGTCCAGCGCGCGCCCGATCACCACATCTTTCGCGCATGAGACCTCGTCGCCGCCTGCTATGACGTCGAAAGCGGGCGTGAGACCGAGCACGTCCATCGTCCGGCGCGCGAGGTCCTCCCGCTTCGAGGTGGCGACTGCCAGCGCCCAGCCGCGGGCACGCAGCTCGTCGCACGCCTCGAGGACTCCCTCGTAGACCGGCGAATCTCCGAGGTGATCGAACTGGTGCGCCCGGTAGATCGAGATGGCCTCCTCGACTCTGTCATCGGGAACGCCGAGAACCCTTCGCATGCCGTCGGGCAGCGGAGGGCCGACGAACGGGCGCATGTCCGCCGGGACAGGGAGCCCGAGCGTGCCGAGCGCGTGCCGCGCCGCGTTGAAGATCACAGGACCGGAGTCGATGAGGGTCCCGTCGAGGTCGAGAAGTGCGGTGGCCATGCTGCCAGCCTACGAAACCGCGGGCGCGGACCAGAAATAGCGCTCTGCGCGGAATCCCAACGTCCTCAGGACACCATTGTTACGCTCGTCACATGAACGATCTACCAATTGGCGTGACCTACGGCGAGGGCGAGGGTGGCCTACCCGTCGTCGACATCGACACTTCCAAGGCGCGTGCGCGCGTCTACCTCTACGGTGCACACATCACGGACTGGACTCCCGCCGGTCAGGAGCCGGTTCTGTGGCTCTCGCCCGACTCGTTCTTTGAGGACGGCAGCCCGATCCGCGGCGGCATCCCGCTGTGCCTGCCGTGGTTCGGGAAGGGAACGTCGGGCGACAAGGAACCCATGCACGGACTCGCGCGGCTGACCGAGTGGAGACTCGCGTCCGCTTCGGAGTCGGACGGCGAGGTGCAGCTCGAACTGCAACTCCGCCTCGATCACTGGTCGGCAGTCCTGGCCATCACGGTCGGCGAGCGGCTCGCTCTCGAGCTCACCACTGCCAACACCGGCGAGAGCGACATGCAGGTGGAAGAGGCCCTCCACACGTACTTCGCAGTCGCCGACGTCGCACGCGTCTCCGTGAACGGGCTCGACGGCGCGCAGTACCTCGACAAGGTCGCCGGCGGAACCGCAGTCCAGGAGGGTCCTGTCACCTTCACCGACCGCACGGACCGCGTCTACGAGTCCGACGGCCCGCTCGAGATCCAGGACGAGAGCCTCGGTCGCCGCATCGACATCCTGAAGGAGGGCTCCGCGAACACCGTCGTGTGGAACCCGTGGGAGGAGACCACCAAGGGCATGGCGGACATCCCGAATGAGGCCTGGCCCGAGTTCGTGTGCGTGGAGACCGCCAACGTCGGAGGGAACGCCGTGACGCTCGCCCCGGGCGAGTCCCGGACGATCTCGACCACCTACACGGTGGCGTCGATCGAGTAGCCGCTCCGGCAAGCTCGCCGCGAGTGAAATATCGCTGGCCCCGCAGCCGCGCACGCGGCGGCGGGGTTAGTCTTGTTTCCGCTGTCGGGCGTCGGGGCGTCTCGCGGTCCCTCCGGCGGCAGTACGTGAATGGAGTCGCATGTTCGTATCTCTCTCGCGGCGCTACCTGAGGCCGTACTGGGGCGCCATACTCGCGGTGGTCCTGCTGCAGTTCGTCCAGGCCGGTGCGGCACTCGCGCTGCCCACACTCAACGCGGACATCATTGACTACGGCGTCGTCCAGGGCGATATCCCCTACATCTGGGGCCGCGGCGGCATCATGCTCGCCATCACGGCGGTTCAGGCCGCCGCAGCGATCTCGATCTCATTCCTCGCTTCGAGGTCCGCCATGCGGGTGGGCCGGGACCTGCGCCACGACGTCGTCGGCCGCGTCCAGTCCTTCGGCGGGCTCGAGATCACACGCTTCACGCCACCTTCGCTGATCACCCGCGCCACCAACGATGTGCAGCAGATCCAGATGACGCTCCTCATGACGTTCATGATCATGATCCAGGCCCCGGTGATGATGGTGGGAGGGGTCGTGATGGCGATCCGCCAGGACGCCGTGCTCTCGTGGCTGCTCGTCGCGATCATCCCTATTCTCGCCGCCATCATGACCGTTGCGATGCTCCGCATGGCGCCCCTGTTCGCGAAGCAGCAGACCCGCATCGACAACATCAACACCGTCATGCGTGAGCAGCTCACGGGCGCGCGAGTGATTCGCGCGTTCGTCCGGCAGGACGCCGAGCGTGAGCGGTTCCGCGTGGCGAACGAGGACCTGCGGGACGTGGCCACGAAGGTGGGCATGTGGATGGCGTTCCTGTTCCCGTCCGTGATGTTCATCGTCATGGCCGCCCAGACGGGCGTCATCTGGTTCGGAGGCTTCCGGATCGACTCCGGCGAGATGATGGTCGGCTCGCTGGTGGCGTTTCTCAACTACCTCATGCAGATCTTCATGAGCGTGATGATGACGGTGATGATGTTCATGGTCGTGCCGCGCGCCGAGGTGTGCGCCAAGCGCGTGAGCGAGGTTCTGGAGACCGCCCCGTCCATAGTCTCGCCCGCCGATTCCGTCCCGATGCCCGACGGGGTCGCGGACCTCACGTTCGACGGCGTCACCGTTCGCTACACCGGCGCCGAGGCCGATGTCCTGAAGTCCGTGTCATTCACAGTGCCGGCCGGTTCCACGACGGCGGTGATCGGCTCCACGGGCTCCGGCAAGACCACACTCATCAACCTGCTGCCGCGCATCCTCGACATCGCGAGCGGTGCGATCCGCTGGGGAGATGTCGATCTGCGAGAGGTGTCCTTGGACGAACTGCGCGCCAGGTTCGCCCTCGTGCCGCAGCGCGCGTTCCTGTTCTCCGGGACGATCGCCTCGAACCTCAGGGTCGCGAAGACCGACGCCACGGACGAGGAACTCTGGGCTGCACTGGAAACCGCGCAGGCGAGCGAGTTCGTTCGGGAACTGGAGGAGGGACTCGAAGCGCCGGTGGAGCAGGGAGGAAAGAACTTCTCCGGCGGTCAACGTCAGCGACTGACAATCGCCCGCGCGCTCGTGCGGAAGGCCGATCTCACTGTCTTCGACGACTCGTTCTCGGCGCTCGACTACGCCACGGACGCCCGTCTGCGGGCGGCCCTCCCGCGCTACCTCGGAGGCCGCAGCGTCATGATCATCGCGCAGCGCGTCGCGACGATCCGGCGTGCGGACCAGATCATCGTTCTCGACGACGGCCAGATCGTCGGTATCGGCACCCACTCCGAACTCATGGCGACGAGCGAGACCTACCGGGAGATCGTGCTCTCACAGATCTCCGCGGAGGAGGCGGCATGAGCGGCGGTCCACGTGGCGGCGGTCCCGGCGGCGGCGGGCGCGGCGGAGGCGGGCGCGGCGGAGGCGGGTTGGATCCGACCGCGCGCGTGCAGGACCTGCGCGGGACCGTGAAACGGCTGCTCCGCCAGTTGCGCCACCATCGCGTCGCGATGATCATCGTGGTGGGGCTGGCAGCTTTCGGAGTCGGTTTCAACGTTCTCGGCCCGAAACTCCTCGGCAACGCCACGGACATCATCTTCCGGGGCGTGGTCGGCAAGATGATCGGCGAGACGATGCCGCCCGGCACCACGGCTGCGGAGGCCATCGACCTCCTGCGCGCCTCTGGAATGCGGGACATCGCGGACATGGTCGCCGGCATGGACTTCGTTCCGGGTCAGGGCATCGACTTCGGCGCCCTCGGCCAGACCATACTCATCGTGCTCGCCGTCTACCTGCTGGCGGCGCTCGCGAACCTGATCTCCGCGCGGATTCTGACCAGGGTGATCCAGCGCGTCGGCTACGAACTCCGCGAGACGGTCCAGGCCAAGATCGACCGGGTTCCGTTGAGCGTGCTCGAAGGCGGAAGCCGCGGAGACACGCTCTCACGCCTCACGAACGACATCGACAACGTCACCCAAGTCCTGCAGCAGACTCTCTCCCAGGTGGTGACGTCCCTGCTTACCGTGGTCGGCGTGCTCGGCATGATGATCTGGATCTCCCCGGCACTCTCGATCATCGCGCTTATCATCGTCCCTCTCGCGTGGGTCATCGTCACCATCCTCATGAGGAAGAGTCAGCCGCAGTTCGTCCGCCAGTGGCGGTCGACGGGCAAGGTCACGGGCGTCGTCGAGGAAGCGTTCACGGGACACGACGTCGTGACCGCGTTCGGCGCTCAGGACCAGTTCGGCGAGAGGTTCGCCGAGGAGAACGAGGAACTCTACGACTCCTCCTTCCGTGCGCAGTTCCTCTCGGGCCTCATGATGCCGTCGATGACGGTTCTTTCGAACATCAGCTACGTGGCGATCGCCGTCGTGGGAGGCCTCTGGGTGCTCTCCGGCACGATCTCGCTCGGCAGCGTGCAGGCGTTCATCCAGTACTCCCGCCAGTTCAACCAGCCGCTCACCCAACTCGCGTCAATGGCCAACCTGGTCCAGTCCGGGGGCGCCTCCGCGGAGCGAGTGTTCGAACTGCTGGACGCGCCTGAGGAGAGCGAAGATGTCGCCACCGGCGCGTTGCCCGCCGAGGTGGAGGATGTCCGTTTCGAGAACGTCAGCTTCTCCTATATTCCGGGCATCCCGGTCATCACGAACCTCTCGCTCCACGCGGCTCCCGGCCAGACCGTCGCGATCGTCGGGCCGACCGGGGCGGGCAAGACCACGCTCGTGAACCTGCTGATGCGTTTCAACGAGGTGGACTCCGGACGCATCCTCGTTGACGGCGTCGACATCTCCACCGTCCCGCGGGACGAACTGCGCGACCGCATGGGCATGGTGCTTCAGGACACCTGGCTGATCGAGGATACGATCGCGGCGAACATCGCCTTCGCCAAGCCCGATGCGACCGTGGAGGAGATCGAGGCGGCTGCACGTGCCACCAACCTGGACCACCACGTGCGCACTCTGCCCAAGGGCTACAACACGATCGTGACGGACGATTCGCTCTCCGCGGGGGAGAAGCAGCTGCTCACCATCGCACGCGCCTTCCTCTCGGACCCGCAGATCCTCGTCCTCGACGAGGCAACTTCCTCCGTGGACACGCGCACCGAGTTGCTGGTGCAACAAGCGATGGCCAAACTCCGGAAGGGGAGGACCGCCTTCATCATCGCGCACCGGCTTTCCACGATCCGCGACGCCGACCTCATCATGGTCATGGAACACGGCGACGTGGTCGAGCAGGGAACCCACGAAGGACTCCTCGCCAGAGACGGAGCCTACGCACGTCTGTACCGCGCCCAGTTCGAGGCTCCTGCCGATCAGCAGATCTGAGTCACTCCAGTCCGCGGCGCACCAGGAGCGGCCCGATCTCGGCGTCGCGCCCCCGGAACTCGCGGAACGATTCGAGCGGATCCCGGGTGTTCCCGCGCGAGAGCAACTCATCGCGGAAGTGCTGTCCCGCACCGCGATTCAGGCCGCCGTCGGACTCGCCGTCGTCGGGTGTGCGGGCGCCCTCGTTCTTGAACCATTCGACCGTGTCCGCGTCAAGGACTTCTGACCAGATGTAGGAGTAGTAGTTCGCGTCGTAGCCGCCCGCGAACGCGTGGCTGAAGTAGGTGGTGCCGTAGCGCGGCGGCACGAACTCGTTCGCGAGCCCAGCTTCCTGGAGGGCGCGCTCCTCGAACGCGGCCACGTCCTCGGGCACGCGCGGCACATCTTCCGGCGCCAGCCTGTGCCACGCCTGGTCGAGCAGAGTCGCCTGGAGGTACTCGGACGTGGCGAATCCCTGCCCGAACGTCCCCATTGCCAGAAGCTTCTCCAGCTGTTCGGCAGGCAGCACTTCTCCGGTCTGGTGGTGGCGCGCGAAGTTCGCGAGGACCTCCTCGTTGACCATCCACATCTCATTGACCTGGCTCGGGAACTCGACGAAGTCGCGCGGCACGCTCGTGCCTTCGAGGCTCGGGTAGCGGGCGTTCGAGAAGAGTCCGTGGAGGGCGTGGCCGAACTCGTGGAAGCACGTGCGCGTCTCGTCCCAGTCGAGCAGGGTCGGCTCGTCGGCGGCCGGCTTGGTGATGTTGAGGTTGTTCATGATCACGGGACGCGTGCCGAGCAGCGAGGACTGCTCCACCAGGTTGTGCATCCAGGCGCCGCCGTGCTTGCCCTTGCGCGCATAGAAGTCGCCGAGGAACAGCCCGAGCGGCGTGTCGTCATCCTCGCGGACCTCCCACACCTTCACGTCCGGGTCGTAGGCGGCGAGATCGTCCCGCTCGTGGAACGTGATGCCGTAAAGGCGCGTTGCCGCGTAGAACACGCCGTTCTCGATGACGGAACGCAGTTCGAGGTACGGGCGCAGGGCGTCGTCGTCGATTGTGAACTTCCGCGACCGCAGCCGTTCCTCGTAGAACACCCAGTCGGATGGCTCGAACGGGGCATCGTCTCTCTCGGCCTTCAAAGCGGCGAGTTCCTCCGCCTCGCGGGAGGCATTACGCGCCGCCGGCGCGGCGAGTTGGCCGAGCCGCGCGGCGACATCGTCCGCCGACTTCGCCGTGCCCTGCGCGGCCACCGCCGTCGCGTGGTCCGGGTGTCCGAGGAGGCGCGCCCGCTCCGCGCGCAGCCGGGCGAGCTTCAGGACGACGGCGCGCGTGTCAGTCGCCTCATCGTCGCCGTTCCCGCGCGCGAGGGACGCGGCGAGCACACGACGGCGTGTGTCCGGGTTGGCCAGCCGCGCCGTGATGGGCTGCTGACTCGAGGAGAGGAACGTGAGCAAATGGCCGTCACGGCCGCGGGCGGCCGCGTTGGCGGCAAGCGCCGCGCGGGTCTCGCCGTCGAGGCCGGCGAGATCGTCATCCTCGAGTGCGAGGGCGGCGTGCTCGATCGCCTTCGTGGCGCGCTGCGAGAACTCGGTCTCGGCGATCGCGATCTCGGAATTCAGCTCCTTGAGTCGCTCCCGGTCCTCGGGCGCCAGCTGGATGCCTGACTCACGGAACCAGCGCAACTGCTCGGAGAGCAGCCAGGACGTCTCTTCATCGAGCCCGAGGATGGCCCGGCCGCGCTCGAGCGAGATGAGCCGGAGGTAGATGCGCTCATCGAGCCAGAGCTTGTCCGAGTGGGCTGACAGTTTCGGCGTGAAGTCGGACTCGACGGCGTCCCACTCGTCGCCGCCCACGGAGCTGACGAGCGTGGACATGACGGTGGTTGCGCGATCGAGCAGCCTGCCGGCGACCTCGAGGGCGACGAGCGTGTTCTCGACGTCAGGGACCGCCGCGTCGGTCGCGATCCTCTCCCATTCGGCCTCCTCCTCGGCCATGCCGGCATCGAGAGCCTCGCGCACGTGCGCCGAGGTGATCGCGGCGAAGTCTGGGAGTTCGAACGGCAGTTGCGAGACCTGGGCGAGAGGATTGCTGCTGGAAACCGGCATGCCCGCAATTCTGTATGTTCGGCGGCGGCCCCGCATGTCGCTCATCCGGCGGTTCTCCCTAATATGGCCCGGTGAAGTCTCTCGACCGGCGGATCCTCACGCTCGCAGTGCCCGCGCTCGCGACGCTCGTGGCCGAGCCGTTGCTGGTGGTCGCGGACACCGTCATCGTAGGGATGCTCGGCACGAGCGAGCTTGCGGGACTCACGATTGCGTCGAACGTGCTGGGCGTGGTGGTGGGGATGTCCATCTTCCTCGCGTACGGCACCACCTCGACCGTCTCCCGCCGTCTCGGTGCCGGCGACCGCGCCGGAGCACTGCAGTGCGGCATCGACGGCATGGTGCTCGGGGCGTTGATCGGCATCGTGCTCGCGTCCGGGATGGCGCTGCTCGCCCCGGACGTTCTGGCGCTGTACGGCGCGAGCGAGGCGGCAACCGGGCACGGCGTCACCTATCTGAGGGTCGTGGCGGCGGGTGTCCCCGCCCAGCTGGTGATCATGGCGTCCACGGGAGTACTCCGCGGACTGCAGGACACCCGTACGCCGCTGTACGTCATGGCGGGCATCACGGTCCTGAACGTGGGTCTGAACATCTTGTTCGTGTTCGGACTCCATCTGGGAATCGGTGGCGCCGCACTCGGCACGGCGATCTCGATGTGGATCGGCGGAACCACGTTCGCTGTTGTGGTGTTCCGTGCGGGCCGCGCCGAAGGAGTGGGCTTCCGGGTCGCGCCTGGGGACGTGCTCCGCGCGGCCCGCTCCGGTGGCTGGCTCGTGCTCCGCTCGGCCGCGCTCCACACCGCGCTCGTGGTCACCACGTACAGTGCCGCCGGGTTCGGGGAGGTCTCCTTGGCCGCCCACCAGGCGGCGAACTCCGTGTGGATGACGGCGACGTACGCGATGGACGCGCTGGCGATCGCGGCGCAGGCGCTCGTCGGCCTGAGTCTTGGTGCCGGGGACGTCCCCGCGGCACGCGGCGTCCTCCGCCGTGTCCTCCTCTGGGGCGCCGGTTTCGGCGCGCTGATCGGTCTGCTGCTGGTCATCTCCCTCCCCGTAGTGCCCGCCGCATTCTCTCCCGACGCCGAAGTCCAGGCGGTCCTGCGCGCCACCCTGCCCGTGCTCGCCCTCATCCTGCCTCTCGGCGCGTTCACCTTCATGTACGACGGCGTCCTCATCGGGGCCGGCGACGCGCGGTACCTCTCTCTCGCCGCCGTGGCTGCGACGGCCGTGTACGTGCCGTTCGCGCTCTGGACACGGGCGGAGAACATCGGCCTGCCGTGGCTGTGGGGCGCCTACGGGATATGGCTCGCGGCGCGGGCAGCCACCTTGCGGTGGCGGGTGCGTACGGACCAATGGGCACGTCGGGTCGTCCCTGACGGCTGAGCGTCAGGGACGCAGCCGCGTGCGTTTCAGCACCTCCCCGATGTCCGGATCGAAGAAGCCCGGGCCCTTGAGCACCTTGCCATCCTCGCGGTAGATGGGCTCGCCGTCGGCACCGAGTTTGGACATGTTCGACCGCTGGACCTCGTGGAGAACGGCGTCCAGCGGGATGCCCGTCTCCAGCGCCATACCGTAGATGACGTAGATCAGGTCGGCGAGGGCGTCGGCGGCGCCGACCGTGTCACGGGTCCCGGCGTCCGAGGCGATCGCTGAGGCGACGGTCGCGAGAACCGCCTGTTCGGCGTCGTCGCCGTAGACGGCGCCCATGAGTTCGGCGAACTCCTCCGAGATGAGGCCCATGCGCATGTGCACGCGCTCGATGCCGACGTCGGCGGGGCCGGTCACCACGGGGAGGCGGTACACCGAATGGAACTGACGGACGAGGGCTTCCGGGTCCCGTGCGGAGGGGATGGCAGGGGAGTGGGTGCCGGCCGCGGTCGTCACGGGGCCGTTCCACGGTGTGGCGGGCTCACGGGAATCGCCTGCGAGGATGGCAGCGGTCCACATGTCGCGCCAGGGAGCGCGCGGATCGCGGTGATCGGGGAAGCTCGCGCGCTCGGCGCCTTCGCAGCGGAAGCCGTGCCGCCACACCGCGCGCCAGCTCGCCCAGTTCCCGGCGACGGCGGACCACGAAATGCGGCGCAGGCCGAGTTCGCCGAACCCGAAGTCGAGGGCGAGAGGGATCGCGTGGGCGAGCGCTCCGGTGCCGCGCGAGGCGGCCGAGACCCAGAATCCGATCTCTGCGCTCAGGGGGCGCTGCGATGTGGTGTGCGATACATGAAGATCGATCATGCCCACCAGTTCGCCGTCCCTGCGGATCGCCCACGAGGCGCCACCGCGCTCCCACTGACCGGGAGCCATACTGGTGACGAACTCGCGTGCGTGGTCCTCGGTATACGGCAACGGCACCGTGGTGTATTCGGCGATGTCAGGGTCCTGGCACGCTTCGGTGATTGCGGGGATGTCCGCCTCCGTCGCCGGGGAGAGCGTGACCGTGCCGTCGGTGAGCTGCGGATCCATGTGCCAACACTAGGCCGCATCCTTCGGACCCCGGTGACGGCCTCCGGCGGGCGGCGGGAGTGGCGGGGAACACGCTCCAGCGGGTTTCATCGAGATGATCGACGCGTGTTAGAGTTATCGCTGCCCGCCGGGGCAATCCCACAAGGAAAACCACTGGCGAGCAACCACGCGCAAGTGGCGGAATTGGCAGACGCGCTAGCTTGAGGTGCTAGTACCCGTATTAGGGTGTGGGGGTTCAAGTCCCCCCTTGCGCACAGTGCTCCTGGTCTCCTGACCGGGAGTTTTCTGCTTTCTAGGAGGCAGCTGCCCGGTCCCACCCCTTCCAGAGGGCCCGCAGCCATGCCGGCCGCGTCTCGTTGATCCCCGCTGCGCGCAGCTCCGTGTGCCACCGGCTCTCCAGAGCGTCGGCCGCCGCGAATGCCGCCGCCGTCGAGGGCGGCGAGCCAATCCACTCACGCTCGACGGCGTCCCGCTCGGCCGCGAACCGCGCGGTCGCCGTCGCGTGGTCCCTGAGTGCGAGACGGTGCAGCCGCTCATGGCGCCACCAGCGGAAGCTCGGATCGAACAAGTTCGTGGGCGTCCCCGCCGGATCGATCTTGGCGGGCTCGCCCACGCGGACGGGCTTGAACACCGAGGTGCACGGCGCCGAAGTCGCCGTCACCCAGTGGATCCCCTCCGCGAGGTCCGCCACCCACGACGCCGTGCTCTGAGTCGAGGTCAGGATGCCGCCCGCGTGCGCGCACGGCGCCGCGAGCGCGCCGTTCATGATCGAGTAACGCGGGGACCCGTCCGGGCCGTGGTCCCGCAGCGCGGCCATAAGATCTTCCGGCCCCGTCGCCACCGAGGACGACGACGTCGTCCGCTCCTGCCGCGCGGCACACTGGGCGACTCTGCCCCGCAACGGGTCGGCATACTTCGCCGCGAACGGCTCGATCGTGAGCCCGTTGCTGATCGAGCGGCCGGGCCCCCGGACCTCCTCCACCTCCCAGTTCCGGCCCGCGGTCTCGAGGACGAACGCCCCGCCGGGATCGGCAACGAGGTAGCTGTTGTCGTAGGTGAAACTCGGGTGCTCATGACTGCTGGAGCCGCCCTGGCCGTGTTTCTCGAGCAGGTCCACGATGACCCCGACGGCGTCGCTCGCCGAAGCGGCGCGCTCGAGGCCCAGTCGCACGAGGTCCATGCCAAGCAGGGGCGCTTCACCGGCATCGCGGGGATCGGAGCCGGTGCCGCGGGTGAACACCGCCTCATTTCCGATCACGACGCCGTGCTCGTTGGCGCCCATCTCGGCTCCCCACATCCACCACGGCTGGCTCAACAGCACGGCGGCGGTGGACGTCACCTGGTCGATCTCGCTCCAGGTGCAGGTGACGCGCGCTCCGGGCTCGAATCGCGCGGCAGGAAACCACCGCAGCACTTGGGCTTCGTTCGGGTCCCGGTCGCTGTTCTTCGCGAACAGGACACCGGAATCGGTGAGACTCACCATCGTGTCGCACATGTTTCCACGCTAGTGCAGTACGGGTGAGGTGTCCGCCTGACCTGACGGGGGTGCGCCGTCGTGGGCGTGCACGCAAGAAGCCGTGGGAATTCGCCCTGTTTTCATCCCAGGGCTGTACCGCACCGGAATGACCTGAAATACTGAAGGGGCAATCCTGGACGAAGGTTGAAACCTGAGAGGTAGGGGGCAATGGCGCTCATCGATATGACAGGCAAGACGATCATCATCACCGGTGCGGGCTCGGGAATCGGACGGGCCACGGCCCGCATGCTCGCTGAGCAGGGCGCGTCGGTGATCGTCGCCGACATCGCGGACGGGCCCGCCAACGAGACGGTCCAGCTGATCACCGAGGCCGGCGGCATCGCCCGCGCATTCGTGGGCGATGTGGGGGACGAGGAGCAGTGTGCCGCGCTCGTCGAGGATGCGATGAAGGACGGGCACCTGGACGGCCTGGTCAACAATGCGGGCATCATGGACTACTTCGCGGGCGTCGGGGAATCCACCACCGAGCTGTACCGCAAGGTGTTCCGCGTGAACGTCGACGGACCGTTCTTCCTCTCCCGCGCGGCAATGCCGCACCTGCTCGAGTCCAAGGGCTCGATCGTGAACACGTCGTCCGCGGCGGGCATCCGTGGTGCTGCTGCCGGAGCCATCTACACGATGTCCAAGCACGCAGTGGTGGGCCTGACCCGCAACACCGCCTACACCTACGGCCGCCGGGGGGTTCGCTGCAACGCTGTCTGCCCGGGGGGCGTTGCGACGAATATCGGCGCTTCCATGCCGCAGGATCGGCTCAACATGGAGGGCCTGGGGGCCATCACGCCGATCCACCAGGGCGCGCTACGGACCGGCGATTCCGAGGAACTCGCCGCGATGATCGTGTTCCTCCTCAGCGATGAGGCGTCCTTCGTCAACGGACTGATCGCTCCTGTCGACGGCGGGTGGGCCGCAGGCTGATCCGGCGAGTAAAAACCCGCTGGATCATGGCGAGGGGCTGACCGTGCCGGGGGCCGTCAGCCCCTCGCCACTCTCCGGACCGGAACCGGTGTTCTCGGAATGCCGAGACCTCCGCCCGGGACTACGGTGGAAAGACGAAAACAGGACCAGGCATCGGCCGGGAGAAGGAGCGGAAACATGCCAAGGCCCATCGTCAACAGAGCAACCACCGTATGGAACGGAGACCTCGTCTCGAGCGGTTCCGGCAAGACCACGTTCGAGACATCAGGCCTCGGAACCTTCGACGTCAACTGGAAGGCGCGCGCCGAGGAATCCGGGGCCGTTACGACCCCGGAGGAACTCATCGCCGCAGCCCACGCGACCTGCTTCTCGATGCAGTTCGCCCACATGCTGTCGGAAAGCGGCCACGTCGCGACGAGCCTGAAGGCCTCCGCGGAGGTGATCTTCGTGGCCGGCGAGGGCATTACCGGGATCAGGCTCACGGTCGAGGGTGACGTTCCCGGGATCGAACGGGAGGAGTTCCTCAAGACCGCTGAGTCGGCCAAGGAGGCCTGCCCGGTCTCGCAGGCGCTCAAGGCCGTCGACATCACCCTGGAGGCTTCACTCGTCTAGCGGGCACATGGGCGAGGGCCGTTCGAGCCGAATGTAAGGTTTCGGGCAGGGTGTGTAAGCCTCTGAGCTGAGAGTTAGGGTCAAAACGCTAACCCTTGGCTCAGAGCCTTACATTCACGTCGGACCGTGCACCCCAGTTCGCCACGCGCCCTCGGAGTCTCAGATGCTGGGATATCCGGTCGGCCGTCTCCGATTCCGGGGGACTAAGGGCCACGATTGGGACGTCGGCAGGCAGCCGGCACCGCGCATCGAGCAAAGGAGCATCACCATGCCCGTCGGCCCCACGGTCTCCTTCGAACTGTTCCCGCCTCGCGGCAACGAAGAGATCATCTGGGGACGAATGATGCGAATGGCCGAGGCGCATCCCGATTACTTCACAGTGACGTACGGCGCCTCAGGAGCTTCCCGCGAAGGTTCGGACAAACTGATTCGCCGCCTCCTCGATGAGACATCCATTCCGGTGGTTGCGCACGTCATCTGCGTGGGCATTTCACGCAAGGGAGTTCGCGATCGCATCGCAGGCCTCTTCGACGCCGGCGTCACCGACTTCCTGGCCCTGCGCGGAGATCCGCCCGCGGACGCACGCCTGGAGCGCGTCACCGACGAGATCCCCACCTCGGTGGACCTCGTGCGAATGATTCGCGAAATGCAGGCGGAGCGCGGCATCAAGGAGGCCACCGTCGCCGTCGCCGCCTACCCGTCGGGCCGGCACCACGGCCCCGGCGAGTTCGAGGCCCTGCTCGCCAAGGAGGCAGCCGGCGCGGACCGCGCGATCACCCAGGTGTTCTACGACGCCGAGGAGTACGCCTCGTTCGTGAGCGGTGCTCGCGCGCACGGCATCACGATCCCGATCGTCCCAGGAATCCTGCCGTTGACGGATCGGGCACGCCTCAAGCGGCTCTACGATCTCAGCGGCGTCGCCGTGCCCGCGACCCTGGACGCCCTGCTCTCCACTGATGACGACACCGTCCGGCTCCGCCGCGGCGTCGATGCCACGCTGGCGTTGCTGGACCGCGTATTGGCGGTGAACGCTCCGGGCATCCACCTCTACACCTTCAATCGTGATCATCCGGCCATTGACGTTCTCGCGCACATGCGAGAGCGCGGTCTCGAGAACCCCGCATACCTCGCGGTGCGGCACGCAGCCGTGAGCGAATGAGCCCGACCCACATCTGAAGGAGTCCCGTTGAACACCCCATTTCCTGCTGCAACCGTTCTCGGTTACCCGTCGATCGGGCGTGACCGTGAGATGAAGAGGGCGGTCGAGGCGTTCTGGTCCGGCCGCACCGACGCCGAGGTCTTGGCAAGCGATCTCGCCGCCGTCCGCCGCCAATCGCGTGAGCGAATGGCCGAGTTGGGCCTCGACGCCACCAATGGTGCCGTGCCATCCGACGCAACCGCATACGACCACATGCTGGACGTGGCCGCTGCCTTCGGCGCGATCCCTGCCCGGTTCGCGCACCTCCGCGACGACGCCGGTCGCCTCGACGCCGCCGGCTACTTCACGGTTGCGCGCGGCGAGGGGGACCTCCCGCCGCTGGAGATGACCAAGTGGTTCGACTCCAACTACCACTACCTCGTCCCAGAGATCGGACCGGAGACCGAGTTCGCCTACGTGGATGACCGGATCGTTCGCGAGTACCGGGAGGCCGCTGACGAGGGAATCGTCACGCGCCCCGTGCTGGTCGGCCCCGTCACCTTCCTCGCGCTCGCGAAGGAAGAGATCGGCGACGGCGGGTCGGACGCCTACGCAGCGGGCGGAGCCGAACGGACTCCGTTCGTTCCGCTCGACCGGCTCGACGACCTCGTCGGCGCCTACGCCGGCATCCTGCGGGACCTGCATGAGGCGGGCGCTCCGTGGGTGGAGTTGGATGAGCCGATCCTTGTCGCCGACGGCGACCTTCCCCGTGAGCGTCTGCTCGAGGCGACTCGGCGCGCCTACGCCGCCCTCGGCGCGCTCGCGGAGAGGCCCGCGATTCTGGTCGCCGCCCCGTACGGCGAGCTTCGCGACGCGCTGCCCGTCCTCGCCGAAGCCCCGATCGAGGCGATCGGCCTCGATCTCGTGCGCGGCGGCGTGCCATCCGAGGACGCGGCCGCGCTGCGGGGGCGGACCGTCGTCGCCGGGGTGATCTCCGGCCGGAACATCTGGCGGGCCGACCTCGAGGCCGCGCTCACCAAACTCGAGGAGGTCGCCGGCCTTGTCGGGGATGAGGGGAGCGTCGCCGTCGGCACATCGACGTCCCTTTTCCACGTCCCGCTCGACGCGGAACGCGAGACGGAGCTTCCTGACGGGCTGCGCGACTGGCTCGCCTTCGCCGACCAGAAGATCGCCGAAGTGGTCACGCTCGCGCGCGGCCTTGCCGAGGGGCGCGAGGCCATCGCTGAGGAACTCGCAGGCGCACGCGTCGCTCTTGAGAACCGGCTGAACCATCCGGGCGTGCACCGGGCAGAGGTGCGCGACCGCGTCGGAGCAATCGATGAGGGCACAGTCGTCCGGCCCGAGTACTCGGTTCGCGCACCGATCCAGGAGAACCTCCTCGGACTTCCGCCCCTCCCGACGACGACGATCGGCTCATTCCCCCAGACCGGCGAGATCCGCCGCGCGCGGGCGGCACACCGGCGCGGTGACCTCGACGACGCGGGCTACCTCGAGGCGATGCGCCGCGAGATCGCGGAGGTCATCGAATTGCAGGAGAACCTGGGCCTTGACGTGCTGGTGCACGGTGAGCCCGAGCGCAACGACATGGTGCAGTACTTCGCCGAACTCCTGGACGGATTCGCCACCACGCAGCACGGCTGGGTGCAGTCGTACGGCTCGCGGTGCACGCGGCCGTCCATCCTCTGGGGTGACGTCTCGCGGCCGGCGGCGATGACGGTGGAGTGGTCCGCGTACGCGCAGTCCCTGACGGACAGGCCCGTCAAGGGGATGCTGACCGGACCGGTCACGATCCTTGCGTGGAGCTTCGTTCGCGACGACCTGCCGCTCGGTGAGACGGCCGCCCAGGTCGCACTTGCACTGCGCGACGAGATCGCCGATCTCGAGCTCGGAGGGATCCGGATCATCCAGGTCGACGAGCCCGCGCTCCGCGAGTTGCTTCCGCTGCGCGAGGAGAACCACGCCGGATACCTCGACTGGTCCGTGGACGCGTTCAGGATCGCGACCTCAGGTGCGGCCGCAGGTACCCAGATCCACACCCACCTGTGCTACTCGGAGTTCTCCGAGATCTTCGACGCGATCGACCGCCTCGACGCCGACGTCACTTCGATCGAGGCCGCCCGCTCGAAGATGGAGATCCTCCCGGCTGTCCGCGACGCAGGCTTCGACCGTGAGATCGGGCCGGGTGTCTACGACATCCACTCGCCGCGTGTCCCGGACGTCGAGGAGATCACCGACCTGCTGCGGGTGGCGTGTGACGCCATTCCGGCCCGTCAGCTGTGGGTCAACCCCGACTGCGGCCTGAAGACCCGGCGGTACGAGGAGGTCGAGCCGTCGCTCGCGAACCTTGTTGCCGCGACACGGGCAGTGCGCGAGTCGCTCTGAGCCGGTTCCTCTTCGGAAGGGGGCGCGGCTCGATCGGGCCCCCTTCCGAAGCCGTCAGGGCACCGAGATCTGGGCCGCCTCGAGTGCCTCCGGCGGCACCTCGATCGAGGTCAATTCGTTCCAGCGGCTGAACGATGATCTGCTTGTCACCGAGAAGTCCGCCACGGTGCCCTGGGCGTCGAGGGTCCCGGTTATCTCGACGACGGCGGTGATGGGGGCGCCGTCGTCGGCTGCGACGACGTACACGAGCGTCCCCGCGCCCTCGAAGCTATCCGCGTCGGAGTCGGCGCTCTCCACGACGAGCCGGTCCACGAGTGCGTGAGGCAGCGTCACGGTCAGTTCGTAGGCGTCCACGTTGCCGGTGGGCGTCGCGGCCTTCATCTGGCGCGACTCGACGTCGGCATTCTCCGGATGGCCGTCCAGGACGTCGTTCAGCGGATCGGTCCGGGTAATGCCCTGTGTGTCGGCCTCGGCGTGGGTCATGACGAACGCCGTCCAGGAGTTCGAGATCGGGTCGACCTGGTAGATCCGGAGACCCTCACCCTCCGGGACGACCACGGTGCGGGTCTCGAAGGACTGGCCCATGGCCACGATCGTCGTGCGCGTGGAGAACTGGAGTGGGTCGCGCACGAACTCGGTCTCGAACGTCATGTCCGAGCCGATGGAGTCGGCCTCGCCGATGTCGGTCACGGTCTTCACCACGCCTTCTTGGAGGAACGAGGTGGCGGCGTTCAGGAACTCCACCGAACGCTCGAGCAGGGCGCGGTCCTCGGCGGATCCTCCTGGGGTGCCTGCGGTGCCTGTGGCGTCTGGGGTGCCTGCGGTGCCCTGCGCCGTCGCGCCACCGAATCCAGTGTCCCGTGCGCCGGCCGCGCCGGTCTCGACGGACGAAACGCTCACGGAGGCGTTGCCGGTCTCTTCCGGGTCAGCGGCGCAGCCTGCGAGGAGCAGAACCGCCGCGAGCGCGGCGGTTCCAAGAACGAAGAAGCGCATGGTTTGTCTCCCTTGGGGGCGGGCAGCCTCTCACTGGCCGCGCGCGGAACTCACAGAATGCCGTTCTCACGGTAGAGCCCCAGCAACCGTTGCGCGACGATCTCATAGTCGTGTTCCTCGGCGAGCGCGCGCCCGGCGGCAGTGGTGTCAGACAGTTCGCCTGCGAGAATCCCTTTCGCCATGCGCGTGAGTTCGGCGCCTCCGCGGAACTTGTGCACGTGGGTGCCGCCCTGGAGCCATTCGTCGTAGACGGGGATGTCACGCACCAGTACTGGCACGCCGCAGGCGAGCGCCTCGAGCAGCGCGATCCCTTCGGTCTCCTCATAGCTGGGGAAGAGGAATAGATCGGCACCGCAGTACGCGTCCCTGAGTTCCTCACGAGAGACGAATCCCGGGAAGTGACAGTTGGTGGGTGCGGTCCCGACGTGTTCCCGGACGTCCGCCGTGACCGCCCGGAGGTCCGAGTGGCCGAACCACCAGAACTCCTCGCCGGGCATGCGGCGCGAGATTTCGACGAAGTCGACGATCCCCTTGCGCCGGAAGTAGTGCCCAACGCCGATGATCACCCGCTCCTTGGCAGCGATGCCGTGGCGCTCGCGGAAGCGTTCGCCGGCAGTTGGGTCGGGACGGAAGAACTCCGTGTCGACGCCGTTCGTGAGGGGCTCGATCGGTTCTGGCAACCCGTAGCCGAGCCAGAGGCGCTTGGCGTACGGGGTCGGAGTGAGGACAAGATCCGCGGTGGCGTAGAAGCGGCCGTACAGACGCCGCAGCAGGGGGGCGAAGGAGTTCGAGCCGAGAAAGGATCCGCGGATGTCAGCCTCCGTGGAGTGTGCCACCCACACGATCTTCGCGCCGTTCCTCCGCGATCTGAGCGCCTGCACGTACGAGTCCACGAACGGGACGTTGAACTGCGCGGCATCGTGGGGCTCGCCCGGGTCCGTGACGACCGTGATGCCTATGCTCTTCAGTATCCGGGCCTGTTGTCTGATCGCCTGCCCGATTCCGCTCAGGCCGACGGCCTTCACCCCGGTCATCCCCTGGTAGAGCAAAATCCGCACGCCCTGATCATTGCACGGTCCACCTGCGGATTGGATCAGGCTCCGCCTACCAGGGACACGATGCCCTGCAACGCTGAGAACAGGCCGAAGGAGTAGATCGCGAGCGCCCACGGCTTGCAGGTGACGATGATCAGCGCGTACGTGGAAAACCTCATGGGGGTGGTCCCCGCCAGGTAGCAGAGCAGATCGTCCGGGGCGACCGGCGCCAGGATCGCGACTGCGAACAGCTTCGTGAAGCGGGGGCTCCCGGTCCAGTTCCGGAACTTCGCGAGCGGTGCGGGTGGGAAGATGCGCTCGATCAGTGACATCCCGAAGTGCCGCGCGATCAGGAAAGCCCCGAACGACCCGAGCGAGATGCCGATCCAGTTGAACAGGAACCCGGTCCACGGGCCGAACAACACAGGGCCTGCCACGATTCCGATACCGCCGGGGATCACCGGGAAGACGCACTGGGCAGCCACGAGCAGGATGTAGATGACCGGCCCGAACCAGCCGAGGGTCCACATGAACTCCTCGAGGTTCTTCAGTGAACGCAGCGTGCCGCTGGCGATTCCGGCGGTCACGAGACCCGCGCAGATCAACAGGAGCGCGAACGTGGCGATCCGCAGGCGGCGCCGCATGACGTCGCGTTCCGGCAGGAGATCGGAAAGCGCCTCGATGCGATCCTCGAGGCACTCGCGCGTCAATTCGCCCAGCGGTGCGGTGCCGCGCACTCGTGCGGCGCCCGTTTCAACGCGCGCACGCGCCGGTGGGGATTCCATCTCAGCCAACATATGGCGCGGAGGGCCTCGGCACTCTGCTTCCGGGGGAGGAGGTTCCTTCGTTGGGGATCGGACCTCCGGATGAGGTCATTTCAGAAGAAGCGTGACCTTCCGAGGCGGATCGGAACGCGCCGGCGGCCGAAGTTGCCGGGTTCCGGTTCGAAAACGCCTGGGAGCGGGGTCCTGCACCCGGGGCAGCGCCCGTTCCGGTCCAGCCGGAACTGTTCGATCTGGTACCAGTCGCGCACGATGAGCGGTGCGCCGCACCCGGAACACCACGTGGTGTCGCCCTCCGTGTCGTGAACGTTTCCGGTGTACACGTAGTTGAGTCCCTCGGCGCGCGCGAGTTCCCGGGCACGGCGCAGCGATGCCGGACGCGTTGACGGGACATCGAGCATCCGGAAGGCGGGGTGGAAGGCAGAAAAGTGGACGGGCACGTCCGGGCCGAGTTCGGTTGCGATCCACCGGGACATGGCCGAGATTTCCTCGTCGGAATCGTTGTGACCCGGTATGACGAGGTTGGTGATCTCGAGCCAGCAGTCGGTCTCATGGTGGATTACCCGGAGCGTCTCGAGGACCGTCTCGAAATGGCCGCCGGTGAGCTTCCGGTAGAACTCCTCGGTGAATCCCTTCAGGTCAATGTTCGCTGCATCCATTGCGCCGAAGAACTCGTGCCGGGCGGGCTCGTTGATGTACCCCGCGCTGACGGCAACGGCGGCAACTCCACGCTCCTGGCAGGCGGCGGCGACGTCGAGGGCGTACTCCGCGAAGATCACGGGATCGTTGTACGTGAAGGCAACCGAACGGGATCCGTGTGCGACGGCGGCCTTCGCGATCGCCTCCGGTGACGCCTGGTCGGCGAGCGTGTCCCATTCGCGGGATTTGGAGATGTCCCAGTTCTGGCAGTACTTGCAGCCGAGGTTGCACCCGGCGGTGCCGAAGGACAGGACGGCGGTTCCTGGGAGGAAGTGGTTGAGTGGCTTCTTCTCGATCGGGTCGAGGCAGAAGCCGGAGGAGCGGCCGTAGGTGTCGAGAATCAGCTGGTCGCCCTCACGAATTCGCACGAAACAGAAGCCGCGCTGTCCATCCCTCAGGCGGCACTCGCGGGGACAGAGATCGCACTGAATCCTGTCCCCCTCCATGTGCCACCATCTGGCGACGTGGCTCATACGGTCTCCTTGAAAACAGTGACGGCATAGCGGGAAAGCCGGACCTCCTCAGACCAGAAGCCGGCCGGGAGGCCCGCCTTCCGCATCAGTTGGCCGAGGAACTCCTCGGGATCGGGGAGCTGGTCCCAAACCTGCGGGAGAAAGGTTGCACGGTGCGCCCCAGCTTCCAGTATCACCCCGTCGACTCCGGGACGCATCGCCGCGAGGGCGTCCTGACGGGTTGCCGCGGGAATGGGGCTCGGAGCGGAAAGCACGGACACCTCGATTCTCAAGCCCTCCAGTTCGCGGTCCGTGAGGGGCGGGAAGCGGGGGTCGCGAAACGCGGCGGACCGCGCATTGCCCACGACGTCGTCCCCGAGCGATCGGCGGGGGACCAAGCTCCCGATACAGCCCCGCAGACGACCTTCGCGCGTGAGCGTCACGAACGAGGCGCCCGGTTCCTTCCACTCGTCCGGCGGCTCGGGAAGTGGCCTACCCGAGAGGTCTGCCGAGATCGCTGCCCGCGCGAGCGCCGGGAGCTTCTCACCACCATGGATCGGAGGCGCCTGGAGCCTCTCGTCATCCGAAACCGGCAACGTGGTCATGCCGTCTCCTCGAAGGCGACGGCGGCGTACCCGACGACCCGCCGGCGGTCTCCTGCCGTGTCGCCTGAGTTGCAGGCGCGCAGGACCGTGGCCGTCATGCCCCGGCGGCGTGCGAGCGCGAGCAGCCCGTTGACCGGCCGCGCCCCGCAGGCGTCGTGCGGTCCAAGGTCCGGATCGAGGTCCGTGATGCGGGCGAGCGTCCGGGAATCCGCCTCACGGGCGGTCTCGTACGGCAGGTAGTGCGACAGGTCCGAACTCACGACGACGACCGTCTCGTCGCCACCCCACAACGCCTCGAGGACATCGGCAACGGCGCCGGGTCGCACGTCCCCGACGGCGAACGGCACCACGGATGCCCCCTCGAAGACGGTCTGCAGGAACGGGAGGTGGACTTCGAGGGAGTGCTCCTGCGCGTGCACGTCCGGTCGAGTCACGACCTGGCGGAACCTGCCTGCGGTGGCCGTGCCGCCGCCGTCGACGGTGACGACACCGAGCGGAGTGGCGAGTCCGGACACTCCGGGGAGGGCCATCCCGCGGACGGCGACGCGGTGGGTGGGGCCCAGCAGGATGATGCGCCGGACGAGGGCAGCGGCGCGGGCGAGGTGGGCGTACGCGACGGCTGCCGTCGAGCCGGAGTAGACGTATCCGGCATGCGGGGCGATCACTGCCTTGGGTGCGGGTGCGCCGTCCGGGACGTCGACGGCCGCGATGAGTGAGCGGACCTCGTCGGCGAGGTCACGCGGATCAGCAGGATAGAAGAGTCCGGCGACAGCCGGCGGGCGAACAGCGGACATGGAAATGCGCCTCCCATCCCCAGTCTGACACCTCGACGCGCAACCCGTGGGGCGCCCGGGATCAGTCAGCGTTGCCGTTGCGCGCAATCTCGAAGGCGGGAGACGTCCAGGTCTCGGAGCCGCGTCCGTCGTCGGCGTGACGGACCACCATCCTGAAGGTGTAGCGGCCGTCCGGGACGGGCTTGAACTCTCCACTGGCGGAGTCGAACGCGGTGCCGTCCCACACCCACGCGCTGATCCCGCTGTCGCGCCCGAGGCGGTCGAGGTCGAGGATGGTCGCGACGAGTCGCTCGGACCTGCCTCCCGGCCCCGCGGTCCTCACCTCGATCGAGACGTTCTCGGCCGGGACGCCGAGATGCGCGAGGACCGTCGGGAAGTCGTTCCCCGCGATGGCATAGACATGGCTCCCACTTGTCGGGGCGGCGCTGCCGTTCACGTCGACGCACTGATCGTTCTCGAACAGTGCGCAGTTCAGCGCGCCCAGCGAAGGGAGTACGACGTCTGCCACGCCGGTGAGCGTGGGCATCTCCAGATAGTCGCCCTTCATGCCGGCGTAGGGGATCATTTGCGCGTTACCCTCGCCCTCCGGCGTCAGCAGGATGTAACCGCCGTACTGCGTGAACTCGGGGAGGTCCTGGTCGGCCGTGATCGTCACGACGACGTCCACCTGCGCTCCGGCCACGATCGTCACGCTCGGCGGCATCTCCACCACGGTCTCGCCGATGAGGAATCCGGGCGTGTTCTGCATCTCTCCGGCTTCCGTGTCGACGGCAGTTGCCACCGCGTTCACGTTGGAGAGGTGATAGGTGGCCGCCTCATCGCCGTAGTTCGCGATCGTGATCGTCTCGGCGTGAGGCCCGTCCGCCGACTCGCCGGCCGAGATCTTCCCCGGTGTCACGACGATGTCGGTCGTGATCGCGGTATCGATCCTGATGAGACCGCCGCCCTGGTGATGGGGTGCGTCGAGGATTCCGAGTTGCGGCGCCAGCGAGAACTGTGAGGGCTCGGCCGTGCCCTGCAGGCGTGCCAGCACCTGGGCCGGAGAGATGTCAGGAATCGCCTCGATGAGCAGCGCGGCCCCACCGGCCACGTGTGCGGCCGCCAAGGACGTGCCCGAGAGGGTCGCGTAACTGCCGTGCTCGAGCGGGTACGTGGAGCGGATCGAGTCTCCCGGTGCGCCGAGGTCAGGTTTGAGGGTCAGGTCGGCGGCGAGGCCCCATGAGGAGAAGCCGGAGACAAGGCCCCCGGTCGGGTTCCGCAGGTCGACCGACTCCCCGGTGACCGTGACGGAGGTGGTGGCGCCGCCGTCGAGCAGATCGGCGAGAGCGCGTCCGTCCTCCTGGACGATGGCCACCACGGGAATCTCGATCCGGGGGGTGCCCAGAACCGTGGCGTTGAACGTGCCGGACGTGTTGTTGTAGATGACGGCGGCGCGCGCCCCGGCGTTCATCGCGTTGAGCGCCTTCTGGTAGAACGTGCAGGTGCCACGGCCGATCAGCGCGACGCTGCCGGCAAGACCCGAGATGTTCGGCGTGCACCCGAGGGGGTCGTCCATACGGGCCAGAGGGGCACCGTCGATCGCGGCCGTAAGGGCCGGCGCGCCTGCCGCCTGCAGGTAACCGGTGGAGAACTGGTCGCTCTCCTCGCTGGTCACGAGCAGTTCGGAGGCCGCGGTTTCGGCGGTGTCATAGGAGGCGACTCCGATGACACCGTGACCAGAGGCCGGAGAGCCCGCCGTCTGGGTGTACGAGGCTCCGTCGTCGCCGACAGGGGCGACGACGACGATGCCTTCTTCAACGAGCGCGTCTGCGGCGGCCGTGGTCGGGTAGTCCGGCCACGACTGCAGCCTCGCCCCGAGCGTCACATTGATGACGTCCATCCCGTCGGCCGCAGCCATCTCGAGCGCGCTGAGCAGCATTTGGGTGTCCGTGCCGCCTTCGCAGCCGGCCACGCGGTAGGCGCCGATCTCCACATCCGGGGCGACCCCTGTCACCTCGCCATTCGCGCCGACGATACCTGCGACGTGCGTGCCGTGGCCGTTGCAGTCGCCCGGGTACTCATCCGGTTCCGGAACCGGGTTGAACGTGGGGGAGGCGGGATCGGCGTCATAGGCGTCGCCGACGAAGTCGTGGCCGGCGGTCACCCGGTCGTTCGGGAAATCTCCGAGATCACCGGCAGCGCCGGATCCGCCGAGGTCCGGGTGGTTGAAGTCGACGCCGGTGCCGATGATCCCGACGCTCACACCCGTACCCAGGTGGCCCAGTTCGGACTGTGCGACGTCGGCGCCGGTCATTGCGATGGTGTTGCTTGGCTGGGGAGACACCTCGATGGGCTCCGAAACGTGAACCTGATACACGGGGAATACGGCCGTCACCCCGGGAAGTGCGGCATACGCGGCGGCGGTCTGGGCCGGTGCCTTGACCGAGAAACCGTTGAACAGGTCCTCGTAGGCGGCGGCCACGTCGGCCGGCATGTTCGCTGCTTCGGCGCCATCAAGGAATGCCTCCTGCTCGGCAGCGATCGTTGCGGCCTCACCGCCCGAGCGGATGGGATCGGAATCGAGTTGGATGAAGTATCTGCCGGTCCCGGACTGCTCCATGGCCGCAGGAGCCGCCTGGATGTCGATGTCCTCGAGTGCGTCACTCGGGGCCGCCATGGCGCCGGCAGTCGGCAGGACGAGAGCGAGCACCGCGCCCAGCACCAGCGCCGCTCTTCGCGGGGTTCCCATGGCGACTCCTTCGTGATCGTCGCAGCGATTCACCGCACGATGGTGAACGCCCTGGCGCCCCATCGCGTGCGAGCCGATCGCATACCCACCAAGTTTCTCACACACCCCGTCTCTTCTGCGCATTGCATATTCTCGGTCTCTCGGTCTCTCGGCCTCTCGGTCTCTCGGCTCCGACGTGCCGGCCGCAGATGCGGACCCCTGCGTGTGCAGCGGCCGACGTTAGGCTTGTCCGTATGCGCCCTCAACCCGTATCCCGGGCCGAGCTCGAGGCCGTCGAAATCGCCCAGAAGCTCATCCGAATCGACTCCTCGAACTTCGGAGACAACGCGGGGCCCGTGGAGCGCGAGGCTGCGGAAGTGGTTGCGGCGCTGCTCACCGAAGTCGGCTGGGAGCCGGCAATCCTGGAGTCCTCACCGGGCCGGACCACGGTCCTCCTGCGCATCGGCGGCATGGATCCCTCCATGCCGCCGCTCGTCCTTCACGGTCACACCGACGTCGTCCCCGCCCCTGCAGAAGGCTGGCAGGTGGACCCGTTCGCCGGCGAGATCCGCGACGGGATGCTCTGGGGACGCGGCGCCGTCGACATGAAGGACATGCTTGGGATGATGCTTGCCATCGCCCGGGACATGAAGCGCTCGAACTGGCGGCCGCTGCAAGACGTGATCTTCGCCGCCTTCGCCGATGAGGAAGCGGGCGGGCGCTACGGCTCCCACTGGGTGGTGGACAACCATCCGGAGTTCTTCGAGGGCGCGACGGCCGCAGTCTCGGAGGTCGGCGGCTACTCGGTGACAGTGAACGGACGCCGGGTCTACCTGCTCCAGACCGCGGAGAAGGGCCTCCACTGGCTCCGACTCATTGCGCGCGGCACGGCCGGTCACGGGTCGCTCGTCAACGAGGACAACGCCGTCACCCGTCTGGCCGGAGCCGTTCAGCGAATCGGCGAGTACATCTGGCCCATCGATCTCACGCCGACGGTCCGCCAATTGCTCGACGGCGTCGCCGACCTCACCGGGCTGACCTACGACACCGAGGACCGCCAGTCCGTCCAGCGACTCGTGGAGGCGCTGGGTCCGTCGCGTGCCTTCGTGGAAGCGAGCGTCTCCAACCGTGTCAACCCAACCCGACTCGATGCGGGCTTCAAAGCGAACGTCATCCCGGCGGAGGCGAGCGCCGCCGTCGATATGCGCACCATTCCGGGCCGGGAGAAGGACGCCCTCGCGACGATCAAGCGGCTCGCCGGTCCCGGAGTCGAAATCGCTACGATCAACCAGGACATCGGCCTCGAGGTTCCGTTCGAGGGTGACCTCGTGGATTCGATGGTGGACGCGGTCCTGGCCGAGGATCCGGGCGCTGTTGTGCTGCCCTACATGCTCTCCGCGGGGACGGACAACAAGGCGCTCTCGAAGCTCGGCATCACCGGTTACGGTTTCACGCCGCTGCGGTTGCCCGCCGACTTCAATTTCGCGGGCATGTTCCACGGCATCGACGAGCGCGTCCCGGTCGATGCCATCCACTTCGGGACACGGACACTGATGCGCTTGCTCAAAGGCGGTTCCGGGTCCGAATCTCGCTGGCCCGGACACCGGCCGGACGGCTAGGCTTTCGGCCATGGATATCGACCCTCGCGCAGCGCTTGACCGGTTCATCGAGGCACTCACCACGCACTACGACGCAGTCGTCTCGACCCAGGATCCGGAGTCGCCCGCAGTACTGCAGGCCGCCGAGGTACTCGTGGAGGCATTCGTCGGGTATGACGACTCGCTCTTCACCCACTACGACGCCGACCTGCCCTTCGATGTCTATGACGACGAAGAAGACGACGACTACGACGGCGATGACGATGACGACGTCGATGACGTAGACGACTCAGACGACGATGATGACGACGACTTCGACGACGATGATGACGACGATGATGACGATGATGACGACGACTTTGACGAGGACGACTAGAACGACGAGCACGATTGATCCTCGTCAGCTACGGACTCGGAGAAGCGCAACAGCCTCTGTAAGTCAGGCTTCCGGCAGGGTTTGTAAGGCTCTGAGCTGAAGGTTAGGGTGTGAACGCTAACCTTCAGCTCGCAACCTTACCTCCAGCTTCTGTCAGGCACGGTGTGTAAGAGTTTGAGCTGAATGTAAAAGATTGAGCGAGGATTTCGGAGACAGAGCTCTGGAGCGAGCTCCCAATACGAATCAGCCGTCCTGTTCCCGGGGACGTTCCGGATACCCGATGCAGGGGCGCGAGACGTCGTCGAGGGCGGTGAGGATCACGGACGGGATCTCCAGTTCCGAGGCGAGCAACGCGCGCAGTTGCGCGGGAGTGCGCGGACCGACGATCGCCGAGGCAAGGCCCGGTCGGTGCCGGATCCATGCAAGCGCGACCTCGAACGGCTGCGTCTCAAGACCGTGCGCCGCCCGGGCGACCGCCTCGACGATCCCGAAAGACCTCTCCGTGAGGAGGGGCTCAACAAACGGCCTGAGGTGTGGCGATGCGCCACGCGAGTCCGCGGGCGTCGAGTTCCGGTAACGGCCGGTGAGGATGCCGCGGCCGAGCGGTGACCACGCAAGCAGTCCGAATCCGATTGCGGAGCCCGCCGGCAGCACCTCCCGCTCGACACCGCGCTGCAGCAGCGAATACTCGTGCTCGACAGCAGTAAGGCCGATGTCGCCGAGGATGCCGGCCGTCTGGGCGCACAGCCAACCTGGGAAGTTCGACACACCCACGTACCGCGTCCGGCCGGTCTCGACGGCGAGTCGCAGCGCGTGAGCCGTCTCGGCGAGTGGGGTCGCGGGATCGGGCGCCTGCACGAGGAAGAGGTCCACGTGGTCCGTCCCGAGACGGCGAAGCGAGGCATCGAGGGAGTCGAGCAGAGTGGCGCGCGATGCGTCCACAGTCGCTCGCCCGCCGAGTCCGCGCACGCCCGCCTTGGTCGCGATCACGAGCTCACCACGCGGCACGCCGCCGGCGATCGCGCTTCCGATGATCTCCTCTGCGGCGCCGTCGCCGTAACCGGGCGCGGTGTCCACGAACGTGCCACCGGCATCCAGGAAGTCAGAGAGCATCGCCTCGGCGTCCACCGCGTCTGTGTCCCGTCCCCAGGTCATCGTGCCCAGCCCGAGTTCCGAGACGCGCAGACCCGAGATTCCGACGGCGCGCTGATCCATGGACCTAACCGTATCCGTTCGCCGCGGGGCGATACGCTTGCGCCTCGTGGAGTGGTGGCACGCAACAATCCTCGGACTGGTCCAGGGGCTCACGGAGTTCCTGCCGATCTCGTCGTCGGCGCACTTGCGGATCACGTCGGAACTGATCGGCATTGGCGATGTGGGTGCCGCCTTCACCGCGATCACCCAGATCGGCACCGAAACAGCGGTGATCCTCATCTACCGCCGGAAGATCGCCGCGATCCTGCGCGCGTGGTTCGGAGCGCTGCCGTTCGGGCCGTGGAAGAACACGGTGTCCCGGGACGATCCCGACGCGCGTCTCGGCTGGTACGTCATCTTCGGCTCGATCCCGATCGTCGTCCTCGGCCTCCTCCTCGAGACCGCCATCGACTCGGTGTTCCGGAATCTGCTGGTCGTCGCCGCCATGCTCGCGATCTTCGGCCTCATCCTCGGCGCGGCGGACATGACCGCGCGCCAGGAGAAGAACCTAGAGGCCATGACGCTCCGTGATGCGATCCTCTTCGGATTCGCGCAATCACTCGCTTTGATTCCGGGGGTCTCCCGCTCGGGCGGGACGATCACGGCCGGACTGCTCATGGGGTACACGCGAAGGGCCGCGGCGGACTACTCGTTCCTCCTCGCGATCCCGGCGGTGCTCGGGAGCGGGTTCTACAAGCTCTTCACGGACGGGCTCACGGGGGAGTCTCCGGTGCCGATGTCTCACACCCTGCTTGCGACGGTGGTCGCGTTCGTCGTCGCCTACGCCGTGATTCTGTGGTTCCTGCGCCTCATCACCACGCGCTCCTACGCGCCGTTCGTCGTCTACCGGGTGCTGCTCGCGATCGCGATCGTGGTGCTCGTCTCCGTGGGCGCGCTCACCGCGGCACCGACGGTCGGCGTCTGAGGTGGCGCGGCCGGCGCGGTGGGGCAGTCCGCCCGGCGTTTCGGCCAAGGCAGCGGGTGACTCGCACGTGGCGCGGCGTACAGCTCCCGGGCAGCGCGAGCGGGGGAGGTACCCTGTAGGGCGTGCGTAGTTGGTTGAATCCTGGACGACCTGACATCGGCAGCCCCGAGGCCCACCTCAGGCTGGGCGGTGAGCCGCTCCCTGATGGCCCACTCACGCTGTACGTATGCGGCGTCACGCCGTATGACACGACACATCTCGGCCACGCCCGCACGTATCTCGCCTTCGACCACTTGCTCCGCCTGTTGCGCGCCACGGGCCGGGACATTGCCTGCGTGCAGAACGTCACCGACATCGACGATCCGCTACTCGAACGTGCCTTACGTGACGGGATTCACTGGTCGGACCTCGCCGCGCACCAGACCGATCTCTACCGCGAGGACATGCAGGCACTCCGAATCCTGCCCCCGGACCACTTCGTCGGCGTGGTGGAGACGGTCCCTCTCATCGGCGACGCCGTCCGTCGTCTCGGCGCAGCGGGCGCGGCCTATCACGTCCCGAGGCAGGACGGTCCCGACGACGTCTACGCCGATCTCGCCGCGGACCCCCGCTTCGAAACCGGTCTCGACGACCAGTCGGCACTTGCGTTGTTCGCGGAACGCGGCGGAGACCCGGGTCGCCCCGGGAAGCGGGATCCGCTCGATCCGCTGCTCTGGAGGTCCGCGCGGGAGGGCGAACCCTGGTGGGAAGAGGAGTCCCTGCCGAGGGGTCGGCCCGGCTGGCACGTCGAATGCTCCGCAATCGCCGAGCATTTCCTCGGCGGCGCGCCCACCATCACGGGCGGTGGAAACGATCTGGCATTCCCTCACCATCCGATGTCGGCCTCGCATCTTCGCATGCTCGGCCACGGAGACTCCCACCTCTTCATGCACGCCGGCATGCTCGCCCATGACGGGGAGAAGATGAGCAAGTCGCTCGGCAACCTCCTGTTCGTCTCCCGCCTCCGCCGCGACCACGAACCAGCAGCGATCCGCCTCGCGCTCGCCTCGCTGCCATGGGCGGACGACCTCGAATGGCGCGCAGGATTGCTCGACGACGCCGAGGAGCGCCTCGCCCGATGGCGCGCCGCCGCGCGCCGACCGGGTGACTCCCAGGGCCTGGCCGCGGAGATCGCCGCGCGGCTCGCCGACGAGCTCGACGTGCCCGGCGTGATCGCCCTCGTCGATCAGTGGGCAGCGCAACGCCTTTCAGGCTGGCATCACCACGTGGACTCCACGGGCGCCACGGACCAGGGGTCCGCGGAACTGGACACGGCCGCCGTCGCCGCGATCGACGCGTTCCTCGGAGTCGACCTCAGCTAGCGCCGCCGCCGCCTTGGCGGCGCAGGTACCGCTCGAACTCGGCGGCGATCGCATCGCCGGTGGCGAAGGGGGACTCGGCGACGTCACGGTTCGACTCCAGCTGCGCGACGTATCCGGTGATCTCCGGACTCTCCGAGGCGAGGTCGGTCACGGTCGATTCCCAGTTCCGCGCCTCCTCCACCAGTTCGGGGAGATTCACCGGCTCGTCGAGAAGCGACGCCAGCGCCTCGATCAGTGACAGCGTGGCCTTCGGACTCGGCATGTCCGCGACATAGTGGGGCACCGAGACCCAGAGCGAGACGGACTGAAGGCCGCTCTCGGCGGCAGCGGCGTCGAAGACGCCGACGATACCGGTCGGGCCCTCGTAGTCGGACTCGCGCAGGCCGAGCGCCCGGCGGACCCGCGCCGAGGTCGACGTGGCATTGGTCGGGAGCGGCCGGCTGTGCGGCACGTCGGCGAGCAGCGCACCGAGGGAGTAGACCTCGCCCACCTCGTAGGCGCCCGCAATCTCGAGGAGTTCGGCCACGAAGGTGCCCCAGCGCAGGGACGGCTCGATCGAGTGCATGAGAACGACCGTGCGTCCCGATGGCAGAGTGCCCGAATACACGTCCGTTCCGGGCCACGAGATGGTCCTGTTTCCCTCCTCATCGCGGGAGACGACAGGGCGGTTGACTTGCAGATCGTAGTAGTCCTCGCCGTCCACGCTCAGCACCAGATCTGCGTCCCATTCGGTGGTCAGGATCTCGACGGCGGCCGTGGCGGCACTTCCGGCGTCGTTCCAGCCCTCGAACGCGATGACCAGCACTGCCGGTGGCTCGGATCGGTGTCCACTCATTGCACCAGAGTACGTCGGGATAGCCTTGAAGTCGTGAATCACTCTCTCGCCGCCGTTCTCTGGGACCTCGACGGCACCCTCATCGACTCGGAGCCGTACTGGATGCGGACGGAGACCGAGCTGGTCGCCGAGTACGGTGGGCGGTGGACCCTCGACGACGCCGCCGCCAGCATCGGGAAGTCTGTGCCGGTCACCGCGAGGATAATGCGGGACAAGGGCGTGCCGCTCAGTGTGGAAGAGATCACGTCCGAGCTGTTCACGCGGATGGAACAGCGAGTTCTTGAGGACGGGCTGCCGTACAGGCCCGGGGCTCTCGAACTGCTCGAGGAGATTCACGCGGAGGGGCTGCCGCAGGCGCTCGTCACCATGAGTTTCGGCGCCTACGTCCAGGCCGCGGTCTCGGCCACGCCCCGGGGAGCCTTCTCCACCATCCGGACCGGTGATTCGGTGCCACGCAGCAAGCCCGCGCCGGATATCTTCCTCGCAGCTGCGGCCGATCTCTCGCTCGCCCCTGCACAGTGCCTGGGGATCGAGGACTCGGCCGCGGGCGCGGCTGCCATCCTTGCCGCGGGGGTGACCCCGCTGGTGATTCCGGGGGTGGGTGCGGTTCCGGATCTTCCCGGGCTGCTCCGTTGGGAGACACTCGCCGGTGTCAGGCTCGCCGATCTCCGTGCGGCGCATGCCGAGTATCAGGCGGCCACGGCCCGCTGACGTCCGCTTCCTGTGACGTCCCGCGGCGCGCCGTGAGCAGCTGCTCCACGCCCTCCTCGGGAAGTGGCGGGGGAGTGCCGCCGAACAGCGGGCACAGGGCCTGGAACGAGCACCAGGGACACAGCGGCGTCCGCCGCGCCTCGAAGGTGCCCGAGCGGGCCGCCGTCTCGATGCGGTTCCAGATCTCGAGCACCTGCTGTTCGAAATCGATGAGTTCCTCCGCAGTGGGATCGAGCGTGATCGTCTGGCCATTGCCGAGATAGATGAGCTGCAGGCGGGAGGGCCTGACTCCATCGAGCCTCCAGAGCAGCAGCGCGTAGAACCGCATCTGGAACAGCGCCTCGTTCGCGAAACGCGGGTTGGGGGCCTTCCCAGTCTTGTAGTCGACCACGCGGGTGGCGCCATTCGGCGCGACATCGATCCTGTCCACGTAGCCGCGGAGCAGGACCCCATCCGAGATCTCGACCTCCACGAAGCGCTCCCGCGCGGCCGGCTCGAGCCGCCGCGGGTTCTCCAGCCGGAAATAGGCGCGCACGAGGGCCCGGGCCTCTCCCATCCAGGCGGACAGCTCCGGCTCCGAATCGAACATTTTCAGGCACTCCGGATCCCGAGAGAGCAGCGACGCCCACTGCGGATCCACCAGGCGCTCCGCAACCTCTTCCGTCCGTTCCACCGCCGGCAGATCGTAGAGCCGCTCAAGCACCGAGTGGACGAGGGATCCCTTCACTGCAGCCTGGCTGGGAGGCTCGGGAATCCGGTCGATCGCGCGGAACCGGAACATCAGAGGGCACTGCAGGAAGTCCTTCGCCCGGGACGCGGAGACGGCGGCTCGTTTCATACCTGCACCGTAACCGGTCGCACCGACAACAACGTCAGAGCGCGAGCACCAAGTGATCGCGCGGCCGACAACCCGTAACGTTGCCACCATGGAGCGACGAGCGTGGCGTATCGGACGGATCGGCCGGACGCCGCTCTACCTGGACAGGTCCTGGCCCATCGGGGTCCTGCTTCTGGTGAGCGTCTACTTCTCGTCCCTCACACGGGACGGGCTGCCCGTCGGCCGGGCGCTCGGCCTGGCCGCTGTCGCAACATTCGGCCTGTTTCTCTCGGTCCTCGTCCACGAAGTGAGCCACGGGATCGCCGGGCATGCGCTCAAACGCCCGCCGCGCTCCTACACGCTCACGCTGTGGGGCGGATACACCGCGTTCCGCGGCCCCGAGCGCGGCCCGGGAACGATGGCGCTCATCGCGGTCGCGGGTCCGGTCTCGAACCTCGCCCTCAGCGCCCTCATCTGGCTGCTTTCGGTGCTTCTCACGAGCACCAATCCCCGTGCGGCGCAGGAGATAGTCCCGTACTTGTGGCCGATCGCAGTAGTCAACGTGCTCATGGGCCTCTTCAACCTCGCCCCCGGCCTCCCGATGGATGGCGGGCACCTCGTCCACGCGCTGGCGTGGAAGATCACGGGGAACCGGGACCGCGGCATGCTCGTCGCCTCATGGGCCGGTGTCCTCCTCGCCGGAGCGGTCGGAGTCCTGGCCCTCTACGAGCTCGTCATTGGAGGAGGCGCCCTGGCCGGCAACGGTTTCTGGCTCCTTATCATCGCCTTCTTCCTCTGGAGCGGCGCACAGAACTCGCTGCGCGTGGCCCGCGCCAGGCTCTCCGTCGCGGATCTCGACCTCCGCTCCGTCATGACTGAGGTCGCAATCGTGCCGGCCACGGCTCCGGTCTCCCACGTTCCGTCGCGCGGCGCTGTCCTTCACGACGGCGGCCGTGTCGTGGCCATCGCCATGCCGGATGACCTTGCAGCAGTCCCGGACCCGTCGCTGCCGGCGCACGCCGTCGGGAGAGTGCTGCATCCGTCGGCAGTCCTGACCGCTGCGAAGGGTTCCGAGGCCGCCGGGGCGCTCGGGGCGGCCGCGCCGCACAGCGACGTCGTCGTGCTCGTGAGCGAGGGGAGGGCCTGGATCGGGCGCGTCGCGGACCTCGCGCGTCATTTCGAATCGAGGCGGTCGGCGAGCCGGCGGCGCTGACGCCCCACGGGCCGGCGGCGCTGATGGCCGCCCTCAGGTGTCGCTCACGCACCGACGTCGGCGTCGCTCACCGCCCGCCCGGTAGGCTGGGCGATCGTGACCAGCGACAGTGACCAGCTCTGGGGACCCGCCGCCCGCCGCGGCCCGCTCCGCGACGGCGAGCGCGTGCAACTCACGGACCACAAAGGCCGGATGCGCACGATCCAGCTCCGAGCCGGGGAGGCCTTCCACACACACTTCGGCGCGCTCGCGCACGACGACGTCATAGGGCATCCCGACGGGTCGGTGGTCACGACCGCGATCGGTCGCGAATTCCTCGTGCTGCGCCCACTTCTCTCCGACTATGTGCTCGGCATGCCGCGCGGCGCCACGATCGTCTACCCGAAGGACTCCGGCCAGATCGTCCAGATGGGCGACATCTTCGACGGCGCCGTCGTGGCGGAGGCCGGCGTGGGTTCCGGCGGACTCGCGATGAGCCTGCTCGGTGCCATTGGACCGCGAGGCCGCCTGATCTCGGTGGAGCGCCGGGAGGACTTCGCCGGAATCGCGAAGGCCAACGTTGACGCATGGTTCGGTGGCCGGCACCCCGCGTGGGAGGTGCATATCGGCGATCTGGCGGACGTGCTTCCCACGCTCGACGTCGACGGCGGCGTGGACCGCATGGTTCTCGACATGCTCGCACCGTGGGAGAACATCGCTGTCGCGGAGCAGTGCCTCGTCCCGGGAGGCGTCCTGCTGGCCTACGTCGCGACCGCGACGCAGATGTCCCGCTACGTGGAGGACCTCCGGGCCTCGGAGAGGTTCACGGAACCGCAGGCCTGGGAGTCGATGGTCCGCACCTGGCACCTCGAAGGCCTCGCCGTGCGGCCCGATCACCGGATGGTCGCGCACACCGGCTTCCTTGTCTCCGCCCGCCTGCTGTCACCGGGAACCGTCCCGCCCGACCGGGCCCGCCGGCCCGCGCCCGGCGCGTACAGCGAGGAAGGGGTGGCGGGGCTGCCCGGCGTGAGTTCGGCGGAGGACCCGGGATCGGAACCGGCGCCGGAGTGGACCGCGCAGGACCTCGGCGAGCGGACGACGTCGGACCGGAAAGTGAAGCGTGTGGTGAGAGATCTCAGGCGCCGCGCCGCCCACGACGAGGCGACCCGGGCCGAGGGGACCCCTGGCCCGCCCGTGGGAGAATAGGATCCACTTGTCCCACAAGGAGGATCGCGTGACCGAGGAACGGCCGGGCCGCACGCAGGAACTCGAGCAGCAGGCGATCTCGCTGGCCGCCAAGAACGACCGCCTGGCGGACGCCCTCACGAACGCGCGGCAGCGGATCCTCGAACTCCAGGGGCAGCTCGACCAGGTCATGCGCGCCCCGGGGTCGTACGGCACGTTCCTCGCCCCCCATTGGGACCAGCGCGAGGCGGACGTGTTCGTCTCGGGGCGCAAGATGCGCCTTCCCGTCGCCGCGACCCTGCCGCTCGGCGCTCTCCGTCCCGGTCAGGAGGTCCGTCTCAACGATCAGCTCGCGGTGGTCGGGCCGTCCGGGTACGAGCAGGTGGGGGAGGTCGCCGTCGTCCGCGAGACGCTTGACGGCGACCGCGTCATCGTGGCCCTCCGCGCCGACGACGAGCGCGTTCTTCGCCTTGCCGGCCCACTCCTGGGCGTGCCGCTGCGGGTGGGGGACGCCGTCGTCGTCGACGTGCGTGCGGGATTCGCCATCGGACCCGTTGAGCGCAGCGAGATCGAGGACCTGATTCTCGAGGAGGAGCCGGACACCGAGTACACCGATATCGGCGGGCTCGACAAGCAGATCCAGCAGATCCGCGACGCCATCGAGTTGCCTTTCGTTCATCCGGAGCTCTTCCGGGAACACGGCCTGCGTCCGCCGAAGGGCGTCCTGCTCTACGGCCCGCCCGGGACGGGCAAGACGCTGATCGCCCGGGCCGTGGCGACCTCACTCTCTCGGACGGTCGGCGGCGAGGACGGCACGAGCTACTTCATCAACATCAAGGGCCCCGAACTGCTCAACAAGTTCGTCGGCGAGACGGAGCGTCAGATCCGTGTCATCTTCTCGCGCGCCCGGGAGCGCGCACGCGCGGGCGTGCCCGTCGTCGTCTTCTTCGACGAGATGGAATCGTTGTTCCGCATCCGCGGCGCGGGCATTTCCTCCGACGTCGAGACGACGATCGTGCCGCAACTCCTCGCCGAGATCGACGGCATCGAGAAGCTGGACAACGTGGTGGTGATCGGTGCCTCCAACCGTGAGGACATGATCGATCCCGCGATCCTCCGTCCCGGGCGGCTCGATCTGAAGATCCGCATCGATCGCCCCGACGCCGAGGGCGCGCGCGAGATCTTCTCCAAGTACCTCACCCCGGACCTCCCGATCAACCCGGACGAACTCGCTGCTCGCAACGGCGATGCGCAGGCTGCCGTAACCGCGATGATCGACGAGGCGGTGACGCGGCTGTACGCCGTGAACGAGGACACGCGCTACCTCGAGGTCACGTACGCGGACGGCAGCGTCGAGACGCTGCACGTGAAGGACTTCGCGTCCGGGGCGCTCATCGCGAACGTCGTGGACCGCGCCAAGACGGCGGCCATCAAGGACCTCCTCGCGACCGGCACGCGCGGGATCTCCACGCGGCATGTCGTCCAGGCGCTAGAGGACGAACTCCGCGAGAGCGAGGAACTGCGCGGCTCGACCGACCCTGATCAGTGGTCCCGCATCACCGGGCGCCGCAGTGGCCGAGTTGCAAACATCAAGCTGCTGCGCCCCGCCAACCCCGACGACGAGCTCTCCGTGACCGCCACCTCCGCCGCCGCACGGACGCGGGTTCCGTCGCCCGGAGATGCGGTGGCGCGGGCTGCCCAGGACGTCGTCGACCTGGACATTCCGGAGGGAGTGCTGTGAGACCCGGGCGCGTTATGGGGATCGAGACGGAGTACGGGGTCATCACCCCCGGACGGCCCGAGGCGAACCCGGTCGCGATGTCCACGGTGATCGTGCGCGCGTACGCGGCCGGCGTCCCGAGCGCTCCGTGGGACTACGCGGGCGAGGACCCGCTCAACGATGCGCGCGGATTCCGGATGGGGCCCGCCGACGCCGACCCCTCCCAGCTGACCGACGATCCGGACGCGGCGGCGCCGGCCGGACCCGTGGATCTGCACGAGGTGGGCAGGACGATCCTCCGCGGGGGTCCCGCCAACGCGGTACTCCCGAACGGTGCGCGCCTCTATGTCGACCACGCACACCCCGAATACTCCTCCCCGGAGGTCGTGTCCGCGCTCGACGCGGTCACCTGGGACCGCGCCGGCGACGAGATCATGCGCGAGGCGATGGCCACCCTGCGAAGGGCGGGCGGCGAGATCGTCGTCTACAAGAACAACGTGGACGGCAAGGGCGCCTCCTACGGCACGCACGAGAACTATCTCGTGGAACGCTCCGTGCCGTTCGGGGAGATCGCATCGTACCTGACGCCGTTCTTCGTGACACGTCCGTTGTTCGCAGGCTCCGGGCGGGTCGGCCTCGGGCAGCGGAGCGGGGAACCCGGCTTCCAGATCTCGCAGCGCGCCGACTACATCGAGAACGACATCGGCCTCGAGACCACGTTCAACAGGCCGATCATCAACACCCGGGACGAGCCGCACGCGGATCCCGAGCGCTTCCGGCGCCTGCACGTGATCATCGGGGACGCCAACACCTTCGACGTGCCCAACTTCCTCAAGTTCGCGACGACGGACCTCGTTCTCGGACTCATCGAGGCCGGAGAAGTGCCGCTCGAACTCGACGCGATCACGCTGACGGCACCCGTCGTCGACGTGCGGGGCGTGTCCCGCGAACCATTCGGGCACGTGCTCTCCACACAGGGGAGCAGCGCGATGCGTGCCCTTGACATCCAGCGGGCCTACCTCGATCTCGTGGACGCGCACTTCACGCGCACGGGACGGCACGGCGAGGTGGCGGAAACGCTGGCGCTGTGGGACCACGTCCTCGACGGTCTCGCCGACGATCCGGAATCGGTCGCGGATTGCGTCGAGTGGGTCGCGAAGCGGCAACTCCTCGAAGGCATGCGGGAACGCTCCCGCAGCGGCTGGAACGACCCGCGGCTCGCGGCGCTCGACCTCCAGTGGTCGGACCTTCGGCCCGAACGCTCCGTGGTCTCTCGCCTCGATGCCGCCGGGCGGGTGCGCCGTCTTGTCAGCCCGCAGGAGGTTGCTCGCGCGGTGGGCACACCACCCGCCAATACGCGGGCCTGGCTGAGGGGCGAGCTGATCCGGCGTTTTCCGGACGGGGTCGCAGCCGCCGGTTGGTCGTCCATCGTGCTCGACTCGCCGCGCCGCGGCCGCCTGCTCCGGATTCCTCTCACCGACCCACGGTCGGCCACAGAGGAACGGGCGGGTAACCTCGTGAAGAACAACGGCACGATCGATGAACTGCTCGACGCCCTCGGTGGGCGCGAGCGGCACTGAACCAGGAGGCAGCAACGTGTCACAGCAGGAGTTCGCTTCCAGCTCACGGCGTGAGAGTGATCCATTGCCCGAGGGGCCACCCGTTCCGGCCGCTCCCCAGGCGGTGACGCGCGGCGTCGACGAACTGTTGGACGAGATCGACTCCATCCTCGAGACCAACGCCGAGTCCTTCGTGCAGGGCTTCGTGCAGAAGGGCGGTCAGTGACCGCCGTTCCCCGGCGCATCTGGGGTCTGGAGACCGAGTACGGGATCAGCTGTGCCTCCACCACGGGGGGCCGGCCTCCTCTTGATGCCGAGGACGCGGCGCGGGTCCTGTTCCGGCCGGTCGTGCGACTGGGCCGATCCACGAACGTGTTCCTCGCGAACGGCGGCCGGATCTACCTCGACGTCGGCTCCCACCCGGAGTACGCGACCGCGGAGTGCGACCAACTCTCGGACCTGCTTGCCCAGGACCGCGCGGGCGTGGTCATGCTCCACCGGCTGGCGGCTCGGGCGAACGAGCGCCTCTCCTCCCAGGGGATCGAGGGCGAGATCCACCTGTTCCGCAACAATCTCGACACCGCAGGCAACTCCTTCGGATGCCATGAGAACTACCTGATCCGGCGCCGGCCCGATTACAAGGAGTTCGTCGCGGCGCTCGTGCCGTATTTCGTAACCCGCCAGATCGTGGTCGGCGCGGGGCACGTGCGTGGGGTCCGTGGCCGGCTCGGTTTCGAGTTCTCGCAGCGGGCCGGGCAGATGTGGGACGCCGTCAGCTCCGCGACCACGCGGTCCCGGCCGATCGTCAACACGCGGGACGAACCGCACGCGGACGTGAACCTGTACCGCCGCATGCACGTGATCGTCGGCGATTCCAACATGGCCGAGGGCTCCACGCTCGTGAAGGTCGCGGTGACGGACCTGCTGCTCGCCCTCGCGGAGGCGGGCAAGCGGTTCCACCTCGAGCTCACCGATCCCATGGCGGCCATCCGAGAGACATCCGGCGATTTGACGGGCCAGGTTGAGCTCGAGCTCACCGACGGGCGCCGGATGAGCGCGCTCGCGATGCAGCGGTACTACCTCGCCATGGTACTCGAGGCGTTCGGTGAAGAGCCGAGCCCGTGGCACGCCGCCGCCATCGACCTGTGGCGGCGCGGACTGGACGCCGTCGAAACGGGCGACCACTCGATCGTCGCCACCGAACTCGACTGGGCCATCAAGGAGCGGCTCGTCGAGCAGTATCTCCGGCGCGAGGGCGCCAGCATTCCGTCCCTGCGTCGCCTGCTTCTCGCCTATCACGACATCACGGGCTCTCCCCTCTTCGGCCGGATGGAGGACGCCGGACTCGCGCGGCGTCTCACTTCGCCGGATGACGTGACGGCCGCAGGCGAAAGGGCGCCCGTCACCACGCGCGCGCACCTGCGCGGGAGATTCATCGCTGCGGCCCAGGAACGCCGGCGCGACTTCACCGTCGATTGGGTCCACATGAAACTCGCCGATTCCGCACCGGGAACCCTGATGCTGTACGACCCGTTCGCGAACAGCGACGAGCGCGTCGACGAACTGATCGACTCCCTCGGAGGTTCGTGATGTCGCGCCTGCCGGCTCTCGGACGCCGCATCGCCGCCACTGCGACCGCCGCCACCCTCGCCCTCACCGCCGCCTGCGGGCCGGCGCGAGACAAGCCCTCGGGCGAGATCACCGTCTCGGGAAAGTTCGGCACCGTCCCCGTCGTCGTATTCGCGACGCCGCTGCCGATGGAGGAGTCGGACGTCGAGACGCTCTCGGTGGGGGATGGCGCACAGATCGGCGAGGCGGACCCGGTGGTTCTTTCCATGAGCGCGTTCCGCGGCTCCGACGGGACTCTTGCCGATGGCGCCGCCGTCCCCCATGTCCTCTTTGCCACCGAGGCCGACCTCGGTGAGCCGCTGCACAGCGCCATCGTGGGACTCTCCGAAGGCTCCCGCCTCATCGTTACGCAGCCCGTGAATGGGCAGGGTGTCGAGATGGTCGCCACCGTCGTCGATCTGCTCCACTCCCACGCGTGGGGCGAGGAGGAGGCGAGCGGAGATGACGGACGCCTCTCGGTCGTGATTGACGACGACGGCCCCCGACTCGTCGTCGAGCCCGAGGCCGCCCCGAGCGACTCGCTCACGGTCCGGCGTCTCATTCGTGGCACGGGCGAGCAGGTCACGCCGGGCGCGACGGTCGTCGTGCAGTACACGCTATGGACCTGGTCGGACGGAGAGGTCCTCGACACGACGTGGACGACTGGAACTCCCGCAGTCCTCGACCTCGGGACCGCGTTCCCCGGAGTGCGTTCCGGACTGGTGGACCAGTTCGTCGGCTCGCGCGTTCTCCTCGAGGTTCCCCCGGAGGAAGGGATCGGGACGGACACGATCGTCATGGTCGCGGATATCCTCGCGGCGGGGTGAGTTCCCGCAACTATCCCGTGTGTAGTACCAAATCGGGCACCCGTCGGTAGGCGAGCGACTCCTCCTGGAAGGCCCACCCGGCCCACTTGTCCGACCACTCGTAGGGATCCCGCGCGGCCGCTCGCGAACGCCGGACATCCTCCGTGGCCTCGCACCACACTCCGAATTCGGCGAATGCCGCGCACGGCTCGGCGAGCGCTCCGCAACCCTCGATGAGGAGCAGTTCGCCCGGTTCGAGCGCCGGCACCACGCGCAGTTCGCCAAGCTCGCCGGCGTACCAGTCCCAGGACCGAAACGCACCGGCGCGGCCCTCTGCCAGTGGAGCGAGGACACCGCTCGTGACGGCCGCGAGGCCCTCTGCCAGACCGTGCCACCCGCGGTAGGCGTCTTCGAGGTGGAGAACACGGACCTGCTCGAGCATGCCCGCAAGTGCGGCGGCGAGATCTGTTTTCCCGGACCCGGAACGTCCGTCGACGGCAGCCACGGCGGCTCCGCCTCGCCGCGCCTCGTCCAGTGACCGTGCCACCGAATCCCGGTCTGCCGCGATCCGGCCGCCGGATGGTGGAAGCGCATTCATGACCGGTAAGCCTACGGGTTAGGCTCGCACCGAACCGAAAGGGGGCATCCATGCCCGTTGCCATCCGTGTGATCCCGTGTCTCGACGTCGACGCCGGCCGTGTGGTCAAGGGCGTGCACTTCGAGAACTTGCGCGACGCCGGCGATCCCGCCGAACTGGCGGAGCGCTACGGCCGCGAAGGTGCGGACGAGATCACGTTCCTCGACGTCTCCGCCTCCGCCTCCGGCCGCGCGACGGTGCGGGACGTCCTCACCGCCACTGCCGAGCACGTGTTCGTGCCGCTCACGGTGGGGGGAGGCGTGCGCAGCGTCGACGACGTGGACGCGTTGCTGCGCGCCGGAGCCGACAAGGTCTCAGTCAGCACCGCCGCGGTCGATCGACCGGACCTCATCGACGAAATCGCCACTCGCTTCGGTAGCCAGGTGCTTGTCCTATCCGTGGATGCGCGCCGCGGCGGCGGGACCGCGAGCGGCTACGAGGTCACCACCCACGGGGGCCGCAGGGGAACCGCGATGGACGCCCTCGAGTGGGTACGCGAGGCGGAGCGCAGGGGAGTTGGTGAGATCCTGCTCAACTCCATGGATGCCGACGGCACCACCGCCGGATTCGACCTCGAGATGCTGCGCGACGTGCGCGAGGCGACCAGCCTCCCGCTCATCGCCTCCGGAGGCGCGGGCACTGCGGAGCACTTCGTGGAGGCGGCCACCGCAGGAGCGAACGCGGTCCTTGCGGCCTCGGTGTTCCACTTCGGCACTGTCTCAATCGCCGCCGTCAAGGCCGCACTCGCGTCCGCCGGCTTTCCCGTGCGGTCGTGAACGGACCACGCCTGTGGGGTGAGCTCACCCCCGGCCTCGACGAGTTCCGCGAACTCGCCCGCGACCATCGCGTCATCCCCGTCGCCCGGACGTTCCTCGCGGAGGACCTCGGGCCGACTGCCATCTACCGTGCCCTCGGCGGCGAGCCCGGCACCTTCGTTCTCGAGTCGGCTGAGCAGGGCCAGTGGTCCCGGTGGAGTTTTGTGGGCGTCGCGAGCCGTGCGACTCTTCTGAGCTGGGACGGAACCGCGCACTGGGAGGGAGATGTCCCGGTCGGGATGCCCCGTGAGGGGGACGTGCTCGAGGTGCTGCACGCCGCGATCGACGCACTGCCCGGCGCCCGGATGGCCGGCTACCCGCCCCTGACGGGCGGATTCGTGGGCGCGCTCGGATGGGATTTCGTACACGCCTGGGAGGACCTGCCCTCAATCGCGGTCGATGACCAGAACCTGCCGCGCGTGGCTCTCTCGCTCGTCTCCGACCTCGTCGCCATCGACCACCACACCGGCACGGTGTGGCTCATCGCGAACGCCATAAACGCGGACAACACTGAGGAACGAGTCGACGAGGCGTGGCGCGACGCCTGCATGCGCCTCGAACGGCTCGCCGCCCGGCTGCCTGCCGCGCCCTCCGCGCGGGCCGCTCGCGTCGTCGGAGGCGGACCCGAACCAGAGGTTCACCTCCAGACGGAACGCGAGGACTTCATGGCGGTCGTGCGTTCCGCCAAGGAAGCCATCCGCGAGGGTGAGGTGTTCCAGGTCGTGCCGTCCCTGCGGGCGGACGTGGAGTGCGTGGGCGATCCGCTCGACGTGTACCGGGTGCTGCGCGCGACGAACCCCTCGCCCTACATGTATCTCGTGGCCTTACCGGACCCGCGGCGTCCCTCCGGTCGCATCGACGTGGTCGGCTCGTCGCCGGAGACCCTCATCAGGGTGGAGGGAGGCACCGCTCTCACGTTCCCGATCGCGGGATCCCGGCCCCGCGGCGCCACTCCCGAAGAGGACGCGGAGCGGGGCGCCGAAATGCTCGCAGACCCGAAGGAGCGCGCCGAGCACATCATGCTCGTGGACCTCGCGCGCAACGATCTCGCGAAGAGTTGCGACCCCGCGAGTATCAACGTTGTGGAGTTCATGGGCATCCGCCGCTACAGCCACATCATGCACATCACGTCCACTGTGACGGGAACGCTGCGCGAAGGCGTCCGGGCGCTGGACGCCCTCATCGGCGCGTTCCCGGCAGGCACGCTCTCAGGGGCGCCCAAGGTGCGGGCGATGGAGCTTATCGACGAATTCGAGCCCACCCGCCGCGGTATCTACGGAGGCGTCATCGGCTACGTGGACCTCGCAGGGCAGCTCGACATGGCGATCGCGATCCGGACCGCCGTCATCGCCGACGGAATCGCCAGTGTCCAGGCAGGTGCCGGCATCGTGGCCGACTCCGATCCCGCCACGGAGTACGAGGAGGCCCGCACCAAGGCTGCCGCGGCCCTGCGCGCGGTCCAGATCGCATCCCGCCTGGAGCGCCCGTGAGGGTGCGGCCCGCGCTCGTCCTCGGTTTCGCGCTCAGCGGCGCACTCACCCTGGCGAGCGTCCCCGGCACATGGTTCTCCGCGACGACGGCGACCGTCACCGGAGATGTCGGCCTTGCCGTGACGGGCGGCGCGGTTCCTGTGGTGGGCGCGGCCGCGTTCGTGCTGCTCGCCGCCGCAGCCGCGCTTCTACTTGCGCAGGGCGTGCTCGCCCGGGTCATTGGTGGGATCGCGGCGCTGCTTGCGGCCGCTGCAGCGGCCGTCACCGGGGGAGTGATAGGAGACCCGTCGCCGCTTCTGAACGAGGCGGCCCGGGCGGTGACGGGCGTCGACTGGAGCGGGGGAGCGATCGCGAGGCACTCGGCCGGATGGCTCGGTATAGCGGGTTTGGTGCTGGGGGTCGGGGCGGGCATCGCGGCCGTCGTTCTCGGGGGGCGGATCGGCCGGACGGCCCGGCGATTCGAGCGGGATGAACGGCCCGGGACCCGCGACGCACGCACGGTGGCGATGGACGATTGGGACGCCATCGCACGCGGAGAGGACCCGACAGATAATGGCGGTAAGCTGTCCTGACGAGGAGGGACCATGAACGAAGAGAGCTACAGTCTGCCTCAGTCGGCAGCTCCATCGAATCACGGCCGGACGCCCGCGTCCTGGACCCTGCTGGGTCTCGTGGTCGCGGGTGCCATTGTGGGCGGGATCGGCATGGTGACCTACCGGACGCCCGTCCTGATCTTCGGACTCGTCATCATCGCAGCCGGCATCGTCGCCAGTCTGATCATGCGGGGCCGTGGCCTGGGACAACCGGTGCAGGCCCGCATCACCGGCGAGTGGTACGCGGACGATCAGCCGGCATGAACGTTCTGGATGACATCATCTCCGGAGTCCGGGAGGACCTCGCCGTGCGCGAGGCCCGGACCTCGCTCGAGGAACTGAAGGAGCGCGCCGCCCGGATGCCATCGTCCCGTGACGCGCTCGCCGTGCTCCGGGACGGCCAGACCGTCTCGATCATCGCGGAGGTGAAGCGCGCGAGCCCGTCCCGTGGCCCGCTCGCCTCCATTCCCGCGCCGGCGCGGCTCGCGCAGGAATACGAAACGGGCGGGGCGTCCGCGATCTCGGTTCTCACCGAGAGGCGGCGCTTCCACGGCTCCCTCGAGGATTTCGACGCGGTGCGTTCTGCGGTCGATGTGCCGCTGCTGCGCAAGGATTTCGTCGTCACGCCGTACCAGATCTGGGAGGCGCGTGCCCATGGCGCGGACATCGTGCTCCTGATAGTCGCGGCACTCGAACAGAGCGTCCTGACCTCGCTCATCGAGCGCATCCACTCGCTCGGAATGTGCGCACTCGTGGAGGCGCACGACCGCATCGAAGCGCTGCGCGCCGTCAACGCCGGAGCGCAGGTGGTCGGAGTTAACGCCCGGAACCTCAAGACACTCCAGGTTCGCCGCGAGGTGGTCGCCGATGTCATGGAGGTCATCCCCTCGAACGTGGTCAAGGTGGCCGAATCCGGCGTCCGCGGCCCACACGACATCATTGACTACGCCCGCGCCGGCGCCGACGCCATCCTGGTCGGCGAGGCCCTCGTGACCGGCGGAAACCCGCGCGCCGCCGTCGCGGAGATGGTCGCAGCGGCGAACCACCCGGCGCTCGCGCCCCGCGACTGACGCCCGCCGGTCACGGGCAACCGAGGTTGTCAGGTCTGAGGAGGAAGAGAACATGAGCGAATCGACACATGATCTCAGCGGTCCCTATTTCGGCGAGTTCGGAGGACGTTTCGTCGCGGAGGCTTTGATCGCCGCACTCGACGACCTCTCGGCCGCCTGGGACGAACTCAAGGATTCTCCCGAGTTCCGCGCCGAGATGGACCACCTGAACCGGACCTACGTCGGCCGGCCCTCGCTACTCACCGATGCGCCCCGGTTCTCCGAACACGCCGGCGCCGCGCGCATCCTGCTCAAGCGCGAGGACCTCAACCATACGGGCTCGCACAAGATCAACAACGTGCTCGGCCAGGCGCTGCTCACTCGCAAGGTCGGTAAGACCCGCATCATCGCGGAGACGGGTGCCGGTCAGCATGGTGTGGCGACGGCGACGGCGGCCGCACTGCTCGGGCTCGAATGTACGGTGTACATGGGCACCGAGGACGTCCGGCGTCAGGCCCTCAACGTCGCCCGCATGCGACTGCTCGGCGCGGAGGTCGTCCCCGTGGACAACGGCTCCCGCACCCTGAAGGATGCGATCAACGAGGCATTCCGTGACTGGGTCACGAATGTCGAGACCACGAACTATCTCTTCGGCACCGCCGCCGGTCCGCATCCGTTCCCGACGATCGTCCGCGATCTGCAGCGAGTGATCGGCGACGAGGCCCGCGAGCAGGTCCTGGCGCTGACGGGCGGTCTGCCTGACGTCGTCGTCGCCTGTGTGGGAGGCGGCTCGAACGCGATCGGCATCTTCACGGCGTTCCTCGACGATCCGGACGTGCGCCTGATCGGCTGCGAGGCCGCCGGCGAAGGGATCGAGACCGGCCACCACGCGGCGTCGATCACGGGAGGATCGCCCGGTGTCCTGCACGGCGCGCGCTCGCTGCTGTTGCAGGACGAGGACGGGCAGACGCTCGAGTCGCACTCGATCTCTGCCGGCCTCGACTATCCGGGTGTCGGACCTGAGCATGCCTACCTCGCGAGCACCGGGCGCGCCGAGTACTGGCCCATCACCGACGCCGAGGCAATGGACGCTTTCGCGGCCCTCTCGCACACCGAGGGCATCATCCCCGCCATCGAGTCCGCTCACGCGCTGGCCGGCGCGATCAGGCTCGGCAAGGAGAACCCGGAGTCGACCATCCTCGTGAATCTCTCGGGCAGGGGAGACAAAGACGTGGAGACAGCCGCCACCTGGTTCAACATCCTTGAGGAGGGCCACAAGTGAGTTCGAAGATGGAACGGGCGATCGACGCCCGCACGTCCACAGGGGGCGCGGCATTCATCGGATACCTCACGGTCGGCTTCCCAGACCTGAGGACCTCCATCGACGCCGCTCGCTCCCTGATCGACGCCGGCGCCGACGCATTGGAACTCGGCCTGCCGTACTCGGACCCTGGCATGGATGGCCCCGTCATCCAGCACACGGGTCAGCACGCCCTGGAGGCCGGCACGCGCACGCGCCACGTTCTCCGGGCCGTGGAGGCGCTCGCGCCGCTCGGTGCCCCGATCCTGGTCATGACGTACTACAACCCGGTGTTCCGCTACGGGGTCGACGCCTTCGCGCGAGACCTCGCCTCGGCGGGCGGTGCCGGCCTCATTACCCCTGACCTCATCCCCGACGAGGCTCAGGAGTGGCTCGATGCGTCTGCCCGCCATGACCTCGATCGCGTGTTCCTCGTGGCCCCGTCCTCGACGGACAAGCGCCTCGCGATGACGGCGGCCGCCTGCCGCGGCTTCGTCTACGCGGCCTCGACCATGGGAGTCACCGGCGAGCGTGCGAAGGTGGACAACACCGCAGAGCGGCTGGTCGAACGGACGCGCGCGGCGGGGGCGCCACGTGTCTGCGTCGGTCTCGGTGTCTCCCGGGCGGAGCACGCCCTCGAGGTGGGCTCGTTTGCTGATGGGGTAATTGTCGGTTCGGCGCTGCTGCGCGCGCTCGGCGATGGCATCAGCCCGATGGCGAAACTCGGCCGCGAACTGGCCGAGGCAGCGCACACGGCCCGCCTCTGATCATCGGCCAGGCCTGATCACCGGCCAGGCCTGATCACCCCGGCACCTGATCTCCGGCCAGGCCGTGGGCACACGTCCGTCACATCGGGGCGCACGATCGTCACACGGAGAGTGATGAGGGCGCACGTTCGTCACGATGGCGCAGTGACGTCACCGCGCCATCGTGACGAACGTGCGCCATGGTGTGACGATCGTGCGCCCTCGCTCCGCAGCGGCGCCAAAACCCGCCGCTGTCCCCGTGTAGCGATTCCGCCAAGAGGGTGCAAAATGTATACATGCACGCCTGAGCGAAAGGACAGGCCCACAGAGGGAAGGCACGCCGATTAACCCCGTGCGCACAAGACGCGGTCTCTACGATCCGGCCAACGAACACGACGCATGCGGCGTCGCGTTCGTGGCCACGCTGCGCGGAACGGCGGGGCGCGACATAGTGGAGGCCGGCCTCACGGCACTCGCCAATCTGGAACACCGGGGCGCCGTCGGGGCGGAGGAGAACACCGGTGACGGTGCCGGGATCCTCACCCAAGTACCCCACGAGTTCCTGACAGCGGCGAGCGGACTGCGTCTCCCGGGCCCGGGTGGATACGCTGTCGGACTGGCGTTCCTTCCCGTCGGAGGTGCGGAGCGTGCCGAGGCGCAGCGCCGCGTGGAGGACCTCGCCGCCGAGGAGCGGCTTTCGCTGCTCGGCTGGCGGGACGTCCCGATCGACGACGGCTCGATCGGCCGCGCCGCCAGGGCCTGCATGCCCGTATTCCGGCAACTGTTCGTCGCCACCGACGACGGCGCCACCGGGCTGGATCTCGAGCGGCGTGCCTTCCGGCTGCGGAAGCGAGCGGAGAACCACGCCGGGATCTACTTCGCGTCGCTCTCCTCCCGGACGCTCGTGTACAAGGGAATGCTCACAACCGAGCAGCTGCGCCGCTTTTTCCCGGACCTGAACGACGAACGATTCGTCTCCCGGATCGCGCTCGTGCACTCCCGGTTCTCCACCAACACGTTCCCTTCGTGGCCCCTCGCGCAGCCGTTCCGGATGACGGCACACAACGGCGAGATCAACACGGTGCGCGGCAACAGGAACTGGATGGCCGCCCGGCAGGGCAGCCTGCGCTCCGAGTTATTGGGCGACCTCCGCGCGCTCGGCGATGTCAACTCCGCCGGTGCATCGGACTCGGCGTCGTTCGACGAGGTGGTCGAACTTCTCCACCTGGCGGGGAGGAGCCTGCCGCACGCCGTGCTCATGATGATCCCCGAGGCGTGGCAGAACGATCACGGCATGGACCCGAACCTCAGGGCGTTCTACGCCTACATGGGCACCATGATGGAGCCCTGGGACGGACCTGCGTCGATGACCTTCACCGACGGCTCCCTGATCGGCGCCGTCCTCGATCGCAACGGTCTCCGCCCCGGGCGATACTGGGTTACGGCAGACGGAACCGTGGTTCTGGCCTCGGAGTCCGGTGTGCTTGACATCCCGGCGGATCGGGTTGTCCGGAAGGGCCGCCTCGAACCAGGCCGGATGCTCCTGGTGGACACCGCCGCGGGACGAATCCTCGACGACGAGGAGGTGAAGGCCTCGCTCGCCGCCGAGCTGCCCTACCAGCAGTGGCTCGATGAGGACCTGCTTCACGTGCGCGACCTGCCCGAGCGCGAACACGTCTCACACTCGGCGTCGTCGGTCGTCCGGCGTCAGCAGACGTTCGGCTACACCGAGGAGGAACTGCCGATCCTGCTCGCTCCGATGGCGCAGTCAGGCGCCGAGGCGATTGGCTCCATGGGTTCGGACACCCCCATCGCCGTGCTGTCGAGCCGTCCGCGGCTGCTGTTCGACTATTTCGCGCAACTGTTCGCGCAGGTGACGAACCCGCCCCTCGACTCGATCCGTGAGGAACTGGTTACCTCGCTCGCCAGCGTGATCGGGCCGGAGCCCAACCTGCTCGAGGACCGCGGTCACGCACGCAAACTCGCCATCGACTTCCCGGTAATTGACAACGATACGCTCGCCCGGATCGCCAACATCGGCAAGGCCCGCAACAACCGTGGACTCTCGGCCGTCAGACTCAGCGGCCTCTACCGTGTCTCCGGCGGCGGTCCGGCGCTCGAGGCCCGAATCGAGGAACTCTGTGCCGAGGCCGACCGCGCGATCGCCGACGGCGTGAGCTTCATCGTGCTCTCGGACCGCCACTCCTCGGCTGATTTGGCGCCGATCCCCTCGCTGCTCCTGCTCGGTGCGGTGCATCACCACACGCTCCGCTGCCGCACGCGCACCAAGGTCTCCCTCGTCGTCGAGGCGGGCGACGTGCGGGAGGTCCACCACATTGCGCTGCTCATCGGCTACGGCGCCGCCGCGGTCAATCCGTACCTGGCCATGGAGTCCGCAGAACGACTGGTCGACGAGGGCCGCGTGACCACCGGCAAGGAGACCGCGGTCTCCAACCTCATCACCGCGCTCGGCAAAGGACTCCTGAAGGTCATGTCCAAGATGGGGATCTCGACCGTCGCCTCATACCGTGGCGCTCAGGTGTTCCAGGCCCTCGGACTCTCCGAGGAACTCATATCCCGTTACTTCACCGGCACGCCGAGCCCGCTCGGCGGCGTCGGCCTCGACGTCATCGCGCGTGAGGTTGCCGAACGACACGCGACGGCGTATCCGCCGTCGGGAATCTCACCCGCCCACCGCACCCTGACCGTGGGCGGCGAGTACCAGTGGCGCCGGGAGGGCGAGACACACCTCTTCGACCCCGAGACGATCTTCCGACTGCAGCACGCCACCCGCGCCGGCCGCTACGACGTCTTCCGCAAGTACACCGGCCGAGTCAATGACCAGGCCGAGCGGCTCATGACGCTCCGCGGGCTGTTCTCGTTCCGGGAACGTGAGGCGATTCCGATCGACGAGGTCGAGCCCGTCGAGGCCATCGTGCGGCGGTTCTCCACAGGCGCGATGAGCTACGGCTCCATTTCCCGGGAGGCCCACGAGACACTCGCGATCGCAATGAACCGGCTGGGCGCGAAGTCGAACACCGGTGAGGGAGGCGAAGACGCCGATCGCCTCCACGACCCCGAGAGGCGCAGCGCCATCAAACAGGTGGCCTCCGGGAGGTTCGGCGTCACCGCGGACTATCTCACCTCCGCGGACGACATCCAGATCAAGATCGCGCAGGGCGCCAAGCCGGGCGAGGGCGGGCAGTTGCCGGGGGAGAAGGTCTACCCCTGGGTCGCGAAGACCCGCCACTCCACGCCCGGCGTCGGGCTCATCTCGCCGCCGCCCCACCACGACATCTACTCGATCGAGGACCTCAAGCAGCTGATCCACGACCTCAAGAACGCCAACCCGGCGGCGAGGATCCACGTCAAGCTTGTCTCCGCCGTCGGGGTGGGTACGGTGGCTGCGGGCGTCGCGAAGGCGCGCGCCGACGTCATCCTCATCTCCGGGCACGACGGCGGCACGGGAGCCAGCCCGCTGACCTCGCTGAAGCACGCCGGTGGGCCGTGGGAGCTGGGGCTCGCCGAGACCCAGCAGACCCTTGTTCTCAACGACCTCCGGGACCGCGTGGTGGTGCAGACCGACGGCCAGCTCCGGACCGGGCGCGACGTGGTTATTGCCGCGCTGCTCGGCGCCGAGGAGTTCGGATTCGCGTCCGCGCCTCTGGTGGTCTCGGGCTGCGTCATGATGCGCGTGTGCCACAAGGACACGTGCCCCGTGGGAGTCGCCACGCAGAACCCGGAACTGCGGGCGCGGTTCTCCGGGAGACCGGAGTACATAGTCAACTTCTTCCGCTACCTGGCGGAGGAGGTCCGGGAGTTGCTCGCGTCTCTCGGGCTGCGGTCGATCGACGAGGCGATCGGCCGGGCCGATCTGTTGGACGCGCGCCGCGCGGTGTCACACTGGAAGGCCTCCGGTCTCGACCTCGGGCCGATCCTCGAAATGGTCGATCCGGTCCCGGGTTCCGCCGTCCGTAACGTCCGCGGCCAGGAGCACGGCCTCGAGGCCGCCCTCGATACGGAACTGATTGCCGCATCCACCGATGCCCTGAAGAACCGCAGACCCGTATCCATCGAGGGCCCAATCCGCAACGTCAATCGCACGGTCGGCACGATGCTCTCCCACGAGGTCACGAAGCGATACGGCGCAATGGGCCTGCCCGAGGACACCATCTCGGTCACTCTGCACGGCTCAGCGGGGCAGTCTTTCGGTGCCGTCCTCGCGCCCGGTGTGACGTTGCGTCTTTTCGGCGACGCCAACGACTACGTCGGCAAGTCCCTCTCCGGTGGGAGGATCATCGTTCGCCCCGACGACGGTGCCCGCTTCCCCGCCCGGCACAACGTGATCGCCGGGAACGTGGTGGGCTACGGCGCCACTTCCGGGGAGATGTACTTCTGCGGCACGGCCGGAGAACGCTTCGCGGTCCGCAACTCCGGCGCAACGATCGTCGTCGAAGGCGTGGGCGATCACGGCTGCGAGTACATGACCGGCGGGACGGTCGTGATCCTGGGGGAGGTGGGCCGCAACTTCGCCGCCGGGATGTCCGGTGGGGTCGCCTACGTGCTCGGGCTGGATCCGGGCCGGGTGAACCCGCAGTCGCTCGCCGGGGGAGAGATCCTCCTCGAACAACTCGACGGCGAGGACGTCACGCTTCTCACCGGACTACTCCGCCGGCACCAGGGCCACACCGGTTCGGAACAGGCCGCTGAACTGCTCGCGGATGATCGTCTGGCCGAGCGGTTCACGAAGGTGCTGCCCCGCGCCTACGCCGCCGTCCGGCAGGTGATCGCCGAGTTCGCGGCCGAAGGACTGGATCTGGCAGATCCCGCCGCCTGGAACCGAGTCAAGGAGGCCGCACGTGGCTGATCCCCGAGGATTCCTCAAGCACCGGCAGCGCGAACTCCCACGCGGACGCCCCATCGAGGTGCGCATCCGCGACTGGAAGGAGGTCTACGAGGAACGCGAGCCGGACTCGCCGATCCTGAAGCGGCAGGCCTCGCGCTGCATGGACTGCGGCGTCCCCTTCTGCCACGAGGGATGCCCACTCGGGAATCTCATCCCCGAATGGAACGACCTCACGATGAGAGGCGACTGGGCGGGGGCAATCGATCGGCTGCACTCCACGAACAACTTCCCCGACTTCACCGGCCGTCTCTGCCCCGCGCCCTGTGAGACCGCGTGCGTGCTGTCCATCAATCAGCCGGCCGTGACGATCAAGAACATCGAACTCGGCATCATCGAGGAGGCGTTCGAACGGGGACTCGTGGCGCCGCGTCTGCCCGACGCGCACACCGGCATGACCGTCGCCATCGTCGGTTCCGGGCCGGCGGGGCTCGCCGCCGCCCAGCAACTCACCCGGGCCGGCCACACCGTCGCGGTATTCGAGCGCGACGACGCGATCGGCGGCCTGCTCCGCTACGGAATCCCCGAGTTCAAGATGGAGACCGCCGTGCTGGAGCGGCGTCTCGACCAGATGCGCGCGGAGGGAACCATCTTCCGGCCCGGGGTCGAGCTCGGCGGGCCCGGCCATCCCTCCGGCGCGGATTTGCTGGAACGGTATGACGCCGTCGTCGTGGCGACGGGAGCGATGATCCACCGCGAACTGCCGGTCGAGGGACGGGAACTCGCCGGAATCCACACGGCGATGGAGTACCTGCCGCAGGCCAACCGTGCCGTCCGGGGAGAGACCGTCCCGGATCAGATCACCGCCGCGGGCAAGGACGTGGTCATAATCGGTGGCGGCGACACCGGCTCCGACTGCTACGGCACCGCAATTCGCCAGGGCGCGCGCTCCGTCACGCAGCTGCAGTACCACGAACGGCCATCGGTTCACCGCACGCCCGCCGAACCATGGCCCACCGATCCGAAGGTCTTCACCGTCTCCACCTCCCATGAAGAGGGCGGGGAACGCCACTTCGCCTTCTCCACGGTGCGCTTCGCTGGGCATGACGGCGGCGTCACGGGCGTGATCGCCGACGAGACGGAGGATCGTGACGGCCGTGTGGTGGCCAAGGGCGGGTTGCGGCGGGAGTTCCCGGCGCAACTGGTGCTGCTCGCGATGGGTTTCGCCGGAACTCCGTACGAGGGGGTGGTCGAACAACTCGGTCTCGAGATGGCCGAAAACGGGCGAATCCGCCGGTCTGCGGACTTCGCCACCGGCGTTCCGGGCGTGTTCGTAGCGGGCGATGCCGGCCGCGGCCAGTCGCTCATCGTGTGGGCGATCGCGGAGGGCCGCGCGGCCGCGGCCGCCGTGGACTCCTACCTGCGTGCCGGCACCAGTGAGCTCCCTGCCCCCATTCGGGCGACCACCACACGACTCCTGGCGTGAACCGCTTTGCCGGGATGCCCTCGCGGATAGTCCCGGATCCCTAGGATGTTGACATGCGTAGAGCGAAGATCGTCTGCACGATTGGCCCGGCCACAGAGTCCCCCGAACAGATCCGCGCCCTTGTGGACGCCGGAATGGATGTCGCACGAATCAATGCGTCACATGGCAAGCATGAGGGCCATGAGGCCGTCTACCACAACGTGCGTGCCGCCTCGCGCGAATCCGGGCGGGCCGTGGCGATTCTCGTGGACCTGCAGGGCCCCAAGATCCGCCTCGGCACTTTCAAGGATGGTCCCGTCGTCCTCAACGAAGGGGACTACTTCACGATCACCACCGAGGACGTTGAAGGCACGAAGGAGATTTGCGGTACCACGTTCAAGGGTCTTCCCGGTGACTGCAAACCCGGTGACCCGCTCCTGATCGACGACGGAAAGGTCGGCCTGCGCGTCGTCGAGGTCGACGGTCCGCGAGTGATCACCCAGGTCGAGGTCCCTGGTCCGGTGTCCAACAACAAGGGCATCAACCTGCCGGGCGTGGCGGTCTCGGTTCCGGCACTTTCCGACAAGGACAAGATCGACCTGCGCTGGGCGCTGCGCCTCGGCGCGGACATGATCGCGCTCTCGTTCGTCCGCGACGCGAAGGACGTCAATGACGTCCACGCGATCATGGCCGAAGAGGGCCGCTTCGTCCCCGTGATCGCCAAGGTCGAGAAGCCCCAGGCGGTGGAGAACCTCACCGAGATCATCGACGCGTTCGACGGCATCATGGTCGCCCGCGGCGACCTCGGCGTCGAACTCCCGCTCGAGCAGGTGCCGCTGGTACAGAAGCGCGCCATCGATATCGCTCGTCAGTACGCGAAGCCGGTCATCGTCGCCACTCAGGTGCTCGAGTCGATGATCACGTCGCCGCGGCCGACCCGTGCGGAAGCCTCCGACTGCGCCAACGCGATTCTCGACGGCGCGGACGCGGTCATGCTCTCTGGCGAGACGTCCGTGGGCGCCTGGCCGCTCGAGGCGGTGCGAACCATGTCTCGTATCATCGAGACCACGGAAGTCGAGGGAGGCCACCACATCGCACCCCTCACGTCCTCACCGGCCACGCGCGGTGGCGTGATCACCAAGGCTGCCGCCGAGATCGGCGAGACGCTGAACGTCAAGTACATCGTCACCTTCACCCAGTCCGGTGACACGGCCCGTCGCATGTCGCGGTTGCGTCCGAAGATCCCGCTGCTCGCGATCACGCCGCTCGAATCCACCCGGCGCAACCTGGCACTCTCGTGGGGCGTCCAGACCTACTTGGCGCCCGAAGTGGCCCACACTGACGACATGGTCGACCAGGTGGAGCACCGGCTGCGCGAGAACCACCTGGCGAGCGAGGGCGAACGCATCGTGATCATCGCGGGCATGCCTCCGGGCGTTGTGGGGACCACAAACTCGATCCGTATCCACAAGGTCGGAGAGACGAACAGACAGCGCAGGCGGTAGAGGTGCTGAGCACCACACTGCCGTCGCCGTGAGGGAGCGGCGCCGAGTTGTAGGCTGGCGCCGTTGCTCCCGTGGTGGAATTGGCAGACACACCGCACTCAAAATGCGGCGCCGCGAGGTGTGCGGGTTCGAGTCCCGCCGGGAGCACGGAAGCAGTACCAGAAAGGCAGGCAACATGGGTGCCAAGAAGTCCGGCGGCGAGATTGCCAAGCGGCGCGTTGTCGTGGCAGAGGACGAGCCACTCATTCGTCTGGACATCGTCGAGTCGCTGACGGACGCCGGTTACGAGGTCGTCGGCGAGGCCGGCGACGGAGAGACCGCCGTGCGGCTGGTGGAAGAGCTTGAGCCGGACGTCGTCGTCATGGACGTCAAGATGCCGGAGATGGACGGCATCACTGCCGCCGAGGCGATCATGGAGTCGCGCACCTGCGCCGTCGTGATGCTGACAGCCTTCTCTCAGCGGGAACTCGTCGAACGCGCGAGCGAGGCCGGCGCGATGGCGTACGTTGTCAAGCCCTTCACTCCGTCGGATTTGCTGCCCGCGCTCGAGGTTGCGATTTCGCGCTTCAACGAGATCGTCTCGTTGGAGAGCGACATCGCGGACCTCGCGGAGCGCTTCGAGACCCGGAAGCGCGTGGACCGCGCGAAGGGCCTGCTGCAGTCGAAGATGGGCCTGTCGGAGCCTGAGGCGTTCCGCTGGATCCAGAAGACCTCGATGGACCGGCGCCTGACGATGCGCGAGGTGGCGGACGCCGTCATAGAGCAGGTCGGCGGCTCCTCCTAGTCCGTCTCTGGTTCGGCCGACCCCGGTTCGGCCGACTCCGGCTTGGCCGGGATGACCATGCAGAGCAGGCGGGCGGAAGCGATCAGGCGGCCGTCGTCGTCGGTGATCTTGATGTCGTAGGAAGCGGTCCTGCGCCCGAGCCTCAGTGCGGTCGCCTCGGCGTGCACCTGACCTGAACGCATCGAACGATGGTGGGTGATCGAGAGTTCCATCCCGACTGCACGCCCACCCTCGCCTGCGTGCGCGACCGCCGCCGTCGAGCCCACCGTCTCGGCCAGGGCCGCGGACGCGCCGCCGTGCAGCAGCCCGTATGGCTGAGTGTTGCCGGCGACGGGCATGGAAGCAGTGGCGTGTTCAGGGCCAACCTCGTGGACGATGACACCCATTCGCTCAAGCAGGTTCCGGTCGTCTCGCATCGTGTCAGCCATACGGACTAGTTTGGCATGCATGACCGAGCCCACCGGGACCCGTGAACGTCTGCTTCTCATCGATGGCCATTCCATGGCCTACAGGGCGTTCTTCGCGTTACCTTCCGAGAACTTCACTACCGCTACGGGTCAGACCACGAACGCGATCTACGGGTTCTTCAACATGCTGCTGCGGCTGCTGGAGAACGAGAAGCCGACCCATGTCGCCGTCGCCTTCGATGAAGGATCGACCACGTTCCGGACCGAGGAGTACGCGGAATACAAGGGCGGCCGCGAGGAGACGCCCGAGGCGTTCCGGGACCAGGTGCCGCTCATCAGGGAGATGCTCAAGGCGCTGGGAGTGGCCGACCTCTCGGAGGCCAACTACGAAGCGGATGACATACTGGCCACTCTCGCGACTCAGGGCGCCGGGCAGGGTATGGACGTCCTCGTCGCCTCCGGTGACCGCGACACCTTCCAGCTCGTGACCGACCAGGTCACGGTCTTGTATCCGGTCCAGGGCGTCACCGTGCTCAACCGGATGACGCCGGCCGCCGTCGAGGGGAAGTACCGGGTGCCCCCGCATCGATACCCGGAGCTCGCGGCGCTCACCGGTGAGACGTCCGACAACCTGCCGGGCGTTCCCGGTGTCGGGCCCGGTTTCGCCGCGAAGTGGATCAACCAGTTCGACGGTCTCGACAACGTCATCGCCCGTGCGGACGAAATCGGTGGCAAGAAGGGCGAGGCACTCCGCGCCCACCTTCCGAACGTGGTGCGGAATCGTCACCTCAATCACCTCCTGACGGACATGGACCTCACCGTCGCTCCGGCCGATCTCACGATCGAGGGCGGCTCCCGCGAGGCAGTGCGCCAGCTCTGCGACACGCTCGAGTTCAACGCAATCCGCGACCGGCTCCTGACGATCGTGTCCGCGGGCGGCGATGAAGCCCCGGAGATCGAGTTGACCGAACGGGAGACCGTCTCGGACCTTGGTGGCTGGCTCAGTCGGAACACCAACCGGGTCGCGCTCGACGTTGTCTCCGAACCGGGCCCGCGAGGCGCGGCGAGGCTGATCGGCGCTGCCGACTCGGAGGGCACCGGCTCGATCGCGCTCGACGAGATCCCGGTTCCCGAGGTTGTCGCGTGGCTGGGCTCCGAGTCCCCGAAGTCCGTGCACGGTGCGAAGGACGCCTGGCACCACCTGCGGGCGGCCGGCCTCGAGCTGAACGGTGTCACTTTCGACACCGAACTCGCGTCCTACCTGTGTTACCCGGGCCAGCGCACCTACGCCCTGCCGGAGATGCTCGCCCGGCTGCTCGGGCGCGAGGTCGAGGCCGGCGACCCCTCGGGTCAGGGAGAACTCGATCTCGGCCTGACGGATGAGGGTGCAGAGGCGCGTGATCGCGCCGTCGCCATCGATGACCTCACCGAACTGCTCACCGGCGAACTCGAGAAGCGCAACGCCACTGCCTTGCTGACCGATCTCGAACTTCCCGTGCAACTCAGCCTGCAGCGGATGGAGGCGGCCGGCGTCGCCGTCGACGGCGAGTACCTGGCCGGCCTGGAAGCCGAGTTCGGTGCGCGCGTCGATGACGCGGCGGCCGAGGCGTACAAGGTGATCAAGCGCGAGGTGAACCTCTCCAGCCCGAAGCAGTTGCAGGAAGTCCTCTTCGACGACCTGAAGATGCCGAAGACCCGGAAGACGAAGACGGGCTACACCACGGACGCAGAGGCGCTCCTGGAGCTGTTCGAGCGAACGCAGCACCCGTTCCTCCAACACCTGCTGGTGCACCGGGAACAGATCAAGCTCCGGCAGATTGTCGAGACGCTGCGGAGGGCAATCGGCGACGACGGGCGGATCCACACCACGTTCCAGCAGACGATCGCCGCGACCGGGCGGCTCAGCTCGTTCGACCCCAACCTGCAGAACATCCCCATCCGCACGGATGAGGGCCAGCGGATCCGCGAGGCGTTCGTGGTGTCCGACGGCTACGAGTGCCTCCTGACCGCCGACTACTCCCAGATCGAGATGCGCGTGATGGCGCACCTCTCAGGTGACGAGGGCCTGATCCAGGCGTTCAGGGAGGGCGAGGATCTCCACCGTTTCGTGGGATCGAGGGTGTTCGGTGTCACGCCGGCGGAGGTGACTCCCGCGATGCGTTCGAAGGTGAAGGCCATGAGCTACGGCCTCGCGTACGGGCTGTCAGCGTTCGGCCTCTCACGGCAGCTGCGCGTGGACATGGCCGAGGCGCGGTCCCTGATGGAGGGGTATTTCGAGAGATTCGGAGGAGTGAAGCGCTACCTCGAAGGAGTCGTGGATGAAGCGCGGCGTACGGGGTACACGGAGACCATCCTGGGCCGCCGCCGCTACCTGCCTGACCTCAACTCGGACAACCGCCAGCGGCGTGAACTCGCCGAGCGGATCGCGCTGAACTCGCCGATCCAGGGCAGCGCCGCAGACATCATCAAGCTGGCCATGATCCACATCGACGAGCGCCTCGCGCGCGAGCGACTCAGGAGCCGCATGCTGCTCCAGGTTCATGACGAACTTGTGATCGAGGTGGCGCCCGGTGAATTGACGCTCGTGACGGCGGTGCTGCGCGAGGAGATGTCAGGCGCGGTGGCGCTGTCCGTGCCGCTCGACGTCTCCGTCGGTGTGGGTGAGAACTGGCGAGTGGCCGGGCACTAGGGTTTCCGTTACTCCAACGGGGACCATTCCGGCGTTCGCGATTCGCGACGGCGGCGTGCGGCCCGGCGGCGTCGTCGCCATGTCGGAGGGGGCGCTGTGCCCCGAGGCCGCTCAGTGGGGGAACTTCTCACCTCGACTACGGGGTGCGAAGTTCCCCACGGGGTCTGAAGTTCCCCAGCGCACCGCCCAGACGGGGTCTGAAGTTCCCCAGCGACCGATCTTCGGTGTCCACGGCCGTGAGGGCGCACGTTCGTCACACTGGCGGTTTGTGATGCCACTGGTCGCAGGACGCGGAATGGTCGCGGGAACCGCGGCGGCCCAAGACCTCCGCGACCAACCACAGGCACACGCTCGGCTCCCCGACCCGCAGCGGACTCCACCCCCGGATTCGCCGCCCAACTTCGAGTGACTGCGGAACTCCGGGAACCCTTCACAGCGCCCCAACGGCACTCTGGAGACGCTGAATGCATGCTTGAGCGGCCGAATCCTGCTGCGAACCTGCATGTTGCGTCCCCGGGAGCGGGCTGCGGAACTCCGGGCTCCCTCGGAAGTTTCGAATCACGTGGCTGCGGAACTCCGGGCCCCGAGCATGGGCCGCACGGTGTCGCAGGTTCCGCGGCGTGCCGGCCAGACGGTGCGTGAGGTTCCGCAGCGGTGGGTTCTGGCGCTGCTGCGGCGTGAGGGCGCACGTTCGTCACATGAGGGCGCATGTCCGTCACGATGGCGCAGTGACGTCACTGCGCCATCGTGACGATCGTGCGCCCTCACACTGGCAGC
>DASRMP010000068.1:0-46202 GCA_035647855.1 Actinomycetaceae bacterium | reverse complement strand
GCATTTCTCATGTGACGATCGCGCGCCCCGGTGTGACGAACGCGCGCCCTCAAGAATCCCGTGTGACGATCAAGCGCTCTCGCGGGATGCCGGCGCAGCTCTCGTCATCGGACCTGTCTCAGGGTCGCCCTGGCGGCGCGTGCGCGGGCCCGGCCGTTCGCCGTCGAGAGGATGATGCCCGCGACGAGCAGCACAATGGCGACCCCCCACCGCAGGACCACGCGTACAAGGTCGCCGGCGGGGTCGGCGAGCACGTCCCAGCGTCCGGCGAGCTGCATCGTCATCTCCCCGGCTACGCCGCCGACTGCGACTCCTCCCACAAGCAGCATGATGCCGATCCATACCTTCCATGCGGGAAGATCGAGGCCGAGGTCGTCCGCTCCGGACGCAGGTGCGCGCTCCGGCTCCTGCACCACATCACTCCTTGTCCGCAGGCTGCCATGACAATCCGCAGGCTGCCATTACAAACAGTAGCGTGAGCGTTGCCACTCGCCGGACCGTGGCCGTCAACATGGCGACCGGTCGTACCATGGTGCCGTGATCTTCAAGGCTGTCGGTGACCAGCGGCCGTACCCTTGCCACGTTCTCAAGGAGATCAGGTGGGCCGAGGTGCCGCCGCGCACAGTCCGTCTCAATGAACTCACGACGACGCGCGCCCAACTCGATCTCGTATCGCTCCTCTCGGAGGACTCGACGTTCTACGGCGATCTGTTCCCCCACGTGGTCTCGTGGCGGAATGAGCTCTACCTGGAGGACGGACTTCACCGTGCGCTCCGCACCGCCCTCCACGGCCGAACGGTGATCCACGCCCGGATACTGGAGATCGCCGACGACGGCACACCGATCCAGCGCTCCGGTACGGTGAGACGGTGAGCACCACGGACAGGGAATACGCCCGCGGTAAGGCCGAACGCAAGCGCCGCCTGCAGCAGCGTCAGACCTTGTTCTTCGGATCCATCATCCTGGTGCTCGTCATGTTCCTTCTGATCTCATGGCTCCAATGGAACGGGATGATACCCTCGCCGTTCGAGCGGGAATTCACCTCCGAGCCGGGCCCGCAGATTTCCGAGAGGATTGCATGCCCGGCAGATGGCACCGTGCAGATTGCGGCGAACGAAATCTCCGCAGTGGTGCTCAACTCCACGCCGACTGGCGGGCTCGCAGGCCACGTCGCGGAGGCTCTCGCGGACTCGGGAGTTCAGATCCAGCAGATCGGGAACTGGGAGTACTCCGTAGTGAGTGCGCCGGGCGTGATCGAGGTCGGTCCCGAGGGACACGCCGCCGGGTTCTCGCTCCAGATGCTCCTGCCCGGCTTCCCCGTGATGGAGGTCGATCGTGAGGGAACCGAGGCGACCGTGATCATCGGCACCCAGTTCCAGTCGGTCGGCGATCCCGCCGGCCTCCAGCCCGGGCAGCCCGTCCCGATTCCCGGTGAGTGTGCGAACCGGCCGGCCACGACCGAGGAACCCGCAGGCGCCGAGGAACCCACAGGCGCCGACGAACCCGCAGGCGCCGAGGAACCCACAGACGCCGAGGCCGCATCCGAAGCATGAGGAACCAACCAGGCCAACCAGGCCAACCAGGCCCGCCAGGCCACTCCTTCCGTCCCCTCGCCACACCGGAGCCGACGACGGTGGGCTCAACCTACCGGCCCGATGGGGCGTTCGTCTTCCCCGGAACCGAGACCATCAACCGTGCAGAGGTGTTCTCCGGCCCCGGCTATCGGGCGCCCAGGCCTCGCCGCAGCGTGTGGGGTAGCCTCTCCGTGGTGGTCTCCGCCGTGGGCCTGATCGCCTTCTTCATCCTGCCCCTCGGCGTCCTGTTCGGGATCCTCGGGCTGCGCGAGACGGCGGACGGAACAGTCGCAGGCCACGCCGCGTCACGCGCCGGGCTCACGCTCGGACTCATGGGCTCACTACTCTGGGCGCTTTTCTGGTTGGCGAACGCCCTCGCGGGTGCATGAGGGGCTAATGTGAGGGGCTCATGAAACCGTATCTGCTGATCTCCACCCGTCCCGAGGACCACCTCGCGGATCAGGAGCGCGAGGCGTTCGCCCGCTTCGGCGGCCTCGACGACTCCGAACTCGTCCAGCTCCGCCTCGAAAAGCACCCTCTTCCTGCTTTCGACCCTGACCAATGGTCCGGCGTCATGCTCGGCGGCTCGCCGTTCGATGCATCGACGCCCCGTCACCTCAAGTCGCAACTGCAGCTCCGTGTCGAGGGCGACATCATGGACCTCCTGGACATCATCGTCCCCCTCGACTTCCCGTTCCTCGGCGCCTGCTACGGCGTCGGCACGCTGGCGCTCCATCAGGGTGGCCGGATCGACACCCTCTACTCGGAGCCGGCCGGCGCCGTCACCATCCGGCTGACGCCCGAAGGCCAATCGGACCCCCTCGTGCAGGGCATATCCACCGAGTTCCGCGCGTTCGTGGGGCACCACGAGGCATGCTCACAGCTCCCGTCCAACGCAACGCTGCTCGCCTCCTCCGCGGCGTGCCCCGTCCAGATGTTCCGTATCAAGCGCAACCTCTACGGCACTCAGTTCCACCCCGAACTCGACGTCCCCGGATTCATCGAACGCGTGAATCAGTACCGAACCAACGGGTACTTCGACGACTTCGAGGCCGTCCGAACCGCTGCGCTAAGGGAGAATAACTCCTTGGCCGTGAACCGCATGATCGCCAACTTCGTCAAACGCTACGCGAGCTGACGGGCCGGGCAGGTGCGTCGTCGTCAGCGTCGACGACGACGGCGTCAGCGGAAGAAGTCCTGTGCCCCGGGCGGCAGCAGCCACCACCCGACGAACGCGACGACGTCGATGAGGAAATGCGCGAGCACGAGCGGCATCGTGCGGCCCCAACGGCGGTAGACCTCGTTGAACACCAACCCCATCACGAGGTTCCCGAAGAAGGGACCGACCCCCTGGTAAAGGTGGTAAGACCCGCGGACCACCGCCGAGGTGAGGGACGCCTTCCACCACGACCAGCCGGCCTGGCGCCAGCGTTCGAGGGCGTATCCCACCACGAGCACTTCCTCGAGGATGGCGTTCTTCGCCGCCGAGAGGAGCAGCACCGGCACCGACCACCAGTACTCTCCCAGCGCAGCCGGCGTGATGGCCACGGTGATGCCCATCTCCCTGCCGATCAGGTAGAACGCGAGCCCGGGGATGCCGATCACGGCCGCGAGCAGGAAGCCGCCGCCGAGGTCTCGCCACGGTTTTCGCAGGTCGAATCCGATGCGGTGGAACGCGTTCGTGCGGTCGGCGGACAGGAGGTACAGCGCGAGCAACACCGGGACCAGCCCGAAGGCCACTGCGGCGAGCTGGTACGCGAGGTCCACCAACGGGCGCGCCGCGAGCGAGACGTTGAGCTCCTGGGCCTGCTCCCCGAGCGGAACCGGGGCTGTCAGCCGCTCGACGATCCGGATGACGGACCGCACCGCCGAGTACAGCAACGAAACCCCGAGGACCAGCCAGACCTCCCAGTTGAGTCGCCGACGCAGCCAGGGATCCGTCGCGAAATCTGTGGGCGGCACGCCAGCGAGCCTACAGGTGGTGGACACGCGATCCTTGCCGGAGGAGCGCGATTTCAGGCGCGGCGCGTGCGACACTCAGTCCAGCAACTAGGTCCGGGGAGGGTATTCGATGGCGCGCCTCGACAGGAAGAGCCGGGTTCGGGACGTCTACGCGCACCCACTTGGCCGCGACATCATCGACAAGCTCCTGCTGCACACCGGCATCTCCCCGCGGTGGATCCTCAACCCCGTGGCGGGGAACCTGCGCCTCGGCCGGCTGGACCAGGTGGGCCGCCGGGCCATCGGTCCAGGTTTCGTGGACACGCTGATCTCGCTGCTGAACGACCACCCGGACGAGCCCGCCCGCAGTGAGAGCGCCGGTACCAGTGCCGGTGAGCCTGCCTGGTGGAAGGAGGCGGTCTTCTACCAGGTATATCCGCGCTCGTTCCAGGACTCCGACGGCGACGGCCTCGGCGACCTCCGCGGCATCATCTCGCGTCTCGACTACCTGCAGGACCTCGGGGTCGACTGCGTGTGGCTCTCCCCCATCTTCGACTCGCCCAACGAGGACATGGGCTACGACATCCGTGACTACCGCAGGGTCATGGCCGAAATGGGCACGTCGGAGGACCTCGACGAGCTCATCGAGGGCTGCCACGAACGCGGCATGCGCATCATCCTGGACCTCGTGGTCAACCACACCTCCGCCGAGCACGAGTGGTTCCGCTCCGCCGTCGACGACCCGGACGGCCCCTACGGCGACTACTACTTCCTCCGCCGCGGAGAGCCCGGCGAGGACGGCACGGGCGCGCCGCCCAACAACTGGGTCTCCTTCTTCTCGGGCAGCGCCTGGCGCTGGATCCCCGACGCCGAACGCTGGGCCCTCCATCTCTTCGGTCCCGGCCAGATGGATCTGAACTGGGCCAACCCCACCGTGCGCGGTGAGGTCGCGGAGGTGGTGCAGTTCTGGCTCGCGCGGGGTATCGACGGCTTCCGCCTCGACGTGATCAACTACATCTCCAAACGGCCCGGCCTCCCCAACGGGAACGAGTTCATCGGCCGTCTCATGGAATTCACGGGGATCGAGCACTACTACGTCGGTCCCCAGTTGCACGCCTACCTCCGGGAATTGCGGCGGCGGGGCTTCACCCGCGGGGCCGATGCGGTGGCGCCGTCGTCGTCGGTACGGCTACGCCTTCCCGACGGGACCCTCGGCGATCCCCTTCCCCCGGACCCGGTGGGCGTCATGGTCGGCGAGACACCCGGCGTGGGCATCGAGATCGGGCGGCTGCTGTCCGGCGCCGACCGCGGCGAACTGGACATGGTCTTCAACTTCGACGTGCTCGAACCACCCGGGAAGGTTCGCTGGGACGATTACCGCTATGACCTCAACTACCTGAAGGACTTCTCAGAGGGCTACCTGGACCGGATCGGCAGCAACGACTGGATCGCGCTGTTCCTCGAGAATCACGACAACCCGCGGATGATCTCGAAGGTTCTCGGCCCGGACGACCATGATCCGGGGCTGCGCACGGCGGTCGCGAGGGTGCTCGCCACGATCCAGTTGACGTTGCGCGGCACACCGTTCCTCTACCAGGGGCAGGAACTCGCGGCGATCAATCAGGACTTCACCTCCATCGGCGATCTGCGCGATCTCGAATCGCTCAACCGGTACGCGGAACTGCGCTCGAACGGCGCCACCGTGGGCGGAGCGTTCGACGAGATCCTCCCAGGCGCGCGCGACCACGCGCGAGTGCCGATGCGCTGGGAGCCCGTCGACGGCGGCGGGTTCACCGACGGCACACCCTGGCTGCACGGCGTGGAGGACTCGACGGGCTTCACGGTGGCGGAACAGCGGGCGGATCCCGAGTCGGTGTTCAACTGGTACCGAGATCTCATCCGTCTGCGGAGGCAGCACGAGGCGTTCACGTACGGCTCTATCGAGTTCGTCGCACCCGGCGCGCGAGACTACTTCGCCTGGTTCCGAACCTCCCCAGCGGGCGACCGCTGGCTCATCGAGGTCAACCTCGCGGACGCGCCGGTCCAGCGGCGCAACGGCAGCCTCCGGGTGGAGGTGAAATTGGGCACGACGACCCGTCGCGGCGTCACGATGGCGCCCTACGAGGTGATGATTTCGCGCGTTTTCGGGTAGCAAGGGACGCGCGCGCACACGGTTGCGGGAAATCCGCCCCCCAAACCGGTCGTATCATGGCTGGGTATCAACTGCGGTAAGCGCAGCGAGATCTTCCCTCCAAGGAGCGTTCATGGGCTCGATCCGTGTTGCCATTGTGGGCGTCGGCAATTGTTCGTCGTCACTGGTGCAAGGCGTCCACTTCTACCGCGATGCGGAGCCGACAACCACTGTCCCCGGCCTCATGCACGTCCAGTTCGGCGACTACCACGTGGGGGACATCGAGTTCGTCGCCGCGTTCGACGTCGACGAACGGAAGGTGGGCCTCGATCTCGCCGACGCGATTCACGCGTCCGAGAACAACACGGTCACCTTCAGTGAGGTGCCGGCAAGCGGCGTCGTCGTGCAACGCGGCCCGACCCTCGACGGGCTCGGCACCTACTACCGGCAGACGATCCTCGAATCGAGCGAGGAGCCGGTGGACGTCGTCGAGGTGCTCAAGGACCGCGAGGTGGACGTGGTTGTCTCGTACCTGCCCGTCGGCTCGGAGGAGGCCGGCAAGTACTACGCCCAGTGCGCGATCGATGCGGGCTGCGCGTTCGTGAACGCTCTCCCGGTCTTCATCGCCTCCGACGACGAGTGGGCCACCAAGTTCGAGGCCGCCGGACTCCCCATCGTGGGTGACGACATCAAGTCGCAGGTCGGCGCCACGATCACGCACCGTGTGCTCGCGAAGCTGTTCGAGGACCGCGGTGTGAAGCTCAATCGGACGTACCAGTTGAACGTCGGCGGCAACATGGACTTCAAGAACATGCTCGAGCGCGACCGCCTCCGCAGCAAGAAGATCTCCAAGACTCAGGCCGTGACCTCGAACGTCAACACGAAGTTCGAGGACCGCGACATCCACATCGGACCGAGCGACTACGTTCAGTGGCTCGATGACCGCAAGTGGGCATATGTCCGCCTCGAGGGCGAAACGTTCGGCGGCGTGCCGCTCAATCTCGAGTACAAGCTCGAGGTGTGGGACTCGCCGAACTCGGCCGGCATCATCATCGACGCCATTCGCGCCGCCAAGATCGGCCTCGATCGAGGCATCGGCGGCCCGCTGGTTTCGGCGTCGGCCTACTTCATGAAGTCACCGCCCGTCCAGCGCGATGACGACACAGGCCGCGAGGGAGTCGAGGCATTCATTCGGGGCGAAGTCGAGCGGTAGGCGCGGAGCGGGTTCCCTGCCGCCGGGGCGCACGCGGTAGCAAGACCCGCCGCTACGGAACCTCGTACCCGTCTGGCCGCCTCCGCTCCGGAGACGCAACATGTCGGCTTGCGGCAGGATTCGGCCGCCCAAGCATGCACCTTGCGTCCCCGGAGCCCGGTCGAGGATCCCCCGAAGAGTGCCCGAGGTCCCGCAGCGCACTCCGGAGACGCAACATGCCGGCTTCCGTCAGGATTCGGCCGCCCAACCATGCACCTTGCGTCCCCGGAGTGTGGGAGCGGCGCCGCCCGGCGCGCAAAACAAGGAGCCCCCGGGGCTGCGACCCGGGGGCTCCTGCCGTCCCTCAGAGGGACAGTGGCGGAAGCGGCGGGATTCGAACCCGCGGTAGGTCTCCCTACACAGCATTTCGAGTGCTGCACCTTCGGCCACTCGGACACGCTTCCGCTGATCACCTTACCTTCCGCCCGGCGTTCGGCCCAAGTTGCGGCCGCTTCCGGCCCCGGTGGGATCGCACACACCTTCCGCGACCCGGCAGGACCTCCCACACCTCCCGCGCCCCGGGCTGACATCCCTGTCATAGGCTGACACCGTGAGCGGCGGACATCGAGTCGAGGACTTCTTTCCCGGGAACCCGGATCCGCCCAGGTTCCGGATCCGAAACCTCCCACCGCCGCCTGCCGAGGACGCACTGCCCGAACCCGACGATCTCGACCTAGCACTCACGCCCGTCCTCGACGTTCTCAGCGGCCACAGCATCGCCGTGATCACCGGCGCAGGCATCTCCACGGACTCAGGGATCCCTGATTACCGCTCACCCGGCTCCGTCCCGCGCACGCCCATGACGATTCAGCAGTTCATGGCGTCGGAACGGTGGCGGCGCCACTGGTGGGCGCGGAACCAGGTGGGCTGGCACTCGCAGGTCGAGGCAGCCCCGAACGCCGGGCATTATGCGCTCACCGAGCTTGAGCAGCGGGGCCTGATCACCGGCGTCATCACGCAGAACATCGACAGATTCCACGCCCGTGCCGGCACACGGAACCTGGTCGAGTTGCACGGCCGCTATGATCTCATCCGCTGCTCGAACTGCGGTGCCCGCTTCGCTCGCTCGGAAGTCTCCCGCTGGCTCGATGACCTCAACCCGGGCTGGGTGGCCACCCACATGAAGGATGCCGAAATCGCTCCCGACGCCGACGCCGTCCTCGACGAGACCGAGGACTTCACGGTGGCGAACTGTCCGCGTTGCGGCGGAATCCTGCGCGCCGACGTCGTCTTCTTCGGTGACACCGTGCCGCCCGAGAAGGTCTCTGCCGCGGCCCGGATCACCGACGACGCATCCTCGCTCCTCGTCGCCGGCTCGTCACTCGCCGTGGCAAGCGCGCTCCGGTTCGTCCGCCGTGCGCACCGGGATGACAAGCCGATCGTCGTCGTGAATCGTGGGGCAACCCGCGCGGACGACCTCGCCGCCGCCCTCGCCCACGTGAGCACGACGAGGGCGCTGCCGTGGCTGGCGGAGAGGCTCCCCGCACGCTGCTGACGGCAGCGCCCGTTGCCAAGACGTGCGCGTTTGACGGCGCGAGCGGTCCTAGATCCGGACTCCGTTGTTGTTGAGGTAGGTCCGCGGGTTCACGTGTTGACCGTCGATCCAGACCGAAAGGTGCAGGTGCGGACCGGTGGAGCGCCCGGAGGAGCCGACCGCGCCGATGACGTCGCCGGCGCGGACCGCCTCGCCCTCCTGGACCAGGACGCCCGAGGAATACATGTGGTTGTAGGACGTCTCGAGGCCCTCGCCGTGCGACACGACGATCACCCAGCCCGTAAGGCCCTTCGAGGAGTGACCCATGCCCACATAGGTGACGACGCCGTCCGCGACCGCGTGGATCGGGGTCCCGCTCGGGGCGGCAAGGTCGATGCCGATGTGGAAACCGGACGCCCCCGCGACGGAGCCACGGGGGCCGTAGCCCGAGGTGAATCGGCCGTTCGGAACCGGGTGCGCCCAGCTGCTCGAGCCGAAGTCGAGGCGCTCGGCTGGGTCGTATGTGGCGCCGCGGGCGAGGGCCGCACGCGCTTCGCTCTCGGCGGCGGCCATCGTGGCACCGGTGGTGGCGTGGTACATGTTCTGTTCAAGGGCGCCGACCGAGTTCTCGAGGCCGGCGAGGGCGGTCTGGATCGCGGGCTGGTCTCCGGCGGCCTCGAGAGCCGCGATTCCATCTGCGACGGCGGTACGGCGGGCCTCGTCGGTCACCTTGCCGGCGGACGAGTCGAGCAGCGCCCGCGCCCGCTCGAGGAGGTCGAGACGGTCGATATTGACATCGGCGGAGATCGACGCCGTGCCGTCCACCGCCGCCGCGAGCGCGACCGAGGTCCACTCGGCGGCTGCATCGACCTCAACCTGCGGTGCGGCATCCTCGACCACGGCGTCCGCTGCCGCCCCGGTCTCCGTCACGTCCATCGGCGCTCCGGATTCGTCCGTCTCGCCGGCGGCGTCGCCCTCGCTCTGTGCAGGCAGTGCCGCGCGCCCCCCAGCGCGTGAAGTTGTCAGGCTGTCGCGGTCGACTTCCGCGGTGGTGGTCGCGCCGGCTGCGGCGTCGTCGACGACGAATGCGCCATCCGGAGCGATGACCACGTGCTGGACCGGCCCGCTGTCGCGACCATTGTCGCGGACGAGCGCCTGCACCGGGCCGCCGACGGTCGTGACCGCGAGGGCGGCGAGAACCGCGCTGCGGCCAAGGTTGGCCGGACGCGCCGCCACGGGCAGCGAGCACAATCTCGAGTTCACCCTGCTGGTCGCGCGAGTGGCGGCCATGCGAACGGTGAAGGCGATCGAGGTGCGGGCGGCCCTGCGTCCGGAGGGCTTCGCCGCGAAGCGGCCCCCGGAAAGGCTGTTCGAAGAAGACGGACCGTGTGTGTGGGCTGTGGAGGCGCCGACCGGGCGGGTGCCGCGGATCTCGGTGGACTGTGCGGTGTGCTTGGTCATTTGGTAGAGATTCCGTTTGGTTGGGGGCGAAACCTCCTCAAAAGTATTGGACTAACTAATGGTTTCCAAGAGATAACAGAACGATAACGACGAATGTGATCGACCCAACTTCAAATTCGTGACCGAAACCACAAATAGGAGCCAAAATGGCGTTCCTGCTGGTCAATCAGGTCACACTGGGTGGCAACTGGCGGCAACTGCGAGTCATGATGCGAGGCGCGTGTGGTCTCACTCGTCGCGGTGCTCGGTGACGAAATCGTGGCGCTCGGCGAAGATGCCGCGATGCGCGGCGAAGAAGTCGCGGAGCAATGCGCCGCACTCCTGCTCCCTCACGCCGCCGACGACCTCCACGAGATGGTTGAGCCTCGAGTCCCGGAGGACGTCCCTCACGGATCCGGCCGCGCCGGCCTTGGGATCCCACGCCCCCAGAACCACTCGCCGTACGCGGGCCAGGACGACGGCGCCTGCACACATCGTGCACGGCTCGAGCGTGACAACCAGGGTGCAGTCAGCCAGGCGCCACTCGCCCCGGTGGGCGGCGGCGGCGCGCAGCGCGAGGATCTCGGCGTGGGCCGTCGGGTCGCTGTCCGCTTCCCTACGGTTGGCACCTTCGCCGAGGACAAGGCCGTCGGGTCCGAGCACGACGGCGCCCACCGGAACGTCTCCCGCCGCACCTGCCTCGCGGGCAAGTTCCAGCGCGCGCCCCATCGCCGCGTGGAACTCAGGGCGTACAGGAGGGCCATGCGGATGGGCGGGCGGATGCGCGGCCATGTACCCACGGTAGCCCCGGCGGCCGGCACTATTCTTGGGCTCATGCGCTTGCTGGTCATCGATCATCCCCTCATCGCTCACAAACTCACGGTCCTGCGGGACGAGCGGACCGCCTCGCCCGTCTTCAGGCAGTTGGTGGAAGAACTGGTCACTCTTCTCGCCTACGAGGCCACCCGGGAGGTGCAGGTCGAGGAGCGGGAGATCACCACACCCGTGACCTCCACATCGGGAGCGAAGATGAAGGACCCGCCGCCCGTCGTCGTGCCGATCCTTCGGGCGGGTCTCGGCATGCTGGAGGGCATGACCCGGCTGCTCCCAACGGCGGAGGTCGGCTTCCTCGGAATGGTGCGTGACGAGGGGACCCTCGAGGCGGAGACGTATGCGAACCGGCTGCCCGAGGACATGTCGGGGCGGCAGGTCTTCGTGCTCGACCCGATGCTCGCCACCGGTGGCACGCTGGTCGCGGCCATCGAGTTCCTGCTCGAGCGGGGTGCCCGTGACGTCACGGCGATCTGTCTGCTCGCGGCGCCGGAGGGCCTGGATAAGGTCTCGCGGGAGATCGGCCACCGCGCCGAGGTGAAGATCGTGACCGCCGCGGTGGACGAGCGGCTCGACCAGAACGGCTACATCGTGCCCGGCCTGGGTGACGCCGGGGACCGGCTGTACGGCGTCGTCGGCTGACGCGCAGCAGAAGCAAACACAAACGCAAACGCGAACCCGGAAACAAACGCCAAGAATAGGGGCTCGGAGAGCATGTGCCGCTCTCCGAGCCCCTTCATCACCGGCGGGACTGATCGGATGGATCAGAAGGCCGGAATGACCTCACCGTTCGGCCAGGTCTGCTCGATGTAGGCGCGCACGTCCTCGGAGGTGAGGAGTTCGATGAGCGCCGCGATCGCCTCGGAGTCGACGTCCTCGGAGCGGTAGGCGACCACGTTCGCGTACGGGTTGTCCTCACCGGATTCGAGCACGATGGCGTCCTCGGAGGGAACGAGCCCGGCGTCGAGGGCGTAGTTGCCGTTGATGACGGAGGCGTCGACGTCCTGCAGGGTCGTGGCGAGCTGCGCTGCGTCAAGCTCGGTCAGCTGGATACCCTTCGGGTTGTCGTCCACATCGTAGATGGTGGGGTTGTCCACCGAGTCGTTGAGCGTGAACACGCCGGCGTCCTCGAGGAGCCAGAGCGCACGGGCCTGGTTGGACGGGTCGTTCGGGACGGAGATGGTGCCACCCTCCGGGAGGTCCGCGATGTCCGTGATCGTCTCCGAGTAGACGCCGTAGGGCTCGATGTGGATGCCGACGGACGCCTGGATGTCGTACCCGAACTCGGCCACCTGCTCGTCGAAGTACGGGAGGTGCTGGAAGTAGTTCGCGTCGAACTCGCCTTCGGAGAGCGCGCGGTTGCCGAACGGGTAGTCGGTGAACTCGACGATCTCGATCTCCAGCCCGGCGTCCGCCGCGATGTTGTCCGAGATCCAGGTGAGGATCTGCGCGTGGGGCACCGGGGTGGCGCCGACCGAGATGGTGAGGGTCTCGCCGTCGGCCTCGCCCGTGGCGTCGGTCTGGGCGTCGCCGGCCGGCGTGGTGGCGGTGCCGCCGTCAGTGGTGCCGCCGTCGTCGCCGTTGCCGCCGCAGCCGGCGAGGGCGAGGGATAGCGCCGCAACTGCCGCGGCGAGGGGGAGAACACGGGTGGTTCGCATGATTGTTGTTACCTTTCGTTCTTGTGAAGGGGAGAGTAGAGGCGCGGGGCGTCTGCTCCGGCTGGGGTCAGCGCCTGCTGTGGTCCACCAGCCGGCTGAGCATGTCGCCCACGAATTGGAAGACCATCACCATCACGAGGATGCCGCCGACGGCGATGTACATGACGTCATACATATTTCGGTTGTAGCCCTGGTTGATGGCGAGCTGGCCGAGTCCGCCCGAACCGATGGCGCCGGCCATCGCGGTGTATCCGATGAGCGTCACGATCACCACCGTCACGTTCTGGATCAGCGACGCCAGCGACTCCCGCACCAGGACGTCCCACAGCACGCGCAGCCGGGAGGCGCCCATCATGAGCGCGGCCTCGACCTTGCCCTCACCCACGGACGAGAGCGACGTCTCCACCAGCCGCGCGAAGAACGGCACGGCCGCGATCGTGAGCGGGACAACCGCCGAGTACCACGTGATCGTGGTGCCCGTGATCGCGCGGGTGATCGGCACCACCATCACCATGAGAATGATGAACGGTATCGAACGGCCCACGTTCACGATCGCGCCGAGCACCTGGTTGAGTGTGCGGTTGGGGGCGAGGCCCTTCGGCGCGGACGCAACGAGCGCGAGCCCGAGCGGCAGTCCGAGCAAGACCGTGAAGAGCGCAGAGAGCAACGTCATGTTGAGCGTGTCCAGCGCCTTCGGCCAGAACTCCGCCTGGATGTAGCGGTTGTCGAACCACGTACCGTCCTCCTGGAACGGCGCCACGCCGCGCAGAGCGATGTCCGCCCGCGCCGCGGCCGTCAGCATCGCGTTCGACGCCGCCATGGCCAGTCCGTTCACTGCCGCCTCCCCTCCACGTGGAGCCCGGCGTCCCGGAGACCGCGCGCCAGTCGCTCGACGTCGCCCCGAGGCGCGGACAGCGCCACGCGCCCGACCTGGGTGCTCCCGAGGGTCTCGAACGTGGCCGCAGTGATGTCGCCGCCCAGTGCGGCCACCGTGTTGAAGACCTGCGACCCGGTGGCTTCGCCCGGGGTCGAGGTGAAGAAGATGTCGACGACGGCGTCGTCAGTGTCCGGCACAGGCGGCAGCGGCACGAGCGCGTGGGAGAGCCGCGTGGATGCGTCGGCGACGACGTCGGCGATCCGCCCGGTCTCGACGACCCTGCCGTGATCGAGCAGGGTGACGGAGTCGCACGCCCGGCGCACGACCTCCATCTCGTGGGTGATGATCACGACGGTGACGCCGATGCGGTCGCGGATGCCGCGGATGAGATCGAGGATCGAGGTCGTGGTGACGGAGTCGAGCGCAGAGGTGGGCTCGTCGCAGAGGAGGACGGCGGGGTCGGCGGCGAGCGCGCGGGCGATACCGATCCGCTGCTGCTGCCCGCCGGAGAGTTGGGTGGGGTAGGCCCCGCCTCGATCGCCCAGGCCGACCAGATCGAGGAGTTCTTGCACGCGACCCCGGATCTCCGACCTCGGGACTCTCGCGATCCGCAGTGGGTAGGCGATGTTCTCGGCCGCGGTGCGCTGCTCCAGGAGGTTGATGGCCTGGAAGACCATGCCGATGCTGCGGCGCGCCCTGCGCATCGAATTGTCGCCCAGTTTGGTGATGTCCAGGCCGTCCAGGGAGATGCTGCCGGTGGTGGGCCGTTCCAGGCCGGTGAGGCAGCGCACCAAAGTGGATTTCCCGGCGCCCGACGGCCCGACGATCCCGTGGATGGTGCCCTTCTCGACCTCGAGCGAGACGCCGTCAAGGGCTACGACGCCGCCGTAGACCTTTCGGACGTCCTGCAGACTGATCATGGTCCTCCATCGTTCCCGGCAGTAGCACCGTCTCCGGGCCTCGGCGAACCTGCGGTCCGAAGGGTTGCTGCAGCTTCGTCGATCCAGGTCTCTCAGCTGCTCTTGATGGCGCACGGGCAATGCACTATGAACGGTAGACCACGGCCCCGCACCCCTCAAATCCCTTGCCTGGTGGAGCGGGTCACAGTTGCCATCGTGGAAGGATGGTCCCATGAGTCTCGCGTCCGCCCGCATGAGCGCTTCCCTGCGAGATGTCCTGGGCGATCCGTGGCTCGCCCGGGTGGTGGCCGTCCGCCCGTCCAGGAGGGCGCGAGGGGCCGACCGAGCCGTCCTCGTCCATCAGGCGGGCCACGCGACTCGCGACGGCGGAAGACCGCTCGAGCGTGCCGCGCTCTACCTCCCGGGGTTCGTCGATACCTTCTTCCAGGCCGCACACGCCCAGGCGTGGATCGACGCCGGCATTGAGTTCTACGGGCTCGACTGCCGTGCGCAGGGCCGGGCCGGGCTGCACCTGCCGGCGTTGGACAGGATCTATGACCTGCGCCTGCGCGAGGAGGAGATCGCCCTGACGATCCGTTTCCTGCGCGAACTCGGTCACCGCCACATCACGCTGATCGGCCACTCGACGGGCGGGCTCCAGGCCGCCATATACGCCGGCGTCCACCCTCCGGGGTTGCTCGACGATTCAGGCCCCGACGTCGTCGTGCTGAACTCGCCCTGGTTCGATCTCGTGGACAGGGAACCGGTGCGGACTCTTGGCACTTTCGTCGCGCACGGTCTCCGCCGCATCGCGCCGGCGATCACCCTCCGTACACTCACTGATTTCTACCCGAGGTGGCTGCACGTGGACTACGGCGGCGAGTGGGAGTTCGACACGCGGCTCAAGCCGGTCACCCCGGTCCCGGTCCAGGCCGGGTTCGTCTCGTCCGTCCGCGACATGCAGTCGCAACTCGCCCGAGGCCTGGACGCAAGACAACCCGTTTTCCTCGCCTGTTCAACTCGTTTCGGCACTCCAACCAGCCGGGAAAGCCCGGAGCTCGAGAACTCGGATGTGATCCTCGACCCGGCTGACATGGTCCGGCTCGCACCGAAGATCGGGAGCGGCGTCACGGTGAGGCAATTCGAGGGTGGAATCCACGATCTGGCCTGCTCCCGGCCACCGGTCCGCGACCAATACACGCGCGCCGTAATCGCCTTCGCGCAGAACAACTGATTGGATTCCGGCCAAACGTGTGGCGCAGGTCGCGCCGTTGTTGTTGAATATTCTGCGGGTGGGGTTCTAAGATCAACAGGTGCCGAGGGACTCGGAAGGGAATTCCGCGGCAACTCGAAACCTCTTTCACTTGGCGTCGCTCCCCCGGAACGACTGCCTCAGTTCTGTGGCTTTTCTCCTCCCCATCCAGCCGCAGGACCGACGGGCCCCGCACCTTACCAGGTGCGGGGCCCGTGCGATCCCGGGGCGCTTTCAGCGCGCTGCGCGTCTAGGATGCCTTGTCAACGGTGAGGCGGAGACTGGTGCCGGGCATCAGCAGCACTGCCACGAGGCCGAAAAGGCTCATCACGCCGATGACGGCGAACACCGGACCAAGCCCGTCGGCGTACGCGGCCCGGACGGCGGTCTGCGTGGCGGCGTCGAGGGCGTTCAGGTCGAGCGACGAACTTGAGCCGGCTATGCGGCCCGCGACCTCCGCGCCGAGCCGGGCAGCCACCCCGGCCTCCACCGCGAGCCCGTAGACGAGTCCCAGCAGTTGGATCCCGATCGCTCCGAAGAAGTTGCGGAAGAACATCACCGATGACGTGGCGGCCCCCATGTTCGCGAGACCAACCGAGTTCTGCACGGCGAGGATGAGGTTCTGATTGGTGGCACCGAGTCCCGTGCCGCCTATCGCGAGCAGCACGAGCAGGATCCACAGCGGCGTGTCGGCACCCACGAACGAGCCGATCCCGTACGCGACCACGAGGCACGCCATGCCGACGACGACGTACTTCTTCCAAGTCCCGGACCTGCTGATCCACTGGCCCGTGAGCGTTGACGCGATGACGATACCGAAGATCATGGGAAGTCCGAGAAGCCCCGCCACCGTGGGCGAATAGCCGAGACCGTACTGGAAGTACTGCCCCAGGTAGACGTTGGTTCCGAACATTGCGGTGCCGAGCGCGATGTTCGCGACGATCGTCAGCATCGTCGTCCGCTCGAGCAGTATCCCGAGCGGGATCAGCGGCTCGAGGGCCACGCTCTCGATCAGCCCGAATATCAGCGAGCTGATGAGCGCGGTTCCCAGGAGCACAGCAGTCTCCCCCGAGATCGCGTCGAAGTCGCGGCCGACCATGGACATCCAGAGCAGCACAAGAGTCGCAGAGATCGCGATGAACATGGCGCCGAGGTAGTCGACACTCACCTTGCGGCCGCGGTCCCGCGTGAGATGCAGCCGACGGTGCACCGTGTAGAGCGCGATCGCCATGAACGGGATCACGATCCAGAACGTCCACCGCCAGCCAAGGAACGGCACGTCCACGATGAGACCGCCGATGAGCGGCCCCGAGACCGTGGCGACCGCGAACACGGCGCCCATGTGGCCGTTGTAGCGGCCGCGCTCGCGGGGCGGCACCACGGTGGCCATGATCACCTGCGAAAGCGTGACCTGCGTGCCCATCCCGATTCCCTGGAGTACCCGGAATGCGATCAGGGACTCGGGGCCCCACGCCATTCCGGACAGCAGCGAGCCGAGCATGAACACCGAGATACCGAACAGGTACAGAGTCTTCTTGTTCAGTAGGTCCGCGAGCTTGCCCGCGATGGGGGTGGTGATGGTGTTCGCGAGGATGCCGGACGTCATCACCCAGGCATACTGGCCCTGGTTCCCGCCGATCTCGGCCACGATGACGGGCATCGAGTTGCCGATGATCGTGTTCGAGAGCATCCCGAAGAACTGCGTCATGAACAGCGCGACCAGGATCCGCATTCTCCGCTTGTGCTCGGCATCGGCGGCCTGGGCGGCCTCGGGGCTCATGCCCCGGTAGACGCGCTTCCTCAGGAGATCTTCTGGGGAGCGTGCACGGCCCCAACCTGGCCGTGACACCCGATCTCCCATTGGCCCAGACTAACCGCAGGAATAGTGACGTAGTAGCCTCTACTGCAGAAGGCGAAGAAGGGTCCCGGTGATGAGACGTCGGCGAGCTGCCGCGGCACTCCTGCTTGCCGCAGCGGCCGCCGGGCTCGGCGCGTGCGCTCCCCAGAGAGTCATCACGGTTGATGGCCTGCCGATCATGAACGCCGGGGAACACTTGGACGCCGTCGAGGAACTATGGCGGGACTTCCTCATCGACCAGTACACCCTCCCGGCGACGCATGACGACTCGGGCTGTTTCTTCCTGATGTACGACGACGTGGCGCTCAACTCGATCGTGTGCGGTCCCGTGTTCTGGCTGGGCGACGAGGGCCCCACCTGGGACTACTATCCGCTCGAGACGGACATGAACTCCAACGGGCGCACGCTCGTGGCAGTCACCAGGGGACGCTTCGCCCACGACTATCCGATGTCCAGCGCCGACGAGCTCCACCGCCCGGATCGGGCAGTCCCCAACGACGGCGCCACCCTCACCGAGCCGGACGCACCTGTGGTGGACGGGCCCTTCATCGATACCGGCACGCTGCCGGAGGAGCGCCGTGTGACGGAGGAGTCCGACTTCCCGCAGCGGATCGTGCTTCACACTGACCCGCCCACGAACGAGGACGAAACCGGGCGTTGCGTCACTCTCCACAGGGCGATCTGGTCCACCCACGTCGGCCGAGGCGCCGATGTCCTCGCCCCGCCCGAAGGGCACCAGTTCCTGACACTCGACGCGCGCCGCGGTTGTGACACCGGCAATCTTCCGATGATCGACGGCGCGCCCGAACCGGACTGGCAGGTAGCGGGCACGCGGTTCGTCCTCGACGGCGTCGAGATCCCGGCAGAGGGATGGGAGACCACCGGCAGTTTAGTGGTGCCTGCCGCACCCGAGGGCGGATATTCGAGCGCTCTGCTCATTTCCACCCTCGTGGGTCAGCAGGTGAGCGTTGACCTGTTGAGCGGCGAACCCGACCCGCTGACGGCCTCGCTGAACTCCGGAGTCCTCGACGGAGAGATCGCGGACGCCGCCGCCGCGCCGGTCGCGTTCTTCGAGGGATGGCAACTCGGGGAAAGTCTCACCGGACGCGTCTTCGGCACGCGGCCGGCGGATCGCGGCGCCGAAGTGAGCCTCGCCGGGTTCCTGCCGCAGTTCGGTGCGCCGCCGGAGGGCTATCGCTGGCTCGTGGCCGGGCTCACGGCAACGTTCACGCTCACGGACACGCTGGGTGGCGCGCCCGCCGGCAACGGAGACGCCGAGTTCACGGCCGCGGTCACGCCCGACGACGGCCTCGAGCGCCCGGCAATCGTTGTGCCCAGCGCCGAACCGGAGGGGTCGCAGCCGCAGCGTCACATCACCGTCGTCGTCGCGGTCCCTGAGGACACGACCATGGCGGCACTCACCGTCACCGGCGTGCTGAGCGGCTGGCAGCAACTCTCGGACCCCGCTGTCGACCTGCCGGAGGCGTCGAAGTCGCTGACCACCACGGTTCGGCTCGACGCCGGCCGTTAGAGGTCTGCCGCGGCGACAGCCTCCCGAACAAGCTGGGCCGTTTCTTCGTGCGACTCGCCGGTGACCTGGGCGCCGTCGATCCACACCTGCGGGATGAAGTTCACGCCCGCCGCCGCCGCCTCGGCCGTGGCGCCCTGGACCCAGTCGGTGTATGCGAGTTGCTCTTGGGCGGCGATGTCGTCGTCGTCGAGAGTGGCGCCCGCGTCCCGTGCAGTCTCGATCAGCCACTCCGTGGTGACTTGGTCGGTGGTCGAGGCGGGCTGACCGGCGAGCAGCGCGTCCTGGACGGCGAGCCACGATTCGGGGTCGACGTCGGCGACGAGTGCGAGGAGGTTCGCGCCGCGACTCGAGTAGAGGTGCGTGGTGCGTGGGCAAAGATAGTCGACCACCGTGTACTCGACGGCGACGTCCGAGCCCTCGGCCCAAGCCGCCGTGTCCGCCGCCATCTCGTCGTGCAGCATGTGGCAGTGCGGGCAGTTCAGGTCGATGTAGATGTGGACCTTCTCGGGCGCGTCCGGGTCGCCGATGATGACCGAACTCTCCGTCACCGTGACGTTGCCGGTGGTGCCCTGGGCGGGGGCGCGCTGATCGGCGGTGACCGTGAATCCCTCGGACTCGGTGGGGCCGGCCGGTGCCTCAGTGGGGGCGGCCGTGAGGTCCGTGCCGTTTCCGTCTCCTCCACATCCCGTGGCGAGCAGAGCGGCGGCGAGGGCGGCGGAAGCAGCGGCCGCCACGCGGCCACGAGATGTGAGGGCTCGAATATGCATGGAGCGATCATCACAAATTCAGCTGTGCCGTTGCTGGGAATTCCACCCGGCGAACACGGGCTCAGTCGCTCCGCGGCGGTACGGCGCCACGGCTGTGTGGGCCTGAAAACGTTCCCGAGGGAACGCCTCGATACGGAAAACCGTTCCGCTGGCTAGAGCGGATTGCGGACCTTCAGCATCTCGTTGAGGCTGGGCGGCACGTCCTTGGAGAGCGCCCAGCGCTTGTCGGTGAGCATACGCGCCGCGAGCAGACCCACTGCGAGACCGATCACCGTCATGACGGCACTGAGACCGAACAGTGTCATGTCCTCCACGTCGCTCGCGTTGATGTAGAGGAGCGTCCTGTAGGCGGCAGCCCCGGGAATCATGACAAGAGTCGCCGGCACTGCCATGACCACTGATGGCCATCTGGTGTACTTGCTGATCAGCCAAGTCAAGATTCCGACCATGAACGCGGCCACCGCCACTGCCACATGATGAGAGACGACGTACTCCGCCAGTACGAGGCGAACGATGTTCGCGAAGAACGCCACCCCGCCCGCGGCAGCGCAGACCTTCATCGGCCCATTGAACTGCATCGCGAAGCCCATGACACCGATGGTCGATGCGATTCCCTTTATCAGGAGGATTTGCCAGTCCACCATGTCGAACCGCGGCACCGGGGTGGGATCGACCGGCGAGAAGAGCGAGACCGCCCACATCCCGATGCCCGCGCTGAGCAGGAACAGCGTCGCGTAGGTCAGCCGGTTCACGCCGGAGGCAAGATCGAGACGGCCCAAGTCCAGACAGCCTGACACGATCGGGAACCCGGGGACGAGGAATAATCCCGCGGCGATGAATCCGATCATCGCTCTCTCGTGGGTGACACCCGGCAAGTCCTGAGTCACCAGCAGGTAGCCGAGGTAGATGGAACCCGCCACGGTGGCAGCCAGCGTCACCACCGCCAGGTGGTTGACGTGCCGGTAGTTGAGAAACAGCCGCAACGATTGGGCGATGGCCACCGCGAAGAACACACCGATGACCTCGTACCAGCCCATGTTGTTCAGGATGCCGTATGCGCAGCACGCCACCCCGGCCGCAATAGCGAGCAGGTGCCTGCTGTAGAGGCGGGGCTTCCGTTCGATCCGGTCCAGTTCCTTGGTGATTTCCGCCGGCGTCATGTGGTCACGCATGGACAGCATGAAGTCCCACATTTCGCAGGCGCGGTCGGAGTTCACTCCGGGCGTGACCGACGCAGAGACCTTCGTCCGGTAGATGCGGCCGCGATGGACCGTGGCGGTGATCTGCGGGTAGGCGATGTTGATGGTGATGGCATCGCAGTCGAGCGACTTCGCGACGATCCGCATGAAATCCATACAGCGGCCGCTATCGAGGCCGGTGGAGAGAACCATCTGCCCTGCGCGCAGGATCACGTCAGTCCGCTCGATCAGCTCCCTGGGTTCCTGTCCATAATCGTACGGGTCCACGGCGGCTGTCTCCCGAGCGGTCATACAACCATTCTCGCCATGCGGCGGGAGCCGGCGGTCCCTTTCGGGCGGGGTGGCCGGGCCCCGAGGAGGCCGTTGCGGCGGGCTGCAACAAATCGACTCGTCAGGCGTTGAGCCGGGCGATTTCTGCCGAGAGCACGGTGGCGAAGGATGTCCAGGCGGCGTACGGGGCGAGCAATAGGCCGTTCTTGCGCCTCACCTTCCAGGCGCGCCGCTTGAGGTCGGCGGAACTCAGCGCGAGCGCCGCGGCGACGGCGGCGGCGAGCGGCGGGTTGTGTGCACGGAAGAACGTGAAGCTCCAGCCCGCGTTCAGACCCAGATTGAGGGCGAGCGCTCGCTTGAAACGGAGCGCTTCGTCGTCGTCGCCGTCCTCACGCGACGCGACAATCGTGGAGGCGGACGCGTACGCGATGCCCGCGTAGAGCGCGGTCCACACGATCGGGAACGCCAGGCTCGGGGGTTGCCACTCGGGCTTTCGGATGCCCCGGTACCAGGCGGAGTCCGGTTCGGTGGCGAGGGAGCCGGCGGTGGCGGTGAGGGCCGTGGCGAGGGTTGTTCCCACGCCGGTGCGGAGATGGTTGGCCATGATCGAATGCTTGCAGATGATCGGGGATCACGCATGCCCTCGACGGCGTGAACACCCTGAGGACCCGGATTTCCGTGAGCGCCTGGAGCGCGAGGCCGCGGCGGCATGCCCGGCGGGCGTGGCGGGGGCGGGCGCGCTCTCAGCGAGCGGCGGGAGCCTCCTCCAGCGCGTCCGTCAGAAGAGCCACCAGCATCTCGACCTGGACGTCCGTGACGACTTCCTCGTCCGAACCGTCCAGCGCGCGCGCCGCGAGTCCCGCCTTGGAGCCGATCAGTTCGGCGATGCGGGTATCGAGGGTCTGCGCGGCGATGATGCGCCATGCCGTCACCGGCTCGGGCTGACCAATGCGGTGCACGCGGTCGATCGCCTGGGTCTGCTCGGCGTCGGTCCAGGACAGTTCCGCGAGGACAAGGTTGGAGGCGGCTTGGAGGTTGATGCCCACGCCTGCCGCGGTGAGGGAGCAGACCGCCACGGCGACTCCGGGGTCGTTGGTGAAGGCATCGAGGTTGCGCTGCCGCACTGTGGAGGTCTGGTTGCCGCGGATCGAGGCGTAGCGGATGCCGCGATCGGCGAAGAGTTCCTCTGCAGTGTCCATGACGTCGATGTGCTTCGCGAAGTAGACAACCTTGCCGACGCTCCGGGCGAGCTGCGCGGCGTAGTCCGCGGCCGCGCCGCCCTTGGCCTTGCCGAGGCTGCGCATCATCGCGAAGACGTTGTCATCAGACGTCTTCTCCGGCGCGCGCGTCGTCTCCCAGATGGCTACCTGGCGGACAAGTTCGTGGTCGATCCCCTCGAAGACGTTCTCGCCGTGCTTTGCCACGAGCGACCGCTCATAGCGGCGGACGAGACGGCGGGCGAGCGCTTCTTCGGCGGCGCGGATCGACCGGCCGGCCTCGTCGTCGAGCTCCACGAAGACATCGGCGATGCGGCGGGCGGGTAGGTCCGCGGCGACATCGATCTTGCGCCGCCGGACGATGCCCTGCTCGATGACGGCGGTGCGGGCCGCCTCGTAGAAGCCGTGGTCAGCGGGCGTGAGACCGGTGTCCTCGAGCGCCTGCATGAGGTCGCCGATCGGTTTCTCCTCGTCGATCCACCCGAGGAACTCCCAGATGGCGATGAAGTCCTCGATGTCGTTGATGAGCGGGGTCCCGGTCAGCGCCATGAGCAGTGGGGCGCCGCGACGTTCGCGGATCCTCTCCGAGAGGTGGAGCACGTGCTGGGAGCGCTGCGACTTCTTGTTCTTGATGAAGTGGGCCTCATCGACGATCATGCCGCGCAGGTGCAGGCCCAGGCCCCCCAGCCACCCGGCGTGGCGATCGAGGATCTCGTAATTGATGATGATGATGTCCGCCGAGGGATCGATGTCCTCGCCGTCGCCGTGGATGACGGTGGCACGGTGGTTCGGGGTCCACAGCGCGGCCTCGCGCGCCCAGTTCGTCTTGACCACGTTCGGGACGACGGCGAGCAGCGGATAGGCGTTCGCAGCCTGCGCTGCCAGCAGCGCCTGTGCCGTCTTACCCAGGCCGGGCTCGTCGGCGAGCAGGAAGGTGCGATGGCCGTCCGCGGCGGCGGCGACGACCTCGGCCTGGTGCGGCATGAGTGGCGGTCCGGCGGTGACGACCGTTGCGGCAACCTTCTCCGGAAAGGTCATGCACGCGGATTCTCCGCCGTACTCGAAGGAGCGCAGCAGCGGCTCGATGAGTTCCCAGCCGGCGAGCCTGCGCGGCCTCGGCGCTGGTTTGCGGGCCGCGCTGAAATCCGGTTCGAGGAAGGGGTTGGCCATCTGGCGCGAGATGACCGACTGCGGCACGACCTGCCGCGATTCGATCACCGGGGAGTCAGATCGGTGTGGCGCGGGCTCCGGCTCGTCGGGGACTTCGCGGCCTGCGTCAGCGAGCATTTGCCGCCGCAGTTCGCGTGCCTCCGCGGTGACGACGGCGTCGTCCGCAAGCAGTGCGAGCAGCGTGGAGTCCCGGGCGGCCGTCAGGGCGAGGATTGTGGCGATGCCCTCGAGTCGCTTGAGCTGCTCCCCGAGTTGGGCATGGGTGATCTCGCCGTCAGCCTTGAGGCGGGCGCGTTCCTCACGCACGAGGAGGGCCACGGCCTGGAATTTCGCCCGGGTCGAGGATCGGGTGCGCTCACGCTTCACAACCGACTCGACCTCGCGCACCGCCTTCGCGAGCACCGGGATGATGCCGGTGTTGTCGCGGTGACGGGTGCGCGACTGGTTGCCTGACCCGCCGCGTTGTGCGGCGAACCGGCGTTGGACTCCTTGAGCCAAAGATGTCTCCTCCGGGGTGACGGTTCTGGTCGCGATGGCTGCGAGCCCTCGGCGCCGGGACGACGGACGTCGTCCTCAAAGAGAGAGGCGCCGAGAGGGAGCGAAGGGCGGCAGATCCGCGATCGGCGCAGCCCGATCATCCACCACGACTCCCCCAAGGATAACGCGGGTCTGGCTTTGGTGTGAGGTCACACTCCGTGGTGGAAGTCACTCGCGGCTCGAGGTCCCCCGCTGCGCGCAGGTTCTGGGTACCGAGACTCTTCGACGACGCCCAGAGGGAATCTGCCGGCTCGGAGTACCCGACGGCCGTATTGTTCGATGGACGAAGTGTGACCCAGCAGTGGAATCGGGGCAGCAAAGTGACAGCGCTCAGCCGGAACACCCAGGTGGCAATTGCCGCCCTTCGCGCCTCCCCGCCCGCCTTGGATGACGCTGCGTGTCCTCCTCCCATCGTCGTCGGCGACGGCGAGATGGCAGCCGAGATCGCTCGCCGGATGGTGATCGGCTGGCAGCAACTCGGCGAGCGAATGACCGTGCACTGTGTGGGCCTGGACGACGCCTGGGTGACCGAAGCCCGGAAGGGCCTCACGAACCGCGGCAACTTCGAGTTCAGCGGAGTCCCACTCAGCCCGGATGCTGTCGCCCGGGTGTCATGTGAGCTGGCCGCCGCCTGGGAAGCGCCGCGCCCCGATCGGTTCGCCCGGACCGGTCCGACCATCTTCGTGGCACTCACCGACCCGACTCAGGCGTTCCCGATCGCTGCCCGCCTTGCCGAGGCGGTGGAGGGCTCCCGTGTGACGGCGCTCGTGGACGATCCCGATGTGCTCGCCCTGACCCCCGAGCAGTTGCTGATCGAGGAACTGCTCTGGGACGCCTCGCGCCGGCCATCCGAGGTGCCCACCGTTTTTGGCGCGTTGGTTCACGACGACGGCGAGAGCCCCGTCCGGCTGGACGCGCAGTCCCCGGCCACGCGTGAGGCGATCCAGGCGGTCGCAGCAGCCGCCGGGCCGATCCTGGCCGCCGGCGGGATCGAGGTCGGCGGCGTGCATGACGAGAACAGCGAGGCGATCTGGTCGGGTCCAGAGGAACTGACCGGGATGCGGAACGCCATTCTGGCCGTCCTTCCGGCCGGCGGCGATCCCGACCAACCACAGCGGGCCTTGGAGCTTGCCACCCGGTTGCCCACCCTCGTGGCGCGGGCCGGCTGGACGCCGCACCGTGTGGACGGGACGGCGAACATGCTCACCGCGGAGGAGCTGCACCGGCTGGCGAAGTTGAACCACGCCAGCTACCTGCAGGTCAGCGGCGAGACCGGCAACGCGAGCCTTTCCGAGAACGCTGTCAGGGCCTGGGACGGATTGTCTGCATTCGACCAGGAATCCAACCGCGCCCAGGCCGTGGATGTGCCGGCGAAACTGGCCGCGGCCGGGCTGACGTGGCGCCGCAGCGACTTCCCCACATTGCACGAGTTCGAGCCGGATGTGCTTGAGCGCCTGTCCGAACTGGAGCACCGCAGGTGGGAACACCATCAGCGGCGCAACGGCCGTGCGGGTCACCAGTGGGCGATCCCGTGGGAGCAGCTCGGCGAGGTGCAGGAGTACGACCGGGCCGCGGTGCGGAGTATTCCGCCGTCGCTGGCCGAACTGGGCGTCGAGGTGGTACCGGTGGCCTGATGGGTGCCATGCAACAGGGTGGAGGCAGCCACGGCCGTTGGCCGGGCGGCGCGTCGTCGTCGTCGGAAATCTTTCGACGCACGGGGACCGTGCGGGCGGTGCGGGTGTGCGAGCCTCGTTCCTGGACCACAGAGTCCGGCTCTACCCTGACCGTCTCGGCGGGCGGCTGGTGGGTTACCGGCCCCGACGGGACCGGGCGGGGGGTGGACGCCGCGGAGTTCCCGAAGCTGTACGAGCGCCACCGCGCGGACCCACAGGGGATGTACCGGCGCCGCGGCACGGTGCGAGCGGTGCAGGTGTCCGAACCCGGAACCATCGCGACCCTCGAGGGCCCGGCCGACTACCGCGCCGGCGACTGGATCGTCACGAACGATGGCAGGAACTACTGGCCGGTACCGGACGCGACGTTCCGCGCCTCATACGAGCGGGAACCGTCCGGGCCGGACGGCTGACCTGACCCGCACATCGCTCGCTCATGGTTGAATCACAAGCGTTGATTCGAGCGAAGGAGACCGATGAGCGGCTTGCAGGGGGTGCGCAAGGCGCTGGCCATCCTGTCGGCGGTCTTGGCGGTCGGAATGCTGATCATCCTGATCGTGGTCGGTGCTCAGGCGTCATCTGATGGTCCCGGTCTGGTCGCGTGGTGCACGTCCCGCAGTCCGGTGAGCTGGCTTTGTCCGGCTCCGGACGGATGGGTGTTCGCCCTGGTCTTCCTGACGTTCAGCATTCTTCCGCTCATGGTGTGGCCGAACCGGCGCGTCCGACCGCTGAATATCGCAGTGGTGCTTGCGGTGATCACAATCGTTCTGGGTATCGCCTGCTACGGGCCGATCGCTGCGGCGAACGTGGACCCGCCCGACCCCAAACCTGGTTACTGGGTGATGATGTTCGCTTGGGTTCTGGGACTCTTCTTCGGAGTACTGCCGGATCCGCCTGGCACCGTCACTGCGCCGTTCGACAACCTCGCCTTCCAAACGGCCGCATTCACCGGCTTCGCCACACTCACAGTCGCGGCGGCAGGCATCGTCTGGGCCCTGCTGCGCGGGCAGGTGCACCGCATGCTGGCCGACCTCGACGTGGACATCGATGTGGTCCTGGGAGTGGATGACGAGGCGCTCGATCTGGCCCGGGAACTCAAACATGAACGCGAGAGAATGCCCGTCTACCCGCTGTGGTACCGCACAAGCGCGATTGAGAAGATCCGCTTCAGACTGCGCAGATGTCGCAGTTCAGTGGTGGTTGTCCACACCAATCCCGATGACCCTCGGCTGGGGGAATTCCGCGGCCTCGGGTGCCGAGTGGTCACCGTTCCCGCGCTGGATGACACGAGTCTGCGGCGGTTGGCCATCACGCGCGGACGACCGGCGGTGCGGCGGTTCTTCGCCGTCACCGATCGCCCGGCCCACAACGTCGAGGTGGTGAGGAGGCTGGGTTCGCTTCTCGGCGACAACCTTGCGCCGGGGCCTTTCGTGCCTCGCTTGGTGGCCCTGGTGGACGATCCGCGTGAGGCGAAACAGTTCCGGCTCGACACCATCAACACCTGCGGCTATTACGTCGATGCGCTGAGCATCGACGAACTGCTCGCCCGCGACATCGTTTCACGCATCGAGGAGCAGAAATGCAGTCGCGTCCTGATCATGGGAGATTCTGCGCTCGGTGTCGCGATCCTGGACGAAATCGTCCTGCGCCGCTGCTTCCGCCACGAGTGCAACAGCAAGAAGAGCTCTCGCGACACCGCGCCATTCCCGATCACGGAGACGCACGTGATCGATACGCACGCGAAAGCACAAGTGGAGGAGTGGCGGCAATACCGAGCCCCGGCAGCCGACTTGCCGAGCCCGTTCGCCTTGAAGTATTTGGCCGAAGACGACTGGGATCTGGCCTGCCGCAAGTTGCTCGGAGGCAACTCCGGAGGCACTCACGGATCCAGTGTTGGTGGCGCTGCCGTGGTCATCATCGGCGAACCCGGTCTCCGTCTGACGGCTCAAGCGCTGCGAATCAGTGGAATCCACGATCAGGCGCTGGTCTTCTGCCCGGACGCCCGGATGGACGGTGTCGAACCCCCGAACAAGTACACCGAAGGACCCGGACGGCTCGTGGTCAGCTACGGCCCCACCCTGCTGCAAGACGGCCTGGTGCCCGAGGACTCGTGGACCGTGCTGGCGAGGCAGAACCATGCATACTTCCTCGCGGACCAGGATCAGGACGGGCGAGCAGCACGCGAGCACTGGCTCGACGCGCGCTCCCCCGAGGTGGACAACCGCTGGCGCCACAACACTCGATACAAGGAACCCGACGCCGAGATCGAAGCCCGGTTGCCGAGGTTCTACCAGGACGACAACCTCCACCAGCAGCGCCAAGTGATGCGCTTCCTGGCAGAAGGCACCTGCCGCCCCGGCTTCTCCGGTTGGGAGCCGGTCACCGCCGCGGACCCCCGCACCGGACTCCGCGGCAGGGTCTTGACTGCCGCGCTCATGGACGCCGAGACCTTGACGAACACCGCCAGAGCCGAGCATCAGAGGTGGTGCGACAAGCGGCTGAAAGAAGGCTGGAAGTATCCGGCACAGAGCGAAGACGCCGACGACGCTCTCGTCAAGGAGTGGCGGCGCAGGAACGCGAACCTGTGGGACTGGGACACGGGCCAGAAGTTGCCCGCTGACTCGCACCGCAATGCCGATCCGGTGGACACTCAGCACGGCCGGACCTTCGATGAGACGCAGGTCAGGCAGATCGTGAATCGGCTGTTCTGGTTCGGAATAGCCCCGGCTCAATGACGGGGATACGGAGGCGTCCCATGACGCCCGATTCGGTGGCTCGGTGGGAACGCCTACGCGCTGCCCGTCAGGCCTCCTGTGCCCTTCGGCGCCGCTCCCCGATGAGGAGAGCCACCATTCCGGATAGGAGCAGCGCGATCGCGATGCCTGCGGCGCCACCAATCGCGGCTCCTGTTCCCGGCAGTGGTGTGGGCTTACCCGGATCTGGCTTACCCGGATCTGGCTTGGCCGGTTCGGTTACGCTCACCGGATCGGTGGACTCGTTGTTGCCCTGGTTCGGGTCCGGCTCGTTGGCGCTCACTGTTGCCACGTTGGTGACGGCCGGTAGAGCCTTCTCCTCCACGAGCACGGTGATCTTGAGCAGCGGCGCGTCCTCGCCCGGCGCGAGTGTCCCGTTGAACGTGGCGGTCACGGTTGTGGTTCTGTCCGCCGCACGCTCAGTGGTCACCTGCCAGCCCTCCCCCGCGGCGCTCACATAGGTGAGGCAGACAGGCAGGGCGTCGACGACGACGACTCCGCTCGCCTCGGACGGACCGAAGTTGGTCACCGCGAGGCGGAAGGTGAGTTCCTCGCCCACCACGGCCTGGCCCTGGTGGGTCTTTTCGATGGCCAGGTCCGCAGCGAGTTGAACGGTGACGGTCGCATCGTCCTCGTTGTTCTCCGGGTTGGAGTCCGGCGTGCCCGGAACCTTGTCCGTGCCGATGGATTCCACCTGTGCCACGTTCACGAGCTCCGCATCGAGCGGGAGGTCTGGCGTCACCTGGGTCGCGATGGTCAGCGCCGGGGCACTCTGGCCGGAGGCCAGTGGCAGCGGGTAGCGGAAGCTCAGGGTTGAGCCGTCCTGGAACACGCTCCAGCCGCCGTCCTCACCCACGATCCCCACAAACGCCACGCCGTCTGGCAAAGTGTCCGTGATCTCGATGAGTGGAACCACCTGGGAGGGTCCGAAGTTGGTGGCCTCCAGTGTGTAGCGCAGTTCGGTTCCGGCGATCACGTTGGCGATCTCCTTGCCGTTTGCGTCCACGGCGGTCTTGATGATTGAGAGATCGCCATCGGTCACCACCGGGACGTCCTCGGGATCATCATCCTGCTTGGGTCCTTCACTATCGGTCCACTCGATCACGCCGGTGTTCACCAGCGTGGTACCGGCCGGGACCGCCTGATCGATCAGCGCGGTCACGGGAATCGTGTGGTTGCCCAGCCCGAGCGTGTCACGTGTGCCCACGCCGTCCGTCCAGGCCCAGCCGTCCCCATCGGAGCCGATGGAAACGAGGCTGAGGCCGTCCGGCAGCACATCGCTGATCACCACGTCACGGGCAATCGAGGGTCCGGTAACCGTGACGGTGAGCTCGAAGTCCACCTCGGTACCGGCCGTGAACGGGCCGGTGACGATCACAGTCTTCTCGATCGTCACCCCCGTGAGTTCGGTGACCTTGGTGGGGTCATCGTCCTCGTTGTTGGTGGGATCCTCATCCAGGATCGGGCCCTCGACTTCGGCTGCGTTGACCAGGGTCTGTGAGGGCACGTCTGCCGCGATCTCCACATTGAACGTCACCAGGATGGTGCCGTCCACCGGCAGGGTGGTATCAACGGACCAGGTGAGTTCCTGACCGTCAACCACAGGCTCGGCCGCGGCGGCGTCCGCGCCCAGCACGCTCACGTTGGCGGAGTCGGCCACGTAGCTCATGCCAGCAGGCAACACATCCGTGATCACGATCGGTTCCGGTGTGACCGACGGGCCGTTGTTGGTCACGAGCAGCGTGTACTGCAACTCCGCGCCCGCAACCGCCGCCCCGGCGTGGGACTTCACGATCGCCAGATCGGCCTTCGGCACCAGCGGATCAGTCGCCGAATCATCCGGCCACTCATCCTCCGGCACATTGGTGGCACCGGCAGTCACCGCGTTGGTCACAGACTCGCCGGTGAGGTCATCCACGATGTCGGCCGTGATCCGCACCGTGGCGGTGTTCCCGGCCACGAGCGTGCCGGTGAGGGCAAACTCGAGTACGGTGTCCCCCGCCACGTTGACGGAAGTCCACACGGACGGATCCACGTTCGCGAATCCCGCGTACGTGAGGCCCGCAGGCAGGGTGTCCGCGAGTGTGACCCCGCGTGCGTCCGCCGTACTGGCGTTCTCCACGGTGATCTCGTAGGTCACCGTGGTGCCCGGCACGATCTCCACGTCATCATCGGTGGCGAGTCCGGTCTCCGGGTCCACAGTCCGCTTCTCCACATCCAACGAGGTGGCATCCCCCACCGGATCGGTGGTGGAGTCATCGTTGTTGGTGGGGTCACGGTCCGGAGTGGTGCCCGGCGTGATCACCGCGGTGTTCTCGATGTCACCGGCAACGAACGAGGAATCGATCGTGGCGGTGATGGTGACCGGTGCCGTGGCGCCCACAGGCATCGCGTCTGCACCGATGTAGGTGAGTGTCACAACGCCGCCTTCCACCACGGCGCTCCAGTCAGTGCCCGCGTCAACGCGCACGTTGGAAACACCGGCCGGCAGCGTGTCCGTCACCCGGATCGGGTTGGCGGAGGTGGACTGCGAAACTGCAGGACCGAGGTTCTCCGGCGTGATCTGCCACGTGACGTCACGGCCCGCATGTGGGCTCTCCGTCAGAGTCACCTTGGAGATGGTCAGGTCTGCGTCCGGGGCCACCGGTACCAGGTCCGTGGCCTCGTTCGGGTTCGGATCGTTCTCCGGTTCGGGCTGGTTGCCTTCCACGTTCGCCACGTTGGTCGCCGACGGGTAGGCCGCCGGTGTCACCAGGGTTGTGATCGAGAGCGCGGGCGCATTCGCTCCCACTCCGAGGGTTCCGGTGAGTGTGAACGTCACCGTGGTGGTGCCGTCGTCATCCACGACGGCGTCTCCCACCTGGGTCCACGCGGCGTCGCTTCCGTCATTGTCCACGTAGGTGAGGCCTGCCGGGATGGTGTCCGTGACGCTCACGCCGTCGGCAACAGAGGGGCCGTGGTTGGTGACGAGCAGGTCGAAGACGAGCTCCTCGCCGATCTCGGCGATCTCGGCCTCGTGGGACTTCACGATGCCGAGATCTGCGTTCTGCAGGATCTTCAGCGGTGCGTCGTCCTCGTTGGGATTCGGATCCTCCGCCGGCTCCGGCGTGGGCGAGGTGACCCTGGCGGTGTTCACCAGCGGTTCCACGTCCCCGCCCGTTGCAGGCAGATTCGCGTCCACCTGGACGATCAGCGTGATCGGAGGTGCCTTGGCCCCTGCTGCCAGCGCCTGTTGGCCCTCAGTGTTGCCGAGCACGAATGTGACCACCTGCGGATCGCCCGCATCCACGGACGCGGTCCAGTACGTGCTGTCCGCGAGGCCCACGAACGTGAGGCCTGGGGGCAGCGTGTCCGTCACCGTGATCGGTGCCGCGGCAAGCGACGGACCATGGCTGGTCACATCGATCCGGAAGCGGGTCTGCTCACCGGCAATCGCCTCGGTGATCTCGGTGCCGTCCTCGTCCACGGCGGTCTTGACCAGGCCAAGATCTGCGATGGAGGAGGTGGTGATGGTTGCCGTGTCATCTCCCTTGTGCGGGCCACGGCTGTCCGTCCACCCAAGCTCCGCGGTGTTGATGAGATCTGTACCGGGCGTGACAGCGGAATCAAGGAGTGCCTTCACGGTGAGCGTGGTGGCCGCACCGGTACCCACCGGGTGGTTGGCGTAGGTGCACGAGTCACCCTCGCAGTTCCAACCGGTTCCGCTGATGGACACACCGGTCAGGCCGGTGGGCCACAGGTCGGTGACCATGGCGTTGGCCACGGAGGGGCCGCTGTTCGTAATGGTGAACGAGTACGTGATCTCAGTACCTGCAACCCACGGGCCGGGCTCCACGTTCTTCTCGACGCTCATGTCCGCGTGCGTGACCACGGTGGTGGGATCGGTGTCCCGGTTGTTCTCCTTGTTGGAGTCCTCCGGACCGTCCACCTCGGCCGCGTTCACGAGCCCTGTCTGGGCGGGAACATTGGCTGCGATGGCTGCGGTGAAGGTGACCACGATGGTCTGTCCACTTGCCAGCGAGAAGTCCGAGTCACCGATGGTCCACTCCAGGATGGAGGGAGTCACCAGTTCGGGGTTCTGCGCGGTGGCCGTGCCACCGGCCACCTCCACGGTGGCGGAGTCCACCACGTAGCTGAAGCCTGCGGGAAGGATGTCCTCCACGTAGATCGGACCGGAGGAGCTGGAAGGCCCCAGGTTGGTCACAGTCAGGGTGTAGGGCAGGGTTCCACCTGCAGTCGCGTCACCCGTGTGGGTTTTCACGATGGTCAGATCGGCATCCCGCTGAGAGCCCGTGCTGTCCTCGTCCCGTGGATCCGTGGGCGCGTCCGGAGATGACGCCTCAACGGCGTTGTCCACGTCTCCCACGTGATCGGAGGCGAGAGTCACCGTGATCACGAACGAGGCACTCTCTCCGGGTGCGAGGGCTGACGGATCGGTCAGGGCGAAGTCCTGGTCACCAGTGGCGACCGTGCTGGTGCGGGACCAGTCCCCCAACACGTCCTCGAACGAGTCGTAGTCGAGGTAGCCGGGGAGTTCGTCCACCACGGTTATCGAAGAGGCGTCTGCCGGACCGAGGTTCGTGACCACAACCAAGTAGCTGAACGTCTCACCCGCAACGGGAACTGCGTTGGTGCTCACCCAATCGGTACCGGTCCATGCAACCCGGGTCTTCGAGACCGCGATCGCGGTCTCGGTGCCGGGTGTCACGGGCACGCTGGAGGTGTTGTTCTGCGCGTTCGGATCCGGGGTGTCACCCGGAGTGATAACTGCCGTGTTCGTGATGGACGTGTTTGCGGGCCAGAACGGATCGATCGTGCCGGTGAGGGTGATCGAGCCTGCCGGGCCAACCGGCATGGCGGTACCCGTGTAGGTGAAGGTGATGGTCTCACCCTCATCTGCTGGGAACCCGTCGCTCGCTGCGGCGGTCCAGTCGGTGCCCGGAACCACGTTCACGCCCGTGATGCCCGCAGGCACCACATCCGTGATCGTGATCGGGTTCTCCGCAGTGCTCTGCGAGACCGACGTGCCCAGGTTGGAGGGATTGAGCTGCCAGGTGATGGACTCACCGGCGTTCGGCTCCGCGGTGTTGACCACCTTCTGGATTGTGAGGTCCGCCGATGTGGTGATCGGTAATGGATCCTCGTCCTCGTTGTTGTTCGGGTTCGGGTCGTGTGTACCGGTGCTGGTGACCGTGGCGGAGTTGTCCACCGTGGCGGGCAGCACATTGGCGGCCACCGCCACCTGCACGTTGATCTCCGGGAAGGAAGCACCTGAATCAAGCGTGTCCGCCGTGTTGGTGCGCTCCAGCTCGAACGTTGTGATGCCATCGGTGCCGCGCGCGACCGGCTTGGTCAGGTTCCAACCATTACCGGTCACGCCGGTGATGGTGACGCCCTCTGGCAGCGCGCCGGTGGTGTCAAAGACCGTGAATGGTCCCACAGCCGTGTCCGGGCCGTTGTTCTTCACCGTGACGGTCCAGCCCGTGCCTGTCTGCCCGGCGGTGAGCGAGCCGGCCGCCTTGGTCAATTGGAGGTCCGCCGAATGGATGTACGCATTCGCATTGCCCCCAGGGCCGGTGTAATCGCCGTCCTTGTTCCTCGGCGAGTTCGTCACGTCCGTGAATGTGCCCGCGAGTGTGTTGGTGTGGGCGACAGTGGCGCCCACACCGGCATTCGCAAGCGCGTCGTCTCCGGGCGTTGCCACGAACGTGACAACGATGCTCGCGTTGGGCAGGAGCACCGGGGTGTCCTCAAACGTCCAGGTCAGATCCTGCCCAGAGGCGCCCGGTTCCGTAGTACCCGCCCACGGCGTGCCTGCAACGGTCACGCTCGTGGTGGAGGTGTAGGCCCAGTTCGCGGGGAGGGTGTCGGTGAGGACCACCTTGTTCATGGCGCTGTCACCGGTGTTGGTGGCGGTCAGCGTCCAACTGAACGGCTTGTTCGCGTAGGCAATCTCCGTGCCGGTGAGTGCCTTGGCGAGCGTGAGCTCCGGGAAGGCCGGGGTCACGACGGCGTCCGCGTCAGGGCTGGGGCCGTAGGAGCGGCCGCCATCCTCGAAGGACTCCCATTCGGTCACCCGCGTGGTGTTGGTGAACTCGTCACCGCCTGCGATGTGTTCCGACGCCGCGAGCCTCGCCTGGTAGCTGAGTGCGATCGAGGTGGGGCTCTCACCCGAGCCCGCCTCGTACAGCGGCCCGTTGAGCGCCTGCGCGTTGGCGGCAGAGTGGTCCCAGGTGATGGTGCCGCCACCGGATGCCGTGGCACCCGTGAGCACGCCACCGTTGGAGATGGAGGAGGGGTTCACCACCAGGCCGGCGGGCACGGTGTCCGTGACCACCAGGTTGTGGGCGGCCGTGTCACCTGTGTTGGTGACGGTGAGCCGGTAGGTGAAGGTCTCACCCGGCTCCACCTGATCCGCATCAAGATCATTGACGGTCTTGGTGATTACCGCATTCGGGTGAACCAGGTTCACCGTGGCGTCATCGTCGATCTTCTCGCGAGTCTTGTTGTCCCCGTTCACGCGGTTCCAACTGAACTCGGCAGTGTTATCCAGCCTGTTGGCAGCAACACCGTCAGCATCCGTGACAAGTGCCTCGTAGGTGAGCACGAGCGTGCGTCCAGTGGCACTGCTTGTGATGTCACCGTCATAGGTCCAGGTGGGCACGCCGTTGTTCAGCGTGTAGCTCCACGTGCCGGTGATGGTTTCCGGGACGGCGTCCACAGTTGCGGTGGGACCTGAGATCGAGGTGTCAATGATCTGGATCCCCGCAGGCAGGGTGTCCGTGATGATCGGGTCCCAGTAGTTGATGTTCGGCTCGAGCGTGATCTCGACCTCGTACTCGACGGTCTCCCCCACGGGGACCGTGGTCGAGTCACCGAAGGCGTCCGGGCCTGTGCCGGCGATCTGGACGCCCTTCGTGATTCCCGCGTCGACCGCGGTGATCGTCTCCTCGGCCTTCGCCGTGCGGTCGCCGCGGCGTTGCTTGGTGGGATCGGTGTCGAGAGTCGACGGCAGGGTGTAGCCCGTGACGTCCACCTCGTTGGTGTAGGTCTGGGCGCCACCCGTGTCCGGGTTGATCGTGGCGGTGTACGTCCGAGCCAGTGACTGGCCGCCGGCGACAAGGTCGATCGTCCAGGTGATGGTTCGATCGGTTGGGTCCCAAGTGCCGCCGCTGGCGGCCACAGACGCCTCGTCGATGGTGAGGCCTGCGGGCACTGTGTCCACCACCGTGTTGTCGTAGACCGTGGGCCGGTTTGCCTGGTTGGTCACGGTCACCGTGTACGTCACGGGGGTCCCGATCGCCACCTCGTCGTCCGGGCCGGCGGACTTGCTGATGCCGAGGTCCGGCTCGATGTAGGTGACTTGGGCCGTGTCGGACCACGTCTGGGTACCACCGGTTGGTGGTTCGTGCGTGAAGCTCGCGGTGTTCATCAGGGTCGTGCTGTCCCCCAGGTTCGGGGTGTGGGTTGGATCGGAGGCGTCCCGATCAGCCACCCAGACCGTGATTCGCAGGGTGAAGGTCTCGCCTTCGCTTCCCGTGTCATATGTCTCCGGGAACGTGAGCGTGCCGTCGCTCGCGTCCAGCGAGAATCCATCGGGCAACGTGGTGGGTGCGATGACCTCCACGGAGGCAAGCTCGTAGTCCACGGTGTCGTCGCCGTAGCGGAACACACCGTCGTCGGCGAGTTCACCGTTCTTGACGGAAGTGTTGGCGGGGATCGTCACCGAGTAGTCGAAGGTGACGTACTCACCCTGGACAATCTGATCTGTGCCGTTGTTGGTGTCGGTGACCGCTGGATCGGTGGAGGGGATTTCCGTGGAGATCCGCTCCTTGGTCACAGACGCGCCCGGGAGGTACACCATCGAGTCGTCGTAGGTGTTCTCACCGGGCACCACGTGAGCGTTCTCACCCGGCGCCGGGTCCCTCACGAACGGGCCGTCCGGGATGTAGGTGACCGTTGCGTCGCCACCGGGCCGGTTGGTCTTCGCCTCGTAGGAGGCGATACCGGCCGTGTTGTCGTACTCCTGCGTGATGAGCGCCGTCTCGGGGATCCTCACGTCGTAGTTGAGCGTCAGTTCGGCGTTGGCCGGGATGTCGCTCGTGATGGTGAAGACCACCACGGCGCGTCCGTCAAAATCGCTCCCGACGGCGGGGCGGCCCGGATCTCCTGGCGCATACGCCTGTGCGGTGTAGATCGGGCTCGCGATACCGGAGACGCCGAATGATTCCGCCGCAACGTCAGATTTGCTGATGCCCGCAGGCAGCACGTCCCACACCACGAGCTCCGTGGTGGCGAAGTTCGGTGAGGTGACGTCGATGCGGTAGGTGACGTCTTCTCCCTGGACAACCTCGATGCCGTCGCGGTCAGAGTTGAACTGAGTACCATCGACGTCCTCCTGCGAACTCGCTGGCAGTCCCGCATTGCCGTCGACCTCCTGGACGCCCTTCAGCAGCGAGGTGCCGTAGTGGAGGGTGATCTCGGCGTCGTCGCGGAGGAAGAAGACCTCGCCGTCCGAGTCTTCCTGCCGGTACTTCGCCAGGTTCTGCGGCATGTCCTGCTCGGCCTTCGATGTCGAGAGACCGGTGACGGTAGCGGGGACGTAGACCGTGAGGACCGTGCCTGCGGGCACGAAGAGGTCGGCCGGGGAACCATCCCGTGGGACCCCGAGCGTCCACTCCATCCGGTTGCCGACAACCACGGGATCCGTGTCGCTGACAATCGGTTCCGAGGTGCCACTGATCTCGTAGACGAAGGTAGCGCCGTCACGAAGTTCCACGCCCCGCGGCAGGAAATCGGTGAGGACGGGGTTACGCGTGTCGATTGTGGTTGGGAACGTGACTTCGAGGCGGTACCACACGTCGTCGCCCGTGATGAATGGATTGTCATCCGCATCCACCCACGCAGTGGCCTGTTTGATGTCGCCATTCGGAATCGTCGCATCTCGCTCGAGAACCTTCTTGCTGAGCGCAGAGAAGGTCGAGTGGATCGAGGCCTCGGAGTCCTCCCAGACGTCCTCGGACCCGCCAACCTCGGCCATGTTCTTGATGGCATCGATCGGGTGCGTGGTGCCCTCGATCTGCACGTAGTTGGAAACGGAGTCACCGGAGCTCGTGGGGCCGTGGCGGTTGGCCGTGGCAAGGTAGGCCTCGTTCTGGCGCGCGGTGTAAGTGATCTGGTGGTGCGTCTGCGCGTCCATGTCATCGATTGCGAGGAGCAATTGGAACGTGCCGTCCGTCTGGTCAAAGATGATTGCGGTTACGGTGGCGCCAGTGATGGATGCGCCTGCCTGTCCGCTCGGGTACGCGCAGCCACTTCCCAGACCGGCGAGGGCAGCGTGCCATGCCTCGGAGGCCACGCCCTCCTGAGTGCCACCAGCGGTGACGAGGTCAAGCCGTGATGCCGGAGTCTGCGTTGGGATTGCGGGACAGAGCCCGTTACCGATTTCGTCAAGAACGCTGATTCCGGTTGCGGAGGTGTACTCGCTGGTGCGCACATCCAGGGTGTAAGTGGCGAGCGCGCCGGTCACGAACGTGCCGGTGTCCACACCCTTGAGGATGTGCAGGTCAACCGCGTCCACCACTTCAGTGTCAGTGTCCGTGTTGAGGCGGTCGGTTCCGTCGGGCACCAGTCCGCCATACGTTCCGGATACCGTTGCGGCGTTCAGGAGAGCCCGGGCGTCCTCGGGAGTCCCATCGCCCTGGCTGTGCCGCGTGGAGGGGCCATTGTTGTTGTTCAGGTTTGCGGCCTGTTGGAGGGACTCCGCCGACGGCTTCTCGACGTCGAAGCTCACAGTGTTCTCGTACAGCGGGATGCCGGCACGGTAGGTGATGAGGTACTCGCCGGGAGTACCCGCAGCGGTGTCCCAGTTCTGCGCACCCCCACCAGAGAGGTCCGGTAGCTTCCACGTGACCTTGGTGTACACGCCCGCGCTCAACCCAAGCTCTGCGGCCTGTGCCTCGTTGAGCTCCAAGGTGTCAACACTGAGTTCCTCCAGGCCGGCGCTGGAAGCAGGGTTGGGAACGGGTGTCTCAGCGAGGCTCGCAGCCCCCTCGTACTCACGATTGCCGTTGAACAGCACGCTGGAATCCTGCGTGTTGTCAATCATTCCGCCACCGAGGTACTCGAGACCTGCAGGCAAGTAGTCCACCACGGTCACGCCGGTGGTCTCGCCCTCACCCGAGTACTCGACGCGCAACGTGTAGGTGGTGGTGTTGTTGTGGATGCCGCGCAGCAGTTCGCTCTCGGGGCTGGGTTCGCTCTTGTGGATGCGCAGCGCCTTGACCGGAGTCGCCACGTCATCCAAACCCGGTTTGGAGGTGTGCTCAGCATTCGTGGCAACGCCGGTGCTGCCGGGGAAGCTCGGGAGCAGGTTGGGATTGCTGCTGGTGTAGACGTTCGCGTCTATGTCCAACTCGGTGCCCGCGGGGAACGTGCCGGCCTTCGGGCGCACTGTGAGCGTGGGGTTCAGCACGCCGCGGACCGGAAGATCGGCCACGTTCTCGAACACCCACACCTGGTAGCCAGTGGGCACGGAATCCGTGCCACCAGGGTTCGAGGCATCGGGGAGGGCTGCGCCGGACTCGTACACCACCGGCACGCCCAGTGCGGAATCGACCAGGATCACGTCATTGGGTACAAGCAGGACCACGCTGGTGTTGAACTGGGCTTCATCACCGTCGTTCCTGATGCTCAGCGTGTAGGTGGCATCCTGACCGGCGAGGATACCCGTGCGGCCGTCCTCGCCGCCGGGGCCGATGGAGACTGACGGTGCCCACTCGTCAGCGAGCGCGGGCGGGGAGGCGAAGAGGCTTCCCATGGTGATTCCAGCAAACAGGCGAGTACCGTCCCGGCCGCGAGTCCACGACGACGACGCTGCGTGCGTTGGCGTTTGGAATTGCGCGTTGGCTCGGATGAGGCGGCGTGCTTGGTTCCTGTGAGGGCAGGTTGGGACACGTAAGACTCCAGACAGCAAAAATCGGCAGGCGCCGCAAATGCCGCGCCCTCACGCAATCTAGCAGGCAATATGCGACTCCGACCAAGGATCATTCACAGTTCCCCCACGGCGCCTCACCATCTCTCCCCCACTGAGTCCCGCCATCTCGGACGGAGATGCTCAATTGCCGGCGTGAATTCCGACCGGTGGGCCCGCTCGGTTATTCCGGCGCGGGGTTTTCTGCCCTTCGGGGGCCGGTGGTGTTTTTTCCTGGGGGTTTGCGTTCAGGTTCGGCCACTCTCGTCCGGTTTCGCACTGCTCGCGTCGCTCAGGGCTTCTTTGGTGCGGTTCTTGGCCACTGCTGTGCGGGTTTCGGGCGGTTCGACGGCGCCTGCGGGCCTCTTGGCCGCGATTTTCAGTCACTGATCCAGTGAATGCAGCATTTCCAGCCCAGAACGGGCCTCCCCGACAGGGAGGGGCGGGAACTTCTGTAAGAGTTTCGTCAGCGCGTGCGGGTTTTGTGCGGTCCAGGGGTGCTTGCAGGTCTCTTCAGCCGGCAGCGGAGCGACTACTGTAGGCGTTAAGTCTCTTCTGTAGGGGTTAGACACCCGTTTACCGCCTACACAAGAAACCGAACGCCTACAGGAGACGAATTCGCCGGTCCGAAGCGGCCGCGAACGGGCCGGAAGAGGGCCAAATCCACCCCTCAACGGGGTAGGCGCCGGCCCGCAGGGGCGAAACTCCTACAGCAGTCCCCGTTCTTCCCTGTCGGGGAGGCCCGTTCTGGGCCGAAAGCGGCGATTTCCGGACCAGGAACGAATCACCGACGGAAGCGGCTTCGTGGACGACCTCGCCGTCGGGCATGGTGTTGTAGCCGTCGCCTTCGGTCACCAGTTTGCGGTAGAGGTGCTCGGCCATTCGACCCACGTCGGCGTGGTCGCGGGTGAGAGATCCGAGCTGGGGAGCAACGGCCAGCGGTCGGGGAGTCTACCGGTGGAGGTCTTCGAACCGCGTGTGGCCGGAATGTGCGAACCAGCTCTCATTGTGATATGTTTTTCTCACACATAGAGACGTATTTCTCTCAAGGGGGTGAACCGATGCTCACAACTCAGATAAAGAGGCACCGCGTCCTGGCGGACATGAGTCAGGGCGAGTTGGCTGATCGTGTGGGCGTGCGCCGAGAGACTATCGGCCACCTTGAGCGGGGGACGTACAACCCGTCTCTCAAACTCGCCTGGGACATCGCCAAGGTGTTCGGGGTGTCGATCGAAGAGCTGTTCGATTTCGAGGAGGACTGAGGTGGACGAACGTATTCAGCAGATCACGGGGCCGGCGGGGATGATCGCCCTGTCAGTGGGGTACGTCTACCAGTTGGTTGTGGCGATCGGGAAGTTCATCGCGGCGCGGGACATCACTGCGGCGATCAGCGAGATCATCTTCCTCGTCCTGATCCCGATCGTGTTCGTGGTGTTCGCGGCACGCGATGATCGGCTGATGCTCCCGCGCGTGGGCCACGACGACTACGGGGAGATGCTCTCGCCCAAGGCGAGACGGAAGCGAACCTGGTCCTACGCATCCCAGTCGGCAGGACTCGCAGTCGCGTGGACGATTCTCGACGCGCTCGCCAATTGGTGGATCGGTTACCGAGAACCGGTCAACCTCCCGGAGCCACTGTTCTGGGTGATCGATCTCATGGTCGGGTTCACGGTGATTTTCGGTCTCTCCTACTTGTGGGGCGAGTGGTCAACCAAGCGGTACGTCAAGCAGATGAAGGAGCTGGAGTCATGAAGCTGAACAAGTACGGACAGAAAATGTTGAAGATCGCGCCCGAGGGAACCGAGGTCTACGAACTCACCATGCGAGAGAAGCCCCGCGGCTGGCGGTATGCCGTCGAATTCATTCTTCCTGGATTCGGAAGCACCAGGACTCTCAGCGAGTTCGCCCCCGGACAGTTCCTCGTTGGATCGGGCGAACAGTGGCAACTCGTGAGGTTCAAGAGTGATCTGACATACTCGTTGATCGACGTCGCGAAAGCGCTCGAGCGGCCGGCCAGCAGGAAGTCATTCGAGTATGACCGGCTGCGGTATACGCTCGCGCGCAGGCTGCGCTGAACTTCGTGGTTTGTCTGGCGACGAGGCCGAGGGCGCGCGCCCTCCGCCCATCGGCTGAGGGTCCCGCGGGACCCCGCTTGTCCATGTTTCGGGAAGGCCGGCGAATAGTCATACGAACCAATATGGTGCTGGCTAGGGTGACCTAATGCGAGTTACTCGCATTAGTGGCGGGTCGTTGGCCGGTCGAGTCACTGGCCGGGGGTCGTGCGCTGGATTGGTCATGAAGGGTGTGTGGGTCTGTCGGCCGCGCGCACTTGTCGAGGGTACTGGGAGGATTCTGTGTCGAACCTGCGCCGGAGGCTGGCGGGAACACTGGGGGCGTTGCTTGGGGTGGTGCTGGTCGCTGGCTGTGGTGGCGCCGGAACCACCGGTACGGATGCCCCGGAGGGGCAGTCGGCGTCGTCGGGCGGGAGGGTGGTGACCGATGTCTACGGGCGGCAGGTGGAGATCCCCGCCACGGTGGATTCGGCCGTGGTGGATGGTTGGCCCACGCGGCTGGTGGTCTACGCGGGAGCCGCGGACAGGCTGGTCGCGGTGGCCGAGATCGATCAGGGCGCACCGGTCAACATGCCCTACGGGTACGTCCACAGTGACCAGTTCGGGGCGCTGCCGGTCACCGCCAGCGGCGGTTCCAACGACGTCACCTACGACGAGACGATCATCGAGCTACGGCCGGACGTGGTGATCACCACCAAGACCGAGATCGCCGCAATCGACGAGTTGCAGAACAAGCTCGGTATCCCTGTGATCGGGGTCTACCAGGACGAGGTCTTCGGCGGCTCGACGTACTTCTCGCTGCGACTGCTCGGGGAGGTCTTCGGAACCCAGGACCGCGCCGAGGAGGTGATCGCCCAACTTGACGCCTGGCAGGAGGATCTCGCGGCCCGTACCGCCGCCGTTTCCGACGACGAGCGCCCCACCGCCTACACCGGTGCCGTCAACTTCCGGGGCAAGCACGGCTTCGACGGCACCACCAGTGACTACATGCCCTTCGACGCGATCGGGGCCATCAACGTGGCCGACACTGTCGGTCAGGACATGCCCTTCCTGGTGGACCTGGAGCAGGTGGCCCAGTGGGATCCGGACTACATCTTCCTGAATCCAGAGAACATGGACCTGATCAACACCGCCTATCAGGACAACCCAGACTACTTCGACAGCCTGCGGGCACTACGCGATGGTCTCGCCTACCCGCAACCCACCTACAACTACAACGGCACCAACATCGAGATCGCCGTGGCGGACGCCTACTACGCGGGAACCGTGATGTTCCCCCAAGAGTTCGCTGACATCGACCCCGATACCACAGCGGACGAGATCTTCGAATTCTTCTACTCGACACCCCTCATGACAGAAATGAACGCAACCGGCCTCGGCTTCAATCCACTGACAATAGGAAAATGACCATGAGGCCGCACACGGAAACCACGCGCCACTCTGCTGAATGGATGCTTTGCGGTGAGTTCCACGGCCACTTCTGCCCCGGACTCGCGATCGGTTATCGTGCGGTGGAGGCTGCGAGGCAACATTTGGGGGCGAGCCGCCCGGAGGATGAGGAACTGGTGTGCGTCACCGAGAACGACGCCTGCGGGGTGGATGCGATACAGCTCCTGCTCAGTTGCACGGTGGGCAAAGGGAATCTGGTGTTCCGCCCCACCGGAAAAATGGCCTTCACCTTCTTTGATCGCGACGCTGGAGCTGCCATGCGGGTGTATTTCAAGGCCGAGCGTAACGAAGCGGACAGTCGTGAGGAGTGGCAGGAGCGACTCCTCACGCTCCCGCTCGACGAGGTCTTCAGCTTCTCCGAGCCTCGGTTCGAGCCGCCGGAGAGGGCGCGCCTGTTTTCCGGCATTGCTTGTGCCCGCTGTGGGGAGAGGGCTCCGGATCATCGGGTCCGGGTGCTCGATGGCGGGTGTGTGTGTCTTGACTGTTTCCCGGTCTATGACCGCGGCTGGTTCGGCCGGTAGCGGTGCCCATGGGTAGAGAAGACACCTGGACCAAGCTTCGTCCGATCACACCGGGAGCGGGCGCATCGGGTCCGAGCACCCGGCTCACACCGGGTGCGAGCATCCAGTATGAGGGCTATGTGCTGCGTAAATGGCTCATCATCGGTATCGAGGTGGTCCTGCTCCTGGTGATCGGGTTGTTTGCCCTGGGGGTGGGTGCGGCGAGCCTGACCATGGGTGAATCGCTGGCCGCACTGTTCGGTCAGGGCGAGCCACAGGCCGCGAACATCGTGTGGAAGCTGCGGATGCCCCGCGTGCTGACCGCGATCATCGGGGGCATGGGGCTGGCACTTGCCGGTGCCGCCTTCCAGAGCGTGCTGCGTAACCCGCTCGCCTCACCCTCCACGCTGGGGGTGGCGCAGGGGGCCGCTTTCGGTGCCTCGCTGGGCATCATCGTGTTCGGGGCGGGCTCCACGGTCTCATCGAATGTGGGCGACGCAGTCAACATCACCAATCCCTACATCGTGAGCATCGCCGCCTTCTGCGGCGCCATGCTGTCCACCCTGGTGGTGCTGGGGCTGGCCCAGTTCCGGCAGATCACTCCCGAGGCCATGGTGCTGGCCGGGGTGGCACTCTCCGCACTGTTCTCCGCGGGCACGACCCTGGTGCAGTACTTCGCCAGTGACGTCCAGATTGCTGCGGTGGTCTTCTGGACGTTTGGTGACCTGGGACGTGCCTCCTACGGGGAGGTGCGGATCATGGCGATTGTGACACTCGTCGTCGCCGTGTATTTCATGGCGAACCGGTGGAGCTACAACGCGATGGAATCAGGAGAGACAACCGCGATGGGTCTCGGCGTGAACGCGAACGCCGTGCGGCTGGGCACGATGGTGTTGGGCACAGGGGTCACCGCGGTGGTGGTCTCGTTCGTGGGCATCATCAGCTTCATCGGACTGATCGCGCCCCACATCATGCGTAGGTTCATCGGCAGCGACAACCGCTACCTCCTGCCCGCGGCGGGCCTGGCCGGCGCGATCCTCCTGCTCCTCAGTGATCTGGTGGCCCGGCTCGCCATGTCACCGGTGATCCTGCCGATTGGTGCGATCACGTCTTTCCTCGGTGGCCCCATGTTCCTCTACCTGCTGTTCAAGGGGGTGGGGAGGCGATGAAACCGATGATCACCGCAACCGACATAGATTTCTCTTTCCGGGCCAACCGGCAGGTACTGCACCAGGTCAGCACCGAGCTCCGGGGCGGCCAGTTCATGGCGATCCTCGGGAACAACGGAGTAGGCAAGTCCACCTTCATGTACTGCCTCAACCGGATCCTTCAACCAGACGCAGGCCAGGTTCAGGTGGGCCCGGAAGGCGAGCTCCGCGACATACGCAACCTGAAACGCGGCGAGATCGCCCGCGAGATCGCCTTCGTGGCGCAGCACAGTCACGCAAACCGACTAACGGTCTTCGACTCGGTGCTTCTCGGCCGCAAACCCCACATTAACCTCGCCCCCACGAAACAGGACCTCGCCATCGTCGACGACGCCATCAGCCGGCTGGGACTCACAGAGCTGTCACTGCGCTACGTCGACGAACTCTCCGGCGGGGAATACCAAAAAGTGATCCTCGCCCGGGCACTCGCGCAGGACACCGGCCTGCTCCTACTGGACGAACCCACCAACAACCTCGACCCCTACAACCAGTACGAGGTCATGCGCATCGTACGTGACGTAGTAGACGAAGACGGGATCGCCGCCGTCGCCGTCATGCATGACCTCAACCTCGCAGTGCGCTACTGCGACACCTTCATGTTCCTCAAGGACGGCGCCGTCTACGCCCACGGAGGCGTGGAAACCGTGACACCGAAAACCCTCAAAGACGTCTACGGCATCGAAAGCGACGTCATCAACCACAACGGCTACGTCGTCATCATCACCCACTAGGAGACTCAATTGCTCACGCTCGATGAGATTCGCTCACGATGGGCCACACCCGTACCACACGAGCCAGCCATGTGGGATTCCCAAGCCGAGCGGGAGCACTACCTGACCGTGCCCGATTTCGCGGATGACCGCTTCCTCATCGAGATGAAGCAGCGGGGCTACATCGAGCCGGGATTCAGGGTGTTGGATGTGGGTTGCGGGGCGGGCGCCTACTCGGCGGCGATCTCCCGGCACGTTCTCAGCGTGGTGGGCACCGACTTTTCGCAGAGGATGATCGAGAGTGGCACGGCTCTGATGGCGCGGGAGGGCGTCACCAACGTGGAACTGGTCTGGGACAACTGGCACACCCTCGGGCTCGAGGACCACGGCTGGCGGGAGGCCTTCGATGTTGCCTTCGTGCACAACTCGCCGGCGCTGAGCTCCTCCGGGGCCCTTGAAAAGCTGTTGGACTCCTCCCACCGGTACTTCGCCGTGTCCTCCCCGAGCCGGGTGAAGGATCCGGTGGTTGACAGGTTGCGGGCCGCACTGGGCATGCCCACCCAGCATGGAACGAACGGCAACTTCCTGTACCTACTGAACGAGTTGCTATTGCGGGGCTACAAACCAGAACTCGTCTACGAGGACAGCCAGTGGCACACCGATCAGCCACTCGAGATCGCGATCCCGTTCTTCGCCGGGCGTCTCAATCTCACGGCGCACGAGCGTGAGGCACTGCTTCCAGACATCGAGCAGCACCTGAGGAGCACGGCGATGGATGGTCGGGTGCAGGGCACCACCACCACAACGATCCAGATGATCTTCTGGGAGGAGCCGCGCGAAAGCTAACGCAGGCCCCTAGGAGCGTGTGTCGGAAACACGCTGACAGGGTCTCGTGTTTCTGGGGTCGCGGGTAGAATTATCGAGTGATGGACAACACGGATGGCATGCTCGAATTTGATGTTGATCCGGGTGGGCCGTTGCCGCCGA
>DASRMP010000067.1:0-12130 GCA_035647855.1 Actinomycetaceae bacterium | reverse complement strand
GCCGGGGCCGTGTGGCCGGGACGCCGCGTGGCCACACGGCCCCGGCTACGCGTTCCCGTTGTTGGCGTTCGGCGGGGAACCGGTGTCGCCGTCCTCACCGTTTCCGCTGTTCCCGCCGCCGTTGCCGCCGCCGTTCCCGCCGCCGGCGCCGCCCGGCGAGGTCGCGGTCGGGGAAGCAGTCACGGTCACAACCCGGGCGACTTCGGCCGTGGCCCCGCCGCTGTCGGCGACCACATAGGTGAGCAGATAGGCGCCGGGGGTGTTCGTGTCGAGGTCCTGGAGGCCTTGAACCTCGATGCTCGAGGTGATGTCGCCGTCTTCTGGATCGCTCGCGGAGACGCCTGCCATCGGATTGAAGGCGCTGCCCTGCTCGATGGTGACGGGGCCCACGCCGGAGATGATCGGTGGCTCGTTGGCGGCGCCCTGTGAGACCTGGAGGGTAACAAGAGTGCCGATGCCGACCCTGCCCGGTCCCGGGTCGGTGCTGACCACGTTGCCGGGCGAGACGCTCGTGGACTCGACTCGCTCGACCACTCGCTGAAGCTTGAGTTCGTCCAGTGTGCGCAGGGCGGCCTCCTCGGACATCCCGCTGAGATCAGGAAGTGCGACCTGTCCCGAGCCGAGATAGACCACCACCTCGGAGCCTCGCGGAGCCTCGGCGCCCGAGGCCGGGTTGCTCCTGACGACCCGCCCTTCCTGGACCCCCGGAGCGTCCTCGTTCTGGGGGATGCCGAACCTGAATCCTTCCGCCTCGAGGATGTTTCGCGCCTGCTGGGCGTTCATTCCGGTGGTGTCGGGAACCAGTACGGAGTCCGGACCGGCGGAAAAGTAGACCGTGACCTCGCTGCCCTCGTCCACTTCCGTCCCGGCAGTGGGGTCGGAGCGGGTGGCGAGGCCGGCATCGATCGTGTCGGAGGACTCAGTTCCGCCGTCGACGAATTCGAGGCCTTCGCCGCCGATCAACGCTGCCGCATCGGCCTGATTGAGGCCCTCCACATCGGGGATCGCCTTTCTCTCCGCCAGAGGGCCGTTGTTCATGGCGGCCCAGACGCCGAAGCCGAGCGCCACGAGTCCGGCCAGCACAAGCAACCACACCCACCACCGGGACTGGCGGGCAGTGTCGTCGTCGATGGGACGTGCGGTCGTGGCCGGAGCCGTGGCCGTGGCCGTCCTCGACGCAGGAGTCGATTCCGGCGTACTGGCTCCGAGCGGCATCACCGCGGTCGCAGGGGATTGAACGCGGGTCGGAGGTGCGGGGGGAACGGGGTCGGCGGTCGAGAGCCACTGCGTGGTCGCGGGCGCCGCGACGGTGCCACCGTGGAGTACGGCAAGCAGGTCGGTGCGGAACTCACCGGCATCCTGGTATCGGAGGTCGCGATCTTTGGCGAGGGCCTTCATGGCCACGCGGTCGAGTTCGTCGGGCACGTCCGAGGCAATCTCCGACGGCGACGTCGGCACTTCGCGGACGTGCTGATAGGCGACGGAGATGGCCGACTCGCCCTGGAACGGGGGCCGGCCCGTCAGCAGTTCGTAGAGCACGCAGCCCATGGAGTAGATATCGGAGCGCTGATCGACTGACTCGCCACGCGCCTGCTCGGGGGAGAGGTACTGCGCGGTGCCGACGACGGAGTTCGGCGCGGTCACGGTGGCGGCATTGTCCGCCATGACGCGCGCAATGCCGAAGTCCATGACCTTCACCCGGCCGGTGGGGGTGAGCATGATGTTCCCGGGCTTGATGTCTCGGTGCACGATGCCCTCGTTGTGGGCGTACTCGAGCGCGCCGAGCACTCCGACCGAGATCTCGACGGCCTCGTCAATCGGGACTGCAGAACCGTCCTTGAGTAGTTCGCGGACGGTGTGGCCCTCGACGTACTCCATCACGATGTATGGCAGCACCTGGGTCCGGCCGGTGGCGTCGGTGACGGATTCCTCACCCGTGTCGTAGACGGCGACGATCGCGGGGTGATTCAGCGCCGCGGCGGACTGGGCCTCGCGCCGGAATCGTGCGTGAAAGGTGGAGTCCTCCGCGAGATCCGTGCGGAGCAACTTGATGGCAACGGTGCGCGAGAGCCGCGTGTCATACCCGATGTGGACCGCGGCCATGCCCCCACGCCCGATGAGCTCGCCCATCTCGTATCGGCCGGCAAGCATGCGCGGAACGTTCTCAGACACTGGTCCTCCTCATCACGACCGCCGAACGGGCCGTGACCGTTCGGGTCATCGCAGTCAATAGGGTATCGCCGGACCGAGAGGGGTCCTGACGCTTCGCAGTTGGGTGGGCGTGAGCGGTTGATCTCATTGCACGGCTGCTCGCACGATCTCCCGAATGAGCGGTCCGACGGCGGAGCCGCCATACGCGTCCGTTCCGAGGGCGCCGCCGTGCTCGAGGACGACGGCGAGCGCGATCTGCGGGTCGTCCGCCGGCGCAAACGCGATCATCCACGCGTGCTGCGCCCGCGCGGTGCCGGTCTCGGCCGTGCCCGTCTTCCCCGCGATCTGCACGCCCGACAGCTGCGCCGGCCGTCCGGTGCCGTCGTTCACCACAGCGATCATCATCTCGGTGAGCGAGGCGGCGGTGCGTTCGGAGAACGGCCGCGAGAACTCGCTCGGGTCGGTCCGGCCGATGACGCCGAGGTCCGCGTCACGCTCGACTTCGATGAGATATGGGGTCATCAGGACGCCGTCGTTGGCGACGGCGGCGGCAACCATGGCGTTCTGCAGGACGGACATGCGGACGTCGAACTGGCCGATCGCGGTGAGCGCGAGCTGGGCGTCGCTGTCGACCTCCGGGTAGACCGACGGCGTGACCGTGAGCGGGATGCTGAGCTCCTGGCCGAAGCCGAGCGCACTCGTCATCTCGGCCATCTCCGCGTGACCCATGTCCATCGCGAGCTGTGCGAAAGTCGTGTTGCAGGAGTTGCGGAAGGCGTAGATGAGTTCACCGGTGTCGGTCGGCCCGCACGCCAGCCCACCGGGGTTGTGCATGATGTTCGTGGTCTGGGGCAGCGTGAGCTGCGGCGCCGTGGGGACGATGCTGTGGGCATCTCGCGCGGGATCGCCCTCGAGGTACGCGGCAGTGGTGACCACCTTGAACGTGGAGCCCGGCGCGTACAGGATGCCGCCGATGGCTCGGTTGTCCATCGGGCGGTCCGGGTCTTCCAGCAGGGCCTGGTAGTTGGCCTCCGCGGCCTCACGGTCGCGGACGGCGATGAGGTTGGGGTCGAACGACGGCGAGGAGTACATGCCGAGGATCGCGCCCGTCTTCGGGTTCAGTGCGACGGCGGCGCCGGTGTGCCGTTCGAGCACCGATGCCATGGTGCTCTGGACGGCGGGGTCGATCGTCAGTTCCACGGATCCGCCCTGCGGCTGGCGGCCCGTGAAGAGGTCCTGGATGCGGGAGAGCAGCAGTGAGTCCGCCGTGCCGCCGAGAACCTCGTTCGCGTAGCGCTCGACACCGGTCGAGGAGTTGTGGGCGACCGAGAAGTAGCCGGTCAGGTGCGCGTAGAGGGATCCCTGCCCGTAGACGCGCTGGAACTGGTAGATGGGGTCGTCGGTCGGCTCGGACCATGCCACGGACTCGCCGGCCACCACGATCGGGCCGCGGTCGGTGGAGTACTGGCGGTAGATCGTGCGGACGTTGCGGGAGTCGGCGTTGAGCGAGGGCGCCTGGAAGAACTGGACGACTGTGGTGGAGAGCATGAGTGCGATCAGCATCACGCCGATCATCAAACCGAGCCGCCGGAGTGGGACGTTCATGGACGGATCACCTGCGTCTCGTCGCCGTGAGGGGTGTCCGGATCGATGCCGCGAGTGCTCCGATCAGTTTCTGGCCCGGAGATGAGTTTCGCGGGCGGAGGCAGTTCGACCTGCTGGGTGAGTTCACCGTCGGTAACGGGTTCCTGATCGGCCGTGATCTCGACGGCGGCCGCAGGCGTCTCAGTGAGAACCTTGGCGATCAATCCGGTGTCGAGGGGGGTCTGGACGGGTGCGGGCTCGCGTGCCTCGTTCGAGATGCGCAGCAACAAGCCAACGATGATCCAGTTGGACAACAGCGACGAGCCGCCGTATGCCATGAACGGGAGGGTCAGGCCCGTCAGCGGGATAAGGCGGGTGACGCCACCGATCACAACGAAGCACTGGAGAGCAACGAAGAAGGATAGACCGGCGCACATCAGCTTGCCGAAGCCGTCGCGCACTCCCATGCCGGTGCGGATGCCGCGCTCGATGAAAATCATGTAGATCACCAGGATGGCGAGAAGGCCGGTGAGGCCGAGTTCCTCGCCCAGGGTCGCCCAAATGAAGTCCGAGTTGGCGTAGGGAACGAGATACGGGAAGCCGTGGCCCCATCCCGTCCCGAACAGGCCGCCGGAGGCCATGCCGAACAACCCTTGGACCACTTGGAACGAGCCTCCGGGAGCCCGGTCGTAGATGACCGGGTCGAGCGCGTTGATCCACACGTCCACGCGGGCCGTGACGTGGGGGAAGAGCTGCATGGCCACAATCGCGGCCCCGCCGAACAGTACGAGGCCGATCACCACCCACGAGACGCGCTCGGTAGCGACATAGAGCATCGCCACGAAGAACCCGAAGAACAGCAACGAGGTTCCCAGGTCACGCTGGAACACGAGAACGAGGATCGCCACGGCCCACGCGACCAGGATCGGACCGAGGTCTCGCACGCGCGGCAGGCGCATGCCCAGCACCTTCGGCCCGGCGAGCGCGAGGTTGTCCCGCGCGTCAACGAGGTATCCGGCGAAAAAGATGGCGAGACAGATCTTGGCGATCTCTGCGGGCTGGAAGGAGAACGGGCCGATGCCAATCCAGATCTGCGAGCCGTTGATCTCCTTCCCGAGTCCCGGCGTGAGGGGGAGCAGCAACAGCACGAGGCCGGCTATCAGGAACACGTACGAGTAACGCTTGAGAATGCGGTGGTCCTTGAGCAGGAAGACCACCGCGACCGCCGCCGCCATCCCGATCAGCATCCACACCAACTGGCGCGGAGCGAAACCAGTGGCCTCACCGCGCGCGGCGTAGGAAATGTCCAAACGGTAGATCGCCGTGAGACCGATCCCCGTGAGGGCGACGGCGGTGGGGAGAATCACGGGATCCGCGTACGGCGCCTTCCAGCGAACGAGCAGGTGCACGATCACCGCGAGGGCGGTGAAGACCGATGCCTGCACCACGAGGTTCGCCGGAACCACGTCGTTCATGGAGAGCCCGACCTGGACGTATCCGAGGATCCCGATACCGACCGCGAGGATCAGCAGAATCAACTCGTAACCGCGGCCGGTGCGCACGCGTTCGTGAGTCACTGTTGCCATCACGGTGCCCCGGTCTGCGAATCGGGGGAGGTGGTCCCTGTGGCCGGTTGCTGTAACAGGTCCGCGTTCGGTCCGCCCAGCCGGCGGGAGACGCCGATCGCGCGCTCGACGTCGGGCGTGACTATCTCGGAGCGCAGGTTCTCGACCACGGCCTCCGCCTCCGCGAGCGAGCCGCGGGTGATCGGAGCCTCGAGGCGGCTCTGGGCGAGACCGGTCAGGCGTTCCACTTGGATGTCGGTCCGTTCGTGGACCTCGGAGAGGTTGAGCGGGCCCAGCGATTGCGGGATTCCCTTGAAGATGGTGACCCGGCCGTCCTCATCCGCGACAAAGTACTGCGCCTGCGTCCAGCGGTAACCCGCCCAGACTCCGCCGGCGAGGAGCGCCAGGATGAGGGCGATGCCGATCACGGCACCGGCAAGGCGGCGGCGCCGCCTTGGGCGACGTTCCTCCTCCTGCTCTGCCTCCGCAGCACGGATGCCGGCCCGAGTGAGCTGGGCGGCGCGCTCGGCCGGGCCCTGCTGCTCCGGCCGGGACGCACGCGACTTCGCGAACGCCTTGTTTGCCGCGGCGCCCACGATCTCGGGGACGGTGGGCAGAGACGTCCCGGCGGGGATCGCCGTCGTCGCGATCACGTCGCAGACGATGACCGTGATGTTGTCCGTGCCGCCCGCACGCAGCGCCAGGTCGATGAGCTTCTCGGCGCACTCGCCCGGGTCCTTCAGCTTCAGCATCGCTTCTTCGATGGTCTCCGGGCCGACCATGCCCGACAGGCCGTCTGAGCAGAGGAGCCACCGGTCGCCGGGGCATGCCTCGCGGACGGACTCGTCGAGGATCACCTCGCCGGCGGTGTCACCGAGTGCCCGCAGAATCATGTTGCGGTTGGGGTGGGAATCGGCCTCCTCGGCCGTGATCCTCCCGGTGTCCACGAGGTGCTGCACGTACGTGTGATCGGCCGTGACCTGCTGGAGCTTCTTGCCGCGGAGAAGGTAGGCGCGCGAGTCCCCGATGTGAACCATGCCGAGCTTGTTGCCGCTGCGGAGAATCGCGATGCAGGTGGTGCCCAGTCCGGAGAGCTCCTCGTCCTGATGGCTGCGGTCGACAAGCTCCTCGTGCGCCCGCCCGATCGCGCCACGAAGCAGGGGAATCAGATCGTCGGCGGGGGGAACGTCGTCGTCGAGGGGAGCGAGATGCGCGACTGTGACGGACGAGGCGATATCGCCGCCGGCGGGCCCGCCCATGCCGTCGGCGAGGACGAGGAGCCGCGGGCCGGCGTACCCGGAGTCCTGGTTGTTCGACCGAACGAGCCCGACATCGGACCGCGCCGCGTAATGAAACTGGACGCTCACCGAGCCAGCTCCATCACGGATTGCCCGATCCGCACTTCCTGACCGATCGCCAGCTGGGTGGGTTCCGTGATGCGCTGGCCGTTGACGTAGGTTCCGTTCGTGGAACCGAGGTCCTCGACGAACCACACGTCACCATTCGGGAAGAACCGCGCGTGGCGCGAGGAGGCGTAGTCGTCGTCGATGACGAGGGTGCAGGACTGCGCACGCCCGACGACGACGGCCGACCGCCCGAGCGGCACCGACGTGCCGGCGAGTTTGCCGACCGTGATGCGGAGGCGGCTCGGAGGGCGGCCCCCACTTCGATCGACGGTTCGCGGCGGGACGTTCGGGGCGCCGGCGGTGGAACCGGCCGGGGAACCCACCGGGGAACCGACTGGGGAACCCACCGGGGAACCCACCGGCACCGGCGCGGCCTGTGGCGCGGCCCCGGAGGCGGCGGAGCGTTCGCGGCGTTCACGCTTGGTGGGCTTGCCGGGTTTGGATGGCTTGGGCGCGCGGCCGCGGCCCCGCTGTGTGACGCGCGTGACCGAGTACAGGTCCTGGCGGAGGACGGAGATCGCAGCCCACACGAACACCCAGAGCAGGATCAGAAAAGACAGCCGCAGGAGGGTCATGGCAAGTTCGCTCATGGCCTGTCCTTCCGTCTGGTTGGTGAATTAATCGTCCGGGCGGGTCCAGAAGAGGACGCGGGTCCGTCCGATCGTGAGAGTGTTTCCGTCTACCAAAGTCGCCGCTTCCACCTTGTGGCCCTCGACATAGAGACCGTTGGTGGAACCAAGATCGCGGGCGACGACGCCTTGGTCGGTCACCTTGAGTTCGAGGTGACGGCGGGAGACGCCTGCGTCGTCGACGACGATGTCCGCCTCGCTGCCCCGGCCAATGACCGTGACTGGCCCGGTGAGGAGGTAGCGCTGGCCGTCGATGTCAACGATCGGGTGCTGTTCGCTGGGCGTATCGGTGGTGGCGGGCGCCACGTTTCCGCGGCGCGTGGCCGAGCCGATATCGAAACGGCCCGTGCTCAGCTCATCACTGGTTTGGAATGTGACACGCACCGGCCCGACGAAGTTGTACGCCTGCTGCGAGGCATGCTCCGTGGCCGCGGCCTCGATCTCGGCCGCGAGCGCCTCCGCGCCCCACTGGTTTATCTGCTCCTCGTCCGTGGCGGAGAGGGTGACCGTGAACTCGTTCGGGACCACTGTGCGTCCGCGGGCGACGGCGACAGCGCGGTCATCCATGTCCTTGCGGATCGCGCTCGCGATCTCGACCGGCTTCACCTCGGATTTGAATGCCTTGGAGAAGATCCCGTTGACCACGCGCTCGACCGATGATTCGATCCGGTCGAGGAATCCCATTTACGCCTCCAGTCCGGGTTGAGTCCGTGAGCGCGTATGCGCGCGCCTCGTGCGAGTGTACTGACCCATGCTAGTCGCCGACGGTGGCGAGTTGAACATCCTCGCAATCGTAGCTGACGTGGGTGTTCTCACGCCGGAGTGCCGGGCTCGACCGGTTCGCTCGCGGCGAGGACGATGGTCTTGAACACGCTCGTGCGCGACCTGCGGACGGTGGCGGCGTCCTCGCCGTGCACCTCTCGGCTCAGCGAATCGATATAGAGCGCGACCAGCGCGTGGGAGAGCTCGCGCACGGGGAGCGTGGGACGGCGTCCGAGGCGCGTGAGTGCGGCGGTGACGATCGGGTCCAGGTATTCGTAGAGGGTGTCCAGGTACTGGGAGTAGACGGCGGCGGCATCCTCGTCGCGGAGGGCGAAGAGTTCGAGCTCGCGCGTGAGAACGTAGGTGTTGCGGTCCGAATGGGGGATGGAATCGAGCACGCCAAGGATGGATTCGATGTCGATCTCGTCTGCCGGCATCGCGGCCACCGCATCGCTGACGGCCGTAAGGATCTCCCGCACGACGACCGTGAAGAAGTCCTGGAAGACCTCGTTCATGGAGGAGAAGTTCGAGTAGAAGGCGCCCCTGGTGAAGCCGGCCGCGGCGACGAGTTCGTCCACGCTCGCGCCCTCGATGCCGTGCGCCACGAATACCTCGGCGGCGGCATCCAGCAGCCGGGCGCGCGTGTTGGCGCGGCTGCGTGTTGCCCGGGTTTGGCTGGTTTGGGTGGCTTGGGTGGCTTGGGTGGCTTGGCCGGAACTCATCCTGTCCATCTCCTGTGACACGGTGATACTTCCAGGCTACCGGGCGCACTCGGCCTCCGGCCGCACACGACTTGCGGCCGTGTATTGGCCACGGGTTGGGCTGTGCTGCCACGGGTTGGCTGTGCTGCGGCGAGTTGGCTGTGCCGCGGCGAGTTGGCTGTGCCGCGGCGGGTTGGCTGTGCCGCGGCGGGTTGGCTGTGCCGGGAAGTCCTGTTGGGAGACGTCAGCTTGGTTACTCACCGGAACCAAGCAGACGTCCCAATGATCAACCCCCGGGCACGCACTGGTGATGCTCGTCAGGGGCGGATCGGCGGGCAACTGGTGATGCTCGTCAAGGGCGGCGGTTCGCGTCGTCGTAGGGGTCTGGTATCGGGTGGTTGGGGAACTTCGCACTTCGTCTTGCCGTTTGCGCGGTGTCGCTGGGGAACTTGGCACCTCGTCTGCTACCTCGAGGCTGCTTCTTGGGGAACTTCAGACCTCGACTACGGGGTGCGTTGTTCCCCAGCAGGTCTGAAGTTCCCCAGCGCGCTGCCCAGACGGGGTCTGAAGTTCCCCAGCTCACGTCAGATCGTCCTGAATGGGGTTCGAGTTTCCCCAGTTTTCGCCAGATCGTCTCGGATGGGGTCCGAGTTTCCCCAGTGGCGGTGTCCGGCCGGGTTCGCGGCGTGAGGGCGTGCGTTCGTCACGTAAGGGCGCACGATCGTCACGTTGGCGAAATCGGGGCGCACGTTCGTCACAAGATGGCTGGCGTTCGTCACGATGGCGCAGTGACGTCACTGCGCCATGGTGACGATCGTGCGCCCTCATCACTCAGCGTGTGACGACCCTGCGCCATGCCGTGACGATCGCACGCCCCGATGTGACGGACGTGCGCCCTCAAGAACCCCGTGTGACGAACGGACGCCATGGTGTGACGTTCGTGCGCCACGGCGGCACGGGTTTGGGAGGGGTGTGACGGACGTGCGCCCTCATGTGACGTTCGTGCGCCACGGCGGCACGGATTTGGGAGGGGTGTGACGAACGCGCGCCATGGTGTGACGGACGCGCGCCCCCGCCGCACGGCACGCCGACAACAACCCTTCAACCCTCAAGCAAAACCCAAAATCGACGGTATTGGGTATTGACGGTATTGGGATTGGGGAAGTCCTCGGCGGTCCATGCCGGCTGCGGTCCGCAGTCGCCGTCAGCGCTCCGGGGCGCGAGATGGCGGAGCATCGATTGCCCGTGTTCTGCGAAAATGCGTGAGTGACCTATGACATCGCGCTGCTGCCCCGCCGCCCCGGGCAGGACTGGTTCGAGGCGCTCGATGCTGCCATGCGCGTCGAGGTGAAGGATCGCACGGAACTGTTGAAGGTTTGGAGCCGGATCGAGGCGCGTCTGCGTGAGGTACTGAGCGGCGAGATAGACGTCCGGAGGCACGCCCCCAACAGCACCAGTCTGATCGTCGCCGGGCTTACTTCGGACGACGGCCTCGAGGTGGGTCTCTATCCGGGACAGGCCTCCGTCTCCTTCCCCAAGCGGGAGCAGGGTGACCCAGGTGGCCTCCACAGGCAGGTCACTGAGGTTGTCCGCATCGTCGCCGAGGAGACGGGGTATGCGGCATTCGACCCACAGAAGGAAAGCGACTTCGATGGCACGTTCGGCGAAGAGTCCGGACCAGCCTCAACTGACCGGCTTCGTGGCCAACACGCCAACCGGGCCCGCGCCGAGTCAAGGAACGTCACGCCTCCAATCGAACCCGTGCCCGAGGCAAACGCTCAACAGCGGGACGCGTACACTGAGGAGCCTCGTCCCGGCGACAAAGACCGCCGGCGTTCGACCGGCTATCTGATCATCGGGGCGGGCATTACCGTGCTTGCGCTGTGGTTGATCGTGACCGGCAGGGGCACAACGATGACCTGGGTAGTCCTGGCTTTCGGCGTCCTCGACATAGTCCTGGCTGCCTACTACTGGACCGTCGCCAATCGCGCAGATGCGGAGCACGGGTCCTGACCGGAGTCCGTGGATGGCGCGCTTTTCAGTGGCCGAGGTCCGCGGTCGACGGCGGCTTGCTGTGGTGCTGGTTCGTTTGCCCGGCGGCGGAATCCTGCCAGGACTGGTGCACACGAATGACTAGTGCTCCGGCGGTGGCGTACAGCGCCGAGTTCGGGTGGGCCTTCCCGACCGCGACGACGGAGCGCCCGCCCGCGCCCGCGCCCGCGCCGCCCACGCCGCCGCGCTCGCCCGCGCCCGCGCCGCCCACGCCCACGCCGATCCCGGCGTCGGCAGGGGGATGGCTGGACCACCGGTGCACGGAGCGGCACTCGCCGCCGTGCGCGTCTGCGGGCACAAGGTCGATGCCGGGCTCGAAGGCGGGTTCCTCGGAGGTCTCGCCGAGGTAGTTCGCGAGCGGCATCTCGCTGTGCTGCACCCCCTCCACCTCCGTGCGTGGATCGGCAATCGCCGCACGGACGCGGCCGGCTATCCGTTCGATTTCGGCCTTGCGCCACTCGGCCCAAGCGCCGCGGGGGAGGTCGCGCGCGACCCGGCGCAGGGCGCTCTCCGTGTAACCGTCCGAGGAGTACAGCGCTTCCAAAGGGTCCTCGGGGGCAGCGTCGCCGTAATCCGCAAGGATGTCATGCGCGACCGAACGCAGAATCCTTGTGCGGTACCCGGGCCTGGCCCCTGCGCTGTTGATGACGATCTCCTCATAGGGGAGGTGCAGGCGGGGTTCCGTCCACGCCAGGCCGACCGGCAGCGCAGTTGCGGGCCGCACAGGTTCGGCGACGGCCCGTTCCTCAGACAGGGGAAGCAGCGCCAGCAGGATTTCGCGCCAGGAGGTCCACAGTCGGAGGCCGTTCGAAAAGCGGTTCGTGTCGCCGTAGGACCGGATCGCCTCATCCTTGAGGGCGAGCCTCGCCTGGCGGCGCCAGGGCCAGTACCGTGCGCGTCCCCGGATGATGGACAGGGTCTGCACGTATCCCGCGACGAGTGCCACCGCGACCAGCGCCCAACCAACGGCATAAACGACGGCGTCCTGCCAAGGGCCGATACCCAAGTCGGTGAGCCAGACGTTGAGATCGTCCCCGAAGCCAAGCCACGCGAGGAAGCAGACAAGCCCCAGGGTGACAAGGATTCCGGAGACGGCGCGGACGAGGCCGAGACGCCAGGACGGCTTCGGCCAACCGGACTCGGCACGGGCTCGCGCAGTCTCGGCATCGAGCCTGGCAGAGATGGCATTGGTGAGGATCGTCTTCCCGATCCGGTCGAACAGCGGCAGCGGCTCGTGGGAGGGGCTCGCCGCGGGTGGCTGTGGCCGCGGTTCGTGGGAG
>DASRMP010000066.1:0-5659 GCA_035647855.1 Actinomycetaceae bacterium | reverse complement strand
GCCGGGTGCCGCGCCGGACGACGGCGCTGCCGCCCCGCCGGACGACGGCGCTGCCGCCCCGCCGGACGACGGCGCTGGCGCGCGTGCGGGCGGCACGGGCGAGGTGAGCGCGGACGAGCCCGAGTCGCTGCCGTGGCGCATCCGGCTCGACAAGTTCGTCGCGGGACAGAACCACCTGGGCGAGACGGACATCGTCGTGCGTGCCAACAACTCCGAGACCTCCCTCAACGAGGCGGTGGCGCTCGAGCTGATCGGGCGCGCCGGCCTCCCAACCCAGGAGGCGATCGCGATCCGCTTCACCGTCAACGGCAGCGACGAGGTGCTGCGCCTGACGATCGAGATGCCGGACGATGCCTGGTACGAGGCGAACTTCGACGCCCCGGGCATCCTCTACAAGGCGGAGGCCGAGGGCGACTACTCCTACCGCGGCGAGGACCTCGCCTCGTACGCCGAGGCATTTGAGATCGAGGCCGGCACGGTCGAGGAGGACTGGCAGCCCCTCATCGAGTTCCTGGACTTCGTCAACAACGCGGACGACGACACGTTCGCCGCGGAGCTCGGCGACCACCTGGACGTGGACGCCTTCGCGGATTATCTCGCCATGCAGGATCTCGTGGCGAACGCCGACGACATCGACGGCCCCGGGAACAACTCCTACCTGCAGTACGACTCGGAGAGCGGCCTCCTCACGGTGGTGACCTGGGACGAGAACCTGGCGTTCGGCGGTTTCGGCGGTTTCGGTGGTTTCGGTGGCTTCGGCGGCTTCGGTGGGGACCTCGGGGGCACGGTGCCGAATCCGCAGGGCGATGGCACGGTCACCCCGCCTGACCGCGGTACCCTCCCCGACGGCACGTGGCCGGAGGGCGCGCCGACCGACGGCGCGCCCGACCCCACCGCTGCCGGTCGCCGGGGTGGCTGGGAGGGCGGCGCGATGGGCGGAAACGTCCTGGCCGAGCGGTTCAGCGAGAATGCGGAGTTCGCCGCGCTCGTGGAGACCCGAACGGCGGAGCTGCGCGCCCAGCTCTACGACTCCGGCGTCGCCACCGAGGTCCTCGCCCGGTGGACCGATCTCCTGAAGGAGCAGGCCGCGGACCTGGTCGACGCCGAGACCATCACGACGGAATCTGACGAGATCGCCGCGTACTTCACCTCCTGAACGCACTCAACTCAACCGAGGTGGGGCACGACCAGGACCGTCCCCGCGATCTGCACCCAAGTCCCGAGGACGGTGGCGGCGCCGATCCCGATCGCGGCACCGGAGAGCACCTTCCCGGTCGGCCGCCGTGCACCTTTGGCCCCGAGCATCACGGCCCGACAACCCCTCAGCCACACCTGAACGGTCACTTCATGACGTCTAGACGGAGGTGTAGCCGCCGTCGACGAGATAGGACGCCCCGGTGATGAATGACGCACCCTCACTGAGCAGGAAACGCGTGAGGGCAACAACCTCGGGGGTCTCGCCCGTACGGCCGAGCACATGCTTGGCCGCCAGCGCATCCTGGACGTCCTGTGGCAGGGTGTCCTGCAGCGGAGTTCGGATGTAGCCGGGGGCGACATTGTTGATGCGGATGCCCTTGTCACCGTATTCGGCAGCGGCATTCTTGGTGAATCCGTTGATGCCGTGCTTGGAGGTGGCGTAGGCGGAGTTCTCCAGGATGGCAACCTGGCCGTGGATGGACGACATGTTGACAATGGCGCACCTGTCGGTATCGTCCTGCTTCAGGAACTGGGCGATCTGGTAGTGGCTGCCGTAGACGACGCCCTGCAGGTTGATCGCGATGACGCGGTCGAACTTGTCCAGGTCCATTTCGCCGACCTTCGCGCCAGGTCCGTTGATGCCGGCATTGTTGACGGCGAGGTTCAGCTTGCCCCACTTCTCGACGGCCAGGTCGACCGCCGCCTTGTTGTCCTCCCGCGAGGACGAGTCCATGGCAAAAGCAACCGCCTCACCGCCTGCAGCAACGATCTCCTCCGCTACTCGGCGGGCTCCTTCCTCGTTGAGATCTGCACAGACGACCTTCACACCGAGTGCACCGAGATCCTTGGCAATTCCTTCACCGAGACCGGAGGCGGCTCCGGTGACGATTCCAACCTTGCCCTGGAAATCCTCATAAAACGCCACGATGGTGTTCCTTCCTCTGAGCAATTGCTGTGTCCAGATTCCACCGTAGTCAGATTGACGACATCCCGTTCCCGGTTTGCCTGTCTCCCGGAGTTGGCTGAAAGGAATGTCAGGTGACGGATCTGACGTGCACTGTTGTCGTCGGCTGCGCTGTGGTCGGGTTCCTGCGAACTTATGGCAAACAAGCCCGCAGAACGGCCGAAGTGGCCGCCCTGATGACCCTCGCCCAGGTGAGCACCAGGGAGCCAGACGAACGGCGCGTTCCCGAGCAGAGCCCGCTACACCGCTCCGTGGTGAGGCTGATCGTCGACGACTACCAGGCCGGGTCATCGCTCTACGAACTGGCCGAGCGATACAACGTACGGCGCAACACCGTCAAGGACACGCTTCGTCGGGCTGGATTCGACACGAGCGCCAAAGCGCACCGAGCGGCGCTCAGCGACAAGCACAAGGATTAGGGCGTGTCTCCCATAGGTTGGGGTTGGCGTGCGGGATTCTGGGTGGGTGGCGAGGGTTTCGCGGTTTCGGTATGTGAGTGATGAGCAGTGGGCGCGGATCGAGCCGTTGCTGCCGTCGAATGTGGGTCGGCGGGGGCACCCGTTCCGGGAGAACCGCCGGGTGGTGGATGGCATCATCTACCGGTACCGCACCGGGATCCCGTGGCGGGATCTGCCGCGGGCGGAGTTCGGGCCGTGGCAGACGGTGTGGAAGCGGCACCGCCGGTACGCGGGGGACGGCACTTGGGACCGGGTGTTGGCCCAGTTGTTGGCCGAGGCGGACGCGGTCGGCCAGATCGATTGGCGGGTGAGTGTGGATGCCACCATCACGCGGGCGCACCAGCACGCCACCAACACGACGCGCCCCGAGCAGGACACGGGGGGCATCATCGAATTACAGGAATCTGCCGTGGGAGGACACTGAACCCGCAGGTCACGGTGTTGGTCGGTCGCGGGGTGGGTTGACCTCAAAGATCCATGCCGGGGTGGACGGGCACGGCCGTCCCCTCACGATCGTGGTCACTGGTGGGCAGCGCAATGACGGGGCGATGCTGACCAGCGTGCTCGCCGACATTCGGGTGCCCCGCCTGGAGAGCGGGCGGCCGCGGACTCGTCCGGAGACGGTGATCGCTGACCGGGCCTACACCACCGGGCCCAACCGGGCCGAGTTGCGGCGCCGCGGCAACAAGGCCGTCATCCCGGAGAAGAGCGACCAGATCACCAACCGGAAGAAACGCGGCCACAAGGGTGGGCGCCCACCCCGGCTCGACACCGAGACCTACAAGCTGCGCAACGTCGCCGAACGATCCTTCGCCCTCGTCAAACAATGGCGCCCCCTGGCCACCCGCTACGACAAACTCGCCATCACCTACCGCGCCGCCGTCGCCCTGTCCGCCTGTCTCACCTGGTCACAGGTATTGGGAGACACACCCTAGATCCGTGAATGATTCACCGCGAGTTGGCGATCATGTTCGGTGTGGGCGAGACCACGTTCAAGCGGGCTTTGCGTTCAACCCGCTGAGGTCACGACGACGGAGCGACGCGGTCAACTGGCGAGCGTGCCGTGGCGATCACAAAGAGGTCGAGCGGGAGACCCGCACCAGATAGGAATTGTTGATCGTCGATGCCGGCCTCGTTGATCACCTCACGTGCCCGAGCGAGCATCGAAGGAGCCTCAAGGGATGAGATCCTGCCGGGTTCGGCGCGTCGCCAGCCATTCTGGGACATTCGGATCATGGCGTTCCGGTACGTTACGTCTCCCATGATGCCGAGCGCGCGGGCACGGTAGAGAAGCGCGGCGAGGCTGACACCCCAGTGCTCCTTGAGCTCCGCAAGTTTGGCCCAGCCCCGACCCGCAGTCGTCGTGGGGAGATACGGCCCGATCTCCTCGGATGGCATCAGGAACTCTGCCGCGAAGCGGTTGGCTTGCTCTTCCGAAACCTTCCCGCCAGGTTCAGCATCGTGGTGCATTATCAGGTGCCCGACCTCGTGGGCAACGTCGAAGCGTTGTCGGTAGTAGTCGTCCTTCACTGGATTCAACACGATGACCGGGCGCGTTCCGGTATGCAGCGAGTAGGCGTCAACCGCCGCGATGCCAGGTTCACTGAACACGACGACAACACCAGCACGCTCTGCGAGCCGGACGACGTGCTGGATCGGCCCCGGTGTGACCCCGAAGAATTTCCGGGCTTCACGCGCTGCTTCCTCCGGTGAGACGTCAGATTCATCTGGAGCCACAGGGAGATCGGGCAGCAACGTCTCGGGAAGCTCGACTACTGTCTCGAGGAGTCCGGCGATCTCCGTGACGAACTGACCGTAAGCTTCCGCCTGGTCTTGCGCTGCCTGGGGTGTTGAACGCAGCGAACGGAAGTGCGGTTTCTCGACGCGCGGAGGAGCGCCTCCAGCGAAGAACTGCGGCTCGACGCTCAGCGCCAGCGCCAGCTTGGCCACCGTCGCACGGTTGGGCTGCTTGGCCCCGCTCTCCCAGCCTGTGACCGATGCTGGCGACATCCCGATCAGCTCCGCAAGACGGGCTTTCCTGAGACCCGCGAGCTGGCGCGCCATCGTCAGGCGCCGACCGTTGAAGAACGACGTGGCGTTAGCAAGGGCGCGGGTGGGTCGTACTGCGCTAGCCATTGGAAGTGGCCGTGCCGTCGTCTGTCTGTGCCTTCTTGAGGCGAACCTTGATCTCCTCAACCTGCGTCGAAGGAGCGTCGCCCGGAAGCACAGGCGGCAGGCCCCGTGCAGCCAGTTCGGGAGGCGTGCCTCCGTCCAGCAACTGATGGCGCCAATGCCAGCACGAGTCTCCGCGGAACTCGGAGTTCTTGCTCTGACCGATGTGAAGCTCGAACTTGCCGGTAATCGGGTCGAAGGAGTGCGCGGCGACGAGTGTCACACCGTCGAAGTCATCATCGTCAGGTATCTCGGCGATGGTCTCCAGGCCGAAGTCCTCGTCCGAGAAGAGGGCGTCCTGGGCCATAAAGGACTGCGATGCCACACGGCGCTTGGCTTCGCTTCGCTTTCCCCATTTGATGTGGTCGACCTCGCCGTACTTGAAGGACTGCAGCAGCACGCGATAGCCATCGGCGGCCCATCCCGGTGAGCGTTGGTAGTCGCTGCGGCTGATGCGGTTGGCGTCAAGCCCCGGCATCGACCGCCGTGCTTCCGGCGTGATGCCCCGCTCAAGCACATCCTCGCCCAGCCCGTCGACCCCGTCCGCGAGTACATAGCGCCCATTGGCGGTCGCCCGGTCGAGAAGATCACGGAGGTACACGAAGTTGTGTACGCCGATGATCATCTGATCATGGCCGGCATCTTCGTCGTAGTCCTGCCCCGTTCGAGCGAACGCCACGGGAGCTGCCCACGTGAGTGCCTCGAGCAACCCAGACTGGCTCAGGCTCTCTAGGAGCGTGTGTCGGAATTCGGGTGGTGTGACTGGTGTTTGTGACGGCTTTGCGGAGGATCGTGGCCCGGGTCTTGGTGCGGGGCTCGTCAGCGGGCCGGGTCGGCTGAGCACGGCGGCCGGGCGGGCCCGTGGCTT
>DASRMP010000065.1:0-15319 GCA_035647855.1 Actinomycetaceae bacterium | reverse complement strand
TTGGTGACGATTCCCGGCGACCCGGCGGCGGCCTCCCCATCGATTCCGGCAGACGCGGCGCCCGTCACCGCCGAGAGTGGCTCTCCGTCAGCGGAAAGTGCCTCCCCGTCCGCCGAGAGCGGCTCTCCGTCCGCTGCACCTGACTCAGACGCCTCCGGAGGCGCCCTGAGTTCCGAGCAGAACGTCGGCGGGGTGGCCGGCGGGGAAGTCGTCGTGCACGTGACGGGAGCGGTCAATGTGCCTGGTGTGTTCACGCTGCCCGTCGGAAGCCGCATCGACGATGCCATCTTGCTCGCCGGCGGATTCGCCCCGGACGCAAACGAAGGCGGACTCAACCGGGCACTGGTCCTGCAGGACGGCCAGCAGGTAAGGGTGCCGCGGATCGGGGAGGAGTTGCCGCCGTCGGCAGAAGTCGGACCGGGCGGCGGGAGCGGGGCGAGCGGCGGGAGCAGTGGGAGCGGCGGGGGCAATGCGAGTGGTTCGGGTTCTGGCGGAAAGGTGAACTTGAACAGAGCATCGTCGCAGGAGTTGGAGACGCTGCCCGGCATCGGACCGTCGCTGGCCGGGGCGATCATCCGGTGGCGCGAGGCCAATGGTGACTTCACGTCGGTCTCCAAACTCGACGACGTCCCCGGCATCGGCCCGGTCCTCATGGATCGCCTCGCCGACCTCGTCACGGTATGAGCGCCGACCTGAGGCTCGTCCCGGCGTTCGCGACGGCGTGGGGCGGTGGAGCCGTATGAAGGCCGATCTGCGGCTGATCCCCGCGCTCGTCACGGCGTGGCTGGGTTCCGCCGCGGCGTTGAACCTCGCGGGGCAGATCGGCTGGGGCGGACTCGTTGCGGTGGGCTGCGCGCTCTTCGCGGGCGCGGCGCTCGCGGCCGTGATTGCGCTGCGGAAGCGTCAAGAGCGTGGCTGGAGAGCACAGGTGATCGTGTGTCTCGGGGTCGCCGCGGCGGTGTTCATGTCCTCGGCGATCCGGCTCGCGGAGCGGGACACGGTCGGGGAGTTGCTTGCCGGGGGCGGGAGCGCGGTAGTGCACGGAACCGTTGCCGGGCCGCCGAAACCTGCCGGACCGGAGAAAAGCTGGGAAGCCACCGCCGATCTCCACGCGATCGCCATCGAATCGGGTGGTCGAACCGTAGCTGCGCGGGTCTCGCTCGTGGTGCTGGGGGACGTCCTCGACGTGCGAAGAGGCGAGACCGTGTCGATTTCGGGGCGTCTTGCTCCTCTGCCGCCGTCGTCGGATGCCGCGGGCTTCCTGCTGGAAGGTGCGGTCCTCGGCAGGGCGCCGCCCTCGGGGCCGTTCAGCGGTATCGCCACGGCGAGGGATGCGTTCCTCGATGTCACGGACGGCCTCAGCGCGCAGGGCCGGGCGTTGGTGCCCGGGATTGCGGTCGGGGACGATTCCCGCATCGACGCGACGCTCGAGGCCGCTATGCGGCGCACCTCGCTGGCCCATCTCACTGCCGTGTCCGGTTCGCACGTCTCGCTCGTGATGGCGGGGCTTGCGGTGCTGCTCGGCCGGTTCGCGCGCCGCGCACGAGTGGCCGGGGCGATCGCCGGGCTGGGGGCGCTGGTGGCGCTCGTGGGGCCGGAGCCGTCGGTGGTGCGAGCGGCGGCGATGGCGTCCGTGGCAATCCTGGCGCTCGCGCGCGGACGCCCACCACAGGCGGTGCCGTCGCTCGCGGCCGGGGTGACTGCGGTGCTCGTCATCGACCCGTGGCTGTCGCTGCAGTTCGGTTTCGCGCTGTCCGCCGCCGCGACGGCCTCGATCCTGGTCCTCACGATGCCGCTCACGGAGGCGATTGCCGGAGCATCGGCCACCGGGCGGCGCCGCGCGCTCGGGATGGCGCTCGCCGTGCCGATTGCCGCTGGGCTCGCATGCGCGCCGATCATGGTGTTGTTCTCGCCGGAGTTCAGCCTGATCGGCGTCGCGGCGAACGCGGTGGTGGCGCCGGTGGTTGCGCCGGCGACGGTTTTCAGTCTGCTCGGGGTCGGTCTCGCGGTCCCGCTTCCGGGCCTCGCGCTCGTCTTTGCCCGGATTGCCGAGGTTTTCACGGGGTGGATCGCGGGAGTGGCGGTCATCGCCGGCCATGTTCCGTTCGCGGCAGTTCCGTGGCCGGGCGGACCTGGCGGCGCGGCGCTGCTGGCCGTGCTCGGAGCGGCGATCATCTGGGGGATTCTGCTGCTCGGCCGTCTTCGTAGACGCCGGACTTCCGGGGGCGTGGCCGGCGTGTCGGCCGGTGTGTCGTCCGCCGTGCCGGCCGGCGTGCTGGTGGTCGCGATGGTGATTGTCTTGGGCATCACCCGTCTCGCCTCGCTCACGCCGGATTGGTTCGCGTGGCAGTGCGACGTCGGGCAGGGGTCCGCCATGCTGGTCAGATCGGGTCCGGGCCGGGCGGTGATGATCGACGTCGGCCCAGAGGACGGACGTTCACAGGACTGCCTCGCTCGTGCCGGCGTCAGTCGGCTCGATCTTCTCGTGCTCACGCATCCCCATGCCGACCATGTCGGCAACCTGCCTGCCGTGCTCGCGGCCGTGCCCGTGGAGCGGCTGCTCGTCTCAGCGGCGGACCGGCCCGCCGGCACGGTGGCGTGGGTGCGGCGGGAGGCGGCCGCCGTCGGGCTCGAACCGGAGGTTGCGGCCGCGGGGGAGAGCGGCACAGCCGGCACCCTTGAATGGACTGCGATGTGGCCGCGGCCCGGAGCTACGTCCGGCGATGTCAACGACCTTTCGCTCATCGTCCTCTTCCAAGCGCCTTCGGGCCACACTGCGATGCAGTTGGGCGATATCGGCCGCGACGCCCAGAACGCACTCGACTCCACCATGGAGGATGCGGGTGCCGGGCACGTGGACGTCGTCGCCGTCGCGCATCACGGGGCGAAACAACAGAGCAGGGATCTGGCGGAGCGGCTGCAGCCGGACGTCGCGCTCGTCTCAGTGGGCTTCGACAACGAATACGGCCACCCGGCCGCCGAGGCGATCGAGCTCTACGAGTCTGTGAGCGGATCGGTGCGGCGGACGGATGACTGGGGAGACGTCGTCGTGGATGTCGGTGGCTCGTGGGATGCTGAGGACCATGGCGACCACGTGGGACAGAGTCTCGCTCGTGCCCCTCGTTCTGGTGAGGGGCCCCGAGGAAGTGCTGGGAGACCGGGCGATCGAACGGCTGCTGCAGCAGGCGCGCGATGCGGACCCGGAGGTCGAGATCACGCGGATCGATGCCGCCAGTTACGAGACCGGCTCGCTCACCTACCTCGTGAGCCCGTCCCTGTTCGGTGAGCCGCGGGCGATCGTTGCGAGCGGTGCCGAGTCCATGAATGACGCGTTCCTCACGGACACTCTGGAGTACATCGAGAGGCCCGAGACTGACGTCTGGCTGATCGTGCGTCACGCGGGCGGGAACCGCGGCAAGAGGTTGCTCGATGCGATGGCGAAGGCGGGGGAGGTCGTCAACTGCGAGACCATCAAGGGCGATCGTGACAAGAACGGCTTCGTCCTCGCGGACCTCAGACGTGCCGGTCGGCGGACAGAACGTGAGGCGGTGCAGGCGCTGATCGAGGCAGTCGGGTCTGACCTGCGGGAACTGGACGCGGCCGTGCGGCAGCTCGTCTCGGACACCGAGGGCACCATCACGGTCGAGATGGTGAACCGCTACTACGGCGGGCGGGTGGAGGCCACCGGATTCCGGGTCGCGGACGCTGCGCTCGAGGGGAGGTCCGGTGAGGCGGTTGCGCTCGCCCGGCATGCGATGGCCACCGGGACGCCGGCCGTTCCGCTCGTTGCTGCCCTCGCGATCAAGCTGCGCACGCTCGTGAAGGTGGGGGCGGCGCGCGGCCGTGGGCTTTCGCCCGGAGAACTGGGAATGGCGCCGTGGCAAATCCGGAATGCGGAGAGCGGTCTGCGCGGCTGGACGCCCGAGGCGCTCGCCGATTCGATCACTGCGGTGGCCCAGGCGGATGCCGAGGTGAAGGGCCAGTCGCGGGATCCGGAATTCGCGGTCGAGAGGGCACTGCTGCGCGTGGCGGAGGCGCGTAACCGCAGGTAGTGGCCTGCTTGGACGGGTACCCTCAGGGCGCCCCCGGGGGATTTCCGGTAATACTTGCGGCCCATCTCACACCGGCAATTCCTCCTTAAGTCTGAGCAGTCTGGTGCGGCCCATGTGCGAGATTCGAATGCGTGAGAGTACTTGTGTCTGCCGAAACGTTCCTGCCGTCCGTCAACGGCGTGACCACGACGCTTCTGCACACCCTGGACCACCTCGCCACCCGCGGACACGAGGCACTGATCGTCTGCCCGGGACCGGCGCCGCGGCAGTACAACGGATTTCCGGTGATCGAGGTGACCTCGTTCCCGTGGATGGGCATGCGCGTGGGCTTCCCGACCCGCATCCTCTCGATGGCGATGAAGGAGTTCCAGCCGGACGTGGTGCATGCGGCCGCGCCGTTCTTCCTCGGATTCAACGCGCTCGTTGTCGCGGACCGGCGCGGAATCCCGAGTTGCGCCGTCTACCAGACGGACGTTCCCGGCTTCGCCAAGCGCAACCACCTTCCGTTCCTTTCGGGCCCCTCCGAGAAGTGGCTCTATTGGGCGCACCAGCACGCCGACGTCAACCTCGCGCCCTCGAGTCCCGCAGCTGCCGAACTCGGGGCGTGGGGCATCGAGGATGTGATCGTCTGGCCGCACGGTGTGGATGCCGATCTGTTCCACCCTGCACGGCGCGATTCTGAGGCCGGCCGCGAGTTGCGGGCGAGGTTTGCGCGGACGGGGCGGCCCGTGATCGGGTATGTGGGACGGCTGGCGCCCGAGAAGGAGGTCGAGAGGCTCGGTGCGGTGGCGGACCTGGGTGACTTGGCCGTCGTCGGGGACGGCATCGTCCGGCCGAAGATCGAGAAGGCACTGCCCGAGGCGTACTTCTCGGGCCGGCTGTCCGGCGAAGAGCTTGCTGCGGCGTACGCAAGCCTCGACATCTTCGTGCACACGGGCAGGTTCGAGACCTTCGGGCTCACCGTGCAGGAGGCGATGGCTTGCGGCGTGCCCGTGGTTGCGCCCAACGAGGGCGGTCCCGTGGACCAGGTGGTTCACGGCGAGACCGGCTTCCTCTACGACCCCAACCGGCCGGCGGAGATGCGGGCGGCGGTCGAGCGGCTGGTCCGCGATCCGGAACTCCGGGCGAGGATGGGCGATGCGGGGCGGCGCCGCGCTCTCACGCGCACATGGGAAGCCATGAACGACGACCTCATCGGCTACTGGCACCTCGCCGCGGAACTGCGGGCGGCGGAGCAGTTGCAGACTGCGTGAACGGCGCACGGCCGGCGCGGAACGGCGCACGGCCGGCGCGGAACGGCGCACGGCGGGCGCGGAAGTGGTCGAGGACGCAAGGAGCGGGGCACCGATCCGGTGCCCCGCTCCTCTGCTCTGACGTGCGAGTCAGGCCTCGACGGTCTCGCCCATCTGGTTGACGGTCTTCGCCAGCTTCCGCTTACGGTTGGCGGCCTGGTTCTTGTGGATGACGCCCTTGGAGACGGCCTTGTCGAGCTTCCGGGACGCGTCCTTGAGCGCGCTCTCCGCAGCGTCCTGGTCTCCGGCCTCGACAGCCACGCGCACCCTGCGCACGTAGGTCTTGAGCTCGCTCTTCACCGACTGATTGCGCTGGCGCGCCTTCTCGTTGGTGCGAATTCGCTTGATCTGCGACTTGATATTTGCCACGAATGATCTTTCTGATGTCTGGGAGCTGGTCGTCGAGGGCTGCGCCGAGGGCGGGACTGCGGCGTGGGGATGCCTGTGCGTGCCATCGGCCGGGCCCCACCCGACCGAGCAGGAACCCAAACGCCAACTGTAGCAAAACCGCGCGCTTGGGCGTTCTCCCGGAATGCGGCAGGGGTGCAAGATCGCTCACAATCCACGACGGCGTCAGAGCCCCAGCGCGTGCGCTTCCTTCACCGCGGCCACTACTCGATTGAAGATCCGCTCGTCGAGCACGCCGCCCTCACGCCGGATTGCCTCCTGCCCAACTACGAGCAGCCGATCGATCCGCGCCTCCGACGGCCGGCCGCGCGAATCCCAGTTCCCGGAGCCGATGTCCATCCAGTAGCGGCCATGGCGCGCTTCCTCGGCACGGTCGCGGGTGTTGTCCTGCGAAGTCATCTGCAGCACCACGAGGTCTCGCCCGAGATACGCCAGGACCAGCACCGGTCGGTCCTTCCCGACCTCCGGAATGTCCTCATACGGCACCCACGTCCATGCGACTTCGCCGGGATCGGCGTCGCCGTCCTTGTGGGGCGCGTAATCGAACTGGGGGAGGGCTGCGACGTTGAGTTCCCGCGCCGATGCCCTCCCGTACGGCGAGGGTTCCCCTCCGTGGGCATACCCCGCCGACGACGCCTGCCCATAACCGGACTGTTTTTCGATCTGGCGGGTGTCGCGGCTGCTCGGGCGTGCCGTCGTCGTCGTGCTGTGAGATGCGCGGCGAGGGGCGGTGGTGCGTGAGCGCGCCGTCGTCGTGGTCGTGCGGATTGCCTTCTCGACGGCGCGGACGGCCTCGCGACCGGCGCGCTGGAGGAGGCTCTTGAAGGAGGGGCTCATGGGCCCAGCGTATTGCCCGGCCTCCGGCGTGCTTGCAGGCCACGTTGGCGCGGGCTTGTCCACAAGTCCGGATCGGCGGCTGGACAGCCTCACCAAAAAGCTCCAGAGTTGCGACATGACAGTCGGATCATCCGGGAGCTTCGACGAACTGCGCAGCCGCCTCTATCTCACTCGTATACAGGGAAAGCGGCCCGCCAGCGTCAAGAAGGATTATCTCAAGATCGGACAGGGTGCGTATTTGCTGGTCGCGCGTGAGTGGTCGGCGTGGAAACGGCGGGAGATGATCCACCTCGCGCGGATTCTATGGCAATCCCTGGTGAGCCCAGACTCGGTCATGGTCCTCGAGAGCGCCGCCGCGGTGTGGGGCTTGCCGCTCTCGGAGGCAACAGGCTTGGTGCATCTGTCCACACCGCCAACAGCAGGCCGAAGTTCAACGGAGTTGCGGCCGCTCCCGGGCGAACACGGTGCCCCAGGCAGAATCATCCGCCATTCGATGAGGTTGGAGGAGTCAGACGTCACGATCGTCGAAGGGATCCGGGTCTGCACGCTCGAGCGCCTCATTCTTGACATGGGACGGATGAGGTCACCCCGAGCGGCGATCGTCGTGATCGATGCGGCGCTGGGGCGATTGTGCAACGCGTCCAAGTTCCGGCCAGAAGCGACACGGAGTCGCGCCGAGGAGATCCGTGCACAGCTACTGGAGCGCCTTGGTTCGATGACCCGGTTCCCGGGCGTGCGTCGCGCTCGCGAACTCGTGAGGTTCGCCGACCCGCTCGCGGAATCGCCCAAGGAATCCGAACTGAGATGGGTGATTCTGGCGCTGGGGCTGCCGTCTCCACAGACCCAGTTCCCCGTTCCCATCCACGAGAACGACAGCATCTTCTTCCTCGACCTCTGGATCAAGGAACTGGGGGTCGGCTTCGAGTTCGACGGAATGATGAAATACGACGGCGACGACGCCAAACAGCGGCTCCTCAACGAGAAGCAGCGGTACCTCTCGCTCCGTGCGGCCGGTTTCCCGGTCCACCAGATCGTCAACGACAACATCAGAACAAATGCCGCGCTTCGAGTCACCCTCGAAAAGACACTCGGCCGAGAGGTCCTCGCTCAGTACCGACCGCGACCGCTTCTCCTTGAGCCCGGGCTCGTTTAGGGCCGCCCCCGGTGGCCTTTGTTGGTCTGCGGTGGCCGGCGGTGGCCTGCGGTGGCTGGCGGCGGCGACTTCTGTAGGCGTTCCGGCAGCCCCGGCGCCTTCGGGGGCCTTCGGTGGCGACTTCTGTAGGAGTTCCGGCCGCCTCGGCGCCTTCGGGCGCCTTCGGTGGCGACTTCCGTAGGCGTTTCGTCTGGGAGTGCGTGTTTCTTGCCGGTTCGCGCGTCCCGCAGCCCTCCCGTGGGCGGCTCGACGACGTCCCGAGCGTCTACCGTAGGCGTTTCGCAACTTCTGTAGGCGCTAAACACGCGTAAAACGCCTACAGAAGTTGCGAAACGCCTACAGATGTCGATCCGAGCGGATGAAGAGACGTGAAAACAGCCCGAAAGAGGGCTGAAACACGCTGTTGAGGGGTCGGAAATGGTCCATGCGGGCGAAACTCCGACAGTAGTGATCGAAACCGGGCAGAGCCGCGGCCGGAATGGGGCCGGCTGTGGTCGAAACGGGCCGAACCGCGGCCGGAAGGGGCCGGCTGTGATCGAAACCGGGCCGAACCGCGGCCGGAAGGGGCCCGGCTCCGGCCTCAGCCGAGGATCATCAGCAGCGACAGGAACGAACCCACGGCGCTCGCCGGGATGGCCGCCACGCTGACGATCATGGAGATCAGCGTCACGCGGAGGTCGTCCTTGAGGTACGGCGCAGCCTGGACACCGCCGGCAGCGCGCACCAGAGCGCGCTGCGTTGCCTCCACTCGCGGCATCCAGGTGTCCTTGTGCAGATGCCGTTCCTCCTCGAAGTCGAGCATCTGCTGCATGCGGTCCGCGACCAGTTCCTCCGCGGATCGATCACTCGGCGAGGTGAGTTCCGCATACCCGATGGCCCGCGCCATGGCGTTCTCCTCGGCCTCGTCCACGAGCTTCGAAAGCCGATCGCGCCGCCACGCGAAGAACGCGAGCCCGGCCGCCAGCACCACCGCTATGACCAGCAGAATCGTCGACATCACGCTCGGATTGACCCTCGCCGCGATGATTGCGAACACGAGGTAGGGCAGGGTGAACAGCGCGGACGCGCGCACGAGCAGCGCGCCGGGGGCGTTCGCCACTTGAATCAGTCGGCCGATTCCGGGGTCTTGAGTCATCACACTCCATCTCTGCTTCGCTCGATTCAACGATCCCAGCGCTCCGGTTGTTCCATCCCAGCGCTGTTCCATCCCAGCGCTCCGGTTGTTCCACGTTTCTCCACATCGCCGCCGCGTGGGATCATGGGGTGAGCTACCCCTGAAGGAAGTACGTGATCCCGAACGCCTCTCTGCTGGGCACCATCAAGCCCGCAAGCACTCGTCCCGATCTGCTGCGCAATTTCTGCATCATCGCGCACATCGACCACGGCAAGTCCACCCTCGCGGACAGGATGCTGCAGCTCACCGGCGTCGTCGAGGAACGGCAGATGCGCTCGCAGTACCTCGATCGCATGGACATCGAGCGAGAGCGCGGCATCACGATCAAGTCGCAGGCAGTGCGGATGCCGTGGCAGGTGGGCGATAGAGCCTACGCGCTCAACATGATCGACACCCCTGGCCACGTCGACTTCTCGTACGAGGTCTCGCGCTCTCTCGCCGCATGCGAGGGAGCGGTCCTGCTCGTGGATGCCGCGCAGGGCATCGAGGCCCAGACACTCGCCAACCTCTACATGGCGCTCGAGAACGATCTGGCCATCATCCCGGTCCTCAACAAGATCGACCTCTCCGCCGCCCAGCCCGAGAAGTTCGCGGAGGAGATCGCGGGACTGGTCGGCTGCGAGCCCGAGGATGTCCTCCGCGTCTCGGGCAAGACTGGTGCCGGCGTCGTCGAATTGCTGGACCGGATCGTCGAGACCGTCCCCGCCCCGGCGGGCGATGCGGATGCTCCCGCGCGCGCCATGATCTTCGACTCCATCTACGACACGTACCGGGGAGTGGTCACGTACGTGCGCGTCGTCGACGGGTATATCGACCCGCGCGAGCGGATTGCGATGATGTCCACGGGGGAGCAGCACGAACTCCTCGAGCTCGGTGTCATCTCGCCGGAGCCGAAGGCGTCGGAGGGCCTGGGCGTCGGCGAGGTGGGATACATCATCACGGGCGTGAAGGACGTGCGGCAGTCGCGCGTCGGTGACACTGTCACCACCGCGCCGAAACTCGCCAAGAAGCCGCTCCCCGGATACCGCGACCCCAAGCCGATGGTGTACTCCGGTCTCTACCCGATCGACGGCTCCGACTACCCCGCGATGCGTGACGCCCTCGACAAGCTCAAACTCAACGACGCGGCGCTCGTGTTCGAACCGGAGACCTCCGTGGCGCTCGGGTTCGGATTCCGTTGCGGATTCCTCGGACTGCTGCACCTTGAGATCGTGCGCGAGCGGCTCGAGCGTGAGTTCGACCTCGATCTGATTTCCACCTCGCCGAACGTGGAGTATGACGTGACGCTGGAGGACGGAACATACGCCGAGGTGACGAACCCGTCGGAGTTCCCTGAGGGCAAGGTCGTGGAGATCCGTGAACCGATCGTGAACGCGACTATCCTCGCGCCCTCCGACTTCATCGGCACCATCATGGAGCTGTGCCAGCAGCGCCGCGGCACCCTGAAGGGGATGGACTACCTCTCCACCGAACGCGTGGAGCTGCGGTACGTGCTCCCGCTCGCCGAGATCGTCTTCGACTTCTTCGACGCGTTGAAATCCCGCACGCGCGGCTACGCGTCCCTGGACTATGAGGAGGCCGGCGACCAGGCCGCTGACCTCGTCAAGGTCGACATCCTGCTGAACCACGAGCCCGTGGACGCGTTCTCCGCGATCGTCCACCGCGACAAGGCGTACGCGTACGGCGTGGACATGACCGCGAAGCTCAAGGAACTGATCCCACGCCAGCAGTTCGAGGTGCCGATCCAGGCGGCCATCGGCGCGCGCATCATCGCACGTGAGAACATCCGCGCGCTCCGCAAGGACATGCTCGCCAAATGCTACGGCGGCGACATCTCCCGCAAGCGCAAACTGCTCGAGCGGCAGAAGGAGGGCAAGAAGCGGATGAAGTCGATCGGCCGGGTCGAGGTGCCGCAGGAGGCCTTCATCGCGGCGTTGACCGCGGATTCGCCGGCCGGCAAGAAGAAGGACTGAGCCGAGGTGGGCGTGGCGTGAGCAATCGTTCGTTCGCGCGCACGGGCGGGCGGCTGAGTCCGCCAGAGGCGAGGGCGATCTCAGAGCACGGCCGGCGCTACCTGATCGGCGCGGACTCGGACGGGTACGTGGCCACGCTGCATCCGCCCCGCCTCGAGTTGGCGGACCTCTTTCCCGACGACGACGCCCCTCTCGTCATCGAAATCGGCGCCGGAATCGGGCAACAGGCCGTGGGCTATGCCAACGCTCATCCGGAGCGGAACGTGCTGGCGGTGGAGGTGTGGCGCGAGGGCCTGGGCGCCACGGTCCTGCGGGCCGTGAAGGCCGAACTGACCAATCTGCGACTGATCCAGGCCGACGCCGCGACCCTTTTCGGGGCGTCGCTGCCCGACCAGTGCGCCACCGAGGTGTGGATCTTCTTCCCGGATCCCTGGCCGAAGAAGCGGCACCACAAGCGGCGGCTGGTGAATCCGGCGTTCGCGGCGTCCGTTGCGCGAGTGCTGGTTCCGGGCGGCGTGTGGCGGATGGCCACGGACTGGGAGAACTACGCGGAGCAGATGAGAGATGTGGTTGCGGGTGCGGGAGAGTTCTTCTCGCCGGACCCCTCGGCCGACGCCGACGGCTTCTCGCCGCGCTGGGATGAACGCGTGCTCACGCGGTACGAGCGCCGCGGCGTGGCCGCGGGCCGGCAAATCCGCGACGTAATGGCGCACCGCCTCCCGTAGCTCGCTCCGGTGGCTCGGCGCCCGTGGTTCACACCCTCGCACGCGACCGCGCACCGCCTCCCGCCTTCCGACTCGTCCCGCATTGGTTCCCCTCCGCCCGCTGGATAGCATTGTCCCCAGGGGCCCCACTTCCTCTCCGGCGCCGATCCTTCTCGAGCGCGCGGAAGCAGGGTGGTTTCGCCTCAGCACAAGGGGACCTGGAGGAACGTCAATGCGTTGGCGCCGTCGTCGTCGAAACGTCGTATCCGTGGCCGCGTGCGCCGCCTTGGCGTTGACGATGGTCGCGTGCTCGGGCCAGTCTTCCGAATCGCCGTCACCGGGTGCCACGTCTTCCCCGACGACGACGCCCACCGCCACCGAACCCGCCGAAACCGCCGCCCCGGTGCCGGAGACGGAACGGATCGTCGAGCCGCTGTGGAGCGTCTCAGGCACGTTCGCGGGCGTAAAAGACAGCGCCGGGGACGTACTCGTCAGCTACTTCGTCTCCGGAGATGAGCTCATGATCGGTGCTTTCCGGGCAACGGACGGCGCTTCGCTCTGGTCGGCTCCGGCGGGCGTCGGCCATGCGGAGGAGGGTGCGGTGCTGGAGGCGGTCGTCGTCGGGGAGGGGGACGTGGCGTTCCTCCGGCCCGAGGATGCGGACGGATGGGCCCGCCTCGCCGTGGCGGACGCGGCGACCGGCGCAACCATCGCCGAGTCAGAACTGCTGTGGGCGGAAACGCGGCCCTATGACTGCGGCGCGGCGGCATGCGTGGACGGCCACTTGCTGAACGGCGCGCGGGGAGTCTGGGAACTCACCGCGGACGGCCGGCTCATCGCCAGCACCACCGCGTACCTGCCCGAGAACTCCCGAAGCCTCGGAGAACTGGTCTTCTCAACGAATGACCGGCCGGGCGAGATGCTTGGCCTCGGGCATAACGGGCAGGTTGTCTGGGAGCGGCCTTTCGAGGAGGTGTTCGGATCGGGCTTCAGTACTGATAATGGCTGGTCGTGGGACACGGTCGGCTCGACTCTGGTGGGGCAGTCATACCAGCGGAGTCTTGTCGAGAACCGGTTCGACTACCTGCGCCAGATGGTGGTGGGGCTCAATCGCGAAACCGGTGCCACGCTGTGGAGGTTCCCGGCGAGCAACCTCTGCCTCGACGTCAGTGAGCCGCTGGCCCTCTGCACCTTCACGTCCGGACAGGTGGATTGGGACGAGTCCGGCGCCATGACCGTGCTCAACGTGAATGCGGTTCTGAATGGCGTGGACGCGGAGACAGGCGCCGTGAAATGGACGGTGCCACTGGACCGGAAGAACTTCTTCGATCAGTTCGGGCGGCCGTTCCTGTCTCCGGATGGGTCGGCGGTGCGATACGTGGACGGCGGGGTTGTTGAGATTGATCTCGTGACCGGTGAGCGGACCGAGCTGAGCGATGGGAGTCGGCTGGCGTGCGAGGCGGAGCGCGAGATTCCGGTGCTGGCGGTGTACCGCGGCACGGAGCACCGCGGCCAGGTGGTTGGCCCGGTGGTGGAATCGTGCTCCGTGGATCGGGAGCCGCTCGGCGCCGGGTTCTCTGCGGCAGCGGTTCGGGCCGGCGGGGTCTTGGTGGGCGACGTGTTCGTCGTGACCACCGCGGAGGGGCTGCAGGGCTTCCGGCCCTGATTGGTGGGCTGGTTCGCGTGGCGCCCGGCTCCCAGCCCCCTGGCCGCGGGGTGCCCGGCGCCCGGCCCCGGCACCCAGCTCAGCCACGGGGGTGAGGCTCCGAGCTGGTGGTTAGGGTCCTCACGCTTACCTTCAGCGCCTGGCCTTACCCGTGGATGCGCGGCGCCCGGCACGACCACGGGGGTGAGGCTCCGAGCTGGTGGTTAGGGTCCTCACGCTAACCTTCAGCGCCAGGCCTTACCCGCGGGTGCCGGGGGGCGCTACCCGCGGATGCCGGGGGGGGGGGCTATCCGCGGTGCCGGAGAGCGCTACCCGCGGTGCCGCAGTGCCGGAGAGCGCTACCCGCGGTGCCGGAGAGCATCGCGGGTGGCTCGCTACTTGCGCCCTGCTCGCCGCAGCGATTCCGGAATTCTCAGGGGCACCCCCACACTCCGGACTCCCCGTACTCCGAGACCCGCCGATACGCCGCCCTTTCCACACAGCGGAAGCTAGTGCTCGCCCCTCCACCGAACCGTCCTATGCTTCTGCACGCCGAAGTCCATCAGTGCGTGAATCGGTCCATGAAGCTTCTCGACGTCGTCCGCGAACGCACATACTTTGCCCGGGATTTGGGTTCCACGGCCACCCGACACCTGAAGGCATCAGGTGAGGTAGTGCGCGTTTGCTTGGGCGGCTACCTCAGGATGGATCCCGATTGGCAGTCGTGGGATCGAGCGCGCGCCGTGAACATCGCCCGCACGCTCGTATCTTTGGAATACGGCGACGGCGCTCGCGCCTGCCTCACGTCCTGCGCGGTGCTGTACGAACTGCCGATTTGGCAGCCTGTGACCACGGTGGATCTGCTGGTCCCGAGGTGCAGTTGGAGGAAGCCGCTCAAGTTCCCGGCTGTGCTCAAGGAACCGATCGAGCACCCGGAGGTCCTGAAGCGCCACTGCTACGCCGTCGACGACGGAGATTTCCGAGAAGTCGGGGGCGTTCCCACACTAGACGTGGCGCGGCTCGTCCTGGACGTGGCGCTGTTCTGGCACCCGCGCGACGCGCTCGTCGTGGTGGATGCGATTCTGGCAACCGCGGCCCGATCGTCGCGGCTGGACCGCCAGGGCACGGAAGCGCGAGCCGCAGCAATCCAGGGCGAGTGGCTCCGAAAGCTCGAGGGCTTGAGTCTCATCCGAGGTAAGAAGCGAGCGGCCGTCATCATCGCTTCGGCGACTCCATGGTCGGAGTCGCCGGGTGAGAGCGTGACACGGTGGGGTGCGCTGGCCATGGGACTTCCGGAGCCGATCTGCCAGTACGAGTTCACGCGCCGTAACGGCCGGTGCTACTACCTCGACCTCTTCTGGGAGCTGTACGGGCGAGGCATTGAGTTCGACGGTCGCGTGAAGTACATGGGCGATCGGCCACTCGGTGTGATCCTGACCGAGAAGGACCGTGATGAAGAGATTCGTCGCGGTGGCATCTCTCTGAAGCACATGGACATACACGACGTCAAGTCCCCGGGAGCTCTGGGGCGCGCCCTGCGAGATGCGGTTCCGGCCGAGGTTTGGAAACACACACGGCCGCGACCAGAACTCTGGGTTCCAGGCTTCCCGCGTTGGTCGTGACTTGGGCGCGGGTCTTTGCTCGGGCGCGGGTCTTTGCTCGGGCACGGGACCTGCCTTGGGCGCGGGTCCTGACAGCTACGTGCGGCATCTCCACGTCCTCGCCCGGTGGCTGTGGGTAAGGCCGGGAGCTGGGGGTTAGCGTGTGGGCCCTAACCTTCGGCTCGCAGGCTTACCTCGCCGTGCTGAGCCGCCCGGTTCCGGGGCCAGAGGGCGGGGCTGTCGGTGCTGAGCTGCCCGATTCCGGGGTCAGGGGCGGCGCGCTGCGTCCGTGCGCGGCTCCGTGTGCCCGTGGGTAAGGCCGGGAGCTGGGGGTTAGCGTCAATGTCGTTCGGTTAAGGGTGGTGGTGTGTTGTCAACCCGGCGCGGCGTGGGGGCATAGACGCGTGGCCTTTGATGGAGTTGTTCAGTCCGCCAAGACAGAACACACCACAAAGGCCACGCATGCCCAATTCTGCCATC